>JADBYK010000079.1 GCA_020403045.1 Cytophagales bacterium
ACCTTGACATCCGCCTCAGGCGGATCGTCAACCCCCTGGGCAAACTATGCATTCCTAATGCATAGTTTGGGTTAAATTTAGCTCTTTTGTTTTTCTTGTGCTAAACCTAGTTGGTCATTATCGCGCAGAGTTCCCGAAACGGGTAACTCTGCGAAGACAAAGAAGGTATCGGCTACCACTCACGCAGAGTTCCCGAAACGGGTAACGCTGCGTGGAAGGAAAGCCAGGTGCTATGCCTAGCTCTCTGCTATTTTTAAAAGTTCTTCTCTAGTGTGCTTGTCTAAAAAATCAATCGCCTTCATGCACTTCTCATACATGAAGTAGCCTTGGAACTTGCTTTCGACTTCGCTTCTGTAATAATCTCGTAGCTCATTGTACTTAGGATTATTGTTCAGCTTGGCAGATATCAAACCTTTAATAATCCGCCAGCCCAAATCATCACAATAAATTACCTTCTCGGATGGTTTTTCATTCAGCAATTTATCTATCGCGTCAACCGAATTGTATTTCTCAAAAAAAGGAATGGCAAATTCATGGTAAAACTTTCTTACAATCACACCCCATAACTTGATATCCTCTAAAGTTTTGATTTTGTAACGGTAGTTGAGTTCATTAAAGTAAGAAGCTGTTCCAGTGCCAAGAGTATCGTAAATCCCTTTTTCATCAAAAACTACCCCTTCGATATTTTGGATTGGGATTAAACTAATTTTCAAATAGCACGAAGTATTGAACTCATCGATGTAATTGGCTACACCATAACCAATCCTATTAATGCAGTTTAATTTTTCCGTTAAAAAGTCGCAACCTTGCGGATCGCTTTTTGACTTATAGCCTAAGGGTTTTAGAAAAACCTCAAACTCTTTCTTTAGCTCTTTCTTTACCTCTGAATAATTCATGTCCTTACTTTATCCTTGGTCTTATCAAATATTGGGTAAAATCTATTGTTGAGCTATTCACCCAAAACTCAACCCCCTCTGGCGCAAGCGTCTCGCTTGTGCCTTCCATCAAACAATATAACTCAATTCTATCAAGCCCTTTCGTCCATTAAAATCACGCGCACTGCTGTACCAATAATCTTCCTCTTTTTCGACAAATCCTGCCTCCACCGGATTGTCATGTATGTACTGAAGTTTTTGATGGAATATCTCAGGGTTTCTTAATTCAATAGGCTGGTTGTGTTGCTGCCAAAGTTGCCAATCATTGTTGTTATTGTTATTTAGTCCAGCTTGCTTCATCATTTCCATCATCCACTCTTTACGACTTTCGACAGGGTTGCTCTCTATCGCCTTTCGCAAATTGCGCGATGTAAAACTTTTCATCTCTCCAATCGTCTTTTCCAGTGGCCTGCCTGTTGTGCCCACGATCATATGCACGTGGCTGCTCATGATGCACCAGCCGTAAATCTCAAGGCCCTTTTCCTGCTGGCAAAAACGCCAACTATCTAATACAATTTCTTTGTATTCTTTTCTGATAAACAAATCAATCCAGTTGATAACGGCAAAGCTTATGAAATACAGTTCGCTGCTATCTCCAAATTTATACTTTCTGCTCATGCTTAAAATTACACCCAACAAATTTCTATTGCAAAATCTTCGGTTTGGTAAGCTAGAAGGCACAAGTGGAAATTTGAGGGGGTCCAAGCGGGACGCTTGAACCAGATAAGTGTGGGGACGCTTGCGCCAGAGGGGGGGGAAAGCACTTGTTATCTAAGTTGATCTCGCTTGTTGGTGAGCCTACGCGCTACTGCTCACGCGCAACACCAACAAGGGCGAGGGAAATAAAAGCACCTGTTATTTGAGTTCATCTCGCTTGTTGGTGAGCCTACGCGTTACTGCTCACGCGCAACACCAACAAGGGCGGAGGGGCTTCTACCAACCGATATACTTTAACATATCAAAATCATCTATGCGCATTGGCGTTTTCGATGCGCGATCATAATCCTGTTTGTAATCCTCTTTGTTTTGCATAGGCGCGAACCATTGGATTTCCCGTGTTAAAATCCAAGTCTTCTCCTGAGTTGAATAAGTGAAGAAAAGCTTTTTAACGGTCGCAGCATCTATATAGAACTTCAAACTTATTGTCTTTGTATTGAATTCAACCTCTGAGGTAGTGGGGTATGAGTATATTGATTTTATCGAATCATAAAACGTCTCCCCGGATTTTGAGAAATAGTTATTGAAATAAAGTGGTTCTAAATTATCTAACTTTTTAAATAGCCGCAACGTGCCATCATTCATCTTTGTGTAGATTGAATGGAAAATAGTGTCTCCATCCAAAAGTTTAATTTTTTGCCAACGCAAAACTTTGTCAGTGAGACCATCATCATTTAAGTCTGTTTCATAAATTTCCATAATTTGATATCCATTAGGAATACAAATTCCAGAATCGAGCTTTGATTTTAGGAAATTGTACCGTAATGTTCTATTGCATTCAGCAGAATGCTGGGCTGATGCACAACTATCAATAGTGCATAGACCTAGTAAAAACACATAATAGCGCCACATCTATTTTTTAATTTTACAGTTGTTTAATCTTCCTTGTATATATGTATTGAATTTACTTTTCCTAGTGTCTAATCCTGTTGAACCCCCGTTAACAAGTGTAGTTACAGCTGTAACATTATTTGTATCAAGTGCAGTCATGCTCTTATTAAAGAGAGCCAATTTCCAAAGAAAAAATCCGGCTACAGAATAAACTATGGCTTTATTCTCATTCTCTAATGGACTAAAATCGGTTTCCCAATTATAAGATGTTCCAAATACTTCATTACACTTGTCTGAAACTCCGCGATAGGTTCCTCGCCCCGTCAATTGAATTGCTCCGCGGCCCCTGTAAGTATTACCGTCTCCGCTTGCCTCATTGCCATTGCCGTTTTTGTTTGCATATACAAGATTAAAAAGTTTCGCTCCATGAGACGTTTTTTCTGCTTCGGTTAAATTATTTTTTTTGTATTCGCTTGATTTTTTTTGAGCAAATGAAGTTGGGATTTTGACAGTATCAACCTTTGTGTTATCATTCCATTTGAACGTTTTGTAATCCTCACCCTCATATTTTGTAATTGTAGTATCAGGAGAAGTTTCGTAAATTCTAATTGACGCGTATTCAAGATAGATTTTATTATCCCAAAAAGTTTGTTTGAAAAAGATGTCTTTTATGTTGCTATTTTTTCTATAAGTTGTAAGAATTCCTGGTGTATCATAATTACTACCTTCAACTGAAGCGTTCATTCCCCCACTTTCTTCATAAACCTGTGAAAGAAAATGGGCCTGACAATAACATGTGCTGAAACCGCCTTTCTTGAGTGCCTCATTAAAATAAGTAAGAACATTAGGATCGTTGGCAATTATCTTGCTGTTTGGAAATATCTCTTTAAGACTTTCATCGGTAAGTAGTAGGTTTCTACCACATACACCACAAGCATAATCATGCGCAGCGGTTCTTACATAAAAATCTGCTGTGGTTGTGGTGGTGCCAACTTTATATGATAAAATGTATTTTCCCTCTGTAACCGAGTTTAAATCCAATACCCAGTTTTCATTGTTATTTACTTTCTTCCAGTCGTCAGAAGGATGTAGCACATCAGCCCCACCGCCTTCCGGCTTTATCGTCAGGCGGAAGCTTACCTCTCCGCCATTTGTCACATTGTGTTTTGCATCCAGCTTAAACGAATTTCCTGTGATGACAAATATTTTATCTGCCTTTAGGGTATCACTATTAACCAATGCAGTCAGTCCTGATAGATTAGTTACCATCGCCCCATCCTCATCCTCCTCAAACAACCCCATCACAATTTCCGGATACCTCATCCGATCCCATTGGTATTTGAAGAGCTTGTTGCCGTTGGCATAGTCCATCAAATTGTCGGTGCCTTTTTCGGGCAGCATATTTTTCTCTCCCTTATCAAATGTGTGGCGCAGGTGGAACACTCCATGACCCAGTTCGTGTGCCATTGTACGAATGATGGACTCTTCACTACCATTCTTATCAACGAAAATAAATCCACACTCTTTGCTGCGCGGCATGAAGCCTGCCATACTGACGGTACCGTCAGTACCACTCTTGGGATTTTTTACTAAAAATAAATAATACGTGTTGCGTTGCAAATTGGCCTTGTATGCACTCACCACCTTGCGCATGTCGGGGCTGTAGTTACTCAGCAGTCCGCTGCCGCCATCATCAAATGGGTCAATGCCGGGCACATCAAAATTTTGGGCAAAAGTGATGTTCCACTTCACCACGGCCTGTCCGTAAATTTTATTGAGTTTCGTGCGCAACACGCCTTCATCGTATGGATATTTATTTCCATTTATCGGAACGATCACCAGGTCTTTGACAATTTCATCATAGGTGATCACGCTCAGTTTGCCCAGGACTTGAGTCTTGGTCACTGGTGAATTGTTATTGGTCACTGGGGCTTGCGCATCATAGAGAGCGATGAGCTCACTTTCAACACCATCTCCGGCACCTAAAATAGTTTCTTCTTTCATCAAAACAAAATTAACGAAAGTGCCTGTTATCCGACTTCATCTCGCTTGTTGGTGAGCCATGCGCCACTTGCTAACGCGCAACACCAACAAGGGCGAGAGGGCGGACGAGGAGGGTTTTAACCCAGATTATGCAATGCTTACGGTACTGTCAGCATTGCATAATTGACGAATGAAAATCAACGATTTAGCCCCAAGTAAGAAAACTAAGTTGGTGATTTTCATTGTCGGGTCAGACGATAAATGTCTGACTCTGACCGCAAGGGTCACGAGGTTTAACCTTGACATCCGCCTCAGGCGGATCGTCAACCCCCTGGGCAAACTATGCATTCCTAATGCATAGTTTGGGTTTAATCAATCAACTCAGATTAAAAAAAGAAAGGCGCTCGATGAGCGCCTTTCTTTTTAACAAACGGTAAGTAATTAGTTCGCAGGATCTGCTGGCGTATTTGGATTGTTATCTCTTTCTGAAAAAGGATAAGGCAAAAAGTCGCGACTCCGTTCTGAAGCAGGGCGACCGAACCTTCGGCTGTCTTCTAACCTCATTCCAGTCATGTACAGTTCTATGCAACGCTGCTTGTAAATCTCGGTTAAAATAGCTGCCTGAGTATTCGCACCACTATAGGCAGGCTGATTTGCGCCAATGCCGTACGAATCGCCAGCGGGCAACTTCTGTAGGATCTTATTTAGTTCAGTGGTCGCGTTTGCCAAGTCATTTTTTCTTGCAAATGCCTCCGCCTTAACCAAAGTAACTTCTCCAGCGCGATAAATTGGCAACGCACTTGAATTTGATGTAAAGAAACTTGCTCGCCCTAAATTCAAAGATCCCCCTGCGCTAAAAAAGAAAGCGATCCGTCCATCCGATAGAGGAGTTTCCAGTGCTAAAGGAAGAGAAAATTTGTTATTAAATGGTTCTGAGACATTTCTGTTTCCAAAACTACTTTCAAACAAGGCATTGCGTGTTAAATCATCGTGACGAAATTCAGATTTAACAGTTGCAGCCAGCGAAACTAAATTAGCTGCAGCTAGTGCTTTGTCATTGTCACCTGCCATTAATGCATAACGTGCTATCAGTGCATTTATCGTATTTGCATAGTCGATCCCAGGTGCAATACTTGCAGAAAATGCTGATGATATCGGTGCCTTCGCAAGCTCTGTACGTGCCGATTCAAGAACAGCTACTGCTTCATTTAATACCGATAATCTAGGTACAAATGGAGCGCTGGATCCATTTGGCTGAGTTGCACTTGTTCCATTTGTAATCGGAGCTTGTTGCCAAAACATAGCCAAGTTTCCAAGAGCCATTGCTTTAAAAATAGATGCGTGGGCTTGTAATGCACCTTTCATGCCTTGGTCAGACGCAATGTTCAAATTTGACAAAATCAAATCGGCATTTGAGCGAAGCAAATTACATTGATTCCAAAGATTAGATATTACGCCATTATTACCTAAAACAGATGCCCCACCCAAAAACAAATTCTGTTCATCTGTGTTACCGGCATTCAACACTAGCAATTCCTTTGTTAACAGTCCGCTAGTTGTTGGCAATGTATAATTGGGGGACTGTCTTGAAATAGAATATTTAAAAGAAAGTCCATTTGCTACGGTTATCAAACCGATTACGTCAGAAACCACCTGAGTCTGAGTAGCAGAACTCGGATTGGTGAACTCTTGGTTGCAAGACGCAAACAGGAACACCGCTATTAAAACGACTGTGTTTATTATTTTTTTCATATCATCAGTTGATTTAAGGTGTTAGAATGAAAAGGTGATTTGAGCCCTGTAGGTACGAGGAATAGGTACGTTACCAAAGTCAACGCCCCTAACTCGGTCGCTATTGCCTCCGGCATTTGTTTCGGGGTCATAGCCATTGTAGCTATCCCACGAAATCAAGTTTCTTCCTGACAAACCAATGTTAACATTGTTGATCCCTTTAATTGGGCTCTTCAAATTATAAGATAACCCAATTTCACGGAGCTTTACAAATGAACCATTGTCCACTCGCCACTCTTCGATTGGTCCAATGGCAAAAATGTACCCGCGCACTATTTCTCCTTTCATTTCTTGCTCAGCAATTGGGCCTATACCCACATTTTCGCGAGTACGTTTGTCTGCATTAAAAACGTTCACGCCTTGAACTAAATCTAACAAGAAATTGAAATTGAAATTTTTGTATGCCAGATTGCTCATCAACGAACCAGTCCAATCAGGATTGGGATTTCCTATGATTGTTCTCACAGCACCAATTCCTGGCCCAAATACTGGCTGACCTGTTACCGCGTCTCTCGACTGTGTATATGCAAGTGGTGTCAATGAACTTTGTACTCCCCTTTCGCTTTGCAAAAATCCCTGAGGAGTCAACAGGGGATTCCCCGCGGCATCCCTTGCGATGGCCGTACCATAAAACACACTGGCGGGAGCACCTTCAATCAAAAATACGGGAGCACCTGCAGCGTTTGAAATGGATATCGTAGGACTGCCTAACTTCGTGACCTTATTCCTATTTTGGTTGTAGATAAAGGTTACATCCCACGTTAGGTTCTGGGTTTTTATTGGAACAATGTTCAGTGAAATCTCATAGCCGTTATTCTCCATGGTACCCACATTGTTTACAATACTTAAGCCGCCCTCGGAAGAAGCCGTTCCGCGACTAACTACTAAGTCGGTAATATTTTGATTATAAAAGGTAGCACCTAAATTAATCTTGTTGTTCCAAAAGCTAACATCGGTACCGAACTCAAACTCCGTCATACGTTCAGGACGAACGTTAGGGTTGGCAAGCTGCGAACTGGGTACAATCGTATTTCTGCCCAAATAAGGTGTTGGTTGAAATTGCCAAAAACGGGAGAATGGATCCAAGCCAACCAAGTTACCCGCTTGACCCCAAGAGCTTCTCAATTTTAGCGAACTCACAATATTCGCTGGTACTCCATTTTTCCAAAATTCCATATCTGACAAAACAAAACTCCCACTCAACTTTGGATACGTTTGAGTTCTTTCGCCTTCAGAAAAAATGGAGGACTGATCTCTCCGAACTGCACCTGTGATAAAAGCTAAGTTCTTATAGCCTAACGTGGCCTGAGCAAAATAACCACTTAGGCTAAACTGAGGTAATCCATATCCTGCAATTACTGCTGAGCTAGCACCGCTTATTGTTTCAATCAAAGCGTTAACACCCTCACCGCTGGCTCTTTGAAAGTCAGTACGTTGATATTGGTAACTACCACCAACAACTGCGTTTAGTTTCAAGTCAGTAGTTAACTGTTTTTCATATGAAATATTCAAGTCAGTATTGAATTGCAAAACTGAGTTGCTCGCATTAGATGCGTAGCCAGTTGGGTATCTCTCTGCGGGTAAGCCTGCAACGGCTTGGTATGGATATGGCCTAATCAACCCCCTTCCAATTTGGGTAAACGCATCAACCCCGATTACCCAGTCAATACCAAGACCTTTTATTGGTGTGAGATTAAGTTGAAGATCATTGATAGTTCTATTTATCGACTGTGTAAAATTCATGTCCTCAATTGTAGATAGGGGGTTTACTCGAGTTGCCTCTACTGCTTGAAGCTTTCCATTGGCAGGATTGCGTTGCGTGATGTCATATATATTATTAGTGATATTTATTGAATTGATTGGGCTATAGAAAACGTTTCCATTCGCCTTTTCATTACTGAATGAATTCGCATACGACAACCCTACGCTCATCTTTGCCCAATCAGCTAGGCGTTGCTCAATTCTCGCCCTAATATTATACCTTGTAAAATCCGTGCCTTTTATAATGCCTTCATTTCTTGAGTAAGAAATAGAAGTGAAGTATTGCGTTTTGTCGTTACCTCCATTAATGGAGAGGTTATTGTCTGTTCCATACCCTTTTTGGAAGATTTGATCTTGGTAGTCGTACCGAGTAACATCTACTAAATTTGTTCTTAAGCTACTAATTACGTTGTCCCTTGTGACCGAAGTAAATGTTTCTCCGGGCAGCGCTGGCCATGCTGTACTAAGAGGTTGAATGGGGTGCAATCGTAAACCAACACTACCAAATTGCTTTCCATAAGTACTAATCGGAACTTTCTTTCTAAGTTCATTCATGGTTACGCTAGTAGAAAAAGTAATTCTTGGCGCTCCTGACTTGCCCTTCTTAGTCGTAATCAACACAACCCCATTAGAAGCTCTTGAACCATACTGCGCAGCAGCAGCGGCTCCATTAATCACATTTAAGGTTTCAATATCGGCAGGATTGATATCCACCAATCGATTGTTGCCGAGAGCTGCTTCGCCTACTTGATTTCCCAAAGCAGTCTGAGAAACGTTGGCCGTAGAATTACTCACAATAACACCATCAATAACATAAAGCGGATCGGAAGGTCCTGAAAGAGATTTTACCCCACGCAAGCGAATCGTCATCCCACCAGCAGGATCACCTGAGTTTTGAGTGATCTGTGCTCCGGGAACTTTTCCCTGCAATGCATTAAATAGATTATTTGCTCCTGATCGCTCGATCATTGACGAACTCACCGAGGTGATATTATTACCCAATTCGCGCTTGGCCGATTTCAACGTAGAACCCGTTACAACAACTTCATCCAAGGCGTTGTACTCTGGTTTTAATGCCACATTGATTACTGTTGAACCATTTGTAACCTCGGTAGTCACTGAGGCATAGCCCACAAAGCTGATTTCAATTTTTACCGAACCGCTGGCACTCACACTCAACGAAAAGTTTCCATCTGTGTCAGTAACTGTCCCGTTAGTAGTACCCACTACCCGAACGGCAGCACCCGGCAACCCTTGCTGTGTTTCTGCATCCGTTACCTTACCGGTAACTACTACCTCTTGCGCCTGCGCTTGAAGCGCAGTGAACGCCAAGAGAAAAACCAGCCCCATGCACCAGAGGCTGCGCCTTTTTTGCTTGTAAATGTTTATCATGAAAAATAGTTTAAGGTGAAAAATGGTTGTCTACTTGCTCACATCCGTTGCGCAAAAGCAGCAAAAGGTCGCAAATAATGGCGTTAATTTGCGTTTTTTTTCGAACATTGCAAACGATTGTGAACATTTTTGTGTAAAATCGTGCAATACGAATGACCAATGCTTAAAGAAGAGCGACTTAATTTTATCGTCAATGAAGTGAAGATCCGCAACCGGGTACAGCTCCTGGACATTGCGCAGAAGCTGGCTGTATCTGAAGACACGGTGCGCAGGGATTTGAATTACCTGGACGAGCAAGGAAAGGTAAAAAAGGTGCATGGCGGTGCTATCTCCAATTCTTTTCATGTCTACACCTATCGTGAAGACCAGATCTACGCTCACGAAAGCAAGTCCGTGATTGCCACGAAAGCACATCGGCTACTGCAAGATAATATGGTCATCATCATGAGTGGAGGCACCACGAATTTAGAAGTGGCTCGCCTTCTTCCAGATCAATTAAAGCTCACCGTTTTTACACCTAGCTTACCTGTTGCGATGCAATTACTTGAACATCCTTTTATTGAAACAATTTTTGTAGGAGGTAAGTTATCAAAGGACGCTCAGATTGCAGTAGGTGGCGATGCCATCCGAACTTTGTCACAAGTGAAAGCCGATCTGTGCTTTATGGGGATGGGTAACTTAGATGCTGAAACAGGTCTCGCTGAATTTGACTGGGATGTGGTGCAGCTAAAAAAAGCCATGCTGGAGTCCGCTAAAAAAATTGTGGTATTGACTATCTCGGAGAAAATTAATTCATCACAGCGTTTTACTATCTGTCCGATAGAATCGATCCACACGTTGATCACCGAACTTGATCCGAGTCATCCTAAGCTTCTGCCGTTCAAACAGAAGGGGCTCGAGGTATTGTGAAATCTCCCTTCCGCTTCCTGAAACTGCTATTGCAGCCCTAACGAGGAAAAGAAATCTTACCCATTGAAACAGATGGTATTCCATTTCGACCAGAACCAAACTGCACGCCCCCTCCACAAACACACTCATTGGCTAGTGTTGCAAACAGCACCGCTTCTTTCGCATCGGGATTGATTTGAAGGTCATGTGTCGAAAAAAATGAAAATCCGGGTAGCTGACTTTTGATACTAGCCATCAACAACGGATTGTGCATGCCACCCCCACTCGAATAAAGTTTGAAGTTGGTTTCATCACCACTGCTCTTCTTAATAGCCTCAACGATCATATCTGCTGAAAAGCGATTTAATGTAGCCATGGTATCCTCAAGTGAGATAGCTTGAACGCCTGATCGCATTTTTGCATTTTCCAAATAATTCAGATTGAATAACTCTGGCCCTGTGGTTTTTGGAAATGGCTGTTCAAAAAAAGGATGGTCTTTTAATGCCTTCAACAAGGCGTTATTCAAGCTACCGCGTTTTGCCACCTCGGCATTTTCATCAAAGTACTTGCCCGGGAGATTTTGTTGAATAAGTGCATCCATTAACGTATTGCCCGGTCCCACGTCTGTACAAAAAACTTCATCGGCATGTAGGTTTCCTGGTAGATAGGTAAAGTTGGCAATGCCGCCAATATTCAGCATGATGCGGTCTTCACCTCTTTTAGAAAAAATAAGAAAGTCGCCATAGGCAGCAAGTGGCGCGCCTTCGCCTCCTCCGGCAATATGTTTTTGTCGAAAATCGCTCAGTGTGATTATATCGGTGGCATGGGCGATATGATCACCATCACCAATTTGAAGTGTAGCGTTTCCAAATTTTTGTTGACCATGCAATAACTTTGGTGCATGATAGATCGTTTGCCCATGACTCGCAATCAAATCAATATCGGCAGGGTCAATCTTCCACTTAGTAAGGCATTTCAATATCAGTTCTGCGTGATACAGCCCAACCCACGGATGAAGCAAACAAACTTTCTCTAGGCTCACTTGCTGCTTCGAAAATACGGATTTGATTTCGTCTTTGAATGTCGAATCATATGAGACTGTTTCAAAAGCGACTAATTCTATTTCAGTTTCTAATCCCTTCCCGCGAAAGCGGCACAATGCTACATCCAATCCGTCTAAAGAAGTGCCCGACATCAATCCAATAATTAGCCGCTCAGGCTTATTGGCGATTGTGAATAGTTGCTCTACCTGTGGGTTCATTTTGTTCTTTTTCAAATGGCTAATCGTCAATGGTCATTGGTCAATAGCCGGTCATCTACTGACTACTGACAAATGACTAAACTATCTCATCGCCTTATGGTTTTTTTGTTTTCGCTGGTGAGCGTTTACTGCCTCTAGCTTACTGCCATAATGCAGGCTTGCGTTAATTTCATAACCGTAAAGCAAAATCACCGTCACCAATTGAATCCAAATCATTAGCGCAATCAATGCCCCGATAGAGCCATATACTTTATTGTAACTTCCGAAGTTGGTGATGTAAACCGAAAATCCGTAAGATAGACCGATAATCGCCAATGTGGCCAGCAATGAGCCGATGGAAAAAAAATTCCAATTGTAATGGACGGCTGGGCCAAAATAATAGATGAACGAAATAGCAATAAAAAATACGATGAAGATGACAACGAAACGCAGCAAAAACAATAAATATATGGTGAAGCTATCTAAGTTAAGATGACCATAATCTTTGATATGCGAAAGAACATAATCCAACGAAAATTGGCCAACAACTAACAAGATGATGGCCAGGAATAAAACCAACGCCAACATTAAAGTCAATCCCAACGAAGTCATTCTCATTCTCAGCCAATGCCTGCGTTCCACCGTGCGGTAGCATGCGTTGAAAGAACGCATTAGCGCCAACATACCACTGCTTGACAAGAAAACCGCAAAGAGAAAACCAAAAGTAAGTAAGCCTCCCCGTTGGTTACTCAAAATGTCGAATACCGTAGAGGCGATGGCTTCATACATAGATGGCGGAACCATTTCTTTGATGAAATCCATAATCGTTTCAGTAGTAAGCTCAGGAAAGTAAATATTAATATAAGGAAGGAGCGTAAACAAAAAAATGATGGCAGGAAAAGTGGCCAAAATAAAATTGAAGGCTACTCCATTGGCTCGATCGGATATTTCGTCTTCGCCAATGTTGTGCGAAAATATTTTAATGAACTTATAGAGCGAAAGGTTGTCGTACTTCTTGAACCTGATACGCTTCATCCAAGTCCGACCAGAACGCGCTGTGGAAAATGCAAGTATTCTCTTTCTGGTAACGTATTTCACTTTATAAATTTGAAAATTTGAAGATTCGTTAATTCGAAAATGAAAGTGAGTTGCCGCCCGGGTGAATTACACTCAAACATAACCAGCGATTTCCCCATTTTCAAATTTCCAAATTGCCAGACTCTCTCATTCTAACTAGAAGAAAGGTTTCAATACATCCATAAAGTATTGCGGTGGTCTACATGGCTTGCCCGATTTTTTATCTACAAATGCCAGGTGTGTTTCGCCTTCGTGGATTAATTTGTTTTCCCCATTGTATATTGAATAGTTAAATCGAATACGTACACTCGGTTTTTCTTGAATGGTTGTTACAATTTTCAAATGATCATCGTACAAAGCAGCCTGATGGTATTTTGAATGATTCTCTAAAACGGGCATCATTACACCATCGTCTTCCAGTTTTTTGTAGGTAAGCCCTAATTGGCGTAAACTCTCCACACGCCCTACCTCGTAGTACATGGCATATACACCATAGTACACGTAGCCCATTTGGTCGGTTTCTCCATAGCGTACACGCACAAACGTTTCGGAGGTATACATTAATTTTTGTTGGCTTCTGCCTTTTTCATTTCTGCAGTCAACGCCTTTTGATACTTACGGGCGTTGATACTGTGCTCATTCAAATTTGCTGCAAAATTATGATAGCCTGAAAAATCTTCCCTGGCACACATATAAAAGTAATCCGAAGCCGTGTAATTAAGCACGGCATCAATATTGGCGATCTGCGGCACATTAATAGGGCCGGGTGGAAGGCCGGGATACTTGTATGTGTTATACGGTGACTTGATCTCTTTATGAACATTGTAGATTCTTTTTAAAGAAAAATCACCTGAAGCATAAACCAAAGTCGGGTCGGCTTGCAATGCAATATCTTTTTTTAATCGATTGAGATACAACCCGGCAATCACAGGCGCCTCATCTTGCTTTACTGTCTCTGCTTGTACGATAGACGCCAGAATTGAAACTTCAATAGGCGTCAGACCAAGTTTTTTTGCTTTGGCGGTACGATCTTCATTCCAAAATTTGCGAAACTCCTGATGCATGCGTTCAATCAATTCATTGGGGGTTACATAAAAATAAACCTCGTAGGTATTGGGTAAAAACATACTGCGAATATTCTCTTTGGTGAAGCCGTCCTGATTCGATTCAACAAAGTCCTCTAGCGCTTCCTTAAACTCATCGGGCGTGACACCGATATTTCTCGTTAGTTTTTCAGCCAATTCATCCGTGAGACGTACATAGGAAAAAGTAATCTTTACGGGCTCTTGCTTACCTGACTTCAACACCTTAATGGCTTGCAGGTTGGTCATCCCTTTTCGGAGAATGAATCGTCCGGGGATTATCTTTTCATCATAGCCTGCCAGGCGAGCCAAAAAACTGAAAGAGACCATATCGTTCACAAAGTTTCCCTTTCCTAAGTCTGTCAACACTGACCGATAGGTAGCTCCGGGCTTGATGATAAAAACACGGTCGTCCCGCTCCACCAAAATATTGGGCACATAAATAATTTGGTAGGCATAAAAGGTAAACGAGATGAGCAACACAGAACCCACCAAAAAGAAAACCAGCTTGCTCTTTTTTACTTCAGCCATAAAAACAAAATGAGCAACAAAAATACAAAAAGTAACTCCACCCTGTTAGCGCCTTCTTCGCGGTTAGAATTAATTATCTTGCAGATTAAACCGTTATGCCTGCCGAACTTCTGGTCATCCATCCAATCAACCCCGAACCGAGAAAAATAAATCGTGTTGTTGAGGTTTTACTTGACGGGGGCGTAATCGTTTACCCCACCGACACCATCTATGGTATCGGCTGCGATCTTACCAATAGGCGAGCCGTTGAAAAGCTCTGCCAAATCGAAGACCTGTCTGCTCGACAGGCAGGCAACAAACCTCAGAAAATGAATTTATCATTTATCTGTAACGACCTGAGCCATATCTCGGAATATGTAAAGCGGCTGGATACGCCCGCATTTAAGGTGCTGAAAAAACTATTGCCCGGCCCATTCACATTTATTTTTGAGTCAAATTCTAATGTTCCTAAAATTTTAGGTGTTAATAAAAAGACAGTCGGCATTCGCATACCTGACCATCGCATTCCGTTGGCGATTGTAAAGCTGTTGGGCAATCCACTTATTACCTCGTCTATCAAAGACGATGATGAGATAAAGGAGTACACGACAGACCCCGATGAAATCTACGAGGACTTCAAAAACAGAGTAGATCTGATTGTTCATGGCGGGCAAGGTGGCAATGTGCCTTCGACCATCGTGGACTTTACCGGATCAGAACCATTTGTTACGCGGCAAGGCCTGGGAGAATTTCTTGACTAGCTACTACTTTTTCTCAGGGAGCTTTTCCTTTAGGTCATCTCCTTTCAAAAACTTTCCATACCAATCCAAGTACCTCACTAATCGATCTTTTTGATAACTCGGTACACTAATTCCATGGTGCTGTCCGGGATAAACAACAAATTGCGTAGGCACACCCAGGGATTTCAATGCCTGATACATTTGTTCGCTGCCGGCAGCGGGCACGTTGAAATCTTTTTCTCCTGCCATATAAAGTGTTGGCGCCTTGATCTTTTCAACATTTAGAAAAGGGTAAGATACTTTCATCCACTTGTCCATGTTCTTCCATGGAACACCTAACTCATTTTCATACTGGGCAATGTATTGATCAGAGCCATACAATGAAAGTTGCAAGGCACTTCCCGCTCCGCTGGCTGCGGCTTTGAAACGTGGATCTATAGCAGTGACATAGTCTGTAAGAATTCCTCCATAGCTCCACCCACCAATACCTAACTTATTCGCATCCACTTTTCCGGTATTGATTAAGTGATCAACCGCTCCAATCAAATCCATCACTTCTTTGTTTCCCCAGTCTGCAAAGATGGCCTTGCTAAAAGCCATTCCTCTGCCACTACTTCCTCTGTAGTTTACACAGGCAACAGCATATCCCTTTGTTGCTAAAATCTGAGGCGTTAAATCGAAACTAAAATCATCTTGTGCGGTGGGGCCACCATGTATCCATAAAACGAGTGGCAACCTTTTGTCCTTTGGTTGATTGGCAGGCCAGAACAGTAGACTATTCACGGTCGTACCATCCTTACTTTTAGACGTGAACCCCTCTACGGAAGCTAGCGCCAGAGGCTTAAGAAAATCATCATGGATGTGGGTGAGTCTGCGAGTCGATTCACCTTCAACTGTGTAAATCTCATTGGGTGTGGATGCATCACTTGAAAGTGCTACCCAATTGTTATTAGATGCCGGCTGTAGTGCCCCAAACGTACGATCGCCCGAGGTTAACTTTTTCATATTTCCGTCCAAATCAAAGGAAACTACATGTGCTCTTCGATCATCGTCAACTACAGTATAGACTGATTTACTGTCGGCCGACCACCGAGGTGCCGAAATATCTCGATCTAATTTGGAATTCAAAATCTTAGGCGCTCCTCCTTCCGCAGGGATTAATGCTAACTGGGGCTGATCATAAATGTCATAGCCTGGTGTTTGGGATTTCAGGTAAGCTATATATTTCCCATCCGGACTCCATGTTGGGCTTGTGTCCGAATCTTGCCAAGTTGTGAGTTGTTTGATAGCTGCATTTTTTGTCGCTTCCATGACCCAGATATCTGTATTTCCATTGCGATCGGCATCTGTGCTTCGGTTGCTGACAAACGCCAGCTTCTTGCCGTCAGGAGACCAAACCGGGTTTCCATCGTCATAGTCACCTTTTGTGAGCGTGTCCAACTTTTTGGTTTCAAGATTGAATACATACAAGTGACTTCGTTTGCGTTCCAGGTAGCCACCTGCATCTGATTTAAAATGATAGCGATCGATCATGATTGGCTTTGCAGACTTCTTTTTCTCGGCTTCGTCACTGGATTCCTGATCTTGTATCACAAGCGCTATTTTTTTGGCATCCGGGCTCCACACATAGTCACTGATACTGTATTTTAATTCCGTCAGTTTTTCAGCTTCTCCTCCCCGTCTGTCCATTCTCCAAATCTGAGCTGACTTGGTTTCGTAGCGCGAAGACATAAAGGTTAAGTATTTCCCATCCGGAGACCAACGAGGGCGACTTTCACTCTCCTTGCTAGCGGTGAGCTTTACCGATTCCTTCCCATCCCAACTTATCATCCAAATATCAGAATCTGATTTGTCTTTGGCCGAATCCGGTGTCGACAATACATACGCCACCCATTTTCCCTCTGGCGAAACTTGCGGATCGCTAACTGATTGGAGTCGATAAATATCCGAAGGAGCAATGGCGCGTTGTGCAACGCCAATCATCGAATTCAATAGAAAAAAGAGGAATAAAGTCGGCCGCATAAAATTTAGTCTAGGCTTGAAATATACAAAAAGGCCTTTGAAAGAAGCTGTCTTTTATACCAACGGGTGTGGTGCCATCCACCTGAAACAAAAAACCCCGGCCTATTGCCAGGGCTTTACTTTTTCGTTCTTACAATTTCAAGCGATCACAAAACACCGGTTCAAAATGGCCCGGTGCTCATTCCCATAGTTGGCATAACACCAATTTCTGAGCTCCTGAATCTCCTCAGCTATCAATACTCTGATAGCTTTTCTCAGCTCTTTTTCAAAGAGCCGCGCATCAAAACTTACTCGGGTGAGTATATTTTTGACATAATTGAGCATTTTCATTCGTTCTTTAAAATACGTGGTTAAAAATTAAAACGTTGAAATCAGCCAGAGGTTATTGAAAAATTTACAAATCCATTCAAACACCCCGAAATCGAATTGACCTTTGAAAGTACAAAACAGATTTAATACTAAAAAAGAAGATTTTAATTTTGTATTGCAACTTGTTGCGATGCTATTTGCAACCTTGAAATTTATGGTAAGAAGCGGTTTTTTGATTTTAAGCCTACTCGCGTTGGTTTTTTGCGCGAAGGCCCAGACCGTTCAGATTGAACTCGGGCCGGGAGAAATTGGTGAGAACCAAGCCTGGACTATAACTATTACCGTCAATAACGACCGTCTTAAAAGCTACGACAACTTCCCGGATATTGAAGGTCTGCAAAAGCGAGGCACCTCATCGAGTTCTCAAACGAGCATTGTGAACGGCCAAATGAGCTCTTCACAAAGCATCATCATGACCTATGCTCCTTTGCGGCAGGGAACCATTAACATTCCGTCCTTTAAAATAAAAGTAAATGATCAGGTGTACTCAGTGAATGGGAAAAGGCTGAAAATCGGCCCGCCCGTGCAGGTGCAGCAAACTGATCCATTTAGAAGTTTTTTTGACCGCGACCCGCGTGAAGATTTCTTCGGGAAAGGTACTACCGAGTTTGTAGACGTAAAGGAAGAAGCACTACTCGCGTTGACGACCAGTAAAGATGAAGTGTATGTTGGCGAAGCCTTTACTGCTACGCTTTCCTTTCTGGTGGCGGAAAGTAACCGTGCTCCCATGCAGTTTCACGAATTGGGAAAGCAGCTTGCCGATATTCTTAAAAAAGTGAAACCCTCCACTTGCTGGGAGGAGAATTTTAATATTGAGAGTATAGAAGGAGAGCCGATCGAAATCAACGGCAAGAATTATACGCAATACAAGATTTATCAGGCTACTTTCTATCCACTCAATAATCAGCCTGTTGTTTTTCCTAGTGTAGGTTTGAAGATGATTAAGTTTAAAGTGGCCAAAAACCCGTCCTTTTTTGGGCAAAACAGGCAAGAAGATTTTAAGACGTTCTATTCCAAAGCCAAAACCGTGAAAGTGAAGGATTTGCCTCCTCATCCATTGAGTGATGTGGTAGCTGTTGGAGATTACAGATTAGAAGAAAGACTTGCCAAGAATGATCTGGAAACCGGTCAGAGTGTAGCCTATGACTTTACTCTATTTGGAGAAGGAAACATTTCGGGCATTGAAAAACCAAGAGTTACCAGCGATAATAGCTTTGAGTTCTATGAGCCTAATATTAAGCAGAACATTAACCGCGAGGTGGGGCACATCACCGGCAAAAAAACATTCAGCTATTTTATCATTCCCAAAGAGCCAGGATCTTTTGCCCTGAAAAATTATTTTCAATGGGTATTTTTTAATCCGAAAACCAAAAAATACGATACACTTCAATCGAAAGAACTGGTAACCGTTCAAGGTGAAAGCCAAAAAAATCAAGCCATTGAGAGCAACGACTTAGGTTCGTTTTACGATCGAATGGATGTCACAGACAATACGCTAAAAACCATCACTTCCGCCAATCAGCTAAAAATTGCTCTGAATGTTTTTATCTTGCTCATCTTAGCGGCATCCGTCTATTTGATCGTAAAAAAATAATGGGCAATTTATACGGCACACTTTTTAAAATTACAACGTTCGGAGAAAGTCATGGACTGGCAATAGGGGCGGTCATAGATGGCTGCCCGGCCGGGTTAGAGATAGATGAGCCGTTTATACAAGCAGAATTAAATCGAAGAAAGCCCGGCCAATCAAAAATTACAACGCAACGAAAAGAATACGATACATTCAAAATTCTCTCTGGAGTATTTGAAGGAAAAACAACCGGGGCACCCATTGCCGTTGTCATCGAAAACCAAGATCAACGCAGCAAAGATTACAGCCACATTGAAAACACTTTTCGCCCTTCACATGCAGATTTTACCTATCAGGAAAAGTACGGTATTCGCGACCATCGCGGTGGAGGAAGAAGCTCGGCCAGAGAAACTGCTGCACGCGTAGCGGCCGGAGCAATTGCCAAGTTGTTGTTAAGAAAATATCGGGTTGAGATAAATGCCTTTGTATCACAAGTAGGTGAATTGAAGGCGCCTCATTATACTTCGTTGGATCTTACCAAAACCGAAGAGAACATAGTTCGCTGTCCGGATGCTGTCACAGCAGAAAAAATGATAGCGTTGATCGATCAGGTGCGGCTAGAGCGCGATACCGTTGGTGGAGCGGTAACGTGTGTTATCAAAAATACTCCCGTTGGCCTTGGGGAGCCCGTATTTGATAAGCTACACGCTGAACTGGGCAAAGCCATGTTGAGTATCAATGCGGTGAAGGGTTTTGAATACGGCAGTGGCTTTGAAGGAGTGCAGCTACGCGGTTCGCAGCATAACGATGAGTTTTATGTTGACGAAGGAAGAATACGAACCAAAACAAACCACTCAGGCGGGATACAAGGTGGCATTAGCAATGGAGAAGACATATACTTCAATGTGGCTTTTAAACCGGTAGCCACCATTATGCAAGATCAACATACAGTAGATAAGGACGGAAACGATGCGATTGTCTCCGGAAAAGGAAGGCATGATCCGTGTGTGGTGCCGCGTGCGGTGCCTATCGTAGAAGCCATGGCCGCGTTGGTACTGGTCGATTTTCTTCTGCGTGCGAAAGTGAATCAAGTATAAGGTAGCCATATGACCATTTTGTTGGCCTTTTTTGCAATCGGTTTCGTGGGCGCCCTTACGATTTCCGGAATAAGAGTTTACTTTATAATTGATGATTATCGAATGAGAAAAAAGCAAAACAAGCAACTGAAATAAAACCAATAGAAGACTTGCCAATGGAAACAACGCCAACACCGAAAAAGAAGAATCGCTTAACACTCTACATTATCATTGCCTTGGTGGTGGGTATTGGCCTGGGCTTTTTATTGAATAAGAACTATGTAGCGGACGAGAATAAAAAATTGGAATCTCTTGAACTCAGCATCCAACAAGTGCAGCACCAACTATCGCAGTCAAATGATAGCATCGCTTCTTTAAAATTAGAGCAACAAAAAAAAGCCATTATCAAAGAACGTAGCGCGGTGATCTCTTCCCGCGATAAAAAAGTGGAGCCATTTTCTATTCTCGCAGATATTTTCCTTCGCTTAATTAAGATGATTGTTGCCCCACTGGTTTTTACAACGCTTGTAGTAGGCGTGGCCAAGTTAGGAGATATCAATTCTGTTGGCCGCATTGGTGGCAAAACGCTGTTATGGTTTATTGGTGCATCGCTGACAAGTCTGTTGCTCGGAATGATCTTGGTTAATATTTTCAAACCAGGTATCGCCATGAATTTACCGTTGCCCGATTCCGGTACCGATATAGGACTCGCTCACAACAGTCTTTCATTGAAGGATTTCTTGTATCATGTTTTTCCAGCCAGTGTGATTGAGGCGATGGCCAAAAATGAAATTCTTCAAATCGTGGTGTTCTCTCTTTTCTTTGGCGTAGCTACTGCGGCTATTGGCGAACAAGGAAAAATCGTAATCAACGCAATGGATGCGATCGCTCATGTGATTCTTAAAGTAACGGGATACGTAATGAATTTCGCACCCGTTGCCGTCTTTGGCGCAATGACAGCCATTATTGCAAAACAAGGGCTAGGTATTTTAAAAACGTATTCCATCTTCATTACTGAATTTTATGGTGGACTGCTAGTATTGTGGATTGTGCTGGCGCTTGCCGGATCACTAATCATTGGCAAAAGAGTTATCGCGTTATTACGAAAAATGAAAGAGCCGATTTTGTTGGCCTTTAGCACCAGCAGTAGCGAAGCGGCTTTTCCAAAAACGATGGAGTTGCTGCAAAAATTTGGCTGCAGGGATAAGATTGTAAGTTTTGTATTGCCGCTCGGTTATTCTTTCAACTTAGATGGGAGCATGATGTACATGACATTCGCTTCGCTTTTTATCGCACAATCCTACGGAATTGATCTACCTCTCGCTACACAGATCAGCATGCTGCTAGTTTTAATGCTTACCAGCAAGGGCATCGCGGGTGTGCCGCGGGCTTCGTTGGTAGTGATTGCAGGTACGTTGGCCACATTTAACATTCCCGAGGCCGGACTTGCCTTGCTTTTGGGCATAGATCCATTGCTTGATATGGGCCGCAGTGCCACCAATGTAGTGGGCAACAGCATCGCCACGGCCGTGGTCAGTAAGTGGGAAAATTCACTAGGAGAGGCTGAAAATATATCGTAACATACTGATTATCATTTTACTTTGCAAATTAGGAATTCAATTCCTAATTTGCATAAATGATTTCCAGGGATTCATCTGAGCTATTAAAAAGGATTACCGCCTCGTTTAAGGCAATTGCCATTACTGGCCCGCGACAAAGTGGAAAAACCACCCTCGCAAAATCGTTTTTTCCAGAAAAGCCATATGTCTCACTTGAAAACCCCACCGCTAGAAACCTGGCTTTAGCAGACCCTGTGAGTTTTCTCAACGCCTTTCCGCAGGGTGCTATATTAGATGAAGTACAAAAAGCGCCTGAACTATTTTCTTACCTACAGGGCATTTTAGATGGGAGTAGTGAAAAAGGAAAATTCATTCTTACCGGATCCAACAATTTCCTGCTGCTTGAATCAATTTCACAATCGTTGGCCGGCAGGGTTGGCTATTTGGATTTGCTTCCATTCTCTATTCACGAAAGTGAGATTTGCCCCCAGCCACCAACTTCATTAGAAGAACATATCTTTTTAGGAGGCTATCCTGCCCTAGTACATGATCGAGCAAACCCTGCAGATTGGGTTGCCGGCTATGTGCGCACATATGTAGAACGAGACGTGAGGCTGATAAAAAATATTTCTGACCTAAACATTTTTCAGCGTTTTTTATACTTGTGTGCCGGGCGAATAGGCCAGCAAATCAATTTAACAAATCTAGCCAACGATACAGGAGTAGATTATAAAACTGTACAATCGTGGCTTGGAGTTTTGCAAGCAAGTTACATCGTGTATACACTTCCGCCTTACTACAAAAACTTTAACAAGCGATTGACCAAAACATCTAAACTATATTTTTATGATACGGGGTTGGTATGCTACCTGTTAGGAATTAAAAATGCCAATGAGCTTACCAACCATGGCTACCGAGGGCCGTTGTTTGAAAATTTTATCATAACTGAATTATTAAAGAATCGATACAATAAAGGCCTGCGCAGCAACTTATTTTATTGGCGTGACAGCAGCGGCAACGAGGTAGACATTCTGATTGATAACGGAAGCACGCAAATTCCGGTAGAAATAAAATCGGCAGCCACACTCAATATGGATTTTTTCAAGGGCTTGAATTATTGGGAGAAATTGACAGGGCAAATTGGAGGACAATTGGTGTATTCGGGAGAAGAGGGAAAGAACTTTAAAGAATTTACTGTCCACCATTGGAAAAGTATAGGGAATCTGTAAGATTGAGTGAAAGTCGCTCCATCTAATTTTAGTCCAAAAGTTTTTCGTTATTTGCCAACTTATATTTGAAGAAACCCAATGAAGAATTTAGCATTAACCTCTATTCTGATTGTTGTTAACTCGATTGCTTTTGGGCAATCCAAGAAAGAACTACAAAGTCAAGTCAATCAATTAAAGGTAGAATCACAAAATCTTAAAAAGGAGATGGAGAGTTTGAAAAACCCGGTACTACAATTAACGGATAAACATACTAAGGCAAGCTATGGATTAGGTGTATTGGTAGCATCCAACATCAAAGCCCAGGGTGGCGATTCACTTTCCTTGGACGTGATTGTAGCGGCCATCAAAGATGTTTTCAACAACAAGACGCTTTTAATGCAGCAACAGGAATGTTCTAGCATTGTGCAACAATATATGCAAGAGGCCTCCAAGCTAAAATCGATGAAAGCGCGCGAGGAAGGCCAACGTTTTCTTCTTGAGAACAAGACAAAGCCAGGCGTGACCACCACAGCCAGCGGGTTGCAATATCAAGTGCTTACAGTTGGTAAGGGAAAAGCACCCACCACTAACGACCAGGTAACTGTCCACTATACAGGAAAGTTATTGGATGGTACGGAGTTTGACAGTTCGGTAAGTCGTGGCAGCCCATCTACGTTTGGGGTAACTCAAGTTATTGCCGGCTGGACAGAAGCGTTACAGCTCATGCGCGAGGGAGACAAGTGGGTTTTATTCATTCCTGAAAATCTAGCTTATGGAGATCGTGGCGCTGGTAGTCAAATCCCTCCTTATGCAACACTTGTTTTCGAGATAGAGCTAATCAAAATCAATTGATTGAGGCAATTCAATTTCTTTGGCTAAACCCAGACCGGGGTATTCTAAAATAGTGTGTTGATGCGAACTTTATTTGGCTAATTTTGTTGCGTCAATAAATCGTTTTATGCTAAAACCAGCGCCAAAAGCCATTCATATATACCTGGAGTCCAACCCCAACCCAAATTCACTCAAATTTGTGCTGAATGAGATGTTGGTACCCGAGGGGATGAGCTTTGATTTTCCAACTCCAACTGCAGCAGAAAACGCTCCGCTGGCACAAGAGTTATTTATGTACCCCTTTGTGGATCGTGTATTTTACGCCAGCAATTTTGTAACCGTTACCAAAAAAGAAGAAGTCGAATGGATTGAAATTCAGGAAACATTGAAAAAACACATTCAGGGTTTCTTAGAATCGGGTAAGCTCATTCTTGATATGAAAGCCCCCGCTGCCGAGGAACAAGAGGAAACGGAAACGATTAAAAAAATTAAGACGATACTAGATGAATACATCCGCCCGGCTGTAGAGCAAGACGGTGGCGCAATAACATTTCATTCATTAAAAGACAAAAAAGTAACGGTAACACTTCAAGGATCTTGCAGTGGTTGCCCGTCATCCACGATCACATTAAAAGCCGGCATCGAAAATTTATTTAAAAAGATGATGCCGGAGGAAGTGGAAGAAGTGGAAGCGCTTGGCTAAGGCTTGGTGGCTCGAATCATCTCTCGTTTTCCGGGAGGGCCAGGTATCTTTTCCACCAAAAGCCCCAGCGAAACCAAGTCTCTTTTCAGCTGACCTTTTGAAGAATAGGTGACGAAGACGCCTTGCGGTTTCATCGTTCGCGCGAGCTTAACGAGATTACTGCGCTGCCACATATCAGGTTGCTTATCTGGCCCGAAGGCATCAAAAAAAATCAAATCAAATTTTTCGTCACCAAAATCTGTTTCCTGTAGTCTTAAATCGCGCTTAAGAAAATCAAAATACAGTGAAATTTTTTTTGGCTTTCTCCACTCCGTTTGGTGCAAGTTTTCAAAAACAGATTTTGCGTTGTCAGTACCTATGATAGACGGATAGTTGAGAAGAGCTACCATCTCCATTGTCAATGGGAACGCTTCGATTGTCTCATATCCAATTTCAACGCCCACTTTTTCCGCGGCTAAAGCAGTAAGTAATGCATTGAGGCCAGTGCCAAATCCTATTTCCAAAATGGAAATAGTCTGTCGATTTGAAACCCGCAGCCAATGATACAAACCTGCCTCAATAAAAACATGCTGTGATTCTTGAATGGCTCCGTGTACAGAATGATAGGTCTCTTGCAGCCCACTGTGAAACAACGAAGTTGACCCGTCTTCAGTGTGAATGACGATGAGCTCGTCCACGTTACTCTTTCTTGATTAAAGCAACAGCCATCGCGTTGATCCCTTCTTCGCGCCCCACATACCCCATGGTTTCGTTCGTGGTAGCTTTGATGGAAACATCTTCCTCCAAAATATTCATTAACGGAGCAAGGACTTTCTTCATCTCCTGAATATGAGGATTGATTTTTGGATTCTCCAAAATGATGGTGCAATCGACATTCTCAATTTGCCAACCTCGGTCAGCCAACATGCGTGTGACGTCTTGCAAAAAGAATTTAGAATCCTTGCCACTCCATCTTGGGTCTTTGTTCGAGTAGTGGAATCCAATATCGCGTAGGTTCGCAGCACCAAGTAATGCATCACATATGGCATGGATCAATACATCGGCATCGGAGTGCCCAAGTGCTCCTTTAGCTGATGGAATGACAATTCCCCCTAACCAAAAGTCACGCCCTTCTACCAACTGATGAACATCAAAACCAAGACCTACGCGGAGCTTCATCGTTATTTGATTGAATGATAATACAATACACTAGCGTTTTCTTCGCGCAAAATGGAAGAGGCCACCCGCTGCAAATCAGCAGCAGAAATACGCTCCATCAATTGCGCTTCTCTATTCACTAAACCCGGATCACCCGACAGTGATGCAAAAGCCAAATTCATCGCCCGATTTAGCACTTCTACCTCGCCAAATTGTAAACTCGCTTCCGCTTGATTTTTTACTTTTTCAAGTTCGGCAGTCGTCACACTTTCTGCCACTACCTGTTGAAGAACCTGGTCAATTTCCTTTTCGGCTTCTACCAGATCAATACCCTCTCTCACCCTACCACTCACCACAAACAAACCCGGATCTACTGTTCCCATAACAAATGACGAAATAGAGCTGAAGATTTCCCGCTCTTGTACAAGCGTCTGATACAATCGACTGGAATGCCCTCTACTCAAAATGTCACTTAAGAAATCAGTAGCATAATAATCATTGTCAAACCTGCCACACATGTGCCACGTCTTATAGATGGCGTGGGCAGGCACTTTCGCTTCCACCTCTTCCACTTTCTTTTTCGTTTGAGGTGGCTCTAACAACAAATTTCGTTTCTCTTTGACACCTGAAGGGATTGGGCCGAACCATTTTTGGGACAACTTTTTAACCTGATCTAACGTCACATTCCCTGCCACCACCAGCACCGCATTGTTGGGCAGATAATGCTTGTAGAAAAAAGTCTTTACATCTTGTAGCGTTGCGTTTTCTATATGGCTAATTTCTTTGCCGATTGTTGCCCACTGGTACGGATGCTTTTCATAGGCAAGCGGTCGAAGTTTCAACCAGACGTCACCATAAGGCTGATTCAGGTAGCGTTGTTTAAATTCTTCAATGACTACTTTGCGTTGTACTTCCAATACATTTGGATCAAAAGACAAACTCATCATTCGGTCACTCTCCAACCAAAAACCAGTCTCTAAATTAGCAGCTGGCACCGTTAGGTAGTAATTGGTAATGTCCGTACTGGTAAACGCATTGTTCTCTCCACCTACCAACTGAAGAGGCTCGTCATAACTTGGAATATTGGCAGATCCGCCAAACATCAAATGCTCAAACAGGTGGGCGAATCCTGTCTTTGATGGATCCTCATCACGAGAACCCACATCATACAAAATATTCATGACCGCCAATTGCACAGTATGATCCTCATGCACAATTACGCGCAATCCATTGTTCAGGGTAAACTCCTCAAATTGTATCATGGACTTCAAAAATAACGCTAGTTTTTGGATTTCTTGATGGAAGTCGATTTCTACATGTTAAATGCTCCAAAGTTTAAAGCAAATTCAAACATTGCCTTTGCAAATATGTTAATGGATAAATAAGTACTTTTGTATCTCATTTCAATTTTATGAACGCTACTGATTTTCATTTCTCTAACAGCCCAGAACCACACCGCATTCGAACCAAAGAAATTCTTTCGCATCATCCGGAAGTGAAGCAGCTTTTTGGTAAAAATCCTTTGACGCTACTTGCCATTTTTGGCCTGGTGGGGGGAATGATTGCAATGTCTTACCTGTTAAAAGATAGTCCTTGGTGGATGGTGATTTTAGTAGCCTACGTGGTGGGTGCGTTCTTCAATCATGCCCTTTTCGTAATGATTCACGAGTGCTCTCATCATCTTATATTCAAAAGTAAAGCTGCCAACTATATTGCTGGAATCATTGCTAATTTACCGCACACTATGCCCAGTGCCATTTCCTTTTTTCGTTACCATATCAAACACCATTCTTTTCAGGGTGTACATGAACTAGATGCAGATCTTCCAGACTTTTGGGAAGCCCGATTAATTAACAATACTACATTGGGTAAAGCATTCTGGCTGCTTCTATTTCCCACCTTTCAAGTGGCAAGAACTTTCCGATTGAAAGAAATAAAGCCGGTAGATGGTTGGATCATAGCAAATTGGGTTGTTCAGATCGCTTTCAATGTTGCCATCTGGGTGTTCTTCGGACCAAAGGCGTTGATCTTTATGCTGGTGAGTTTTTTCTTTTCGGTTGGCTTGCATCCGCTTGGGGCGAGATGGATACAAGAACATTATCTGACGCTTGATCAAAATCAGGAAACCTATAGTTATTACGGCCCGCTGAACAAGTTGGCGTTTAATGTGGGGTACCATAACGAACATCACGATTTCCCGTCAGTACCCTGGAACAAACTTCCTGCCTTAAAAAAACAAGCTCCTGATTACTACAACTCGTTAAAGTCACATCAATCCTGGACAAAGCTTTTCTTTCAATTTCTTTTCGATAAAAATATTTCGCTTTATTCCCGCACTACCCGAAATGAGCGTGGCAAAGTGAAACTCAACGATGAAAGTAAGCCAGACCTAGAGATGGTGCGAGAGAGTGCGTTGCACTAGGCTTTTGCGTCCAGTATTTCAAGTACGTTTTCTTTGATCTTTGCTGATAATTCATCAGTTGGCAAATCGTTGACGTCCTTGCCAAAAGGGTCTTCTATCTCCTCGGCAATCAACTCTACACTCAACAAAACGAATGTGATTATTACTACGATTGGAATCGTGATAAACCCCGAAGTAGTTACAAATGCAAAGGGCAATGTAATCACATAAATAAAAATAAACTGTTTGAAATACATCGTGTAAGAATAGGGGATAGGTGTATTCTTGATTCGTTCGCAGGCTCCCAATATCTCGGAAAACTCTTTCATTTCTCTATCTAACAACAGCAACTGATCTCCTGTAAACACACCCTTTTTATAAAGTAGATTAACGCGCTGATAAATAAGCGAAGACAACCTGTTGGGAATATGGTTTGCTCCCTCCAAATCTTTAAGCAGGACAGGATCAATGCCCACCCAATTCGCTGCGTTCACGCCCTCGCGTAAATGTTCCTTTACTGCGACAACAAAATAGGGTATCATTTCAGTAAACCATTCACGGCTCTCCAAATCACCTGGTACTAAAAATGCGTTTAGCTTCAACGCAAAATTGCGGGTATTGTTAACCATGCTTCCCCACAACTTTCTTCCCTCCCACCAACGATCATAAGCGGTATTTGTCCGAAATACCAGAAAGAGACCCAACACTATTCCAAGCAACGAATGCATTGAAATAGTGGTTTTGAAATCACTTTCGTGAAAGCGTAGAATATCTAATAGCACATAACAAAGAATTGCCGTGAAAATCGCCATGAAAACAAGCGCGGGCATGAGCGTGCGCATCACCGATCGACTATATGCATGAAAGATGACGGATAACCAGGCTTTCGGGTTGTAGCTAATCATTCGAGAAAATTTGGCTTCGAAGATAAACAACAAAAAGCGTACATGAGCCTGGGCCTAATCATAACAAAAACTCCATTAACTTTGCCGCTTTAGCTGTTATGAAATTCCTCCGCAAAAAACATTCTGATCAAACCCTTCAAAACCTTTACGAGCGGCTACTAAAACCTCGCCTGATCGAAGAAAAGATGCTGATTTTACTTCGTCAAAGTAAAATCAGTAAATGGTTTAGTGGAATTGGCCAAGAGGCAATTTCGGTGGGCATCACTGCCGCGTTAGAAAAAGACGATTACATTCTTCCCATGCATCGTAATCTGGGCGTTTTTACGGGTCGTGATATGCCCTTTGAGAAATTATTTGCACAATGGCAGGGCACGCAAAGTGGCTATACCAAAGGTCGAGATCGCTCTTTTCACTTTGGTACCAATGAACACCATATTGTAGGAATGATTTCACACCTCGGTCCGCAGAATGGCGTGGCGGACGGGATTGCGCTTGCCTCTAAATTAAAGAAAGAAAGAAAAGTAACTGTTGTTTTTAATGGCGATGGAGGCACGAGCCAAGGTGATTTTCATGAAGCGGTGAATGTCGCGGCCGTGTGGGATCTACCCGTCATTTTTGTGATTGAAAACAATGGCTATGGATTATCTACACCCAGCAGCGAGCAATTTCGATGCAAACAGTTTATCGATAAAGCAATTGGCTATGGAATTGAAGGCGTTCAGGTAGACGGAAACAACGTGCTGGAAGTATATGAAACGGTGAAGTCCCTTGCCGAGAGTTTGAGAAAAAACCCGAGGCCAATATTGTTAGAGTGCATGACCTTCCGGATGCGTGGTCACGAAGAAGCAAGCGGCACCAAATATGTTCCAAAGAAGTTAATGGATGAGTGGGCAAAGAAAGATCCACTCGATAACTATGAGAAATTTTTGTTAAGCGAAAAGGTAATCGATCAAAAATTCATCGACTCACTCCGCAAAAAAATAAAAAAAGAAATTGAAGAAGGGTTAGCACTTGCTTTTGAGGAAACGCATCCCGTTGCAGATACAGCGACAGAATTGCATGATGTGTATGCTCCGTTTGTCCAACAATTTATCGAGTCAAATTCAGAAAAGAAAAGCGAAAAACGTTTTATAGATGCCATCAGCGATGGACTGCGATTAAGCATGGAAAAACACTCCAATTTAGTTTTGATGGGTCAAGACATTGCCGACTATGGCGGTGTATTTAAAATAACAGAAGGGTTTGTAGAAAAATTTGGCAAAGAAAGAGTACGCAACACTCCCCTCTGCGAAGCAGCGATTGTTGGCTCTGGTCTCGGCCTTTCTATCAACGGGATGAAGGCGATGGTCGAGATGCAATTTGCCGATTTTGTGACAGAGGGTTTTAATCAAATCATAAACAATCTCGCTAAGATTCACTGGCGCTGGGGTCAAGCAGCAGACGTAGTTGTTCGTATGCCTACAGGCGCAGGCACCGCAGCGGGGCCATTTCATTCGCAAAGCAACGAAGCTTGGTTCTTTCATACGCCTGGCTTGAAGATCGTTTACCCTTCCAATCCTTATGATGCAAAAGGGTTATTGTGTGCTGCGTTCGAAGATCCTAATCCCTACTTATTTTTTGAACACAAAGTTTTATATCGTTCGGTAAAAGATGAAATACCTGACGATTATTATACAGTTGAGATCGGCAAAGCCAAACTGGTAAGTGAAGGAACTCATCTTTCTGTTATTACCTATGGTATGGGCGTTCATTGGGCAAAAGAAATTTTACAAAGCATGCCAGAAGTTAGCGCAGACGTGTTGGATTTGCGGACGTTGCTGCCGTGGGACAAACTTGCGGTAGAACAAACGGTGAAAAAGACGAATCGTGTTTTGATCCTGCATGAAGATACGCTGACAGGCGGTATTGGAGCAGAACTATCTGCGTGGATCAATGAACATCTATTCAATCACCTTGACGCACCAATTATGCGCGTTGCGAGTTTGGATACCGCCATCCCATTTGCTCCTACGTTGGAAAACAATTTCTTACCAAAAGGAAGGTTAAGGAACAAAATTGAAGAGTTATTGAGGTATTAATAAGTTCAAAAATTTTTGTCAAGCTAGCAGAACTGAAGTGGGTCTGAAGAGGTGTTTTTTATTGGCTTTTTTCCTTCAACTTCACTCTTCCCTCTTCTTTTAATGCCTTACTAATAATCCACTCCATTTGACCATTTGTGCTGCGAAATTCATCGGCTGCCCATTTTTCTACAGCCTTTAATATTTCAGGATCTAATCGCAGAACAAATGGTTTTTTCTGTGCCATAACTCACCATCACTGATTAAGAGTTCCGGTATTGATGACTGGATTCACATCTTTGTCGGCACAAAGTACCACCATTAAGTTACTAACCATCGCTGCTTTTTTCTCTTCATCCAACTCAATTATATTTTGCTCTCTTAGATGTTCCAATGCCATTTGAACCATACTTACAGCACCCTCCACAATTTTGAATCGAGCCGCCACTACTGCTGTTGCTTGTTGCCTTCTTAACATAGCCCCAGCAATCTCAGGAGCGTAAGCTAAATAGCCAATCCTTGCTTCGATTACATAAATTCCCGCAATGTCCAATCGATTTCTTAACGTTTCCTCTAGTGCTTGATTAACCTCCGTATGACCCGACCTCAGCGTCATCTCAGCATCATTGTCAAAATTATCATATGGGTACATTCCTGCCAAAGTGCGGACTGCCGCATCGCTCTGTATTCGCACAAAGTTTTCGTAATTGTCCACCTCAAAAGCAGCTTTGTATGTATCTTTTACTTGCCACACAAGGATTACCCCTATTTGAATCGGGTTCCCAACCTTGTCATTCACTTTGATTTTTTCACTATCGAAGTTGCGCGCACGAAGAGAGATTTTTTTTCTGCTGAATAACGGATTCACCCAAAAGAAACCGCTTGACTTGACGGTGCCGCGGTAATCGCCAAACAACACCAACACCATGGAGCTATTCGGGTTCAAAAAGAAGAAACCGGGCATTATCATAATACCCGTGAAAACTAACAAAATAAAAAATGGACTCCGTGCTGCAATCAAACCCGCTATTCCTAATGTCAATAGGCCAAAGCAGATCAAAATCATCAAATAGCCAGAGGCGGGCGAGTAGCTTTTTTCGTTATCCATATAAATGATATTAAACTGATATTATATCAATATTACGAATTTACAGGTAAAAAGGTTTTGGGCGCTACATTTTTTTTTCGGGGTTTCGAGAAGATTCATTTCCGGCCGGCCAAACCCCATTTTTCACTACATTAGCATGTTTAAACAGGTGACTTTGAACACACACGTAGAAAAGCCTAAGCATTCCTTCCCTTGGCGGTGGATTGGGATGATTTTGCTCTTTTTTATTTGCAACTCAATCTTTGCACAAAATACGAAGGGAGATAAGCCGATTAGCCCGTTTCCAGGTATTTCCCAAAAATCAAAACCGAAGAAAGAAAAAAAGATTAGGTCAGTTACCCGAGATATTTCAGGACGCAGGCTACGTACAAAGAACAAATCAGCGGCAGCAAGGGCAGTAATAGTGGCCTCTTTTCCCTATGAAGGTAGGATTTCAGGGCGGGGTGAGAGGCCGGGCAAACCAATAGGTGGACGCAGGGCTACAATTAGATCTTCGTCCGCACAAAAGGCTAGAAACAATGTTTATCCAAACAGAGGCCCTTACGTCAATAATCCATCGCGAAAACCAAGAAAGGGAGAACAGTATTTTCAGCGTAAAGATTTTCAGCGTAAAGGTCGGGTTGAAAGATTTCGTTTTCGAGAAAAATCTTCATCCGGTGCCGGACAAGCAAGCGCAAGGCGCCAAGCAACGACTAGACAGTTCTTTTCACCAAGGAAAAAAAAATTGTACTGGGTCACCTCTTCTTCAAGAGGTGAAGTAAGCTCAACAAAAGATATTTCTGGCCGACCACTTCGCAGAAAGAATTTTAGGAGCCCAAAGCCGGAAATTACACCTCAAACTGACCCCTATTACGGGCAGGGCAAATTTGGAGACAAAACTAGTGGCGAGCCGGTTTTTCCCGGCTATATTCCAGAAAATAGACAACGTGAGCGAGCCTGGCGCGGAGATGTTTCCAAAAAACCAATCCGAAAAAACTATTCTAAAATCCGAAATCATAATTTAAAGCAACGTTTCATTCCTTGGGAACTACCCGGCAGGAGCAAACCGGATCGAACGCCCATCGGAGTCAAGCATCCGGCTAGCGGAAGCAACTTTGGAAGTTTTCGAGGCAGACGTAAAAATTGGGAGGCAATTCGACCATTCTTGAGGCAGGGAACCGGTTATGCTGGAAATAGCAAAACCAAGCGACCTCAAAGAGGGGCTGGAAGAATCTGGAGACAGTCAAGAAATAACGGAGGTAATGCAATCGCAGTAAGGACACCTTCGACCGCTGCAGCGAAGGCAGGGTACTACCAAGGATCGAGTAAAAGATGGGAGCTTTCGACCCTTTTTCAAAGACAAGGTACCGGGTACTCTGGAGACGTAAGAAGTAGGCAAACAAAAAAGGGCGGTCTTGGGAATTCTCGAAGTGGTAAGAGTAGAGGGTTAAGAACGGGTGATGCCAACATCAACAAGAGATCTAGAAACAATGGAGGCAACGCAATAGCCGTCAGAACCCCAACATCGGATGCGGCAAAAGCAGGAACCTATAGTGGAAACTTGAAATCAGCACGAGCCCACGGCTTTAGCGATCAGGGCGAAGGATTCACTGGCTTTATTAAAGCTAAGAAACCAATCAAAGCTCATGCTAGCTTCAAGTTAAGGTCTAGAAATAATGGGGGTAACGCAATAGCGGTTCGAATACCGACATCCGGTGCTGCAAAAGCAGGAACCTATAGTGGAAACTTGAAATCAGCACAAGCCCACGGCTTTAGCGATCAGGGTGAAGGATTCACTGGCTTTATTAAAGCCAAGAAACCAATCAAAGCTCATGCTAGCTTCAAGTTAAGGTCTAGAAATAATGGGGGCAACGCGATAGCGGTTCGAATACCGACATCCGGTGCTGCAAAAGCGGGGGCGTATAGTGGAAACTTGAAATCATCAGACGTATTGACCTTACGGGACCAAGGTGAAGAGTTCACCGGTTTTCTAAAGTTGAGAAAACCAAAAAAAGGCGGACGCGGGAGTCAACGAAAGTTTTGGAATAACGATGGAAAACCAATTGATGTTCGCACTCCATTATCCAGTGACGCAAAGGCGGCTAACTATTCAGGGAAAATAAAGCAAAAGGAAGATTATGTACAGAATGAAAAAGCTTCGAGTTTATCAATAAAGAAAAAAGAGCCAAAAAAGGGAGCCTCTCAAGTGGAAGGATTGCAAGTAAAAGTGAAACAACATGACTTTGCAAAAAATCCACGCTCGGCACGTAGTTCTACCAAAAAGCGAGAACCGGAAAAAGGAGCATATGCGGCAGAAGGTCTGCAGATAAAAGTGAAACAAGAAGACTATATTCAAAACCGTCTTGCCTCAAAAAGTTCGATAAAGAAAAGAGAGCCGGGGAAAGGTGCTTTTGCAGCAGAGGGCCTTCAAATAAAAGTGAGGCGAGGTAAATACGAAAAGAATCCAAACGCACAGCCGGGAGCACTTAGAGCCGTAGGCCCAAGTTCAGCGACCGTTAAAGCCAGCGAGTACATGGGACGTATGAAAATGATTTGGGACTACAAGCACAACCCAAACAGTAGCAAATTAGCATTGGACGTTATACGCCCGAATCGCGCGTTCGCAAAGGGCAATGAATACCAGGGGCGAACTCGTCTCACAAAAAACTATCGACATAATCCAAAGAGTAGCAAGGACGCGCTGAAAGTGATTGCGCCTGGGAAAGCCTACGCAAAGATTTCCAACTACCAAGGAAATCTAAAAATGAGCAAGCCTCATGGACGCAACTTGCATCCTGACACGAAGTTCGCCCATGGACGCATCAATAATGTGAAGCAAGAGCGAACTATTTTGACAAACGCGAAGTTGTGGTGGTCTAGGTTATTTAAGAAGAGTGAAACCCAGCCAAATGCTGTAAAAGAAAAAGTAAGACGGCCGCGCTACGACAAAAATGAGCGCGAATTGTGGAAAGACCTTTACGATTAAAAAGTATGAATTGGATTCATTTAGATTCTGAAGAGAAATTAACGGAAGCAACAACCGCTTCGAGAACAAAGCCCGTTGTGCTATTTAAGCACAGCACAACCTGCTCCATTAGTAACACAGCACTCAACCGGCTGGAGCGAAACTGGAACAGTGAAGATATTGCTGATACACAAGTCTACTACCTCGACCTACTCTCTTATCGTCAGCTATCAAGACAAATTGCAGAAAAATTTCAGGTAGAACACCAATCGCCTCAAGTGCTGATTATACAAAATGAAAAATCAGTATACGATACCTCTCATTTTGATATCAACTACCCGACCATCAAAGCAGAAATTGAAAAATTGCTGAAAGGCTAGCTAAAATTCAAAAGAAATAGTTTGTTTCAACTCTGCTGACAGGCTCAATGCTACCGGGCAGGTGCGGGCAGCATTTTTTAGCTTTTGCTTTTGTTCCTCTGTTGCCACTAGCCCTGAATGGGTAAAATGAATTTTTATTTCAGCAATTTTTCGGGGTGAATTGGTCATCACTTTTATAATCTCAGATTTTAGGCCAGTCAGATTTACGCCTTCACGCTCAGCTACAATTCCCATGATTGTCATCATACAACTACTGAGCGCAGCGCTAACCAGATCAGTAGGACTAAATGCCTCTCCCTTGCCATTGTTATCAACTGGCGCATCGGTAGTTATCGCATTTCCAGATCTTAGGTGGGTAGCCTTTGTACGCAAACCGCCTACATATTCTACCGAGGCCATCATTGTTTCCATAGTATTAAACTTTACCGTGTTTTTTTTCGTTGGCTATTTACCTTAAATTTCGGCATCCTAGCTTCAGCAATGGCAAAAAAGTTACAGATAATTGGTGTCTTTCTCTTGGCCTTCGCTTTTTCAGCGATGGGACAAACCCAAGACAGCTACGAATACAACTCTGAATTTACGTGGGGTATCAACAAAAATTCTTCCGGAGGATTAATAGGTGGCTTTGTTTTTAAGAAAGCGAAGCGAATCAATGAGCGCATTTTCAAAACGTATGGATTGGAGATCATGAATGTAAAGAACCCACAAGAGGTGAGGGTGCAGTCGGGCATTACTGGCAACTCGTTTATTGCCGGAAAAAGGAATTACCTCTATGCGCTTCGCTTTCAATACGGTCGGGACATTATCCTTTTCACAAAAGCTCCTCAGCAAGGTGTGGAAATCAAAGCGGTATTGGCAGTGGGACCAAGTATCGGAATTGTGGCTCCCTACTATATCGAACGATTGGTAGACGGACAAACGTTTAATAACACGAAAAGCGAGCAGTATGATCCAAATAATCCAAATCACCAGAATAGTAGAATACTGGGCACAGGCTACTTGTTTCAAGGACTCGGAGATTCAAAAATTCAACTCGGTGGAAATATTAAGGCCGGTTTTAACTTTGAACTTGGTGTGGTTAAAAGTCAGGTAACAGGATTTGAGGTAGGCGTTTTGGTGGACGCCTATTTTAGCGAAGTTGTTTTAATGCCAAAGGCTGAAAACCGAGCTGTTTTTCCGACCTTTTACTTCACACTCTTCTACGGAAGCAGAAAATAATTTTCGGTTTTTACGCAACAAAATAAGCGGCTCATTCTAAAACCTTACGGACTAGATGCCGTAACCACTCCATACTAATAAAACAGAAGTAGTATGGAATTTAAAAAGACTCAAAAAGCAGATTTGTCGAATAAGCGTGGGCTTTTCTTTAGCATTGGCCTCGTTTCTGCCCTTTCGGTAGCCCTCATGGCTTTTGAATGGAAACAGACAGACGAAAAAGTGGATTTACTTGCAGCAAAAAGCACAAATACATTTGAGGAGATGATTGAGGTGCCCACAACCCAGCAATTGCCGCCTCTTGCGCCCATCATTCAACAGCCAAAGATTGTCGAAGTGCCAGATGAGGAAGAGATTCAAGAAAATCTGAACATTGATTTAGATAATGAAGCACCGAGAATAGAAGTTGCTTCGGTGGTGGTTGCTGAGGCCGAGGAAGAAGTCGATGAGATTTTTACCATTGTCGAGGAATCGGCTATGCCAACCGGGGGAATGCCTGCTTTTTACAAATATCTGGTGGATAACATGAGATATCCGGCCCAAGCCAGAAGATTGGGGGTTGAAGGGAAGGTGACACTTTCTTTCGTGGTCGACAAAAATGGAAAAATCAGCGAAGTGACTGTTTTGAGGGGTATAGGCTCGGGCTGTGATGAAGAGGCCATACGTGTCATGCAAAATGCTCCCGCCTGGAAACCGGGGAAACAAAGGGGAAGAGCTGTGAAACAGCGATGTATTATGCCAATTAGCTTCAAAATGTAAAAAGTAATAAAGATCCCACAATCTTTCGCTCATTCAGTTTTCAGTGTAGTAAAGCCATAAAAGGGAAAAATTTTTCTCCCTTTTAGTGACTTGATATGCACAAATGGATTCTATTCCTATATTTGAGATCCTAAACTGATAAAAATGGAAGCGAAAAAGTCAGAAAAAGCAGATTTGACAAAAAAGACAGGGCTGTATTTCAGCATAGGCCTTTTGTTAACAATGTCCCTCATCGTCATGGCCTTCGAATGGAAGAGCTACGATGAAAAATTGGACTTACTCACAAACAAAAGCACCAATACGTTTGAGGAAATGCTTGAAGTACCGCCAACAGAGCAACCACCTCCACCAGCGCCTGTTATTCAACAGCCTCAGATTGTAGAGGTTCCAGATGAAGAAGAAATTAAAGAAGACCTAAACATCAAGTTTGATGTGGAGGTAACAGAAGATACCAAAGTAGAAGCTGTGACAGTTGTTGAGGAGGTAAAGGAAGAGGTTGACGAGATTTTTTCGGTTGTTGAAGAAACCGCAACTCCAAAAGGAGGTCTTCCTGCCTTTTACAAGTATGTTGGTGACAAAATGAAATACCCTGCTCAAGCTCGCAGAATGGGTGTAGAAGGGAAGGTTTTCGTACAGTTTGTGATTGGAAAAGATGGATCCATCAATGATGTAAAGATCATTAAAGGTATTGGAGCCGGTTGTGATGAAGAAGCAGCTCGTGTGATGCAATCTGCGCCACCTTGGAATCCAGGAAAACAACGTGGTAAAGCAGTAAAGCAACGCTACACACTTCCTATTATTTTCAAACTAGGTTAGGCTCGATTTTTTTTTGAAAAGTTAAAAAGCTCCACTAATGTGGGGCTTTTTATTTTAGTACGAAACCCAAAATCAAACCGACCAGTATCACTGCCCATGTCGGTATCTTAGTAAAAGCCACTAAACAGAAAGAGGCGATTGTAAACGTTACGTTTAACAAATTGGCTTGGAGTGGTTGAAACAATAAAACAGCTGCAGCGGCAACCAGTCCTGCGCTGGCTGCATTAATGCCTTCAAGTGAAGCTCTTATCGGCCTGTACTTTTTTAGGCTATCCCAAATGCCAGTCATAAAAAAAATAAGAAAAGTACCCGGCAAGAATATGCCCGCTGCTGACATTAAAGCACCGAAAATTGCTCCGCCAGTTCCTCCTTCCCGCATGGCCAGGCTTCCAATGTAGGCAGCAAACGAAAACACCGGTCCGGGCAATGATTGAGCAAGCGCATAACCGGAAAGAAACTCCTCGTGCGTGAGGTATTGCTTAGGTGCATATTGAACAAACTCCGTATAAAGCAACGGAGTCAAAACCTGACCTCCTCCAAAAATCAAGCTTCCGTTGCGATAAAAGTTTTCAAATAAGCGAATGGGCAAAAAAGGAGGATTTGATTTGGTGACACTTCCCAATACAGCCGCCAGCACGAGTACACCGAGCCAAAGCAAAAAATTAGCCCATCGGACTTCAAATTTCTTTTTTGCTTCTCTTGGATGTGCCTTGTAGTTAAAAGCTGTCAAAGAACCCGCAATCAATAGTGTGACCGGAAAAACGAAGGGTGTATTAATAAAATAGGCGGCTACGCCAGCGCCAATCATGATTAACGCAGCTCTAAATCGGGTGATGGATTTTAAGCCAATTGAATAGGCGGCATAAGCGACCAGCCCAACGGCCATGGGTTGTATAAACCGGGTAAAGGCCAATGAAATATTCTTCGATTCAAAACTCCCAATCAACAGACCAGCAACGGTCATGATGGTCACTGACGGCAACATCCAAATCAGCAATGTCAGGTAGGCCAAGCCTGGCCCCCCCAATCTGTAACCAACAGCAGAGATAGTTTGAGTAGATGTGGGACCTGGCAAGACCTGACAAAGTGCATTTAACTCCAACAGGTCGGCCTCCGTAACATAGTTCTTCTTCTTGGCCAAGACATTCTGAAAATGGGCAAGGTGAGCCTGAGGCCCTCCAAAGCTAGACACAGACAGCAGTAAAACGTCTTTTAAAAAACCACGATAAGAAATATGCTTGGCCAAGTTGATTTACTTCTTCAAACCAATTTCGCGCAAGCGCTGATTCAGGAAATCGCCAGCAGAAATATCATCCCATAACTTGGGGTTTGCCTCGTCCACGCAACTGGTCAACGCAGACAAACTCATCTCTGAGCGGGGATGCATAAAAAAAGGAATAGAATACCTTGGCTTGTTCATTTGACTGCGCGGTGGATTAACCACGCGATGTATAGTCGATTTCAACTTCTTGTTAGTCAACCGCTCAAGCATATCTCCCACATTTACAACCAATTGTTCTGGCAATGCCGTTATGGGTATCCACTTTCCGTCACGTCTCAATACTTGCAGTCCATCTGCGCTGGCGCCCATTAGAAGTGTAATCAAATTGATATCGCCATGTTCCGCTGCACGTACTGCATCCGCTGGAACGGCATCGGGATTCTCGATAGGAAAATAATGGATTGGGCGAAGAATACTATTGCCGTGTCTTACCTTTTGATCAAAGTAATCTTCCGGCAACTGAAGATAGAGAGCAATTGCTCTCAACATCTGCACCCCTGTTCGTTCAAGTCGTTGATAAACCTCCAGCGCTACCGACTGAAACTCGGGCAACTCGGCAGGCCAAATATTATCAGGATACTCCTTTTTAATTGGATCTCCATCTAACACTTCCTGGCCTACGTGATAAAACTCTTTCAAGTCACCTGTATTGCGCCCCTTCGCATGTTCTTTGCCCTTGCCAATGTAGCCTCGCTGGCCCGCTAGCCCCTCTATTTCATATCGTTGTTTGACAGAATCAGGCAACGCAAAAAACTTCTTGATCACTTCATATAATCGAGCCGATAAATCATCCGTGAGGTAATGATTTCGGATCGCCACAAAGCCAATGTTGTTGTAGGCAGCACCCAGGTCGGCCACAAATTTCTTTCTCTTGATAGGGTCACTGCCTGTAAAATCGGCCAAATCCAAAGAGGGTACTTGATCGTATAATATGCCAGTCATAGCAGGTTGGGTTGTGTAATGCAAGCTATATATTTTTTAAGTAAATTTAGGATATCAAAAATTGTAAGGTTGGCTATTAGCCATCCTAGGTTATTTTCTGTTTTTACATAAAACCATTGAAAAGATGAGCACCACTAGACGGAAATTTATTAAAGATTCAGTAAGAGCATCTGCTGCGGTAGCCGTAGGGACATCTTTTATCCTCACCGAGTCAACCGCGCGAGCACCTGCCACGGCTAACCTGCAGTTTGCTCAGATTCCCCTTCCATACTCGTTCAATGCATTGGAGCCAAACATCGATGCGCTAACGATGGAAATCCACTATGGAAAGCATCACGCTACCTACGTAAAGAATGTGAACGAAGCGATAGCTGCTGACAAAATTGTCTATGAAAACGAAAATGACTTTTTTGCGAACGCCTCCAAGCTATCGGCAAAAGCACGTAACAACGGAGGAGGTGTATACAACCATAACTTTTTTTGGCAAGCGATGAAACCAAACGGAGGTGGAATTCCTGTTGGCAGAGTGAGTGATGCACTCAACGGGGCGTTTGGTTCATTTGATAAATTCAAAGAACAATTTAGTGATGCCGCCATGAAACGATTTGGTTCGGGCTGGGCATGGTTGGTAAACGATGGTGGAAAATTAAAAATTGGTTCTACGCCCAATCAAGACAATCCATTGATGGATATGAGTGAATTGAAAGGCACGCCTGTATTGGCTTTGGATGTGTGGGAGCACGCCTACTATTTGAAGTACCAAAACAAACGTAATGAGTATGTAGCCAATTGGTGGAATACCATTAACTGGGACGAGGTGGCGAAAAATCTGAAATAGAATTGATCAAAAAAATCCAATTATTCCAGCTCTACCAAAAGCGTTGGGCAAACTTTATCTCTTTTTTATACATCTAAACAAAAATTATCCAAACCACATGAACAAATCGATCAAAAACAAACCTATCACCATGATCGCAATGGCACTCCTGATTTTTCTAGGAAGCTGCGATCAGAAAAAAGAGGAAGCCTCTAACACATTTAAAGTCCCTGTAGAATACTACAAATTAAAGAACGGACTAAAAGTGGCCTTGTCGCAAGACAAAACTGCGCCCACGGTAGCCGTTGCTGTCTATTACAACATCGGCTTTCGAATCGAGCCAAAAAACCGAACAGGATTTGCTCACTTGTTTGAACACATGATGTTTCAAGGCTCTCAAAATCTTGGAAAAATGGAGTTCATCAAATTGGTACAGCAAAATGGGGGTATCCTGAACGGATCCACTCGGTTTGATTTTACTAATTATTTTGAGGTAATGCCCGCACATAAACTCGAGACAGCCATTTGGGCAGAAGCCGATCGAATGAAAGGTCTTGCTATTACGCAAGAGAATCTGACCAACCAGCAAGGTGTGGTAAAAAATGAAGTAAAGGTTAATGTTCTGAATCAGCCTTATGGCGGATTCCCGTGGTTGGACATGCCACAATACGCAAATGAGAATTGGCACAACGCCCACAACTTCTACGGGGATTTAAAAGACCTTGACTCTGCAAAATTGGAAGACGTAGATAATTTTTTCAACACGTTCTATGCACCCAACAATGCCTCGCTGGCTATCGTTGGCGACTTTGAAATTGCAGAAGCTAAACAGTGGGTTGAAAAATATTTTGGAGAAATACCAGCTTCCCAACTCCCACCCAAACCAGATATTTCTGAACCTCGCCAGGAAAAAGAAAAGCGTTTTACTAAAGAAGATAAGCTCGCAAATAAACCTGCAATAGCTTTTGCCTATAAAATGCCAGACCGAAACAGCCCGGAGTATTATGCGATGGGACTAATTGACCAAATGCTGGTGCAGGGTGAAGATAGCAAGCTCTACCAGGCCCTGGTTCAAGGCAAAGGATACACAGGTGGCGTGAGTGGCGGGATCAATTACCTTGGAAATATGTTTAACTATAGTGGACCCATGATATGGATGGCTGATTTGATTTATGATTCGAATATATCGCCAGATTCAATACTATCCGAGGTCAACAAGGCCGTTGACGACATTCAGAAAAATGTGACGCAAGAAGACATTGACCTGGCAGTCGTAAAAATGAGGTCTAAACTTTATGACGACCTTGGCGGATTCTTCGGCATTGGCCGTGCAGATATGCTGGCGAGTTTTGCGCTCTTTGATGACGATCCTTCGAGGTTGAATACATTAGAGGATGAGTTTAAAAAAGTAACGCCCGAATTGGTAAAAAAGACGGCCGCAGAATATTTACGGGCAACAAATCGTACAATTTTAATTATTGACCCTAAAGCTGAAACAAAATGAAAAAATCATTCAAACTAGTACCAGGTTTTGTGCTTTGTTTAGCCTTTGCCTTTCCAAGTCTTGCACAGAAGGAGACACCACCCGTGGGTGGCACGCCAAAGGATTTCAAGCTACCTGAGAAAAAAGTAAAGCAACTTAGTAATGGTTTACGCACTACGTTCGTTCAATACGGTGCCGTGCCTAAAGCAGAAGTTCAACTTATTGTAAAAACAGGAAACATACACGAGGCCGCCAATGAAATATGGTTGGCAGACCTTACTGGTTTGCTGATGAAGGAAGGCACAACTACTAAAAGTTTCAAGGAGATTTCTAAGAAAGTGGCCGGTATGGGTGGAAACATCAATGTGAGTACAGGAATGGATAATGTTACGATTAGTGGCTCTGTGTTGTCGGAGTTTGTTCCAGAACTTGTGCGAGTTATTGCTGACTTAGTGATGAATCCGGCTCTTCCTGCAAAGGAAGTAGATCGATTAAAAGCGGATTTAAAAAGGCAATTGACGGTACAGAAGTCTGTTCCCCAATCTCAAGCCACTGAAAGATTTTTCCAGATTGTCTACAAAGATCATCCCTATGGGCGTTATTATCCCACTGCAGAAATGATAGACAGTTACTCTGCGGAAAAAGCGAAAGACTTCTTTCAGAAAAACTTTGGCGCCAAGCGTTCAGTCGTATACGTTGTGGGAAAATTTGATGAGGCCAGTGTAAGCAAGGCGATTGACGAATCGTTCGCTGCATGGCGTACCGGCCCTGAAATCAATTTCCCTCCAGCTACGGCTACACGAACAAATGAAATTGCAATGATTGATCGTAAGGACGCACCTCAAACAACAATTATTCTGGGGTTGCCGACACTCACCCCAAAGGACAAGGACTACATGGCTCTTCAAGTCACCAACTCATTGCTAGGTGGTTCTTTCGGTTCTCGGATTACCAGTAACATTCGAGAAGACAAAGGATATACCTATTCACCCTATAGTTCAATACAAAACCGAAAAGGAGTTTCCCTTTGGTACGAGGAAGCCGATGTAACTAGTGAGCATACCGGAGAGTCTTTGCGCGAAATTTCAAAAGAGATCAAAAAATTGCAAACAGAAAATCCTTCCAAAGAAGAATTAGAGGGCATTCAGCGCTACATGGCAGGCACGTTTGTTCTGCAAAATTCGAACCCGGGCGGAATTATCAGTCAACTTAATTTTATAGACTTACACGAATTGGACGAGAGCTATCTCACCGATAGAGTAAAGAACATCTATGCGGTGACGCCAGAGAAGGTGTCGCAAATAACAAAAGATCATTTTAAATATGAGGACATGACGCTCGTACTAGTAGGTGATAAAAAACAACTAGATCAACAAATCAAAATGCACAAGGAGGCGCAAAAGGTAAAATAAACCAGTTTCAGAAAGACATCAAAAAAGTCAGGTGCGGTGCCTGACTTTTTTTATAGTATTAACAGCCTCCATGGTACTCCTGACTTGTCCGCGGTAAATTTTTCAAAAAATTAAGTCGTTGATTTTCAATTCACTGCGCCCATAAAATTTGTATTTTGTCGCACTAAGGGGTAAAGTAAGGCAATAGAATGTATCATGTTCGTGTGGTGCCCACAG
>JADBYK010000008.1 GCA_020403045.1 Cytophagales bacterium
CGATGCCCGACTGCTCAACAAACTTACCGGAAAAGTTATAACCCTTCGCAAATCTATACCCGATCACTTGACCAACCTACTAACCAAACTCAGTCTGCCGCACTAAACCGGACAAGTCAGGTGCTGGTGTGCTCTACCAACTGTACTATCTATCAGGTGAAAAGGGAGTCATCAAAATTCATAAGGAAAATATTAAAATAGATTGGGGTATTATCACCCGCCTTTTGAAAGTATCAGCTGGTAACATTGGCCAGTTTTTGATTTCTACTGCCAGCTGGCTTTTTATGGCACGGATTATTGTTACGTTTGGAAGTGCTGCCTTTGCGGGTTATCAGTTTGCCATTCGGGTAATCATATTTACCATTCTACCCTCTTGGGGTATGGCCAATGCAGCAGCTACTTTGGTTGGCCAAAACCTGGGTGCCCAAAAGCCGGAGCGGGCAGAGCAGTCGGTGTGGAAGGCTGGTTTCCTGAATATGGTTTTCCTCGGCTTGATATCCATCACTTTTTATTTTGTCTCAGACCCAATCATGCGAATTTTTTCATCCAATGAAGAAGTGATTCGCTATGGCGCCCAATGTCTTAAGATTGTGGCTTTTGGCTATGTGTTTTATGGATATGGAATGGTGATTGTCCAATCATTTAATGGCGCAGGAGATACAAGGACCCCAACCATTCTTAATTTGTTTGGCTATTGGCTGTTCCAAATTCCACTCGCCTATTTGCTTGCTGTGCAATTTGGCCTTGGACCTAGTGCGGTTTTTTGGGCGATTGCAATTGCCGAATCGGTGATGGCGGTTGTTGCCATTGTTATCTTCCGACAGGGGAAATGGAAGGGAGTTAAAATTTAGGTCAATAGTCAATGGTCGACAGTCCACGGTTTAATAGTCCATGGTCGATAGCCAATTGTTAATAGCTGCGTAGAGTTATTGACTATTGGCCATCGACCATGGACTGTCGACTATTGACTTTGATTTTTCTTGAACGCAGCCTTTACTGCATTATTCAATTCTTCACCCGCTTTTTTCAAACTGGCTTCTACCTCTTTCCAACGTTCTTTATTTTCCGCTTCATTTTTAAATTTGTCAGCGGCTACTTTTAGCTCCTCAAATTTTTTCTTTAGGTCAGCCTCCACGCGAGTGCTGGCATCTTTTGCTTCAACCAGAAATTGGTCTAATTTCTTTCCGAAATCCCTGAAAAACTTTTCGGCTGAGCCTTCTTGCTTTGGTTCTTCCATTTGCTGTTGCTTTTAGTGAAGACAAATTTAATCAACTGTTGCCATTCCCTTGGAATTAATCAAGGTTGGAATTTTAACCCAGATTATGCAATGCTGACGGTACTGTCAGCATTGCATAATTGACGAATGAAAATCAACGATTTAGCCCCAAGTAAGAAAACCAAGTTGGTGATTTTCATTTTCAGGTCAGACGATAAATGTCTGACTCTGACGGAAAGCGTCACGAGGTTTAACCTTGACATCCGCCTCAGGCGGATCGTCAACCCCTTGGGCAAACTATGCATTCCTAATGCATAGTTTGGGTTTAAAAAACCAAATTTGAATAGATTGGACAAATAACGATTTAAGGCCAGGGTTCACCGAGTCGATGGCAACTATATGCAATTTTGGGTTAAATTTGATTCTCTAAAACCGATCCATTTTGAAAACGAACCTCATTTTACTTTTCTTGACTGCTTTAATAGTGGTAAGCGCCTGCGCACAATCTAACTCAGGCTATCGGCCGCGGCATAAAAAGCCCAATCCTAATAAACCGTTGCCATGTCCACAAAAAGACTGTTGAGTCATGCGGAAAATTGTGATCGCCATTGATGGGTACTCCGCTTGCGGCAAAAGTTCTACAGCCAAGAACGTAGCCAAGGAGTTGAACTATCGATACATCGATTCCGGGGCGATGTACAGAGCCGTCACCCTTTATTTTTTAGATCATCTGGTAGCGATCACCAACTCCAAGGAAGTTGAAAAGGCAATACGCGAAATCCAGCTTTCTTTTCGGGTCAATGCAAAAGGGGTTTCCGAATTGTTTATGAATGGCATTAACGTAGAAAAGGACATTCGAAAAATGCGAATTTCAGAGAATGTAAGCCCGGTGAGTGCGCTAAAAGAGGTTCGCGAAGCTATGGTGGCCATTCAACGAAAGTTGGGTAAAGACAAAGGTATCGTCATGGATGGCCGAGATATTGGCTCGGTTGTTTTTCCCGATGCGGAGCTCAAAGTTTTTTTAACAGCCGATATTCTGGTGCGTGCATTTAGAAGGCAAAAAGAACTGTTGCAGCGCGATGATTTGGTAGACATCGATACTATTGTGGGAAATCTCGCTAGCCGCGATCAAATCGACAGCACCCGAAAGGAGAGCCCGTTGGTTAAGTCGGCTGATGCGTTTTTGATCGATACGACCCACATTACTATTGATGAGCAGGTAGACGAGGTAATTCGTCTTGCATTGTCCAAAATGGTAGGTAACAGAGCGCGATCAAACTAATTGACCACGTTTACTTTAACCCGAGCGCGATCAATACCTCATTGTCCACAATTGGTTTGCTTCTGTCGTTGTTCGGATAATCAATCCATCCAAAACCCTCGTCACACTCCCACATTGCCCAGGGAATGTTGTTTGCTTCCAACGCTTTGCGCATATCGCCAATCCAATTGAGCCTACTTTGCCGTGGAGATTTTAACTTATACGACCCAAACTCATTGCACGTAACAACTGCGTTATTTCGTTTTCCCCAATCGGCCACTGGCTTTACCCATTTTAGCAACGAATCGTAATTGTATTTTTGATTGCCATACCAACCCAGGATGTCTTTCAGTTCTTGCTGTGTAGTTGCGGAAACGAGCGCTGCCACAGCAGCCGGACTGCTCGGGTAAGGGACGTTGGACGCTTGTTGGGCGGGCAACCAGCCTGTCCAGTCAGCGCCTTGATGAGTAAACAAGAATGGATCGTAGAAGTGAAAATTGTACACGATGTTTTCCTCGGCATAGGGCTTCTCATTCATTAAATCAAATCGATTATTCCATCCCTCAGCACCTACCACAATAAAATGATTGC
>JADBYK010000080.1 GCA_020403045.1 Cytophagales bacterium
GTGATTTTCATTGTCAGGTCAGACGATAAATGTCTGACTCTGACCGCAAGCGTCACGAGGTTTAACCTTGACATCCGCCTCAGGCGGATCGTCAACCCCCTGGGCAAACTATGCATTCCTAATGCATAGTTTGGGTTAAATAATACACATGATTGCCGTGATGGCGATTGATTCGCCAACCTTAAAATTGGTGAAGGGTAATCTGGCAGAGGTGCTGAACAATGAGTAAGATTATCCTCTCATATGATACGCTTTGGTTTTCGTAAACGCTCTCAATCCAGCATGAGAAAGCGTAGCCCCAAAACCCGAATGATTCCGTCCACTCCATGGCAAAGCGGCACTCACACGGTCGCAGCAGTTCCAATAACCGGTTCCGGAATTGATCTGCCCTAAAATATTTTCTGCCCGCGATTGACTACTAGAGTAAACCGCTGCTGTCAATCCATATTCAGTATCCCTCATCAACTCACTAGCTTCATCATCACTTTTAACTTTCATGATGCCAATGATCGGACCGAATGATTCTTCACGCATTACATTCATTTGATGATTGGCGTTCGTAATAACAGTTGGCTCAAAATAATACCCCGTTCCATGAATTCGTTTTCCCCCCACCAGTATCTTACCGCTCTTTTGAATAGCATCTCTAATCTGCTCCTCAAGAAAAGCAACTTGATCTTTTCTGCTTAATGGCCCGATGTAAACACCTGCCTCTGTTGGGTTCCCAATCTTCCATGATTTTACCTCTTTGATAAATTCACTAATGTATTGATCGTACACTTTTTCATGCACGTAAATCCGCTCCACCGCACAGCAACTCTGGCCGTTGTTGTAGAATGCTCCATCTGCTGTGCCTGCAGCAACTGCTTTTACATCGGCAACATCATCGGCCACATACAATGGGTCTTTGCCTCCCAACTCCAACTGGCAGGGCACCATCTTAGATGCGACTTTCTCATAAATATATTTCCCTGTTTTATAGGAGCCAGTGAAAAAATATCCGTTAAACGGAAGTTCCAACAACAACTCACCTACCGGTCGTGCACCAATGGCAACATGAAACACATTGTTGGGTATGCCCGCTTCCTTCAATAATTTCTCAATCTCCAAACCCGTCAGCGTAGAATACTCCGAAGGCTTATACATCACCGCATTGCCAGCCAACAAGGCAGGAACAAAAACATTCACACCAACTAGGTACGGATAATTCCACGCGGAAATATTGCAGATAACACCCAACGGTTCGTAAGAAATACGCTCTGTCAAATTTCCCTCTTGGTTCATTAGCTCATCGGCCAGATACTTCGCTGCATTATCCGTCAGCCATTTGATTCTTGCCCGCGCCCCATTAATCTCATTGCGCGACTGCTGCAATGGTTTACCAACCTCAGAGGTAAGGATAGAAGCTAACGCCTCGATATTCCCCTCAAACAAATCAGAAAATGTGCGGAGAATTTCGATTCGTTTTGCCAATGTGATAATTTGCCAATCGACTTGGGCGACTTGCAGACACTTGAATTTTTGATTGACAGACTCAAGTGAATCTTCCTGAATCTCTCGGATAATTTCTTCGGTGGCCGGATTTACGATTTTCATTTCAGTGAGTTATAAACTTCGCACTTCATCTAGAAAACTCTTTTTGATATTTGCCGTCAATGGATTGAATTGATCGTTCATTCGCTCAGGATGCCATTGAACCAACATTAAATAGGATCGATTTTTAGGATTCGTTCGCTCCAAGCCTTCAACCACCCCATCCTGTGAAAAACAATTGGCCACTAAACCTATACCCACGTGTTTCACCGATTGATGATGCGCGCTGTTCACTTCTCCTTCTACTTTCGAAGAAATTTGACTCATCTGACTATGTGGGTCGATGGTGATGGTGTGATAGCGATCTCTACCTTCACCAAATTTGGAGTGGTTGAATTTTCCAAAAGAGGGAAGATCCGGAATCAACGTACCTCCAAAAAAAACATTGGTGATTTGCAGGCCGCGACAAATGCCCAACAAGGGAAGATTATTTTGTTGGGTATAATCAATTACACTTAAATCAAATTCATCTCTTCTCTCATCAACATCATCCGGATAACAAAATTTTAATAAATCTGTTCGATTATAAAATCGTGGATGAACATCCTCTCCGCCCGTCAATAATACTCCGTGACATTTCTTTATTTCCTCAAAGTCATTTAATGCATAGCCCAACTTGATAACTTCCACATCTGCATCTTGGGATATCCAGGCTGCATACTTTTCGAACTTACTGCAATCGGCAACTCCTATTGTTATCTTCTTCATTTTTTTAAAGCGCCTTCAAAAACAATTGCCTAAAATCTTCTCTACTCACCGGCTTCGGATTATTAGGATGGGCGAAGTCAGCAATGGCCAAGTCTGCTAACGTTTCGATATGAACGGGTTTAACACCGATCGCGCTGAGTTTATGTGGAATGTTGATCTTTGAATTCAAACCAAAAAGATAATCGACAACCGCTTTACCGGATTGCTCTTTCAGTTCGAGTGTACTGGCGATTCGTTTGAACTTATTTTCAAATCCTTCGATGTTGAACTCCATCCCGTAAGGAATATTAACTGCATTCGCCAACCCATGATGGGTATCTAACAAAGATGACAACGGATGCGCTAATGAATGCACTACGCCCAATCCCTTTTGAAAAGCAATTGCCCCCATCAATGAAGCAATCAACATTTTGCTACGCGACTCCAGATCGGGTTTATTCACGGCCGTTTCCAGCGATTGATGAATCAAAGATATTCCTTCCAACGCAACTCCATCACAAAGCGGGTGTGGCATCTTGGCAAGATACGCTTCCATGTTGTGTGTCAATGCGTCCATGCCAGTAGCTGCAGTGATAAACGATGGAAGCTCCATCGTTAACAATGGGTCAGCAAAAATAATTTTTGCGAGCAATTTGGGTGAGAAAAGGATTTTCTTCTGATGGGTGACATCATCGGCAATGATCGCACTTCTTCCCACTTCGCTGCCTGTTCCTGCTGTAGTGGGAATCGTAATGAAATGCGGCACTTCATTGGTTACAAAAACATCGCCCCCAATCAGATCGTCATACTTAAACAAATCCTCGCGGTGATTGATTCGTAAAAGTATGGCACGTGCCACATCGATCGCTGCGCCTCCGCCAATTCCAATGATGGAATCGCGTTTCGTATCGTCAAATGCATCTGTGCCTTTGTACACGTCCGACTTCACAGGGTTTTTGTGAATGTCGGAAAACACCTCAACAGAAATATTCTTCGCCATCAAACTCTCCACCATTTTTTTGAAGAATGGAAGTTGCGCTACGGTAGGATCAGTTACAACCAGCGGCTTTGATAAATTATTCTTAACGAGATAATCAGGTAGCTCATTGCTGGAACCGGCACCAAAACGGATGGTGGTAGGGAAGTTATATTGATAGATTTTGTCGAAGGTCATAGTTGGTTAGTATTAAATAAGAAGTTCATTTTCCTTTTATTTTAAAACCAATCTCTTTTCTTGGTTCTTGTTCTTGTCTGATTAGCTGCTTCAATGCTTTGAATATTACTTGAATTTCCTCTTCATGCTTTTTGGTCTTGTCGTCTTGCTGAAGCATCTTTTTCTCAATCTGTTCCATCTTCAACAATAGATCCTGATGACTAAGAAAAATCTCCCGAATTCGCGTAAAAATTCGGATAATCTGTATGTTTACATCAATGGCAGTGCTGCTATTAAGCACACTAGATAACATCGCTACACCTTGCTCGGTAAATACGTTGGGCAACTTTCGCAGGCCCATTTTTTCCTTATTGGATGTCGCAATTTGCGACTTCCAATCTTCCAATTCTGGTTGCGTTAACTGGGACATGAAATCAGGCGGGAAACGTCTTTCATTGCGTTTTACTTGTTCATTTAAACGTTTGGTTTCTACACCGTACATTTCTGCCAAATCCCGATCCATCATCACCTTTTTGCCTCGGATGCGGTAAATTTTGCTGATGACGGTTTCGTCTGCAATAGTTATCGCCTTACTCATTTATTGCTAAATAATCTCAAAATACCTCTTATACTCCCAATCTGTCACCGCTTTCAAATGCTGCCGCCACTCCCATTCGCGGGTTTGGGTAAAATGCTCCACAAACTTTTCTCCTAGAATTTCTTTCGCCACCGTAGAGTCTCTCATTTGTTTGGTTGCTTCGTGCAAATTGCTGGGCAAAATGCCATTCGAAAAATCCTTGTAGCCGTTGCCAACAGTGGCGGGTTGCTTCAATTTTAGTTTTTTGCGAATTCCGTATAGGCCGGACGCTAAGGCTGCGGCCATCGCCAAATAAGGATTGACATCAGAGCCAATTACTCTTGTCTCCAATCGACACGATTTACTTCCGCTGCCAAGCACACGTAAAGCAACTGTGCGATTATCAATTCCCCACGTCAACGTGGTGGGTGCCCAGGCGCCTTCTACCAATCGCTTGTAACTATTGATTATTGGCGCATACATGGGAAGCAAATGTGGCATACAAAACAATTGCCCTGCAACATAACTCTTCATCACTTCACTCATGTGATGCTTGTCTTTCTCATCATAAAAAAGATTCCTCTTCCCTCCTTTGTCCCACAGGCTTTGATGCACGTGTCCACCACAGCCCGGAAGAGATTCACTGATCTTAGCCATAAAGGTAGCCAGGATGCCATGCTTGTACGCAATCTCTTTTACAGCTGTTTTGAACAATGTCGCGCGATCTGCTGCTTCGATAACACCTGCATATTGAATTGCGGCTTCTAAAACTCCTGGCCCTGTCTCCGTGTGAAGTCCTTCAATAGGCACTCCAAACTTTTTTAGTAAATCAAACAAATCAGAGAAGAAAGGATTTGCTAAGGTAGTGCGTAGAATAGAATACCCAAACATGCCCGGAGTAAGGGGTGTAAGGTTTTTGTAATTTTTATCCTGTGCACTTTGAGGTGTTTCTTGAAAATTAAACCATTCGAACTCTTGAGCGAAGAACGGTGTAAAACCTTCGCGTTTTGAATCGGCATAGACCATCTTTAACAATTGTCTTGGGCAAACAAATGCCGGATTTCCTTTCGCGTCCATGATTTCTCCAAGAAAAAAAGGAAGATCGCTCTCCCAGGGAATTTTTCGAAAAGTGGAAAAATCTATTCGAGTAGGCGCATCGGGGTAACCGGTATGCCATCCGGTATACGTTCCGTTATCGTACGCCACGTCATTGGCATCCCACCCAAAAGCAACATCGCAAAAAGTCGTTGCACCATCTGTGAAAGAAAGGAATTTTTCTGCCGAAATATATTTGCCGCGCAAAATGCCATCAATATCTGCATAAGCAATCTTTACTTTTCCGGCTGGATGATTTTTTACATACTTAAAAATTTCTTGTGTTGTCATTGCTTCTTAGAATTTCGTGAATTCCAAACTTTAAAGATGCCATAACTTACTCCAATAATCAAAAAATAAAGGCCTGCTAACTCTAAATTAAAAATCGCCATCGCCACAAAAGAAAAGGAAGCAATGCCAAGAGCCACTAAAGGAAAAACGGGATACAACGGGACACGAAAAGGCCTGACCAGATGTGGTTCTTTCCTACGAAGTTGAATTAAAGATAACATAGAGATAATATAAAGTGTCAATGCGCCAAATACGGCAATGGTAATAATCTCACCTGTCTTACCTGTCAATAATGCCAATATGCCCAACCCCATATTTACAATCAATGCATTGGCTGGTGTTTTAAACTCTGGATGAACCATACCTACGAAGGCAGGCGCATAGCCAACTCGACCAAACTCATAAGTCGACCGACCCGCAGCCAACATCAACCCATGAAAGGAAGCAATCAAACCAAAAAGACCAACGACTAGTAAAAATCGAAAATTCAAAGAATTGGCATCAACTACTTGCGCTAAAGCCAACGGCAAAGGTGAATCAGAAATCGCTCCGTCCGATTCAAAAACAATGGCTTCCCAACCGGCTACCCCGACTGAGCTAACAAATGTGACAAGGCACAAAATGACGAGTGTTGCTATTGCAGATCCAAAACCAATAAGAATTGTGCGCTTTGGATCAATGGCTTCTTCGGCCAAATTAGCGACTCCTTCGATTCCTAAAAAAAACCAAATCGCAAAAGGAATAGCAGCAAATACTCCCGCATAGCCAAATGGAAATGCATTTTGTTGCAAATGGCTCAATTGAAACTTCGGAAACGTAAGGCCTGCAAAAAACAGCAAACCAAAAACGGCAAGAATAGTGATGACTAATTCAAAAGTAGCGGCCACTTTTACGCCCCATATATTCAACGCGACAAAAATGAAATAGGCGAGTACAGAAAAAATCAATACGGATACATCCGGAAAAAATATATTCCCATACGAACCGATGGCAAATGCGATAGCGGGTGGTGCAAAAATGAATTCGATGTTTTGCGCCATACCGGTAATGAACCCAACATCTTTTCCGAAGGCGCGATTAGCATAGTCAAAAGCTCCTCCTGACTTGGGGATGGCACAAGCCAACTCCGTGTAACTAAATGTAAATGTGATATAGAGAATGATGATAAAGAAAATGGCAATCGCCAGTCCAAGTGTTCCACCTTTTTCCAATCCTAAGTTCCACCCAAAATAGTTCCCTGAGATAACATAGCCTACGCCAAGCCCCCACACCATGGCAGGTGTGAGAGAACGTTTGAGATGTGATTCCGGCATATAGGATTTGGTCAAAAAGTCAGAACCAAAGTAGCCATTAAATCCCCGACATCAAAAAAGAAGGCTATTTACTCTTCTTGTCTTTAAATCCATACGGACAATGCCGACAACCACTTTGACAGCAGTAGCCTCTTTTGAGATGAAAGGCTTCTGTAAAAACCATAAAGCCATTTTCCATATAAAAATCTGGCGACTCATTCTTTTCAGAACCAGCGATCGCTTCCACTTTCGGATCAATTAGTCTCCTTGCCACCTGTCAAAAATTATACCTCACCCCAACTAAATAATTTCTTTCTTGGGTAGTAAAGCCATAAACGCCAATAAACTTTTCATTTAACAGATTATTAATTAATCCATAGATCGACAATTTTCTATCAAACAATTCCTGCGAAGCAGAAAGATTGATTAGGTCATAAGCATTCAGCTTTACTTCGCTGGCCATAAAATTTTCATCGTAATACAAGTCAGTTCTTGCGCCTGTATGCAAATAGGTGGCTGTGAGAAGTGTGCCCTTGCCTACCCGATAGGTAGCACCTACACTCCACTTTTCTTTGGGTATGCGGTAGAAAGACTTCTCATTGTCGCTGCTTTGGCTGGTATAGTCTGCACGAAAGCTGAGTACGTTACTAAAATGATAAGCAGCATTCACGGTAACACCGCTCACTTTCCGGGTAGCGGCCAGATTTTCATAACGGTTAATGTAGCCGATGGCGTTTTGTTCATTTCGAAAAAAATTAACAGCACTGATGGAAAACTGGCTATTAGCAAGGCTCACTCCATATTCGTAGTTGACATTCTCTTCAGGTTTTAAATTTCTATTGCCAAAAGGCGAATACAGTTGATATAAACTTGGTGTAATAAACGAAGACGAAACGGAGCCGAAAAATTTAAGTTTTGAATCCGCAGCAATATTTACAGTCCAAGATGGATTCAGATTATACAACAACTTGCTCCCGTATTCGCTGTGTGTATTCAATCGGGTGCCAATGTGTAGTTGCAATCCATTTTCGAAATCTAAAAATAAAGAAGTGTAAGGATCAACAATGGTGAACCGGGTCGTGTCGATTGCGCTTACATTCTTCTCTCCGAATTTTAGTTGTTGAAAACTAACCCCACTCAATAGTTTGGCATAACCACTTAGCTGATGGGTATGAACTACTTCAGTAAAAAAATTACTTCCATCGTAAGCGGTCGGATACAAACTGGTAAATTCACGGTTGTTACTCAGCTGTTGGGCTGTTAATTGTACACTTCCATTGGTGTAGGTATAATGCCCTTTGAAGCCAACTCGGATTTGTGATTGCACTAGACTATTGCTTGCATCTTGAAAGGCTCCGTCATCATACTTCGCATCCAGCCAATCGGTGCCGCCAAAAATATCCAGTTTAAATTTTGGACTGAATTGGTAGCCCACTTTTAAAAATCCGTTTCTTCGGGTTATTCCATCTTTATCAAAATTACCAGCACCATTTTTTTCAGTAGCAGCAGAAAAACCTTCTGCTGAAAAGTTGTTGGCGAGCACTTGAAAAGTAAGCTTATCAGCCTTTCCATTCAAGTTCAAATTTTGCCCGAAGCTATTCCAACTTCCTGCATTCAAATCAATACTCCCGTGCAATCCCGCTTGATCCGCATTTTTTGTTTGTATGTTAATAACCGATGCTGCCGCACCCGATCCATAAAGCGTGCTCAATCCACCTTGCAACACCTCCACATTTTTTAATTGATCGGTGGCTATGTAACGTAAATCATAAAACGCATCGATACCAGAAGGGTCATTCATAGGTATACCATCTACTAAAATCAACGTTTGTCGATTGCGCGCTCCACGCACATAATAATTAAGGTTAGAGCCGGGCGTCCCAAAATTTCCATCCACTTGTATGCCAGCAAGGTTGTTGAGCAAATTCGAAAAATTTATTCCAGGCTGGTCGCGTAGTTGCTGTTCGCTCAAGCGCAAAATAAACTTGCCTGATTTTTCAATTGGCAATTCAAACTTGGTTCCTGTTACTACTACTTCCTTTAACGTGCGAACCGAATCTTCCACTTGCTGTGCCGATGTTTTATTTGATGCCAGCCACCAAAGGACAATTAAAGTGATTGCCCAGACTCTTTTCTCTTTTTTCATTTTCAAAAAAGTTTAAAGGTTTGAAAAAAGAGTAAAAGGCTGAAAATGAAACCATGAAAATGCACTGATCGGAACCTGCAGAATCCTGACATTACATTCTTCAAATGAATCACAGTCGCTTTTTACCCGAAGCACTGATATTAATTGTATTTCGGCAGGTCTCCTGGCTCTCCACATTCGCTAACGCCTTCCCATTCCGCCCCGATAGCGATCGGGGCAGCACAGTGGCTTAGATAGTTAGTTCATTACGTGGACTACAGTTGCGGGAACAGCCCCCGAATTGAACGGGGTTCCCTTTTAATCTTCTGGTGATGTAACTCAACAGAAAAACCGCAATACGGGCGCAAACATAATAAATTCCGTAAACTTGTGGGATGAAAAACGATTGGAGATTTGAGGTTTTAGGTTTCAGATTGATCTTCACCTTGTGGTTGGCAGTTGGCAGCCTACTATCATGCAACAGCAAAAAAAACTCGGCTACAAATCCAGAAAATATTTCAGCAGCAAAGTATGCCGTTGGTTTTAAAGTAACCATCGTTGGCAATTCTAAATTGGTTGAAGTCAAGCAACCCTACCAAAACGCTACATCAGGTTATCAGTATTTACTAGTCCCAACAGGTGAAAAACCACCACCACATGATGAACAAACGCAAGTCATTACAGTGCCTATTGAAAATATAGTTTGCACTTCCACCACACACATTCCCTTGCTCGACTATATCAGCGAAACAGAAAAACTCATTGGCTTCCCCACCACCGACTATATCAGTTCAGAGAAAATGAGAAAAAGAATTGATCAAGGAAAAGTCAAAGACCTCGGCATCGATAAAGGAATGAATATCGAAATGCTCTATACACTCAAACCTTCACTTGTTATGGGCTACACCATGACCAAAGATTTAGGTCAACTTAAAAAAATCCAGGAGTTGGGTATTCCTGTCGTGATCAACGCTGAGTATTTAGAGAAACATCCACTTGGGCGTGCAGAGTGGATCAAATTCATGGCGCTCTTCTTTGGGAAAGAGAGAGAAGCCGATTCTATTTTTGCAGAAATTGAAAAAGAGTATTTGAGCACGCAGCAATTAGTGAACGAAGTAAAAACCAAACCAACCGTACTCAGCGGGATTGTGTATGGAGATGCCTGGTTCATGCCCGGTGGCCAAAACTACGCTGCCAAGCTACTGAAAGATGCAGGCTGCGGTTATTTATGGTCATCGGATTCAACCAGTGGTTTTTTGCAATTGAGTTTTGAATCTGTCTATGCCACAGCAAAAGAGGCGGACCTATGGATCGGTGTTGGTTCGTTTAAAAACCTGAACGAGATCAAAGCCACCGAAGAACGATATGCGTTATTCAAACCTTTCAAAGAGCAACAAGTGTATTCGTATGATGCACGAAAAGGCACCAAGGGTGGCAGCGAGTTTTTAGAACTCGGCTATCTGCGCCCCGATTTGATTTTGAAAGACTTGGTGAAAATTGCGCACCCAGAGTTGCTGCCTGATTATACTTTGTACTTTCACAATAGGTTAGAATAAAGTAGTAATCAGTGTTCAGTAAACGGTAATTAGTAGCCATCCACTGATTACTGATTACCGTTTACCAATAATTAGTTGTCCCTTAAAAAGCTGAAAGGTTTAAGATTAATGAGAATATGAATTGATTTTGGTTGAAAAAATCTGCAAGAAAGTAGAACTTTATGTCGAAAACCTTGCAGATTTTTATGCTCTCTACAAAAGCCTCTCCATCTCAACTTAGTTTTTATAGTACCTTTGAA
>JADBYK010000081.1 GCA_020403045.1 Cytophagales bacterium
GGAGAGGCTTTTGTAGAGAGCATAAAAATCTGCAAGGTTTTCGACATAAAGTTCTACTTTCTTGCAGATTTTTTCAACCAAAATCAATTCATATTCTCATTAATCTTAACCCTTTAAGCTTTTTAAGGGACAACTACTTAACCCCGATGAGACATCGGGGCAGGCGCCACGCAATGCCATTATATAACACTTTCCTCGCTAATGGAACCAGAATCTGGACAGGAAGGTTTTTTAGCGCAAGTGTAGTTCTTCCGAACTAAATTCTTGAATAGTTGGTCAAATCTTCGTTGCCCGATCCCTGATTTCAGCATCCTAAATTCATCAGCAATGCGTACAATACATTGGCGGAAGAATATAGTTTAAACACCTTTTGATCAACACCCTTGTGAACAACTTTCCAAGTTTTACCCTTGTCACCTGACAGTAGTATACCAGTTGGATGGCCACAAATAAAATAGTTGCCCATTTGCTTGATAGATGAAATAGACGCAGCATCTGAAAATCCGTTGAAAGATGGAATGTACAGCAAAGGCTGAATGCTTTCATCAATGGCTTTCCAAGTTTTTCCACTATCCAACGAAGTGCGTATTCTTCTGGATTTTGTTATGGTGTTGTAAGATATGGCCGCGAACCCACCATCGATAAGTTCTACCGCTATACCCACGCCACCCTCGCTGATTACCCATTCCCATTGTTCACCATTATCGACTGAACGCATGATCCCTTTTTGACCCGTACCCATCAGAACCCCTTCAGACTCCACCAGATTCCCCAGCCAACCTTCACTCTGGACTTGTTTCCAACTTTTTCCCTTGTCAGCAGATTTATAAAGACCGCTATCGAAACCTAAGAATAACGTACCATTGGATGTTTCAAAAATTGTCCGCATCGAACGTTTTTTAAAATCCTGGTAGATCGGCATCCAAGTTCCGGTAGCGGGCACCTTTTTATAAACTTCTCCTTCATAATTGTAGGCCATGACTCCTGAACGATTGAAAGCAATTGAAGCTTTTTCAGGATCAGGAACATTCGCTTTCTCCCAAACGGGTGTTGCAGAATTACTTTTACTGTGATACATCTCATTTTTTAAGCGCAAGTACACATCTGACTCTCCGGCAAAAAAATCTTGAGGCTCTCCATTTTCAGGCAAATCAAGACTTATGTCTTGCCAGGTCTTTCCTCCATCTTTTGATTGCAAGATAACGTTGGATATTCCTGGTTCACCATCATTGCTTGAAGTTGAATTGGCAGTGTCGGAATTCAAGGTGGTTGTGGTAGTTGACGGTGAATTTTCCAGATGCGGATTAGCTGAAAAGACGCTCAACACACAAAGCAAGAAAGTCAGATGTAAGTAACGCATAGTAGATTTGGTTTTTAAAGGTTTGCCGCTTGGTAAAGAAGCGAATATCGAAGCACTAATTTGTCAATCCATGAAATTTGGTGAATGTGTTTCATAACTTACTTAGCAACCACCCTGGCGAGGTGCACGTAGATAAATTATTTTACCATCTCGTTCTACATAGTCGCCCGCTACTATTGGATATGCATACTTGGGCGCGTACGATACGCTATGGCTTCTTAGTATGATTTTGTCGTTCACTTTCAGGTTATGTAGTTGCTCAAATTCATTGTTAAAGTTACTCTTGCCAGATTGTTCTGGCCCAAACGCAAGAATATAGTCGTCACCATTAATCTTTACCATCAATCCGAAACCTAATCTTGAGCCTGGCGGAAGAGAAAGAGAAGTGACAACTCCCTCGATGTTGGTAGAATCCCTAATGGACTTCTTTATTTTAGCGGCACCAGCAAGCACTTTTTTACCTGCTGGAGACGCTTCCCATTTTTTGTACATTATACCGTCAGGGGAAGCCTCCCATTTTTTCAAGATAGCTTCCCGTTCAGCAGCAGAGAGAGGCCTTGGGTTTGATTTTTCAGGAATTTCATTTTTGACTTCACGACTAGCAAATACCAACCCGCTCACCACAACCAGGGGTAAGATCAGCGCGTAAATGATTTTTTTCATATTTTTTGCATGTTTATGTTCGATGTTTAAGTGACGTCCTACAACACTAACTGAAGGATTGCCACTCTTATTTTTAACTACGATTTTCAGTTAGCATAAAGTTTCATCGGAAAAAATTGCTTTACCTTTGCGCTCTCAAACATACGCTTCTGAGATACCGTTTGCTGTAAATGAATTGTAAAAAGAAATGTAAATGGGTGTAAATTCTTCATTTAAGGGCTTTTTTAATCATCCGTTGCACGTGCTTTTTGGCAGAGCGATGGTGATGCTGACCCTTTTCGTTGCTGTTTCATCTTTTACCAAACGCACCCACCGCGACTTGCGGGCGAAGGAAGTGAACGTTTTGATCCGCGAGATTGGGCATCGTTTGCTGCAACAATCGGGTGATGACACCTCGCGCGTGTTGCCGGTTGCCGAGATTCAAGAAGGTACCTTCCTACTCACGTTTGAAAGCAAGTTGGTTTTTAACAACGACTCGCTGATGGCGCTGACGCAGCGCTTGCTTCCCAAAACACAGTTCCCTTTGGGCTACTCGGTTACCGTCCATGATTGCAACAAAGCGGATATCGTTTACGGTTTTCAAGTGAACAACACCACACCCGATGTTTTACCGTGCAAAGGTAGAAATCAGTTGCCAGGTTGTTACACGATCGAAATAGCGTTTCCGGATTTTTATGAGAACTCAGAAGAGAATAACGCAGACATGCATCCCGTGATGGAGGAAGTAAAATCGGTTGAAGAGAAAGGGCTGGCAGCTAATTCAAGTCTTACCGGGAACGTATCAGTATTTGACAATCCATTTTTTACAGTAGTGCTGAGCGGCATGTTAATACTCTTGGGCGTTGCTTTTTGGATCGTGCGTTTCAGAAAAAATGTAACTCCAGCTTTTGTGCAACATCAGGAACACGCTGTTATTGCAACTTCAACTCCCGAAGGGTTTGCCATAGGCAAATTCTTGTTTGATGTGAAGGGGCAGCGCTTGCTATCTGGTGATGAGGTGATTAGCCTCACAGAAAAAGAATACAAGATTCTCGAATTACTTCATAAGAATTTTGGTGAACTGATTCCGCGCGAAACGTTGATGCAGGAAATCTGGATCAATGAAGGCGTTTTCACCGGTCGCAGCCTGGATATGTTTGTATCTAAACTGCGCAAGAAACTAAGCAGCGATCCTGCGCTTAGAATTACTAATGTTCACGGGAAGGGGTATAAGTTAGAAATACCGGAAATGTAGATTCTAATAGTAACAGAGGAATACTGTCACCGCCTGGCCGCTATTCTTGAGTAAATATGATCTGGTCAAGCGCTTTCTGCTTCTCATTCAGTTGAATCTAAACGAATTGAGTATGGCTTTCCAGCGTTACTAGAAATTGATAAATTTGAGCTGGTATGCGTTTTACATTCCTTTTCTTATTCGTTACATTCTACACAATTGGCCAGAATGCCGATGGCCTTAAGTTTATTGAGAACAAAGGCCAATGGAATAGCGACATAGATTTCGAGGCTCAGGTGCCAGGGGGTCGTGTGGGTGTATCGGCAAAAGGCTTTTCTGTTTTGCTCTTAGATTTGGAAGAAATGGAGCACCGCCACCTGGCGAGCCATGGAACCATCAACGAATCTGATGGCCAACGGTCTAGTGAGCCGGTAACAGGCCATTACTTTTTGATAAATTTAATAGGATCCAATTCTCAGGCAAAGGCAATCGTAGAGAAGCCACTGGATGGCTATACAAATTATTTCCTGGGTAGCGATTCTTGCCGATGGGCTACCAATGTAAAGGCCTATGCATCGATTCTTTATCAGAATGTGTATGATGGAATTGATTTTCGTGTGTCATCCAGTGGGAACAACCTCAAATATGACTTCATCGTAAGGCCGGAAGCCGACCCTTCCCAAATCAAAATTGAATACTGTGGCGTAGATGGCATCGAGAAAATAAATAGTTCGCTGAAAATTGAAACGAATGTGGGTTTGCTGACAGAAGTAATACCATTTTCTTATCAGCTTGATGACAATAACACCAGACAAATAGTAGCAAGTGAGTACAATCTTCAAAACAAGGCAACCTCCTTTTCATTTCCCAACGACTATGACGAATGTCGTACGTTGGTAATCGACCCACTTTTGATTTTTTCAACCTACTCGGGGTCCACTGCCGACAATTGGGGTAGTACAGCAACACCCGGTGAACATGGAACACTTTACTCGGCTGGTGTGACGCAGCAAAGCCTTGGCGGATTTTTTCCTGCTACAACAGGTGCTTTTCAAATTAGCAATAGAGGAAGTTTTGATATGGCGATTATAAAATATGATTCTGCAGGCACGCGATTTTTGTACGCTACCCATTTGGGTGGTGCTGGCAACGACTCTCCCGAAAGCTTAGTGGTTGATAAGACAACAGGTGATTTAATTGTGCTAGGCATCTCCGGTTCCTCCGATTTTCCTACCGGGGCTGGATCGTTTGACAGAACCTTCAACCTGGGCACTACTGTTTTTAATCGCGTGCTGAACACCAGCGACCAATGGGATCTTGTAGTTACTCGCCTTTCACCACAGGGAGATAGACTGATTGGGTCTACGTTTCTTGGAGGGTCGGGCAATGATGGGTTGAATTTACCCAAGCAATCGGGAGGGCCATTGGTGGTGAACTACGGAGACGAAATGCGAGGTGATGTGATTACCGATGACATTGGGAATGTGTATATCAGTTCAGTTAGCGGATCTGCTAATTTCCCCATCGTGAACGGGTTTGACAATTCTTACAACGGTGGCACTACTGACGGTGTGGTTGTCAAAATGAATTCCGATTTATCTTCCATCGTTTGGTCCAGCTACATGGGCGGCTCTGGTTTTGATGCCGCCTACTCCATAAAGTTCGATGCCAATAAAAATATCGTTTTGGCGGGCGGAACCACCAGTACAAATTTTCCGACAACTGCGGGTGCCTATCAAACAACCTTCAAAGGCATCGTTGACGGCTGGATTGCACGGGTGGCCGCTGATGGAAGCGCGATATTGAATGCCACATTCACCGGAACGATATCATTCGATCAGGTTTACTTTATTGATCTGAATTCGAAAGGGAATATATTTTGTTATGGGCAAACGGCAGGACAAATGCCGGTAACGCCCGGTGTTTACCATAATCCAAATAGCGGACAATTTGTTCAGAAATTTTCCGCTGACTTATCCACCTTACAATTCTCTACTATTTTTGGCTCCGGATCTAGCAGCGGATTAATTATCCCTAACATCTCCCCTACTGCTTTTTTAGTGAACGACTGCGACAACATTTACATGGCCGGTTGGGGTGGTTTTGTAAACTCAAGCCCTAACACGGGTTTTTGGCAAAGCACAACATTTGGGATGCCCGTTACCAATGATGCCTACCAGAAAACAACATCAGGCTCAGATTTCTACTTTATAGTATTGAATAGCAACGCAACACAGTTAGTCTATTCCACTTACCTGGGCGGTGGCTCTTCAAAGACGCATGTCGATGGCGGCACCTCGCGCTTCGATAAGTTTGGCATAGTATATCATTCAGTTTGTTCGGGTTGCGAGTTTGGAAATACGGCTGGCCGCTCGACCTCAGATTTCCCAACAACACCCAACGCTAAATCACGACTGAACGGCAGTCCAAATTGCAACAATGCCGCATTCAAATTCGATTTGTCTTCTCTCAGAGCAAACTTCGATACCAATAATCTGGCAATGACTAAGCCGGGTTTTAACAATGTTTGTTACCCTGATTCGATTGTATTTCAAAACCAAAGTACGGGTGGAAGAAACATTGTTTGGGACTTTGGTGACGGCACGATTATCAACCAACTGCCTGAAGATCCAAGATCGCTGATTCATGCCTATAAGCAAGCGGGTCAATACCGAGTGAAACTTAAAATCACGGATTTGAGCACGTGCAGCCAAACTGATTCGATAACTAAAGTGATTAATTACTTTAGGCCGAATATTGTAGTGGGGCCAGATGCCATTGTGTGTGAAGGGAAAAGTTTCCGGCTAACGGCAAGCGGTGGCGTGAGCTATAGGTGGACTAACAGCGAAGGTACCTTCTCTTCATTGGAACCGTCTCCCCTTATCTGGCCACAAAATGGTGCTCTTTACTATGTCACCGTAGTTGACGCAAATGGCTGCACTAAAAAAGATACTCTGGCCATTGCTGTTATCAAAAATGTCCGGGCTCTTTTTCAAACTTATGATGTGAACTTTTCGAAACCGGGCTACAACAATGTCTGCTACCCGGATGGCATTCGATTTAAAAACCTCAGCACAAAGGGCGATAACTTTACCTGGAATTTTGGAGATGGCACGATTGTGACAAAACCAAAAAGCGATACAACCACCATCATTCATAAATTTCAAAAAGAAGGTGTCTACCGAGTTGTGTTGAAAGCTTTTAACTTCAACACCTGCAATAAAGTCGATTCTGTTGCAAAGATGATCTTCTATTATAAAAATAAAATTAAAGTGGGCGATGATGCTGAAATCTGTGAAGGAACTACCTATCAGTTGACAGCACCTGGCGGAAGTGTCTACGCGTGGTCAACCGCGGATCGCAGCTTTAGTTCGACCAGCCCTTCGCCAGTGGTGCAGCCAACCAAAACAACTCAATATTTTATTACAGTCACCGATGCGAATGGGTGTACAAAAAAAGATACACTACAGGTTAGTATAGTGAGTAAGGTGGATTTAGAATGGCAGCATCGCATCAAACCAAATTGTATCGACCGCCCGACAGTGTTAGTCAAGAATCTAACTCCTCCGATGGAAGGCATTACTTTTCGTTTCGACTTTGGCGATGGAACAAGTTCCGAAGACACCGAAGTGGAATACGTCTATAAAAAAGACAGTTTGTATTCACTAAAATTTACAGCCCAAAACAAATTTTGTGTTTTCGAAGAGAAGGTGCAGCTGCCGATCTTTAAGTTATTTGTACCCAATGTGTTTACTCCTGAGTCCTCACCTGGCTTCAATGATACATTTAAGATAGGGCTTGGGCCAAATGGGATTGATCCAAAGTCGGCTGGGCTTACCCTGCAATTAAGTGTGATTGATCGCTGGGGAAAAAATGTTTTTGAGTCTGCTAATTACAAAAACGACTGGACTGCACGCGATATAGAAGGTGGTGTGTATTACTTTAACCTGAAGGTGGGCGATCTCACAACGTGCAAAAGCTGGGTGCATATCATTAAATAAAAATAGATAAGTGCAAATCATTTTCCTCCATAAATTCAACGTAGAATCCTTAGCTTAAACAGCGATGTATAAAAGAATTTTGATCATTGCCCTTACTATCTTTTCTACTGGTTGTACCCTGGCGCAGCAGAGTTTTGGAGTTGCTTCTAAATCCATCAGTTCGGTCAACACGGAGACTGGTAAGCTTTACTACGGCAACCGAAACGAACCGCCACGTGCGATTGAGTTTAAGGAGGGCACGATAACTTCCTCATCCTTTCTTGCTAACATCAATGAATACTTTGGTATACCGGCCGAATACACTTTTACTGAAATCGAAACCAACATCGATAACCTGGGAATGAGACATCGCCTTTTGCAGCAAAACTACGAAGGCATCCCTTTGGAAGGCATGGTGTATAGAGTGCATGAGAAAAATGGTTTTGTTACTTCTGCCAATGGAAAGTCGGTAAGAAGTATCAGCATAAACCCGCGAACTACACTCAGCGAACAACAAGCGTTTCAACTGGCGAAACAATACCTGCAAACAAAAGATACCACTGTCCAGCAAGGAAAAAAATTGATTGTCTCTAAAAATTTCACCTTCACACCTGAGAGCTTTTCTATTGCTTTTCAGTTCGATATAGATGTATCGCTAATCGAAAGATGGAGGGTTTCCATTGATGCGAGCAACGGGCATTTAATTAATAAAGTAAGCTTGGTAAACAGTTGCTCTGGCGAAAAAGAGTCACCTCCCCTACCCTATGGGACGGCAACCGGGCGAACACATTACTATGGGAATCAGACGATAAGGGTTGAGAAATTTGATGTGGGCTCATCGCGATTGGTAGGCCAAACAGAACACGGAGGAATTGTTGGCACATATGATTTTCAAAATGTGAGCGTGATATCGATGCTTCTTTTTTGGGAGTATCATAAAGTGTACGACTATTATTCCACAGACAATAACTACAGCGATCCGTTCTACAGAACTGCAGTGTCGGCTCAATGGGGCGCTGAACAGACATTTGAATACTACTTCAAGAAACATGGCCGCAATAGTTTCGACAACTTAGGAAGTGCAATAAAATCATATACCCGGATTGGCGGCTTTCTTGACAACGCAATGTGGAACGGCAGGGTTATGGCCTTCGGAGAAGGAAGTAACAATAACCCGCTGGTTGAGCTTGATGTGGTGGCTCACGAGTTTACGCATGCCGTTACGCAGTACGAAGCCCGCTTGCAATACTACAACGAGTCAGGTGCAATCAATGAGTCATTCTCAGATATTTTTGGTAAGGCTGTTGAATTTGACAAGTTTGGTGATACGGCCACATGGCAAGTCGCTAAATATTATCGAGAGGGTGGCCTTCGCGACATGAGCAACCCCAATCTCAAAAATCAGCCTGATACTTATTTTGGAGACATGTGGTACAAAGGCTATGAAGATAATGGCGGAGTTCACTACAATTCGGGTGTACAAAACTTTTGGTATTATCTCTTATGCAAAGGCGGTACGGGTGTAAACGACCAGGGTTCAAGTTATTCTATTAAGCCGATTGGTATGCAGGCTGCCACAAAAATTGCCTATCGGAATCTAACTGAGTATCTCAGCTATGCGTCAGACTACTTAGATAGTCGAATCGGATCCTTGTTAGCTACCGCTGATCTTTACGGGAAAAATTCTATGACCTACCAGGAGGTAGCCAATGCATGGGATGCCGTAGGCGTCATCGATGAACCTATCATTACAAGTCTCGAACTCTTTGACATTACAGCAACAACGGTAAAAATAAAAGGCAGCCTTCTTCCAAGAGGAGACACGGTTACCTATCATTTTGAGTATGGCATTACTCCAAATTTTGGTAGCTCATCTGCGATTAAGAAATACACTGGCAATATAGAGGATGTCTTAACCGGGCTTCAAAGTAGCACAAAATATTACTTACGGCTTGTAGCCACCAACGAAAATGGAAGCTCCTATTGGCCTACTGATTTTACTACTATTTCCTTGGCGCCCTTGGTAAAAATAAAGCAGACAGTTGACGTGACAGAGACTTCCGCCACATTGTATGGTCAAATCAACCCAAACAGTTTGGCCACTTCATTTTATTTTGAGTATGGTACAACGCCTGCGTTTGGCCTGACTACAGCTTCCGCCCAATTACCCGATACGACCGAATTTTTAAATGTTTCTCTTCCAATTACTAATCTACTACCACGGCAAAATTATTTTTATCGACTAGTTGCTACAAATGCATTTGCATCTACAAACTCTGATGCTACAAGTTTTTTTACAGCGGTAAAACCAGTCATCACTTCTTTCAGCCCAATAGCAGCAATGATAGGCACAGAGATCATTATTGCTGGACGAGATTTTAATACAACGAAGGAAAAAAATAGGATCTCCTTCGGAGCCACTCAAGCGGTGGTCGTGTCAGCGTCTGCCACACAGCTAAAAGTGAAAGTGCCAGCAGGTGCATCGCTTGCACCAATTGCGCTACTTGACACTGAGTCGGGTCTATTCGCCCAATCTTCCAATGCATTCGTACCAACCTACTCAGGCGATTTCAAAAAAGGTGAACTTCAAGTCAGAGTCGGTATCAATGATGTTCGTGCTTTTCAAACACTGGTGGACGACATTGATGGAGATAGAAGACCTGATATTGTAGCACGTCATGATCCTGGATTTTCTGTTTACCAAAACGTGAATCAAGGAGGAGACATCACAGAAGAGTCTTTCGTCAGGAACACATTTTCTGGTTACTTGTCAGGGTATTTGAGTCTGGCCGATATGGATGGAAATGGCTTAAAAGATGTAGTGGGGAATTACCAATATGGGCTTCGGATACTTCCCAACTATTCAGTACCTGGTTTCGTGTTTTTTGGATCTCCTATCGATCTGCCCATTGGCGCGAGTGAATTTGTGCTGCAGGATTTCGATCAAGATGGTCATGTTGATATCGCTAACATTAGCTATGAATCAGGAAAGAATTATTTTACAGTATATCGAAACGAAAACCCGAAGGGTTCTTTATCAGCGAGTAACTTCGGTGCGCCCTACAAGAAAATCTTACTGGAATGGTGCTCTAATTTAGTGGCAGGCGATATGGATAGCGATGGTTTGACCGATGTTACCCTTAGCGCCAACAATAAGGACTATTTCTGGATACTGAAAAATAACAGTCGTCCGGGAGGATTTGTTTTTGAGGAAATAATCAAGCAGGATCCCACTCGTGGCGGAGCTACACGATACCTTCCTCAAGACTTCAACCAAGATGGTCGGAATGACCTTGTTTCAAACTCTCGGTATTCAACAGGTGGAAAAGTGACCCTACATGAAAGCAAAGTCATTTCGCCACAGATTAGTTTGGGTATCCCCTTAGTTTTGCCTGGAGATTTTACATCGTTTGACGTAAAGCCGGCAGACCTAAATGGAGATGGGAAAGTAGACTTGCTATTGGGTAACCGTAATCGAACATTCGTTTTTCTTAAAAACAAAATGGGTAGTGGTGATCCATTCTCTAATTCATCGTTTGAAAACTTTGAAGAGAATGGTATGTCGTTGGGAAACACGGGCTCCTATTCAGTTGACCCTCAGCTAACAGTAAATGACTTGAATGGCGATGGTAGGCCTGAAGTAATTGCTGCATATTCATACTACTACGGCCCTCATGATGGATACCAAATGGAAATTTGGCAAAACGCTACACCGAACTGTCTTGACCCTTCTCTGATAAAGGTAACTACATCGATGAACACGGCCACCATTGTATTGCCCGCCAATACCAAACTAGATCAATTTCAGCTAGAGTACACCCAATTTGGGTACGATAGCTGGACCCCAGTGCCATCCATCTCCTTTTACATCTATTCAGCAACGCAGTACAAGTTAAGGGCACGGGCACAGTGTTATATGGGGTTTACCAATTACTACTATCTTGATTTTTCTTCTGATTGTGTGGATACAAACAGTTTTTCAATCAACAATATTTCTGCAACTTCAGTAACCATTCAAGCCACCAACCTCAGCTCATTTGAGGTACAATACTCAATGGCTGGTACGAATCAGTGGACTACACTTCCGCAAACTGCCAATCAGATTTCAGGTCTTTCTCCTGGCACCACTTATGATCTTCGTTTTCGTGGACGATGCTATACTACAGTCCAGTTTAATAATCGGCAGTTCACTACCCTTTGCCCGAAGTTAAATACACTTACAGTCACTGGTATCGTATACAACAAGGCAGTAGTTGGTTGGACAAGCACGTATCCAGGTAACGCTATTCTTGAGTACAGCGTAGATAACATGAACTGGACTTTAATTCCTGACTCCAGAGAGATGTTCCCTCTGCTGCCGGCAAAGCAATACTTTGTCAGAGGAAGAAAGAGTTGCACAAATGTCAATTCTGATTTCACTTACACTTCCTTTACAACACCCTGCCCTAAAATTTCATCATTAACGGTTGACGCGATAACACCTTTCAGCGCAAGAATAAATTGGCGGGATGATACCCATACAGGCGATTACACATTAACTTACTCATTGACTGCAAACGGAACTGTAACTACCATGCAGACTCGATCAACTTCAATAGCGCTGAATGGATTGAAACCCGGAGCTAAGTATACCGTGAACGTTGCTCCTCAATGTATCTCCACCAAAGATTTTACAACCTCAACTTTTAGTACCGTTTGTTTCACACCATTTAACTTATCGGTGAGTAACATCACTCATACAAAAGCCGAGTTATCATGGAACGATACTTTCGGTGGGGTTCCGTATTTTATTGATTTTTCTATTCTGGGTAGCAACGTATGGCAAACTGCCGAGACATCAGCCACTACATTGCCATTGGCCGGGCTTAGACCTGCCAGTAAATATGAAGCTAGAGTTCACATCAACTGCCTCAGCGAAGTAGCTCCCTACACTTCGCAGTTTTTTGAGACAAGCGTTTATCAGGAAACTACACTTGCTCCCAACCCAACGGACAAGAGTATTACGATATACCCATCAAAAAATTTAATAGGAAGTCGTTTTGGGATTTACGATAACGCAGGTAAACAAGTTGCATATGGTGACCTTTTAGAGTATACAATCGATTTGTCCTTGCTTCCTACAGGAATTTTTACATTGAAAATCGATGGCGAAAAAACGATGAAGATTGTCAAATATTAAACCCAAACTATGCATTCCTAATGCATAGTTTGCCCAGGGGGTTGACGATCCGCCTGAGGCGGATGTCAAGGTTAAACCTTGTGACGCTTTCGGTCAGAGTCAGACATTTATCGTCTGACCTGACAATGAAAATCACCAACTTGGTTTTCTTACTTGGGGCTAAATCGTTGCTTTTCATTCGTCAATTATGCAATGCTGACAGTAC
>JADBYK010000082.1 GCA_020403045.1 Cytophagales bacterium
AAATCTATACCCGATCACTTGACCAACCTACTAACCAAACTCAGTCTGCCGCACTAAACCGGACAAGTCAGGACAGATTCTACCGAGTTTGTTGGATCTACTTGCCGAACAACCACTTCGCTATCATTTACCTTCAGCGACAATTTTTGAAAAGGTTTACCACATTCCTGCTTTACAGTAATGGATAGTGACTGTTCTTTCGTGATGGTCAAGAAAAATTGTCTGGGTGTAACCATGCTGAGCGCGTATTCATAGCTGGCTGCATAGGCCAACGGTGCACTCAAAAAATCAGAAAGTGTCGGCTTCTCACGCAAGAGCAATTGAGCTGTGTCAAGCGGGAAGTGGCTGTGCACAAACAATGGGGGTGGCACCAAAAAATAAGACTCGTTAAAACGTGGAATAAAAATCCCAATGGGCTCATATGTACTTCCACTTGCCCAAGTGGGATCGCTCAAGTACCACTGGTTGTCGATCCGAATAGCATTCCAACTGTGGTTGGGGTAGCCGCTACCCTCTAAATTTGTAATAGCTGTGCGAGCATACCCGTCTACAATGCGACAAGTCAGACCCGCATGCTGCGCCAAACTGTTTAGTAAGTAAGCATAGCCAGTACAGATCGTGGATCGCTTTTCGCGAAGGTGCGTGAATACCTGTTTATTTATTTTTTGGCTCGAGATGGCGAGTGAAGCCGGGTTTGATTGATAGCGTTTACGAATCTGCTTTACCTTGCAATACAACTTGTAATCACTGCGAATGTTTTCACACACCCATCGAAAGATTGCGCGGTATTTGTCGCGTTCTCTGGTAAATGGCTTTGTTAACTTTAGTGAAAGGTCGCGAACATCTGCAAGCGGATAGTCCGCGTAGGCGGCCGCTATACTATCCGCTCTATGATAGTCTTCACTTTTCCCTTCAAAGGGCTGAGCAGAAAGGCCTGCCGTAAGGCAGGCCATCCCCATCATCACGACCCAACTTAACCAATAGTTCATCAAAAGATGCTTTTGATTTTACCCCACACTTTCTGCAAGATAGTAGTACGAGTTACATACACCCCGCCCACGACAATCTCTCCCATCATCATCGTGTCAATGTCGAGCTTCATTACAATTTCTAGTGAAGAGTTGAGGGAGGCTGGGACAACGTATTCTTGTGTTTTAAGTCCGATAAAACTAAATACAAGCACATCTCCCTGTTTCAAGTCATAGTCAAACTTGAATTGTCCATTTTCATCAGTTACCGTACCTATCATCGTTCCTTTCAGTACGATATTTACACCGGGCAGCAGAGCACCATCTTCTTCCGATTTCACAGTTCCTGTAATTTTAAGAAATGGTATTGAGCTATGTTGCTTTACTTCCACTGAACTTTGACCTTGGAAATCTTGCCGTAGCTCCATTGTCCTGAGGGGCAAAGCGGATGAAGGCTTTGGCGCAAAAGCTAGACATAGGCCAAGCAACCCAGCCTTCAAGAACATCCATCCGGGCTCAACTGTTGGAAGACTCTCAGTAGGATAGGCTTTTAACTGACTAGCATGAAATCGACCACACGTGTTGCCAGCTGTCTTGCTGAAGTAGTCAATGATTTGTTTTTCGCTAAAAGATGTGAAATCCACTACTTCTTTGCGACAAGAATTACACCATCCACCCTGGGTAGTTGGCGTAAAATTGCTCCACTGCTCAGAACAAGCTTTGGGGAGCGAGAGGGTAATTACTTTTTTCATACGTTTAGGAGTTTATTTAATTCACAGATGCGGCCACTAGCGAGTTTCCATAACCCGGATGAAATATTTTTTGAAAAAGTTGATTTAAGCATTGCTACCTCCACTAAATAGCTACCAGGCTAGCATTGGTTCCGCTACTTCCAATTACATGCTATGCCAATAGATATCTCAAGATTTTCTATCTTTCTCCCCACATAAATCATAAATATGCCCAGTACATCTTTTGAATTATATGATCTAAAAGTAGAAGTCATAGAAGGCGAAAAACCATTTGTGTGCAGCCATCAATTGGGAGATGCATTCGAGGTTAGAGGTGAAAATCTTTACTTTAAGAGTGACCGCCCATTTTCGTTATATGCATTATCAGCTCTTCTTCCGCTGCTACCTACGAAGCAACGACCATTAAATCCCGTGGATTGGATGGCAACCGATCATATTATAGCCTGCCCCGATCCCCATTGTGGTGCTCGCTTCAAAATAAGCCGAATAGGGAAAAGAGTATTTGAAAGATCTGACACTACAATTGTTCCACTTCCAGAAATAAATGATTGGGCATAACTACCATGGTCGAAAAATTTAAACTTACACCCGATTTTCATATTTCCCGAATCGTCAAAGGCGGTTGGCAATTATCTCATGGTCACAGTGCTGATGCAACCGAAGACCCAATCGAAAGTATGTTTGCATTTGCTGACAAAGGCATCACCACTTTTGATTGTGCAGATATCTATACCGGAGTTGAAGAACTCATCGGAAGATTTCTAGCTGTTCGTAGGCAACGACTTGGCTATAATGATGACATTCAAGTGCTAACCAAGTTTGTTCCCGACTATGATGCACTTGCCACGATTACAAAAGGTCAGGTTGAAAAAATTATTGATCGCTCACTGCGAAGACTTGGGAAAGAGCGCCTGGACATGGTACAATTTAGCTGGTGGAGTTATGACGTACCGAAATATGTAGAAACAGCCCATTGGCTGCAAGAAATCCAACAGACAGGCAAAATCCATTTACTATCTGGCACCAACTTCAATACACACGCCACCAACCAGATGGTTAATGCCGGAATACCACTCACCACCCTACAAATTCAATACTCTTTACTGGACCATCGCCCTGAAAGTAGCCTGGCACCGCTATGTGCTGAAAACAACATTCACTTTCTGTGTTATGGTACAGTAGCAGGCGGATTCATCTCTGAGAAATGGTTGGGGCTGGCAGAACCAACCCCACCGTTTGAAAATCGATCGTTAGTCAAATACAAACTGATGATTGAAGAGTTTGGTGGCTGGGAATTTTTTCAATCGCTTTTGAAAGTATTAAAGTCAATAGCCGATAAGCATAACGTTTCCATTACTAACGTTGCCTCGCGTTACATCTTGGATAGGCAACAAGTGGCAGCTATCATCATTGGCGCAAAAACATCTGCTCACCTGGGCGAGAATCTTCACTTATTTGAATTCAAACTGGACTGGTCAGATACTAACGAAATTGAAAAAGTCATTAAGCAGCGTAAAGGACCTGCTGGGGATGTATTTGACATCGAACGCATCAAAGAAGGGCCTCATGGTTCCATAATGAGATACAATTTGAATCAACAGGCAACCGATTAATGCATGTCAGATAAAGCTTCACCTAAAACCTGGTCTTCAAACTATCTCTTCTTACTTGCTTCCATTGGCAGTACGGTCGGGCTATCCAACATCTGGAAGTTCACTTACCTGGCAGGCGAAAATGGTGGCGGTGCTTTTGTATTGATCTATCTCGTGTCATTGATAACAATGGGGATTCCCATCCTCGCAGCAGAACTAATGATCGGTCGAAGAGGTGGGCGTAGCATGGTGGGCACTATGCGCGTGCTTTCTCAAAAAGACGGGATAAGCAAACATTGGCAGCTCTTTGGTTGGGTTTCAATGGTCGGTGTTTTTCTAATACTGAGTTTCTATTGCGTGATCGCGGGCATGACGCTTGACTACACCATTACATCTCTTTTTGGCGAACTAAATAAACTAGATGCCACCTCTGCAGTAAACTATTACAATGACATGCTAGCAAGCCCCTTGCGATTAATGCTTTCGCAGTTTGTTTTCGTTGTAGCCACGGGTTGGATCGTTGCAAAAGGCGTTCAGGACGGACTTGAAAAATCAACCGGCTGGATGACTCCTGCACTATTCATCATACTGGTAGCCTTAGTAATCTATGCTCTGTTTGCAGGAGATTTTTTGGAAGGTGTTCGATTTTTGTTTGATCCTGATTTTTCCAAAATAACTCCCAAAGTAATATTAGCAGCATTTGGTCAAGCATTCTTCTCACTTGGCATAGGTGTGGGTGTTATGCTAACATATGGAGCATATATGCCAAAAAGTTCCTCCATCCTCAAATCCGCTGTCATCATTTCCTTTTCAGATGGCCTTGCAGCGATACTTGCCGGACTCGCAATATTCCCCATTGTGTTTAAGTATGGCTTGGCACCTGCCGAAGGGCCCGGATTAATCTTTGTGACCTTGCCGATCGCCTTTGGCCAAATGCTGGGTGGAAGTTTTATTGGCGCTTTATTTTTTATGCTTCTTTTCTTCGCAGCATTAACTTCGTCTATTTCATTATTGGAGTCAATTATTTCACACCTCGAAGAAGTTTGTAGTTTGAGTAGAATGAAGATCACAATTATCACTTCGCTACTCTTATGGATCGTAGGTTTGGGTTCAGTCTTTTCGTTTAATATCTGGGCAGACTTTACTCCTTTGGATATGATTAAACCCTTGGAAGGAAAAACAATTTTTGGTCTAATAGACTATTTCGGATCTAACTTGTTAATGCCAATTGGAGGCATATTAATGGCGTTGATTGCCGGTTGGTTAATATCAATAGAGTCTAGCAAAAACGAACTTCAATTAAAAGATCAGAGAACATTTTCAATTTGGCACTTCCTTATTCGTTATGTGGCACCCGCTGCAGTTTTTTTGCTCTTCCTATCCAATCTTGTAAATTGATTAAACCCAAACTATGCATTAGGAATGCATAGTTTGCCCAGGAGGTTGACGATCCGCCTGAGGCGGATGTCAAGGTTAAACCTCGTGACGCTTGCGGTCAGAGTCAGACATTTATCGTCTGACCTGACAATGAAAATCACCAACTTCGTTTTCTTACTTGGGGCTAAATC
>JADBYK010000083.1 GCA_020403045.1 Cytophagales bacterium
GACATTTATCGTCTGACCTGACAATGAAAATCACCAACTTGGTTTTCTTACTTGGGGCTAAATCGTTGATTTTCATTCGTCAATTATGCAATAGAATTTCTATTGCATAATCTGGGTTAAAGATTGCTTCTTCCCGAAAGAGAATGGGACCAATTCGCAATTCTTCAAATTTCAAATTGGTTAGCCCTTGCTGTGAAAAACAGGCGATGCGCGTTGTGGCTCCATAGTCGTAATAAGCCGAGTGGCGCAAGTGCCTGTTTTGGTCTATGTCAGACCAGCGCACTTGAATGGGTATCTCAAAATTTTTCATCTTTTAACCCAAACTATGCATTAGGAATGAATAGTTTGCCCAGGGGGTTGACGATCCGCCTGAGGCGGATGTCAAAGTTAAACCTCGTGACGCTTGCGGTCAGAGTCAGACATTTATCGTCTGACCTGACAATGAAAATCACCAACGTGGTTTTCTTACTTGGGGCTAAATCGTTGATTTTCATTCGTCAATTATGCAATGCTGACAGTACCATCAGCATTGCATAATCTGGGTTTAATTGATTAGTTCTCTAACAATGGATAGTGATTTCAACTCACCAAAGTTTTCAACATGAGAGGCGTAAAAGCGAAGCAACACATCCAATAAATTTCTTCGCTGAATTTGATTCATCTGTATTGCCTGGCTAAATTCAGCTGTAAGAAGGCCTTCAAGAATCTTTTCTTCTTTATCGTCAGCAAAAAAAGGTGTTAAGATTTCTTCGGGTTGGTGAACGCCAAAGCCCAAATGGCGGCTCAACTTAATCAAGAACAGCAAATGAAAATTTTCAATGTTTTGCCCAAGACCATCCAATGAAATAAACGCGTGAAATAAAAACTGCCCCAACTCCTGGGTGTGCGATTGTTCCTTCACAGCACGATTGATTACTTCGGTCAAGAAAAGAGCAATGGTTGATTTTTTGAAGTCTGTTGTCAGTGTTTGGTAGGGATGAAAACACTTCACTTCTTTTATCCGCAAAATAGTAGCGTTTTCTTTGTGATAAACCACCATCTCTAATAAAGTGAGGGGTTGATACAAAGCAATTTTTCCTCTTCCGGTTTTGCTGCGCGCGCTATTAACGATGTAAGTCTGTAAACCAAAATGCTCTGTGAATATCGTAACGATAATCGATGACTCGGCATATTTGGTAAATCGAAAAACGATACCGCGCGTTTTGTGAAGCATGATCTAATTTTTCGACCCGTCCACGAACGCCTTCCTACTCCGCGCTTCGTATTTATCCTTTTCACCTAGAAGTACCTGCGATTTGTTTTCCGCCAGGCGAAATGAAAAAGAAGCGAGTTCTCCGGTTTGCGCACAGATCGCGTGGACTTTTGTAACAAATTCAGCCACTGCAAGCAGATTCGGCATGGGGCCAAACGGTTTCCCTTCATAGTCCATGTCTAACCCGGCCACAATTACCCTCTTTCCGCTATTGGCCAGCGTATTACAAACATCTACGATTGCATCGTCAAAAAACTGAGCCTCATCTATCCCTACCACATCGCAATCACCCGCTAATAATAAAATATCTCCAGCAAAATTTACCGGGGTAGACCGAATTTCACGTTCGCTATGCGACACGATCTTCTGCTCGTCATAGCGTTTATCAATGGTAGGTTTGAAAATTTCAACCTTTTGCTTGGCAATCAGCGCACGATTAAGCCTCCGAATCAACTCTTCGGTCTTTCCGGAAAACATGCAGCCACTGATGACCTCGATCCAGCCATTCTTGTCGATTTGGCTACTTCTACCAATACGGGGTTCAACAAACATACTGCAAGGTAAAAAATCAGATGGAAGAAAAAGTATTCAAACCAACGCTATTGCTCATAAACAACGTGTGGCAGCTTATTCTCTTCGGGTACACGAATTCTGATATCCCCTACTAACTTCGACTGACAAGCCAGTCGTTCTCCATGCACAAGGGTGCCATCGCGCTGATATTTTCGCTCTGCTGCTGTAAGTTGACTCAAATTCTCACCACCTTTTTTTACAATCATCTTGCAGGTGGTACAGCGACCTTTTCCTCCACAAGCGTGCATCCAGTCAATAAAATGGGTGTGCAAAATGGCCATTACTGACTTTGAAACATCATTGGTAACAACTTCTTTTACACCAAGGTTTTCTATTACTATCTTTACCATTCGTACGCTTTGACCCTTCTACAAATCTATGGATGAAAAAATAAGCACCAAAGCCATCAACGAATACAGTCAAGCCTATGCGGCAAAACTGGCGGATCAATTTTTCGCAAAAAAACAGCAGATTTCGGGCGTAGAAATTTTGTCCCTTTGTGATGTTAAGCAAGTTAATCTGTTTGTCATTCGAGAATTGATGAACATCTGGACCCAGGAAACCGAAAAAATTAAAAGTCCGTTTTTTGACTATGAAACAAGCGAAGTAAAGGCTGCGCTTGTCCAATTTCAAAATGTGCTTTCCAACCATATTTCGGTTGGGAAGGCAGAATTTCAACCCCTTTTACAAGCTGCCATTTCAAAAACAATTCAGCTTATCGTAACCCCCTATGACTCTTATTCTGAAATACTCGAAAGCTATGGAAAAGGTTATCTTAAAACAGAGGTGCTACGGATAGAACTAAAGTATTTGAAAATCAACAAGGCGCCCCTCGAAAATTTACTGATCAAACTGGATGAACGCAAGTCGGAATTGATTACTGGCAACGAAGCTTTCGGCCTGTTGGATCGCATCCTGGAAGAAGTAAATTTTACTCCTGAAGATTTAGAACAGTATGTAAATCAGTTTTCAAAATTACTTCCGTTAAAAATCGAATCTCTATTTGAACAAAAGTTAACTACTGTGATGCCTGAGAAAAAACTCGCACAGCGAACAGGCGCTTTTTCAGAACCGCTTTCAAAAACCTGGGAGACCAAATCAATCACGCCTTCGAAAGCAAATCCAAGTCGGCTCAGAGACAGCCTCACCATTAATCAGAAATTTATGTTTACCAAAATTCTCTTCAAGGGGGATTTTGAGATCTTCTCGGAAGAAATCGAAAAGATTGAAGCAATGTCTTCATTAAATCATGCATTAGCATATTTGGGTGATGCCTACCCAGCATGGGATAGAGAAGGTGAAGAGTATGAAGAATTCCTAGAGGTTCTACAAAAACGCTTCAGTCAATCTTAACTGGTCATATTCGTTGCAATACCTGACTTCGGTGCGCGTCCAGCTTCAACAAAACAAACAATAGAATTGTAAATCCCCATAGCGAAGAACCACCATAACTAAAGAACGGTAGAGGGATTCCGATAACGGGAAACAAGCCGACCGTCATGCCAATGTTGATGGCAAAGTGGAAAAACAAAATGCATGCAACACTGTACCCATAGGCTCGGGCAAACCGGCTCCTTTGCCGTTCTGACAAGAATATAACCCTTAAAAGTAGCGCAACAAAGAGACCAATAACGACCAGGCTACCGATCCAACCAAACTCCTCACCAATCGTGCAAAAAATAAAATCTGTGCTTTGCTTAGGAACAAAGTCAAATTTAGTTTGAGTGCCCTTCAGAAAGCCTTTTCCCTTGAAACCGCCACTGCCAATAGCGATTTTTGATTGAGTCACATTCCAACCTACGCCTAACGGGTCAATATTCGGATTGACTAATACTTTCACCCTGTTCTGTTGATGTGGCTTTAGCACATTATTAACAACGTAATCAACACTTACAATGACACCACTAATCAGCAACGCACCAATTACCAAAATCGCTATTCGCTTGAGCTTTTTCTTTCCAAATGAAATCAACAAAATCAAGAGTATTGCAACGGCAGCGTGCAAGTAAACAGGATTAGGTACCAGAAGCGTCAGCACAAAAATCGTTGCTGCGCATACCCCAACGATCAAAAGAAAGGGAGACATTCCTTCTCTATAAAAAACCAATACAAAGGAGGTGAAGACCAGTGCTGTACCTGTATCTTTTTGTAACTGTATGAGAATGATCGGCACTCCAATTAATGCAAATAAAATAGCCTGATTGCGTAAGTTGTCCATTCGGAAACCTACCGATCCAATAAACTTTGCTACCGCCAATGCAGTAATGAATTTTGCGAATTCAGAAGGTTGAACACCAAAAGAGCCGATCCCAATCCACGCCTTGTTTCCTCCTACCTCTTTCCCGATAAACGGAATTAGAAAGAGAAGCACCAATATCAAGCCATAAAAAAGATAGGCAAAAGTTTCATAGAAACGCATGTCGATAATAATGATCATAAGTACAATCACCGCTGCCGCAGCAATAAACATTAACTGCCTACCCGAACTCAGCGACAAATCCCAAATAGTTTGATTAGCGGTTTCATCATAAATCGCAGCAAAAATATTGAGCCAGCCTAGTGTTACCAGTGCCATGAACAAAAGGATGGTTGTCCAGTCGAGTTTTACCGATATGTCATCGTCCCTTCTCAATTTTTTTGATCTAAGAATTTACCGGCCAATACATAGTCTTCAATAAACTGACGTTTTGTTTTGCCTAACAGATATTTCTCAATCATCAAACTGGCAATAGAGGCGGCTGCACGTGCGCCTTGTCCGGCATCTTCCACATACACCGAGATAGCAATTTTTGGATTATCCCTTGGAGCAAAAGCAATAAACACCGAGTGTGCGGGAAGCGGATCATTTTGTACTGTGCCGGTCTTTCCACACACAATAATATCTGCTAACTGTGCCCGGTATTGACCCGTTCCAGACTCGACTACCTGCTGCATTGCGTCCACTGCAATTTTAAAATAGGAAGAGTCTATGGTTGTATAATGTCGTTCAGTATATTTTGCCAATGGCTTTCCTTCTTTGCCAACTGCCTTTATCAAATGAGGAGTGTAATAATAGCCACGATTAGCGATAATAGCCGCAAAATTTGCCATCTGAATCGGCACTACCAGATTCTCTCCTTCGCCTATTGCTATGGAATAAATGTTTGAAAATTTCCAGGGGCGATTGTCATAGGCTTGATCATAATAGGCAGGCGTTGGAATTAATCCTCCTTTTTCATTGGGAAGGTCAATTCCTAAATTACTTCCAAATCCAAAACTATTAATATGTTTGTTCCATTCCGCAAGGCCGATGCGTGTGTCTTCAAAGGGTGAATTGGAAACGCCTTTGTTCAACATCTTTCGAAGCACACCCAAAAAATAAGGGTTACAAGAATTTGCTATAGCTCCCCTCAAATCCTGATTATCATGTCCCGCATGGCAACCAATCAGAGACTTGTCGCATCGAATGCGTGTTTCTGGAGTGATCACTTTTTCTTGAAGAGCCGTCATCGCCTGGGCAATTTTAAAAATAGATCCCGGGCGGTACTGCGCCATCAACGGTCTATTAAACAGCGGCTTCAAGGTATCATTGCTGATCAATCTAAAATTTGAACTGTATTTGCTTCCTGTAAGAAGATTAGGGTCATAAGACGGTCCCGAAACCAATGCTAATACTTCTCCCGATGAAGGTTCAATGGCGGCAATACTCCCTGACTTGCCTTTCATCAATAATTCTCCATACTGTTGCAAATCTAAGTCAATACCGGAGACCAAATCCTGGCCTGGAATTGACAATGTATCATATGCTCCGTTTTTGAAAGACCCTTTTTCAACACCTTTTACATTCCGAAGTTTAAATCGCACGCCACGTTTTCCCCTTAACTGTTCTTCATAGTAGGATTCAATTCCACTCTGCCCGATATAATCACCTTGACGATAGAACGTCTTTTCATCCCTTTCCAATTGATCTTTGCTTAGCTCACTTACGTAACCAAGTGCATTAGCTAATGCGCTGGTCGTATAGGCACGGGTCGTTCTTGCCTCAATATAAAAACCGGAGAATTCATCTAATCGATCTTGCACACGGGCAAAATCCAAATTAGAAAGTTGATCAATAAAGAGAGTTGGTTTTACAGGTGAATACTCTTTCCTCTTTTTCATCTCTGTAAACTTAATCCGCAGATCTTCTCTTGAGAGTTCAAAAACCTGGCAAAATTTAGCGGAGTCGAAATTCTTAATGTCTTTTACAATCGCTGTCAAATCATATTCTGGTGTGTTATAAACAATGAGCTTCCCATACCGGTCAGTGATTAACCCACGAAACGGATATTCTACTTGGCGAAGAATTGCATTGCTGTCGGCCAACTCTGCATACTTGTTGTCAAGCACCTGAATAAAAAATAATTTGACCAGGAAGATCAAGCCAACCAACACAAAAACAAGTTGCACTATTTCACGCCTTCCTTCGTTCATCTGCGTCTGTCTAGAGAAAGATATTGAAGTAAGAGCATTACCGCCATGGTAAACAGTAGGCTGCTAATTGCTTTCAACATGGTATACCAAAATAGGGTAAACCCAGAAGCCTCAACAAAGAAAAGAACCAAATGATGAACAAAAACGAGTGGCAGAGTGTATACCAAAAACCACTGCAATCCATTGGCTGCCAAAGTAGGAGGCGTTCCAATATCATATCCGCCTTGTGGTGTAATTGTGGCAAGCCAATGATTTCTTAAGTACGCTAACAACACGAGAGCCATCGTATGGAGGCCCAGGCTATTGTAGAAAATATCAACTGAAATCCCCAGCAGAAAAGCAATCAACATCAGGAGTAAATTGCCCATTTCTACAGGCAGGAGAAGAATAAACGCTACATATAAAAAACAAAATGATATATTAAAGAGAACCAAATTTTTTAGCAGTACGACCTGTAAAATGAGGTAAACAAAGAATAAAACGATTTGTAAAATTCCTCCGCGTATCATTTCGGGTCGCCTATTATTTTTTGTTCTAACGAATCTTTCTCGATTTTCAAATTGCTTCTAACTATTTCTACAAAGGATAACTTGCCAAAATCTTGTGACAAGGCTACTTTGATTGAATGAAATTGAGCTTCCTCATTTAATTTAAAACTGCTAATCGTCCCAATCACAATTCCTTCGGGGAAAACGGAATTATATCCAGACGTAACAACGGTGTCTCCCAATTTCAATTCAACATGCCTGGGAATATATTTGAGATCTATAAATCGAGGTTCCGTTCCATCCCATTGCACCGTTCCAAAGTGACCCGTTCGTTTAATAACACTTGAAACTTGTTCATCAATATTTAACAATGATATCAGCACCGCATAATGTTCTGAAACTGACTTCACTTTGCCTACGGCTCCCCATTGACTAATGGCTGCCATTCCAGCATGTATTCCATCCTTTTTTCCCCTATTGATAGTAATAAAATTCTTGTAGTAACGGGTAGAGTTATTGACTACTTTGGCGCTGGTAAAATCAAAACGATTGATAATCGTAGAGTCTCCAAAGAGGCTAAGTTCTCTAGCCAATAAGATTTGATCTTGCTGACTTAGTTTTTTTCTAAGTCTACTATTTTCAACTGCGAGATCGCTATTGATGTCTTTCAAAGAGAAATACTCCCGAATCGTTTGAGAGGTACTGATAATGGTAGCTGCAATCTGATTTGACGTATTGAAATAGGCGGTGCTTTGGTATTGATTATTCTCAACCACCAGCCACGCACTAAATAGCTCTAAAAACAGAAAAGTGAAAAAAGCCCTATACTCAAAAAGGAATTTAAGGAGCCGTTCCATTCACTTAAGTCATCAATACTTTCCGATAATGGTTAAGATTTTTCAAAGCCGCACCCGTGCCTCTAACCACTGCGCGAAGAGGGTCTTCCGCAACGTGTATTGGCAATTTGGTTTTCAATGAAAGCCGCTTATCAAGACCCCGTAACATAGCCCCACCACCCGTAAGATAAATCCCTTGTTCGTAGATATCGGCAGATAGCTCGGGTGGTGATAATTCCAACGCTTTTAATACCGCTTCTTCCAACTTGGATATCGATTTGTCCAACGCAAAAGCCACTTCTGAATAGGAAATCTTGATTGTTTTTGGAATACCGGTCATTAAATCACGACCTCGGATTTCATAGTCATCAGGGCCATCATCTAATTCGGTCAACGCAGACCCCACTTCAATTTTCACACGTTCGGCAGAACGCTCACCAATCAACAGGTTGTGCTGCCTGCGCATATAATCTAAAATATCACGATTGAAAGTATCGCCCGCAATACGTATAGATTGATCACAAACAATTCCCGACAAAGCAATGACAGCAATATCTGTCGTTCCCCCACCAATGTCCACAATCATATTGCCAATGGGCTGTTCAATGTCGATCCCAATCCCGATGGCCGCAGCGATCGGCTCATGAATCATGTATACTTCTTTGGCATTGGCGTGCTCTGCCGAGTCGCGGACAGCACGCTTTTCAACTTCCGTTATGGCGGATGGGATGCAGATCACCATTCGTAAAGATGGCGGAAACAATCTCCTACCGGTGTCGATTAGTTTAATCATGCCGCGGATCATCATCTCTGCCGCATGGAAATCAGCGATCACCCCCTCTTTAAGAGGTCGAATGGTTTTAATATTGTCGTGTGTCTTCTCATGCATCTGCATGGCCTCTCTCCCAATGGCCAACACTTTATTTGTTGTTTTATCAATTGCTATGATACTCGGCTCATCTACCACCACCTTGTCTTTATGAATGATCAACGTGTTAGCGGTTCCCAGATCGATGGCGATGTCTTGGGTAAAAAAATCAAATAGTCCCATGTATTTATCTCCTCGTAAAAAAGTTATTGAAAGCCCGAAATTACTGAAATAATCCGGTGATTTTTAAAGCGATTTAGCTTAATAACTTATGTTGGCTAGTGTTTAAAATGCCTCACCCCCGTAAACACCATTGCCATTCCATGCTGATCACAAAAGTCAATCGACTCTTGATCCTTGATTGAGCCCCCAGGCTGAATGACTGCCCTTACGCCTAGTTTGTAAGCAATTTCAACACAATCGGGGAAAGGAAAAAAAGCATCTGAGGCCATCACTGCTCCCTTCAAATCGAACCCAAACGCAGCCGCTTTGTCGATAGCTTGTCGCAACGCATCTACCCTGCTGGTTTGCCCGACACCACTGGAGAGCATTTGCCCATCTACTGCCAAAATGATCGTGTTGGATTTGGTGTGTTTACAGACCTTGCTGGCAAATAAAAGAGCTTTTACCTCTGAAGCGGTAGGCTTAACCTTGGTCACGGTCTTTAAGTCGCTTTGTTCATCGGTCTTCAAGTCCAGGTCTTGCTCAATGACACCATTTAGCAGGCTTTTGAATTGCTTGGTGGCTGTGAGTGGCATCTTCTGAAGCAAGAGCATCCTATTCTTTTTGGAGCGTAACAATTCGAGCGCTTTCGCATCGTAATGTGGTGCGATAAGTATCTCAAAAAAGAGCTTATTAATCTCTTCGGCAGCTGCCAGGTCGATCGATTGATTGGTTATCAACACTCCGCCAAAAGCAGAAATAGTATCCGCCTGAAATGCTTTTAGGTAGGCTTCTTTTACTGATGAACCAGTTGCCACCCCGCAGGCATTAGTATGTTTAATAATAACAAAGGCCGTTTCTCCGTCAAATTCTTTGATCAGGTTAACCGCAGCATCTACATCCACTAAATTATTGTAAGAAAGCTCTTTCCCGTTCAATTTCTGAAATAGCGATTCTAACTCGCCATAGTAGACGCCTTTTTGATGGGGATTCTCTCCATAGCGCAGTACTTGTCCGTTTTGAAAACTGGACTTGAAACTGGGTAATTGTTGCTCCTGATTAAAGTAATTGAATATAGCCGAATCATAATGAGAGGTTACGTCAAAAGCCTTAGCGGCAAAACGTTTGCGATCTGCTAACTCAGTGGCCGCATTGTTTCTCTCCAATAAATCCAAAAGCTCTGCATATTGATTTCTAGAAGAGACAATCAAAACATCATTGAAATTTTTGGCTGCGCCACGAATAAGCGATATCCCACCAATATCAATCTTCTCAACAATCTCATCTTCGCTGCCGCCCTTGGCCACGGTTTCTTCAAATGGATACAAGTCTACAATCACTAAATCGATGGGTGCAATTTTATATTCATTTGCTTGCTTTAAATCGCCTGCGTCCTCCCTGCGATAAAGGATTCCACCGAACACTGCTGGGTGAAGGGTTTTTACTCGACCACCAAAAATGGAGGGATACCCAGTCAGTTGCTCCACTGGAATTACTTTGTACCCCAATTTCTCAATAAACTCTTGCGTACCCCCTGTTGAGACAAACTCTACTTTACTCTTGGCGAGCGCATGAATGATTGGCTCTAAGTGATCTTTGTAAAAAACGGAAATAAGCGCACGGGTGATCTTCTTCTGCATATTAATTTGAAAATTAGAGACTTTGAAAATTCAAGTAGGGGGTGATCGAAAAGGTAATTTGATGATTCATCTTCAAATCAGCCAATCATCGAATCGACTAATTAGATTCTCTTTCTTCGAACGCCTCTGCTTCCACAGAAAAATCATCAGCATCCAAATAAGCGGGAAATCGATCGCGGTAGGCTTGGAGTGCATTGCTGCTCAATTCTAACGTTTTAATTGATTCGATGCCTTCCACGGTAAAAATTGAATCTCCCTTGGGGCCAATGATCGAAGACTGGCCGTTGTATTCAATACCGTTCCCATCAATACCTACTCGATTGACTCCAACGGCATAACTTAGGTTCTCGATCGCGCGGGCGCGTAGTAAAGTCTCCCAGGCAGTAGATCGAACCATTGGCCAGTTGGCCACATAAATCATCAAATCGTAAGACAATTTTTTCAACGAAGGATTCCACCGATTGCGACTCCAAACGGGAAAACGCAGATCATAACAGATGAGCGGACAAATCCTCCAGCCCTTCCAATGTCCTATCAATAAACTCTCACCTTGAGCGAATACTTGCTGCTCTTCGGCCATGCGGAACAAATGGCGCTTATCATAAGTCTTGAAATTGCCACCCGGCTCCATCCACAGCAAACGGTTATAAAATCGATCGTGAACGTTTGCAATAAAGCTTCCTAATATCAACGCTCCTGTCTGGTCTGCCATTTGCTTCATCCACTTGAAGGTGCGCATATTCATGTGCTCCGCCAACTTATTGGCCTTCATGGTAAACCCTGTGGTAAACATTTCCGGTAAAATGATCACATCAGTGGATTGGCCAATGCGCCATATCTTTTCCTCAAAAGAGGCCAAATTAGCCCCTATATCTTCCCAATGAAGGTCAGATTGAATGATGGTAACTCTTAAATCCTGCATAGTTGCCCTGAAACGGAATGCAAAGAAAACCAATTTAAATTGAAAATGGGATAATTTGAAGATTTGAAAATTAGTCAATTGAGAATGGGAGAATCCACACTATTGATGAAGATTCTAATTCTCAAAATTTCAACTTAGCTAATGGCGGAGGTAAGAAAATCATTCAATGGTTTGAGCGTCTTGCAAATCTCACTCAGTTTTTTAACAAATTTTTTATCGGCCACTTCTTTGTCGGAAAAGTAGTGCGATACAATAAAGCTTTTGTGTTTGAGCCAATCGACATGAGGATGGTCTTTTGGGTAGCCTTTCGGTGCTTTTTTTAGGCTATCAAAATCATCAAGGCCATTCGGAAACATCTTTACAAACCTTTTATCAGATAGCACCTTTTTCAATGACTCTGGGTTGTAGTCGATCTCTTGCCTGATTTTTGCGAGGTTTTCTGCATCTGGCATGTACATACCCCCCGCTACAAAACTCTGATTATTAGGCTGAATATGGACATAAAATCCGGGCTCTTGTTCCATTTTTCCTTTGGAAGAAAATCCGGCTCCCATATTTACTTTATAGGGCTTTTTGTCTTTGCTGAATCGCACATCGCGATAAATACGGAAGCCTAATTTTCTTGGATTTAGCCCGGCCAAACTTTCATCAAATTTTAGTAGTTCACTGTGCAGTGATTCCAAGAAATCTTCAAAAGCCAACTTCACTTTCAGGTACTTTGGCTTGTTCTTTTCAAACCAGTCGCGATTGTTATTTTTGGCGAGAGATTTTAGGAAAATCAATATTGATTCTAAATTCATTCTATGGCTTAATGATTTGGAGGTCATACCTGTTGATTTGTTTATCATTAGTAATAAGAGGAATATTTTCAATCACAGACTGTGCAATCAAAAGCCTATCAAAAGGGTCGTGGTGAATAAATTCTAATGAAGAAATTCCGTGGATATGACTTGTTTTGATGGCCATTGCATCAAAGTCGTTTTCTATTTCTTTGTATATATTTTCAGACGTCTTTAGTTTTCCGAGTGAGGTTTTTATTACAATCTCCCAAATAACAACATCGCTTACAAAAACAGAATTCTTTCTATCGTTGATTAAGGCAAGAGTTGAATTTTTTAACTTTTTTGGCTCTTGATACCACCAAACCACAACGTGAGTGTCTAGCAGCAGCCTCATTTCATATATTCTTCAAATCCCTGAGGGGTTTCATCAAAATCAGGCGCAATCCAAATTTTCCCTTTCAGTTTGCCAGGCACTCTATCACCTTTCTCTTTGCCAATTTTGTTGAGTGACACAACGGGCTTTCCATTTCGCGCTATTACTATCTTTTCACCTTTCAGCACTCTTTCAATTAGGGAAGATAGATTTGTCTTTGCCTTATGAATGTTTACCGTTTCCATTTAGCTAAGTTAGCTAAGTTGGAATTAAAAACAAATCTATTCCTGCACTCTTATAGAAAAATCACAACTCCCTCCAGCCCCATTCCTCTTGAAGCCTTCACTAAAATAGTCGAGTCTGTAATCGGGTTTTTCCTTAATTCATCAACAAGTAATTCTCGGGTTTCAAAATAACGAGCCGCGGGGCACTCCTCTTTCGCTGCGCGAATCAGTGTGCCGCAAAGATAAACACGATTCAATTTTTTTTCTTGAAGAAGATTCCCCAAGGTTCGATGTTCCTTTTCTGCCTCTTCTTCTAGTTCATACATATCACCCACGATGGCTACTTTGTTTTTTGCTTTCATATCGGCTAAACTTTCAACAGCTGCTTGCATCGAACTAGGATTGGCATTATAAGCATCTAAAATAATTGTATTTGTTCCTTTCTGAATGATCTGCGACCGCATGTTACCAGGTACGTACTCGACTACTGCCTGTTCAGCTTTTGCCGGCTCTACACCAAAATATTTGCCAATGCACAACGCTGCCGCTATGTTTTCAAAATTGTAACTGCCAATCATTTGGGTGTTTAAGATCGTTCCTTCTTCCGTTTCGATTTTTATAAACGGATCCGCGCTAATCAATTCGCACTGATAGTAGTCGCCCTTTGAAGGATAGAAAAATGGTTTTTTAAATCGCTTTGCCATATTGGCCAAAATCGGGTTTTGAGAGTTTATGAATACTACTCCATTTTTCGTAATCAAATGGTGATACAACTCTGACTTTCCGCGAATGATGTTTTCAAAGCCGCCAAACGTGCCGATGTGTGCCTTGCCAATATTGGTGATAAAACCATGAGTGGGCTTAGCAATAGAACTGAGTAACGCTATTTCTCCAACATGATTTGCGCCCATCTCGATGATTGCTAACTCAATGGAAGAATCAATGGATAAAATGGTAAGCGGTACACCAATATGATTGTTTAGGTTACCCTTCGTTGCCAGCGTTCTATACTTTTTGCTCAGTACTGCATTTACCAGTTCTTTGCTGGTGGTTTTTCCATTCGACCCGGTGAGTCCAATGATTGGGATTTTTAATTGATCGCGGTGATACGTTGCCAATTGTTGCAAAGCGGTCAGTCCATCTCGCACCAAAATAGTTTGTTCACCAATTACATATTCCTCTTCGTCCACCACCGCGTAACTTGCTCCCCTGGCAATTGCTTCTTGAGCAAATGCATTCGCATTGTACTTCGGTCCTTTGATTGCAAAAAAAAGAGAGCCCGGAGCAATTTGTCGTGTGTCGGTAGAAACCTTACCACTTTTCAGGTAGAGCTGGTATAGAGAGGCGATTTCCATAATTGATTGCAGTGGGCTAAAGCTAAAAATTCAATTTATCTTGCTGCAAAGATAACAGGCATCGGTCGATCCGCGTTTTAAACCAGGTATGTATAAACGTTTTTATTGGTTAAGTCTGTTTTTGCTAGCTGGCAGTTTTTGTCAGGCTCAGTTCACATACAAACTAGATCAGACCATTAAAGGTGAAATTGAAGGCAAGGGACTAGGCTTAATGTGGGCAGGTGGGCTAAATGCAGCCCAGGTAAATACGATGGATCTAAATCAAGACGGCCTTCAGGATGTCGTTGTTTTTGATCGGACAGCTAACAAAGTAATCACTTACCTGACTCAAGGCAATGTACTTCAATACGCGCCTGACTATGAATCGCTTTTCCCAAAAGAGGTCTCCCAATGGATGTTGTTGCGTGATTTTAATTGTGATGGCAAGAAAGACATCTTTACCAGTGACCCTTTTGGAATTATTGTATTCGTAAACACCACAAAGCCCGGTAGACAACCCTCCTGGCGCGCCTTTAACCCTGGCTTCCCACTTCTTACTGCCGGATTTAGCTCAAATATCAATTTGAAAGTAAATGAGAGTGATATTCCTGCGATAGATGACGTAGATGGAGATGGAGATTTGGACATCTTGAACGTTCGCTTTGTGGGAATCGGTACGGTAGAGTGGCATAAGAACCTAAGCATTGAGCGCACGGGTCGCTGTGATTCCATGCAATTACAACGGATCACCCAGACATGGGGAGAGTTTGAAGATTGTGCCTGCGGAAAAATCTCGTTCTCGGGTGGAAAAACATGTGATCAATTATTGAGCGGAGGGCGCAGTCAGCATACAGGCGGGAAGGCTTTGTTATCTATTGATTTGAATAATGATGGTATACGAGAACTCTTTTTCTCTGAAGAATCGTGCTCCAACCTTTATCTGCTCTCGAACACTGGTTCCGTTTCCAATCCGCTCATGTCGGGCTTTTCAAATTTCCCGGCAGGTAATCCAATTACTATGCCCTTTTTTCCAACGCCATATTATGAAGACGTTGATTTTGACGGTCTTCGCGATTTGGTTGTCTCTCCGAATCTGTCCTCGCGAAACTCGTTGGCCAGTGATTTTTCAAAATCGCTATTGCTTTATAAGAACACCGGCACAGCTCAGGTTCCGCAGTTTACCCTGACGAAAAACAATTTTTTGCAGGAGCAAATGATAGATGTCGGTGATTTTTCGGTTCCCGCATTTTTTGACTTTGACGGTGATGGAGATCAGGATCTATTCGTATCGTCATATATCAAAGGCGCGTCTGCAACTATTTTTCAATTTGAAAACATTAATACAGCAGCGGTTCCTTACTTCAAACGGATAAGCGATGATTTCTTTGGATTGTCGGTGTTAAATTCCTATAATCTAAAAATTCAATTTGCGGATATGAATGCGGATGGAAAAATCGATCTTGCATTTAGCAGTACAAGCAAAACAAACGGAAAGACAACGTTGCGCTACATTGCCAACTCCGTGAATGACAAATTTTTAGTTATAGATGCAGCAACCAAGCCTACCAATTTGAGTCTTAGTCTCGGAGAAAACTGGGCAGTAGTCGATGTAGACCAAGATGGGCGAACAGATATTCTGGTGGGCAACGACACGGGGGGCATTGAATATTGGAAAAATCAAGGCGCTTCTGATACGAATACCTACACACTGATCACGTCTAACTTTCTGGGATTTGGAAGCAGCACCGACCGACAAAATCTCTCTTTCGCGCTGGCCGATCTGGATGCCGATGGAAAGGTTGATCTGGTGACTGGCGACCAACGCGGTGTGATTTCCATTTACCGTGACTTCCGCGCAATCACCAGTGATGCACAACGGGTGACCAAAATTCTGTTCAATGAGTTAACCAAAGAGTATGAGAGCCGAAACCTGGGAGGTAGAGTCTGGCCCACAGCAGCTAATCTTTTTAACAGCACAAAACCTGAAATCATTGTTGGCAACCTTTTAGGCGGACTGATGATCTTAAAAAACGATGAGGGCACTGAGTTACCGCTGGATCCCGTTATTTCCATTTTTCCCAATCCCTACAATTTCAACAATACATCTCCTTTAAAAATAAAATCAGATCGAGATGTGTTTGTTCGTTTCTACAATACATTGGGCCAGCCTTTGTCGGAGAATTATTTTGTGCCCGCTAACCACGATTATCCCATCAATATGACACTGCTACCTGCCGGTGTGTATATTGCGCAGTTTTTATGGAATGGGAAAACCTATTCCAGACGTTTTGTAGTCTACTAACCTCGCACTTCATTCATCTGCATGAGTACTATTGCTTTTATCTTCGACATGGACGGTGTGATCATCGACAGCAACCCCTTTCACAAAGTTGCTTTGCATCAGTTTTGTGAAAAATATGGCTACCATTTAACCGAAGAACAACTACGCAACAAAATCTACGGACGTACTAACAAACAATGGATCACGAATCTCTTCGAAAGAGAACTAAGCCCGAAAGAACTTCATGAGTTTGCCGAAGAAAAAGAGGGACTATTCCGTGATCTCTATCAACACGACATTAAAGCCTTGGCTGGTCTAAATCAATTTTTGATCAAGATGGATGAGCTAAATTTGTCGCGTGCCATTGGCACCTCAGCACCCCGTAGTAATGTTGATTTCGTGATGGAGAAAATAAAGTTGAGTCAATACTTTCCCACCATTCTAGACGATTCATTTGTTGAACATGGAAAGCCAAACCCTGAAATTTATATAAAGTGTGCTGCTGCGTTGGGCTATTCGCCCTCCCGTTGTGTTGTTTTTGAAGATTCCATCTCAGGCGTGACAGCTGGCAAGGCCGCAGGCACGAAGGTCGTGGGCGTGGCCACCACCCATACCCACGAAGAACTGGCCGAAACAGATTACATAATTGATGACTTTACCGATTTGGATCCGGCACAATTGATAAGTATCCTGTTCAAAAAACCAGATTAAGCGCGCGAGGACGGCATTTATTCAAATTGCCCGGTTATTTCTGGTCTGCCCTTGCTTATTTGAGGTTGTTTTGCCGATATTTGCAATCCCTTTTTGAAAAGGGCTAAAAAACGAAGATTTATGGCACGGGTTTGTCAAATTACAGGAAAAAGACCTCAAACGGGTAACAATGTTTCGCATGCGAACAATAAAACGAAGCGGAAATTCTATCCTAATCTCCAAACAAAAAAATTCTTTATTCCTGAGGAGGATAAGTGGGTTACATTGAAAGTATCTACCAAAGCGATTAAAACGATCAATTTGAGAGGTATTTCAGCCGTTTTGAAAGAGGCAAAAGAAAAAGGCACGTTTACAGCCTAACATTTTTAACATAGTTACACCATGGCAAGGAACAAAAACAGAATACAAGTAATTTTAGAGTGTACCGAGCACAAAGCAAGTGGTATGCCTGGCATGAGTCGCCACATTACTACGAAAAACCGCAAGAATACAACTGAGCGGATTGAGCTTAAGAAGTACAATCCGATCTTGAAAAAACAAACCATCCACAAAGAAATTAAATAACCATGGCAAAGAAAGTTGTTGCATCGCTCAAGAAAACAGACGGTAAAAACTACGCAAAGGTTATCCGTGCGGTAAGATCAGAGAAGACAGGTTCTTACATCTTCAAAGAAGAAATCGTTACTACTGATTTGGTGAAGGAAGTACTCGCCAAAAAGTAATTTGATTCTATAAATTTATAACGAAGTCCCCTTGAGGGACTTTTTTGTTTACCCTCTAGATATGTCTTTTTTAGGAAATCTCTTTTCGAAGGAAAAAAAAGAATCTCTCGACCAAGGTCTTGAGAAGTCGAAAGAGAATTTTTTTAGCAAGCTTGGAAAAGCGATTGCGGGAAAATCTTCTGTTGACGAGGAAGTATTAGACCAACTGGAAGAGATCCTTATTTCTTCGGATGTGGGAGTAGACACCACATTAAAAATCATTCAGCGCATCCAGGCGAGAGTAGCTAGAGATAAATATGTCGGCACGACCGAGCTAGACTCTATTCTAAAACAAGAAATAGCGCATCTGCTTTCTGAAAACAATACAGAAGACCTGGCAGACTTTGAAACGCCTACAGGAAAAAAGCCTTATGTTCTTTTAATAGTAGGGGTAAATGGAGTTGGCAAAACTACTACAATTGGAAAATTAGCTGCTCAATTTAAGAAAAGAGGAAAATCGGTTGTCCTAGGTGCAGCCGATACCTTTCGGGCTGCGGCTGTTGATCAACTAAAATTGTGGGGCGAGCGAGTGGGTGTACCAGTCATTTCAAAAGGAATGAACACAGATCCATCCGCGGTGGCTTTTGAAGCGGTTGAAAAAGGGGTTGAATTGGGAGCTGATGTCATTGTCATCGATACGGCTGGTAGGCTTCACACCAAAATAAACCTGATGCAAGAGCTATCAAAGATCAAACGTGTCATTCAAAAAGTAATTCCGGATGCCCCACACGATGTGATGCTCGTGTTGGATGGCAGCACTGGTCAAAATGCAGTTGTGCAGGCACGAGAGTTTACAAAAGCAACAGATGTGACCTGTTTAGCCATAACTAAGCTAGATGGCACCGCCAAAGGTGGCGTTGTGATTGGCATCTCTGACGAATTCAAGATACCGGTTAAATACATTGGCGTAGGCGAAAAAATTGACGATCTCCAAACCTTTAACAAGAAGGAGTTTGTGGATTCGCTGTTCAAGAGATAGGTACCTTAAAAATAATTCTCCACAGCAAATCGATACTGGTCGACAAATATCTTTTTGAAAGCCTCAACATTATTCATTTCGTAAAAAAGTAAGATCGACTTCTTATATTCGCTCGGGCTAATGCTGCGGTAGGATAGTGGGCATTTATTTGCAGCCAACAAAAGCGCATTAGCCGTCAGCCTTGCTGTTCTTTTATTTCCGTCATCAAAAGGTTGTATGTAGCTTATCAACAGTAATGCTCTCAGAGCTTTCTCAAACACATTTTCAACATCATTTACCGACTTACATAAGTTTTCCACAGCTTCTTCTATTACAAACTGATTGTCGGGTGGAGTATACTTTGTCCCTGTAATTCTTACCTTTCGATTTCGGATTGATTTGGCGATGCCCAATTTTTGCGTAAGTAACGTATGTATATCAATAATTTTGGTGATCGCCAATCGATTGAACAAGTCTGCATTTTCTCTAGTGTATTCAATAGCTGCTTTGTGGTTCAAGAGCATGACTGCCTCTTCTTGGGTGTGATTGGGGGCTGCAATATTGTATTTCAATAGTTGTTCAGTATCTAACAAATCATATGTATTGCCTTCTATTTGTGATGATTTCCAAGACAACTCGATCATCAACCTTTCAAATTCTCGTTTATAGTTTGTAGCCGAAATGTCCTTTATTTTCTTTTGATAGGATGCTGTGAGTTTATCCAATAAAGTGATTTCGCTCTTGGTGAACAAAGGCACACTTTTGAAGCTCTCAAAAATGGATGGATTGTACTTTTCTAAGATTTTACGACTGTCAACATCAATCTTGAAATAATCATCTACGCTGATTTTAGCATGAACGAGCCCTTTCAAGTTTACCCGGTATTTTGTGCGTGGGCCGTTTCCTTCCGAAAGAATAAAATTGCTCTTCTTTAACTTTACCAGCTGCCTATTCATTGTAGGGATCGAAACCTTTTTGGCTGCTTTTTCTAAAATTGAAGAAATACCGATTGGTTCATTTTTTAATATGATCCAGAATATCTCTTGTTGACGCAGTGTATCCATATACTTATCCTATCATAAATATATAAAAATCCTATCAATATGATGTATTCAATCAATGGGAATGATAGGATTGGTTGCGGATCATGTTTGATTACGTTTGAAAACCTAATTCTTTACCTGAGATTCGGGGTCTCTCGCCAGGCAAATCTCCAGAAAAGCTGATAATTGAAACCCCAGTAGGGCGTTTCAGAAATGATTCCGTACCCCGGCATATCGTAGGGTTGTAGAGCACCACCTCCGCTTGCAGAGGGCGCAAACTTTATTCGAGCTGTATAGCCCATCCAAAAGCCACCCACAATCTTTACTCGCAAACCAGAGGTCACCTCTACCCAACTGCCGTTTACACTACTATTGGTTTCGTTGCCAACGATCCCACCAAAGCCTGTGTAAAAAGTGCTGTTCTTATATTGGACCGATTCATTGAAGGAAGATAGCCCATAACGCAAACCAATAAAAAACATATTCTTATCGGGATCCTTCAATAAAAAATTGATGTCGGCTCCTACTCGCAGGTAGTTCCCCGCATTTTGATAGTTACCATTACCCAACAATTGATTGGTGGCCCAGTATCCGTAATCTACTGTGAAATAGTACCGTGAAAAGTCAGTATCAAAATTTATCTCCCAACCTTTAAACGCGTTGTCCCTACTACGAATCAACGCCATGGCATCGAAACCGACTCGCAAGCCAGTTGGAAAATATTTATTCTTTACCGTGTCAGCCCGAGTCGCAGGCTTCTCTTGACCGAAGCTTGAAACCGCACAGGCAATAACAAGGAATAGACTAAAAAAATACTTGCACATTAGTAGTTCCTTTTAGCAGGCGATTGCTGACCAATTTGTACTTAGTCGAATCATAATTTGTTTTGCGAATCTTCAGATCCAGAAAGTAGGTATAGGCGCCACATCGGGGTGCGATAATTACACTTTCGCTGGTATAACTAAACTCGATGCTATCTTTTCGGGTAATCACACCGGATGTTGACCGAATATTAAAAACGTATTTCATCGTTTTCACCCGAGGATCGACCGGCAACGTAACCGAGCTGAAGGTTTGACCGGGTTTGTACTTGATGTAGGCGGTATCTATCCCTGAAACAAATACAAAATTGAATACCAAGGCAGAGTCTACCACAGTCCTAACTTGAGTGGTGGGATTTGTCTTAGTTTGCCTAAAATCAATTTTTATGGCTGTAGAAGCATTGATCAGGCAATCAGGTTCATTAAAACATGAAGCGCCCATTAACACGACCAGCAAAAAAAGGAGAATTCGAGCCATTACTTTCGCAGCAAATATACTTCAACCACTGTGCCAACTTCCGTTCCGCTGCTCGTATTTTTCTTAAATTTGCTCCCTTATTAGAAGAAATTGAAAACGAAAGGCGTTAAAAAGACGAAAGTCAATATCGTTACACTAGGTTGTTCTAAAAACCTCGTGGATTCTGAAGTACTACTTACCCAGTTGAAGGGCAACGGCATTGATGCCACCCACGAGTCAAAAAAAGACGATTCAAATATCGTAGTCATCAATACCTGTGGCTTTATCGATAATGCCAAACAGGAATCCATCGACACTATTCTGCGCTATGTGGATGCCAAAGAAGAAGGATTGGTAGAAAAGGTGTATGTAACAGGCTGCCTTTCGCAGCGCTACAGTCAAGATTTAGAAAAAGAAATTCCGGAAGTAGACGCGTGGTTTGGCACACGCGATTTATCTCGACTACTAAAACAATTGAACGCCAATTACAAACATGAATTAGTCGGGGAACGCATTCTTACCAATCCCAGTCATTTTGCTTACCTGAAAATTTCAGAAGGATGCGACCGCCCCTGCTCTTTTTGCGCCATTCCATTGATGCGCGGAAAACACGTTTCGCGGCCAATGGAAGAATTAGTGCTAGAGGCAAGAAACCTTGCGAAAAACGGAACCAAAGAACTACTGCTTATTGCGCAAGATTCTACCTACTACGGACAAGATATTTATAAAAAACGCAACCTCTCGGATCTTCTGAAAAAACTTTCAGATGTGGAAGGTATCGATTGGATCCGTTTGCATTATGCTTTCCCGATGGGTTTTCCGTTAGACGTTTTGGAAACTATGGCTGAGAGAGATAATATTTGCAAATACCTCGACATCCCCCTTCAGCACGGCTCCTCTGAAATGTTGAAAATGATGAGGCGTGGCATCACTCGTGAAAAAACAGAAGAGCTAATACAAACTATCCGCGAGAAAGTACCAGGCATTGCCATTCGCACTACTTTAATTGCCGGGCACCCCGGTGAATCAGAAGCTTACTTTGAAGAGATGATGCGATTTGTAGAGCGTTCTCGTTTCGATCGATTAGGCGTGTTTCCTTATTCACATGAAGAAAATACCCACTCACATTCTTTTGCGGATGATGTTCCGGCTGATGTAAAACAAGAGCGTGTTGATGCTTTGATGGAATTGCAGCAGGGGATTTCGCTGGAGCTTAATCAAGCGAAAGTGGGCAAGACATTCAAAGTTCTCGTTGACCGGAAAGAAGGCGGAAGTTTTATTGGACGCACAGAGCATGATTCACCCGAAGTGGATAATGAAGTTATCTTTGAAGGCACAAGTGAGTATTTAAGGATTGGAGATTTTGTTCAAGCCAAAGTCACCAGTGCCACCGAGTTTGATTTGATGGCACAGGTCATTTAGAGTTTTTTAACAAATCAACCGTTCGTGTCAAGAACGGGTGTATGACAGTTTTGCTTAAGGTGGATAGCTCAATGGTGTACTTTGTGCAACCTTTGAGAACTTAGTGGTTTGCATTTTTACCACAGGGAACACAAAGAAACCACAAGGGTCACGGAGAAATGTAAAACTGTCGTACACCCTCAAGAACTTAAGTTCCCAACCAGCCGTTAGTTGCAAGTATGCCTAATAATTATCTGATTTGTTGCTGATACTTGTACTGCGTAGCTTTCGTAAAAAAGAATCCATCAATTCTAGTGTAAGATGAAAAGTTGTCAAATAAACTTACCAGCGAAGTAGTATGAAGACAAGAAAGATTGACTTTACCGATACTCACGCATTTAGTCCCTTTTTTCTCGATTACATCAATCAAAAAGATACCCTTAAAAAATTCTATTCGCGATTTCCTTCTGTTGCAAGCTTCGAAGATCAAATCAAAGAGAAAGCTGCATTTCCTCAAGAAAAACGATTGTCGCTGATGCACGAATTAACGAGGCAATACAGCAATTTGACTATCAACGAAAAAGTAAAGCAGAACATAGCGTCTTTGGGTGACTCCAAAACGTTTACTGTTACTACCGGTCATCAATTAAATATTTTTACCGGTCCTCTTTATTTCATTTACAAGATTATCACGGTAATCAACGCGTGCAAAGAACTAAAGGCAGCCTATCCGGCCTATCATTTTGTGCCGGTTTATTGGATGGCTTCTGAAGACCATGATTATGAAGAGATCAAATATTTTCGCTTGTACGGAAAAAAATATGTTTGGAGTACCGAACAGCAAGGCGCAGTAGGCAGATTTCACACGAAAGAATTAAAGAATCTTTTTAATGAAATACCTGGAGAAATATCCCTTTTCAAGGAGGCCTATACGAAGAGTACAAATCTATCGCAAGCCGTGCGTCAGTACGTCAATGCATTATTCGGTAGAGAAGGGTTGGTGGTAGTAGATGCCGACAATCGCGAATTGAAAAAATGGTTCGCGCATGTTATCAAGGATGACCTGGTTAAACATAGCGCAAAGTCTTTGGTTGATCAATACTCACAAGAACTTCAAAGCTGCGGCTATCATACACAAGTCAACGCCCGTGAGATAAACTTTTTTTACTTGATTGATGGGCTGCGAAGTCGGTTAGAAAAAACCGCTGACGGGTTTCAAGTAGTAGACTCAACGTTGAAATTTTCAAATGCAGAAGTGGAGAAAATGATTTTGGAGGAACCCGAAAAATTTAGCCCCAATGTTGTTTTGCGTCCTTTGTACCAAGAGATAATCTTACCTAACCTGGCCTATTGCGGTGGCCCGGCCGAGTTGGTGTATTGGCTCCAGTTGAAAGGTGTGTTCGAGAAATTCGAAACTCCTTTTCCTATTCTTCTCCCACGATCTTTTGCGATGGTGATGGATGAGCCAACGATGAAAAAATTTGAAAAAACAAAATTAGAGATCAAGGATTTATTCGAAGAGAAAAACTATTTATTTAATCATTGGATTGCGCAGAATAGCAATCATCAACTTTCGTTAGGCAAAGAATTAGAAACCATTCAACATATCCTGAATGAAGTAAAACAACGCGCCACCAAAATTGATGCAACGCTTTCGAAATTCGTTGGCGCGGAAACTCAAAGGGCCGTCAACGGGCTAGAGAAAATCGAGAAGAAAATGCTACGGGCAGAAAAGCGTCTACATGCTGACAAACTTCGACAAATTGAAGCCGTGAAGGATTCGCTATTTCCAAACGGAAGTTTACAAGAACGAACCGACAATTTTCTAAACTTCTATCAAAGTGATCCGTCTTTCATCCGGAAAGCGATCGATCATCTCGCACCATTTGATTTTAAGTTCAATGTGCTGATCTATGACTAAAGTGGAGGCTCGAAAAGCATTTCTTCAGAAGAGGCTTGCCCTATCCGAGGGTGCCTACCAGCAACTTAATTTTCAACTTTACAATCAGTTCTTTGCTCAAATTGACCTTTCTTTCATCAAGTGCATTCATATTTTCTTGCCCATCGAAAACAAAAAAGAACCCGATACGTGGCCAATCATTGATCGAATTCGGAGAGAATTCCCACACGTTCGTATTTCAATCCCTAAAGTGGTTGGCGATCAGTTGGAAAACATCTATTTCGAAGGGCTTCATCAACTCAAAAAAAATAATTGGGGAATATTGGAGCCAGAACAGGGAGTTCCTACTCCCACTGAAAAAATAGAAATGGTATTGGTGCCGCTATTGGCGTTTGATAAGTCGGGAAATAGGGTGGGGTACGGAAAAGGATTTTATGATCAGTTTCTAGCAGAGTGCCGAATCCGCTGTCAGCGAGTCGGAATTTCATTTTTCCCGCCAATAGACGTGATTGAAGATGTAGATGAAAATGACATTGTGCTTAGCCATTGTATTACGCCACGTCAATTTTTTGCTTTCGGCAATATGCTTTGATTTTGAATATCTAATAGGTAATTTTAATAACTAATTCTTGCATCCCTGTGAAAAACGAGGAGAAAATAATTGAATTATTGGCTGAATATCTTCAAAAGACCGATAGAATTTTAGATCGGCTAGATAGCCATGACCATTTGTTTGAAGAAATCTTAAAACGAATCGATGCCAGTTCACAGCAGATTCATCAATTACAAACCGAAACTAAAGAACTACGAAGTGAGTCACTTAAGCATGAAATCAAAAACGATGTTCTACTGAGAGAGATATTGTCTATCTCCAAACGGGCAATGACTTTGGAGGAAAAGAATAATCTTTTTGGTTAACAAATTATGCCGCTGGCTCTTGCTGGCTCAAGCAATGAAAAGACCCCAATCCCCAAATTATATCGGTTGAGTCCAGGCCAACCACTTTCCTATCCGGAAAGCATGCTTGAAGAATAGTCAATGCTCTATCATCGTTTTTATCTCTGAAGGTCGGTACCACTACGTACTTGTTGGCAATATAAAAATTGGCGTAAGACGCTGGCAATCGTTGGTCTTCATACACTACGGGAGCTGGCATCGGCAATTCAATAATATTTAATGGCTTGCCGTCCTCCAGGCGGAGTGTTTTCAGTTCTTTTAAATTGTCTTGCAAGATTTCGTAATTTTCATCGCCCTTGTTTTCTTCTACAATGGTGACAACCGTATCGCTATTCACAAAACGGGTGAGGTCATCGATGTGACCATCAGTATCATCTCCGATAATGCCATCGCCCAACCAAAAAATGTGATTTACTCCGTAATAATTTATTAAGTACTCTTCAATTTGCGATTGATTTAGATGGGGATTGCGATTCGGATTGAGTAAACAAGCACGTGTAGTTAATAGCGTTCCATTGCCGTTAAATTCTACCGAGCCTCCTTCCATCACAATACCTGGATGAGCCACTGGAATGTTGTAGTTCTTTGCAATCAAAGTAGGAATCACATCATCTAAATCAAAGGGAGGATACTTTCCGCCCCAGGCGTTGTAGCCCCAGTCCACGATCATTTTCTTTTTCTCCGCTGGATTAATCAAAAATGCTGGACCGTGGTCACGGCACCAGGCATCGTTGGTGGGGTGAAAAAAGAAATCGATGTTTTTAAAATCCGCCCCTACTTTTTCCAGATGGGATACGGCAAAATGCTTCATCTTCTCATCGGCCACATTGATGTTTACTTTCTCACCCTCCGCCACCAACTTGATGAATTGGGCATACACAGGAAATATCGAATCAATTTTTCCTGGCCAAGAGGCTTCTTTGTGCGGCCAGCTTAGCCATGTAGCAGTGTGTGGAGCAAATTCTGCGGGGAAGTGGTAGCCTAGTTTCTTAGGGGTCATAAGTTTCAGGTTTCCAGTTCCCTGTTACCGGTAACCGGCAACCTGTAACTGGCAACTAATTTAGTCTTCGTCAATAAATCTTTTTGTAATTGGCTGATAGGAATCGATTCGTCTGTCGCGCATGAAGGGCCAGTGCACACGCACGCTGTCGGTTTTATTCAAATCAATTTCCGTGACGTTCACCTCTTCATTTTCATGGGATGCCTTATAAAGGATTGTTCCTAAGGGATTGGCAATAAATGAGCCGCCCCAAAATTTCATAGCGCCATTTTGTTCGAAGCCTACTCGGTTCACACTCACTACATGTAAGCCATTGGCTACAGCATGACTACGTTGAATGGTTTGCCACGCACCGTACTGCTCTGTATTGGTGGCTTCATCTTGCGAAGTAGCCCATCCAATAGCGGTAGGGTAAAATAAAACTTCCGCACCCATCAAGGCCGTAATGCGAGAAGCTTCCGGATACCATTGATCCCAACAAATCAATACGCCAATGGTGGCGAACTTGGTTTTAAAAACTTTGTATCCAAGATCGCCCGGAGTAAAATAGAATTTCTCATAGTAAGAGGGGTCGTCTGGGATGTGCATCTTGCGATACTTGCCTAAGTATGCGCCATCTGCATCTAGCACGGCAGTAGTGTTATGATAAATTCCCTGCGTTCGTTTTTCAAATAGGGAGGCAATGATTACCACTCCCAATTCTTTTGCCAATGATGCCAGCGAATCAGTAGACGGGCCGGGAATTGCTTCGGCCAATTTAAAGTGTTCGTAATCTTCTGTATCGCAGAAATACAAAGAAGTAAATAATTCCTGAAGGCAAACTATTTGCGCTCCCTTGCTAGCAGCTTCGCGAATTTTCTCCTTTGCCTTCTGTAAGTTTTCAGAAGGGCTTTTGGTGCAGCTCATCTGCACAGTTCCAATTTTAACTGGTTTGCTCACGTAACCTTGATTTAAAGCCGCAAAGTTAAAGGTTAACGCTAAATTCCTACATTAAATTTTTTATGGGTTTACTCCCTTGAGATTCGCATCCAAAAACTTTAATACTTCTTCTGAGGCCTTGATATTGTTTTCCTTTTTTACAAACCCGTGGCCTTCATCGGGGAAAATAACATATTCTACTTTCACACCATTTTTACGCGCGTTCGCCACAATCTCATCGGACTCGACCTGAAGTACCCTTGGATCATTGCTTCCCTGCAATACGATAAACGGCTTGGTGATTTTATCGGTGTGAAAGAGTGGTGACTTTGCATAGAGCGCAACGGAATCAGCAGAGGTAGGATCTCCAAGTTCGGTATACAACGCCTTGCGTTGCGCTTCCCACCAAGATGGAATGCTGCGCAATGTTCGGATCCAATTGGTCACTCCAAAAAGATTTACACCCACTTTAAATTCTTCGGGAGCAAACGTGAGGGCAGCCATTACCATATAGCCACCATAGCTGCCTCCGTAAATACCAATTTTATCTGCATCGATGTAGGGCAGCGAAGCCAATAGTTTTTTTGATTCGACACAGTCACGCAAATCTTCGTTGCCATGTTTGCGATCATCAGCAGCAAAAAATGTTTTTCCGTAGCCTGAACTTCCGCGGTTGTTAACTGCCAACACCGCATAGCCATGATTGACCAAGTGCTGAAGCGCAGCCGAATAATTTAAGCGAGTTTGTCCGCCCGGGCCTCCATGGATCCAGAGTAAGGCAGGCACCTTTTGGCCTTCTTTAATTCCTTTGGGTTTATAGAGCAGGCAAGGAATTTCCAGCCCATCAAACGATTTGAACCGCACCACTTCGCCAGCGACCAAATCGTTCGGGTCAATCTCCTTCGTCATGGAATTAGTCAATTGCTTCACCTCTTTGGTGTCGAAATTACAGACAAACAAGTTGCTGGGCGACTTTGAACTGCTTACGTAAAAGGACATCAATTTCTCGCTATCTGATATATTGACACCCGTGATGTCTCCTTCGGGCAAACCTTCTACGGAAACGAGTTTACCTCCGTCTTGCTCATTATAAATTTTTATTTCAGTACGTGCATCATTATTGATGGCCACTACCCTATACTTTCCGTTGCGTGATAGATAAGCATACATAATATCCCAAGGTGCTTCTTCTACTTTTTTCTTTTCGCCCGTTGCAATATCATAACTGGCCAGGTACATGAATTCGCTGCCCTCATCGGTGAGGTAAAAAAGTGTCTTGCCGTCCAAACTGAAGTACTGAGCGTTGTATTGCGCATCTCCTTCATGTTTACTCAACAAATTCAGCTTACCTGATTGCGTATCGAGCAGATACATGTTTGAATTATTGGTGGTAATGGTTTCGCTCAGCGCGATGTAGCGATCATCGTTCGACATCACATCTGGATTCAACCCTTTTTCATTTTTGTAAACAAGTGTAGCTGGATACACCTTTGTTTCCCCTCCGGCAACTTGAACATTGTACAGATCAAAAAATTTCTTGTCTCTGCTGTTTGACGTGTAGTACATCAATTTCTTATTGTAGCTCCATCCGCCAACCTGGGCTTTTGCGGTACTGTCCTGGATTAGATCAATAACGGAACCATCTTGGTTACGCACATACAAATGATTGATTTCATTGCCGCCCTTATCACTGGTGTAAAGCATTCGGTCATCGTTCGGAAAATAAGACTGGCTGAAAATGGCGTTATCTGTAGAGGCAGTCAATTGCTTTTCAATTCCGGTCTTCAAATCAATTTCGTAGGCATTGAAAATCCCGGTAGACTTACTGTTGTAAACTAGCTTGCTTTCATCGGGTGAAAAGGAGCCTCCATTGATTTGGACGATGTCCATAAACTGATTGACCGAATATTTTTTAGTCGTTACTTCTTTCGGGGCATTGCAGCCCAAAACTAATACGGAAATAAGGGCAAGGCATACTTTTTTCATAGATGTCGAAATTTTAGAAAACGAATGTAGTAAGAAAAGAGATGTCATCAACACAGCCGGTGATGTACGGTGTAAAGTCTACTTTCGATTCGCCAGATAAACACCGCCCAAAATGGCCACCATACCGATAAAATGACCAACGTACAGTTTCTCTCCGTCAACCACACCCCACATGACCGACACAACGGGGATCAGGTAAGTTACTGATGCAGTAAACAGCGGAGATGAAATCTGGAGCATTTTGTTGAAAATCAAATTGGCAATGGCTGTGCTCATCAATGCCAAAATCACAATGAATCCGGCCGCCTGCCACGCACCTTCCTGTGAAATTAACTTCTGAGTAAAATCCGTAAAGCCAAAGAGATAAATAAAAGCGAAAGGACCGATGAGCAAAAGTGAAACGCTGGTGACCGTCATTGAACCAAGACCCTCAACTTTGAACTTTAAAAAATTAACATTGGCTCCGTACAATGCACAAGCCAGCACTACCAACAACGCATATGCATTGAAGCCCCCAAGGTCGCCTTCTGCGCGAGCCAACGCTAGTATAACTGCCCCGCCTAACGAAACCAACAAACCAAAAATGGCAAATCCGCGAAAGCGTTGATGAAAGAAGAGTACGCCCATCACCACCGCCCATACTGGCGACAGTGTGTTCAAGATTCCGGTGACTGAACTTTGTAGACGAGTTTGCGCCAACGCAAACAAAAATGCAGGAATGAAAATGCCCATCATGCCTGAAAGGAATAATTTAAGGTGATCGCCTTTCTTCAATTCTTTCCAGCGAACGAAGGCAAACGGCAATAGAAAAACAGAAGCAGCCGCCACGCGCAACGAGCCAACCTCAGCCGGAGAAAAAACTTTGAGCCCTTGTTTGATCAGGATAAATGAGGTGCCCCAGATCAACGCCAGCAAAATCAATAGAAAAACGGCTGTACTTTTTTTATTTTCTGACATCTGAAATCTAATTAAGCGCTTTCAGCCTATCGCGTATGGCATTCAGTGAAATGCTATCAATTTCTGATTTGTCGTAGATAGCAATAAGAAAAATTTCTTCATCAATTATCTGAATATAAGTGATGACACGAGCACCACCAGATTTTCCTTTTCCTTTGGATGTAATTGCCAATCGCACCTTAAAGCAATTCGAACCTAAAGGGGTTCCCGATTTCGGGCTTTTAGCTAATGATACGAATAGGGCAGAAATATCTTTTTTAAGGGAAGGATATTTTTTTGCAAGATTCTTAAGTTCTTTTTCAAAAGGTGGTGTAGGGACAATCTTAAAGCTCATCGAGCAATTCGTTAATCGACTTGGCCTTCACTTTACCTTTTTTATACTTATTTATGAACCCAACTGACTCCTCAATATCCGTCAACAACTGTTTTTCCTTGAAGGTGATTTTTTGCTTGCTTGGGTCAATCACTTCCACGAAAGACATTTCATTAAGCAACTCTTTCAAAAAAGGAACCTTACTTCTTTTTTTAATATTTAGTATTAGCTGAGTCATAATTATGTGAACAAAGGTAATAATTTATAGGGATGTTATTGAAAAGTGAAAGCGCGAACGACTAAGCGATAACCTCTTGCGGAGAATAAACATCTGCAACCTCGTTCAGGATTTGATTCACTTCTTCAATAGTTGGTGCCTCGACCAACTGCATTCTAAAGGGCTTGAAGTCAGGTACACCTTTAAAATAATTGGTATAGTGCCTGCGCATTTCAAAGATGCCTAGTTTTTCTCCCTTCCAGCGAATGGAGAAATCTAAATGTTTGCGAGTGACTTCAATTCGATCGGTGAGTGTGGGCGGTGGTAAATGCTCACCGGTTTTGATAAAATGTTTTACTCCGTTGAAAAACCAAGGTGCACCAATGGCTGCGCGACCGATCATCACACCATCTACTCCATATCTGTTTTTATACTCTACCACTTTTTCAGCTGAATCAATATCGCCATTGCCAAAAATAGGAATGTGCATGCGAGGATTATCTTTGATCTGCCCAATCAATGTCCAGTCGGCAAAGCCCTTGTACATCTGCACGCGCGTGCGCCCGTGAACCGTCAATGCCTTGATGCCGATGTCTTGTAGGCGTTCCGCTACCTCCACAATATTTTTTGTGTTGTCGTCCCAGCCTAGGCGCGTTTTTACGGTGACGGGCAAGTGTGTCGCCTTTACAATATCTGCTGTCATCTGCACCATCTTAGGAATATCCTGCAACAACGCAGCCCCCGCACCGCGGCAAGCCACCGCTTTGACGGGACAACCGTAATTGATATCAATTAAATCTGGGTTTACTTCTGTAGCAATTTTTGCAGACTCGACCATGTTGCCAATATCGCCTCCAAAAAGTTGGATGCCGATTGGTCTTTCATATTCGAAAATATCCAGTTTTTGACGACTCTTGGCAGCATCACGAATCAACCCTTCCGAAGAAATAAATTCGGTGTACATCAAATCGGCACCACCTTCTTTGCACACGGCACGAAAGGGTGGATCGCTCACATCCTCCATGGGTGCAAGTAGAAGGGGAAATTCGCCTAAATCTATGTTTCCGATCTTCGCCACGTTTGATTATTCGTTTAAAACAGCGTTGTTTGCGCCTATTCCGCATAAGCGGCTACAAAATTAACCATTTTATCGCCTCATGATAGACAATCAGGAGAAATCAGCCTGGTCGGTATTGCTGCTTGTAGTGATTGCGTCCGGTGTCGGCATTTTGATGGGCACAGCTATCGGGGCAGGTGTTTCCTCACTTTTCTACTCTGGCGAGGGAAGCTTCCTTGAGCATATGGCCAATCCAACAGACGACCGATTGCGTGTTCCGTTATTGGTTGTCCAAGGAATAACAACGCTATGCGGATTTTTGATCGCTCCCTATTTCGTTTGGGTTGCCATGCGAAAAAAAGAACTGACTTCCTTCAACACAAAAAGTTTGCAGCCCTTAGCATTACTGCTCGTGTTTGGGATCGTGGTCGCTTTTGCCGTAGCTGATTCTGCGATCATAGAATGGAACGAAAATATTCAGTTCCCCGACTTGCTCAGCTCGTTTGAAAAATGGGCGAGGGCAAAAGAAGACCAATTGGCCGCATTGACCAAAATGCTTACCCAATTTCAATCATTCAGTGAGTTTGCGTTGGCCTTTCTTATCGTAGCTGTCTTTGCGGGCATCTGTGAAGAATTTTTGTTTAGAGGGATCATTCAAACAGAGTTGCTAAAAGGCACCAAGAATATACACGTGGCTATTTGGATCTCGGCCTTCTTTTTTAGCGCCATCCACGCACAATTTTTTGGATTTGTACCTCGGATGTTGTTGGGTGCCTTATTTGGATACCTTTATTATTGGTCAGGGAATCTATGGGTGCCCATGTTTGCTCACTTTGTGAACAATGGTTTTGCAGTGTGTATGATTTACCTTTATCAGAAAAAAATTGTGGACACCAATTTAGATTCACCAGAAGCAGCGCCCTGGCCGGCAGTTATCGTTGCTGCTGGAATTGTGGTGGCCGCATTGTGGTATTTCAAAACAAGATTTCAATCTTCTAATCCATCTCTCACTTGAGCGCTACCACAAAAAAATTCAGTAATCTTCCGCAGCGCATTGCCACTGGTTTGCTAGGAGCCTCGGGAATTATTTTCGGTATTGTTTACAGTGAGTGGACCTACCTACTCGTTTTCTTTATCATCTGTATCCTTTCCTTACGGGAATTCTACAAACTTTCCGGACTTGATGGAATGATACCGCAAAAAACATTTGGAACCATTTGCGGGTTGACCATTTTCTTTTTGTCTTTCTTCATTGAGCGCGGAAGCATTTCGTATCGCTATTACTTTGTCTTTTTTCCGTTGCTGTCGTGTGTCTACATGATTAAATTGTATAAAAAATTTGAGCGCAAGCCGTTTACCAATATTGCCTATACCTTTCTTGGAATATTCTATATCGCTGTACCGTTGGCATTACTAAACATCGCAGCCTTCGAAGAAGGCACGTATCATTTTGAAATCATATTCGGCTGTCTGTTTATTTTATGGGCGACCGATACAGGCGCTTATTTTGCAGGTTCACTTTTTGGAAAAAGGAAATTATTTGAAAGAATCTCACCCAAAAAATCGTGGGAAGGGGTGATAGGTGGCGCATTACTAGCGCTGGCAATGACCTACGGCATTTCTTTTTTCTTTGATCTATTGGCTTTTTGGAAATGGCTTAGCATCTGCGTAATCATTGTAATAGGTGGAGTGTATGGCGATTTAATTGAATCACTCTTAAAACGAAGCATCGAAATTAAAGACTCAGGAAATAGCTTACCGGGGCACGGGGGTTTTCTAGATCGCTTCGATGGGCTGTTTATTTCAGCACCTTTTATTGTAGCCTTCTTAGAGATTTTTTAGAACTCCACGCCTTCATATACCTCTGCAAGGGAAACCAACACATCGAGACTTGAAATTCGGACTGCATCATTGGGGTTAATCGTCTCACTAAATACCCAACTTTCATCGACTTCGCTTTTTAGAAATTTTTGAAGTCGATATTCGTAAGAAGAAATGGTCCAATACTCCTTTAGGCTTTGAATCGATCGATAACGCATAAACTTGCGACCAATATCGTAGTCGGCCGTGGAAGACGACAAAACCTCCACCAGAAAAACAGGATTCAACAACGTATCAAACTCGGCATCCAAAAATTCCTCTTTTCCACAAACGACCACGATATCCGGGTAAGTATAAAACGCGGTACCCGGTGTATGCAATCTCATATCATTCGCATAGGGGCGGCATCCCTTCTGTTTCAATTGTGCGTGTAAATAGGAAAAAAGATTTCCAGTAATAACGTTGTGGCTTCGCGTAGCACCAGCCATAGCAAAAATTTCACCTTTGAAAAACTCGCTTTTCACCTCTGCTTTCCGCTCCAGCGAAAGATACTCTTCTTGGGTATAAAGTTTCTTTTGTTCGGCTGTGGCCATCTTTTTAAAATTCAAGTTAAAGATACAAAATTTACCAAATCAAAAGTCGTCTACGGATCCCTGAGTGAATTTCAAATTGACGCGCCTTTTTTTACCCTCACCCCATTGAGGTGCTACGTTCACGCAGTTCATTATCCCCTCTCCCCCGGGAGAGGAACCACAAGCTATAAGGAATGGAAGAGTTTAAAAGGGTGAGAGCTAGGAAGAAAACTACTGCTACAATTTGAAATGCACCCGGATCCCTTAACTTGAAAGACTTTTAGTGGGAAAGCAATAGAACTTAATGCCTATTCAAGGAAGCTCAACCTTTTGTTTCATATCTTCGAAAAAACCCAAAACATTATACCGTATTAGTCTTCATTCAATCCTTCTGAACAATTTATCTATCTTTGCAACCGATTTCGTTCCATCAAAAAAGACGATTCCGTTAACAAACCGATGATTTAGAAAATCGTAAATCAAAAAATTGTAAATCAATAATCAGTTTATGGCTTATATCGAACCAGCACCCTTATTAGACAAAGAAAATCCGTTTGAGGCAATGATGTCTCGTTTCCGCACGGCCTCACAAATTTTAGGGCTTGAGGAAGAAGTGTACAATGTTTTGAAAGTGCCTGCACGACAGGTTATTGTTTCATTGCCTGTTACAATGGACGATGGTAGCATTCGTGTTTTCGAAGGATATCGCGTTATTCACTCAACAATCCTCGGTCCATCAAAAGGTGGTATTCGGTTCGATCCGCATGTTAATTTGGATGAGGTAAAAGCACTGGCTGCCTGGATGACCTGGAAGTGTGCTGTGGTGGATATTCCATATGGAGGTGCGAAAGGCGGAGTGGCTTGCAACCCTCGGGAAATGTCTGCAGGTGAAATTGAGCGCCTCATGCGTGCTTACACTCTTTCGATGATTGATATTTTCGGTGCCGATAAAGATATTCCCGCACCAGATATGGGTACCGGTCCGCGTGAAATGGCGTGGTTGATGGACGAGTACTCCAGAACACAAGGTATGACGGTGAATGCAGTAGTTACTGGTAAGCCAATTGTATTGGGCGGATCACTCGGAAGAACCGAAGCTACTGGTCGTGGTGTGATGGTGTCAGCATTAGCTGCGATGGAAAAATTAAAAATCAATCCCTACAAGGCAACATGTGCCGTGCAGGGATTTGGAAACGTGGGCTCATGGGCAGCTAGACTATTATCTGAGCGTGGTCTGAAAGTGCAAGCGATCAGTGATCTGAATGGTGCTTACTATAACGCAAATGGAATTGACATTGAAGCGGCAGTGAAATACCGCGATGCCAATAAAGGTTCTCTGGAAGGTTTTACTCAAGCAGAGAAAATACCAAGCGGAGATCTTTTAACACTTGACGTTGATGTATTGGTGCCTGCGGCAACGGAAGATGTAATTACCGGCAGCAATGCCGGTAATATAAAGGCTAAGTTGATCGTAGAGGGCGCGAACGGCCCAACATCGTCAAAAGCAGATAATATCATTTACGAAAAAGGAATCAGTGTGGTGCCGGATATTTTGGCCAATGCAGGTGGCGTTACTGTTTCGTATTTTGAGTGGGTGCAGAACCGCTTGGGCTACAAGTGGACGGCCGACCGCGTGAACAGAAGAAGCGACAGGATTATGAAAGATGCGTTTGATAATGTTTACAAAACAGCGAACGAGTACAAAGTGTCGTTGCGCATTGCAGCCTACATGGTAGCGATTGATAAAGTGGCGAAGACGTATAAGTACAGAGGAGGGTTCTAATCAATCAACTCAGATTAAAAAAAGAAGGGCGCTCGATGAGCGCCTTTCTTTTTTGCTCCTCTGGCACAAGTGTCCTGACTTGTCCGCGGTAAATTTTTCAAAAAATTAAGTCGTTGATTTTCAATTCACTGCGCCCATATAATTTGTATTTTGTCGCACTAAGGGGTAAAGTAAGGCAATAGAATGTATCATGTTCGTGTGGTGCCCACAGGTTCAGGGGCGAAGGCCGTGCAAGTGA
>JADBYK010000084.1 GCA_020403045.1 Cytophagales bacterium
AACAACCCGCTACATGCTTTGCTGAAGTCAATGCTTCGCTGTTTGATTATATCACGATGACAAATTTTGTTTTGTAGTCGGGTTGCGTATCAGTCAGCCTTTAGGCTGTCAATCTTTTTTTTGTTAAGGCAACGAATAAATAGTTTATAGTTTGTTACGAATATAAATTTACAAATTTATTTGACCACCTTACCTTGCTGTTGGTAGCATTTGGCTAGTGTTGGTCTCCAACCAACAATTCCCATCCTTTGGATTCAATTAAATTAGTTTAATTTAGGAACTGTTTAAATAACATTATCTCCTATGTGGGCTAACACAATTCTTATTCTGGGTGCTGGGCGCTCCTCCGGTTCATTAATTGATTATCTGTTAAAGATTGGAAGCACGAACAACTGGCAAATTGTTGTCGGAGATGTTGATGTAAAAGCTGCTGCTCAGCGAATCGGAAATGCGAGTAATGGCGTTGCCGTTTCGTTTAACATCAACGATGAAAGTTCAAGTCGCAATACCATCGCTTCTGCAGATATCGTTGTTTCGCTGATTCCAGCAAATCTTCACCCCCTCGTGGCAAAGATTTGTTTGGCCGAGCGCAAACATTTGTTAACAGCCAGTTATGTATCTGACGAAATGAAATCTTTTCATGTGGACGCAAGGAAAAACTCACTTTTGTTTTTAAACGAAAGTGGACTTGATCCCGGGATCGATCACATGAGTGCCATGCAGGTGATTGATCGGATAAAAGAGGAGGGGGGAAAACTAACTTCATTTGAATCATTTACCGGAGGGCTGATTGCCAACGATACAGATCCCGAAAACCCGTGGAGATATAAATTCACCTGGAACCCACGCAACGTGGTAATGGCCGGACAAAGCACTGCTAAGTATTTGCAAGACAGAGTCTATAAGTACATTCCTTACCAGCAATTGTTCCAGCGTATTACACCCGTTTCCGTCCCGGGGCTTGGCGAATATGAAGGATATGCCAATCGGGATTCTCTCAAGTATCTTGACACCTACGGATTGCAGGGCATAAAAACGATGCTGCGCGGTACGTTAAGAAACAAAGGCTATTGCAGTGCATGGAATGTGTTGGTTCAGCTGGGTTGTTGTGAAGATGGGTATGACATGGAGGGTGTTGCCGAAATGCGGCATATCGATTTTATTAATGCTTTTGTAGTGGCACAACCGGGAAAGACCACTGAAGAAGTGATAGCCGCCACTTTCGGCTTGAATGCGAAAGGCGAAGAAATGAAGCGGTTGCATTGGAGTGGTTTTTTTACAGATGAAAAAGTAGGATTGACAAAAGGAACTCCGGCTCAAGTGCTCGAGCACATCCTAAACAAAAAATGGAAGCTCCATACTGGCGACAAAGATTTTATTGTGATGTGGCACCGTTTTCGTTATGAAAAAGGAGGAGTTGCGAAGGAAATTCAGGCTTACCTGACAGTAACAGGAGAAGACGAATATAACACAGCTATGGCGAAGACAGTGGGTCTTCCTATCGCTATCGCAGCCAAGTTGCTGCTTCAAGGTAAAATCAAGAGTAGGGGAGTGGTGATTCCAGTAACGAAGGAGATTTACGAGCCGGTGCTAACTGAGTTAGCGGAATTGGGTATTCGGTTGGTTGAAAAAGAGTTATAGAGTTTCGTTATTTTTGATCAACTCCAATTTCATTCCTGAGGCAAGCTGTGTCCGGTTGATCCCGATAGCTATCGGGACAAAACCTCGATTTCCAACACAAATAGCCTTCAACAGGCCTGCCTGTCCGGTAGGCAGGCTCAGGCTGACAAGACTGCTGCTAATAGTTTTCTTGTCGGTAGTTCAAGAGTTTTCGATAGTATTTTTTAATCACTTCGGGACTTTTCTTTTGCTTAAATAAAAACATGGCAATACCATTGGCAATTTGCACTTGCAACCATGAGTTTTTTTCATACTTCCTAACAGAAATCACAACATCTTTTTGAATCAATGCAAAGGGAATTTTCGCTTTCCAAAGTCGCGCAATAAAATCATAGTCTTCCATGATCGTATAGTATTCATCAAAGCCGTTCAGTTTGGTAAAGGCACTTTTTGTAATGAATAAAGTTTGATCACCCCCTCGAAAAGTCAGTAGATTAAAACGGGTCAAATATGCATTCAAGCGCATCAAACCCGGGTAGCTTTCAAAGTCTGATCGGTAGCAACCCGACTCAAAGCCATTATTGATTGATAGAAAAATATCATCATAAAAACTTGCTGGCACTTGCACATCAGCATGAACGAAATATAAAAGAGAGAATTTGGCTGACCGGGCTCCAAGGTTCATTTGCGCAGCTCGGTTTCTTTTTGGGCTTTCTATCACTTTCGCTCCCGCTCCAAAGGCGACTTCTTTTGTTTGATCTCTGCTTCCTCCATCCACCACAATCACTTCTAAAAAAGAGCTGTGATTATGTTGGGTAAACTGTAAAACGGCTCTAGCTATTATCGAGGCTTCATCCACAGCAGGAATGATGATAGATATTCCGTTAGACATATTTGCGTTCACGGTTCAAGTTAGTAAATGGATTTAAAGTCAACTATACGAAGACAATAAGCTCATTGGATTACATTTGCGGGATGTCCCTGGAAGAGAAAGTAAACTTGGTGGAGTCGGTGTTTGAAAAACTGGACAAGGAAATTTCCACATTTCAGTCTTGGTCAGGGTTACACTGCAAATTTGGATGTGGTAAGTGTTGTACCAAACCCGACATTGAAGCAACGATACTTGAGTTTCTTCCCTTTGCCTATTTTCTTTACCAGAATAAACTTGCTGAGGAGTGGCTCGAGAAGCTGGAAAATAGCGATTCTTCGATTTGCCTGGTTTTTAACCCTACACAAGCGGGTGCGGGTCTATGTTCACGATATCATCATCGGGGGCTCATATGTAGGCTGTTTGGCTATTCTGCTCGCACCAACAAGTATTCAAAAAAGGAATTGATTACCTGTCAAATTATCAAAACCGAGCAGAAGGAGAGTTATGAGCTGGCAGAAAGCAAGATTGAAGCGGATGAAGAAGTGCCAGTAATGAGTGCGTATTATATGCAACTTCACGCCATTGACATTGAGTTAACAAACCAGTTTTACCCGATAAATAGTGCCATGAAAAAAGCCATCGAAACGGTTTTGCACTATTATGCTTATCGTTGATGGATGTGGCTGAACAGACTTTTTAGCTGTACTAAAATTTTAAATTTTTGGCTCGTTTTCTTTACTTGAAGGGCAAGTTCAGGAGTAGCCGAGTTCATTCCTGTTGGGATTTCGCTGCTTTCTGACAGGTGCACGGTTGCAGCAACCAGAAAGGCAATCAAAACACCAAAAACAGTCAGAATATCTTTTCTATTGATCTTCATACTTTGTAAATAGAATACTCTTTGGAACGCAACTTGTTACAAAAACCGCCAAAATGGTATCAATGATTCGAACTTCTTTCTGCTTAAATTTGTCGGATCGAAGGCTTAAAAATTACAGCATGAACAACAAAATAATTTTCTTCTTATTCATTTTAGCAATTTTTTCAACTTCTGATCCCGTCCAGGCTCAGGAATCAAGCGGAGCATCGCCAGTAAAATGGATGACCTTTGAACAGGCCGTGGAACGTACAAAGACCGAAAAAAGGAAGATTTTCATTGATGTGTATACCGATTGGTGCGGGTGGTGCAAAGTCATGGACAAAAACACGTTTGCTGATCCTACTGTGGCGAAACTGTTGAACGAGAAGTTCTATCCCGTAAAATTTGATGCTGAGCAGACAGCAGATGTGGTGTTCAATGGTACCACCTTCAAATTTGTGCCATATGGAAATAAGGGAACCCATCAATTAGCAGCAGCATTGCTCAATAACCAGCTAAGCTACCCGACTGTTACCTTTCTGGAAGAGGATTTTACTGCGGTTTATCCGTTAGCGGGCTATCGTAAGCCAGAAGAGTTTCATCCGTACCTGATTTTTTTCGGGGGAAATCATCACAAGAAGGGTCAGAATTCCTATGCGGAATTTATGAAAACGTACAGATCACCCTATGTAACCGTTTCTCATTCAGAAGCTCCAAAAAACTAATTGCTTTGGCAGGTTGCAATACCAAAACGGCCACCGGCATTAGATTTCGTTGCTGACGCACCAATGTTTCCAGCAGCTAAAACAATGTCTTTTTCGGGCCCCACATCTGACAAATGTATTTTGATGCAAGCTTCAAGGTTGGCCAAATCCGAATAGCTTATTGCCGTTTCATCGGCCAACTTGGTCAAAGTAGTTTCGCTTTTTCCGGTTTGGCCGGCCAAGGGGGTTAGCAAAGCCGCCACGCTGGCTCCAGGTGTTGATAAATTACCCAAATGTAGATGAACAGGGTATTTTGTGTTACCCGAAACACCCGTAAGATCTACCACCACAACTAATGATCCGTCTCTTTTTTCTTTAAAAGCTACTGTTCCGGAAACATCATATTGTGATGCCTTTTGAAGTGCGTAGGTTGTTTGTTTCCCGGTAAATTCACTTACATTCTCGTTTGATGAACATGCGCTCACCAAACACAAAAAAGTTACAATCCCACCAATCGTTTTCATAGTTGTTCTTTTAACGAGTATAAAGTTAGATAATAAAATTAAGAATTTTCCCACAAACAGTCATTTCACACTAGATTTGTAAATTGTGTTTTTGGCATGGATATGGTTTATTTGATAACGGTTTAACTGACAATAATATTTGTGAGGTACACAGTTTTTATACTTTTTGTTTTGGTGGCATGTAGCCCCGCCAGCACGCCAACAAAAAAGGACGACAAAAACCCCAAACCTGATTGGTTAGCAGCAAAGCCCAATCAACCTTCTTACTATATTGGGATAGGCCGCGCCACGAAAGACGGAGTTACGAATCACATACAGGCCGCAAAAAAAAGTGCGTTGGAGGATCTCGTATCTGAGATTAAAGTTAACATCTCATCCTCTTCTGTGTTGAGTTCGATAGATGCCAACAAAGAATTTCAGGAGAAATATGAGCAGATTATCCAAACCACAGCTGCCGATGAAATTGAGGAATTTGAGCAGGTAGACACCTGGCAAGACGAACGAAATTTTTGGGTGTATTACAGACTCTCGAAACAGCGCTATAAAGAAATTAAAGACGAGCAAAGGCGAAATGCTGTTTCCATCGGTCTCGATTTCTTTAAAAAGGCAAAAGATTCAGAACGAAATAAAGAACCAGTCTTAGCCTTGGGCTTTTACTACCAGGGATTCAGAGCCATTCAAAAGTACTTAGCAGAACCCATCCGGTTGGAATATGAAGGCAAGGAGATTCTATTGACCAGTGAGATTATTGCCAGTATGCAGGTTTTGTTTGACAAAATGGATATAGCGTTAAATCCAACTCAAATCACGCTGAATCGCAGGGTTTCTACGAGCGAACAGACAATTACCGCCAAAGTTTTTGATAAAGCCACAAAGAAGGTAATTGCAGACGTGCCGCTGAAAGCAGAATTTGAAAAGGGATCTGGCAACGTTTTCCCAACTTACAAAACGGACGGGAATGGTCAGACAAAAATTTTGCTGACAAAAATCAGCTCCCGAGATTTAGAACAAACTGTTTCTGTAAAACTCAATCCACTTAGTTTTGCGGGCGCAACTGCTACCACTATAGATTCATTAATTGTGCAACGTATGGTGGTGCCGCGCGCCACAGTGCTCTTGAGAGTACAACGGCCAACGGTTTACCTGGCTGCTATTGAAAAAAGCCTGGGAGCTGTTAAGCAAAGCCAACAAATCACAAATCGAATCAGAAATTATTTAACAAACGCTGGATTTGAATTTACCGAAGAAAAAAGCAAGGCTGAGCTGATGGTAGACGTGACTGCAAACTCTGAAAAAGGAGCCGTTTCCGGAAGTATCTATATCACTTATGTTACCGCGGTCATCAGGGTGGCGGCAGTTAAGGATAACAGGGAGATTTATACAACAACATTGGACAGGGTTAAGGGTTTTAGCCTTGATTTTGAAAGATCCAGCCAGGAAGCTTATAATAAATCGCTTGAAATTTTAGAAAAGGAAAAGCTACCCGAGCTCCTAAACTCTATTTTGCAATAAAAATCAACGTTTCGGGGCTTTTTTGGCGTATTTTTAGTTTGAAACAATAGTGGCCTCTAAATTGCATTTACTAACTTGCTAACCAAATTTAAATTCAATATGAAACGAATCGCAAATCTCTCTTTAGTACTGATGGTTATTGCGGCTGCAATTATCAGCGGATGTGCCAAGAAAAAAACGCCCACTCCTGATGGCGAAAAAGAAGTTGTTATCCCTTGCTCGGGACCTGATTTTTTTACTACTAATAAAGTATTCAGAGCAAACTCAATTGGCGAAAGTATGGATCAGGTAACGTCAAAAAAGAAAGCATTGACAAATGCAAGAAATGACCTAGCCCAAGCTATTCAGACAACTGTAAAAACAGTCACTGATAATTACACGAACTCCCGGTCAATGAACCGCAAAGAGGAATTAGAGCAGAAGTTTGAGAGTTTGAACAGAGAAGTGGTGGAGCAATCTTTAACGGGCATTCGCACTATCTGCGAAAAACTGGTTCAAACCAAAGATGGTAACTACAAAACCTATATTGCGTTGGAGCTTTCTGCCGATGATTTGGTAAAGCAGTATAATGATCGTCTTTCTAAAGATGATCGCTTGAAAATTGATTACGACTACGAAAAATTCAAGGATACGTTTGATAAAGAGATGGAAAAAAGGAAAGGCGGCAATTAATACGCTGGCGTTAAGAAAGAGAAATCCTGATCAGAAATGGTCGGGATTTTTTTTGGATATTGCTGGATATCCGGGTAGGCCATTGCAAAAGAAATTGGGCCGGTCTTAGGAGCGGGCTGGTAGATGTGAAAGTCTGTGCGGTCAATCAGACCTGGTCGGGTCTGAAGTTTGTGTACCCATTAGCGGATCGATGACTACTTCCAGTTAGCAGGGTCAAGCCGCCAGGATTTGACATATACCAACTGATTCTCATCTAAGTATTTTCTATCTAATGCTTCTTGAAGGAGATGATTGAAATCACTCAGACAAATGAGTGATACTTTTTCATCTTCGAAGCTCTTTTCGCTCTGGTCAAAACCGTAAGTAAAAATGGCAACCATTCCAATTACGTCAAAGCCTGCCTCTCGCATAGCCAGTGCTGCTTTTAAAGAACTGCCGCCCGTGGAAATAAGATCCTCCACCAGAACGACTTTTTGATCGAGTTCAATTTTCCCTTCAATTAAGTTGCCCATGCCATGCTCTTTCGGTTTAGGGCGAACATAGACGAATGGCAGGCCTAATTCTTCTGCCACCAAAGTACCTTGTGGAATTCCCGCTGTGGCTACACCGGCAATGCACTCCGCTTGGGGAAAGTTTTCACGAATGGCCATCGCCAGGGCTTTTTTGATGAACGATCGGATAGGAGGATAGGAGAGAGCTAGCCGATTGTCACAATAAATCGGAGATTTCCAACCAGAACTCCATGTAAAAGGTTTTTGATGGTTTAACTTAATCGCCCCAATATCCAGTAACTTTGCAGCTACTTCTCGGGCTGTTTTATTTTGAATCTTTATTCTGCTCATGAGGCAAGCAATTTATAATGAATCGGGCAACTGCCCAATTACGGAAGCTTTTATTCGTGAACGTTTTGTTGGAATGAGAATAATTTATGTTTTTGCAACTTCTTAAGAAAGTAGATCAGACCCTATGAACCTGTTCATCAACGATATTCCTGTTCGAATCTTACTTCCTGAAGAAAAGCCTGAAGCCGGGCATTTTAATGTTGAGATTAATGCGTCCACGGAACCCATCAACAAAGCCAAGCTGCTGCACCATGTCTGGCTAAATCAGGCGAGCGTACAGGACATGGATCTGGTTTTTGACTTGATTAATTCTAAAGTTCCAATCAACCTGTTGTCGCTTACAGTCAGTATCAACGACTATGAGGCGTTCAAGAAATACTTAAAAGGAAAATTTAAGGTTATCAAAGCGGCTGGTGGACTGATCAAGAAAAAGGATAAGTTTTTGATGATTTATCGGATGAAGAAATGGGACTTACCGAAGGGAAAGCGCGAGAGTGGCGAACGATCGGTAGAAACCGCAGTGCGCGAGGTGGAAGAAGAATGTAACGTGCGGGTAAAGCTCGGAAAAAAGATATGCACCACCTGGCATACTTACACCATGAATAAGAATAGTATGCTCAAAAAGACCAAATGGTATGAAATGGCCTTGGTTGATGATTCCAATAGTAAGCCAAGTGTGGAGGAAGACATTGAGGAGCTACGTTGGATGACCCAGAAAGAAGTCTATCATGCATTAGAAAACTCCTACAAATCGATACGGTTTGTATTCGAAGAATACTATAAGACCGAAAAAGTTGGCTAGTTTAATTTGTAGGGAAGAAATCCGGACACGTCCCCTTTGTATTTATGTACTTCACGAATGATCGATGAACTGATCGCTGCAAGTCCTGGAGACGTAATTAGGAAAACCGATTCCAGGTCAGCGTTCAAATGCCGGTTCACTTGAGAGATGCTATTTTCATATTCGAAATCAGTCGTATTTCTTAAGCCGCGAAGCAAGTAGTTTGCGCCATTCTTCTTTGCAAATTCAGCGGTCAGCTCTGAATAGGTTTGAACGGAGATAGCTGGGTTGCCCTTAAATGTTTCATTGATTTTATCGATCATAAAATCGATTGGAAAGTATCGCTGCGTTTTGCCACTATTATAACCCACGGCAATAATTATCTCATCGAACAGAGAAAGTCCTCTTAACACAATGTCTTCGTGCCCCCTCGTAAAAGGGTCAAATGACCCGGGGAATAAAGCGATTCTTTTCATATCAGGCACTCAACAGATCGAGTGAATAGAGGTCAAAGAAATGATGTTCTTGCACTTCGTCAAACATGTAGCCAAAACCCAGATTTTCGGGACGGGTGCCAAAATTCACATTTCGGATATACTTCACAAATTCTGTATAGTGAGGTGACTTTTTCCCGATATAGCCCCAAAGCAAAACCTCGCTGGTTTGCTGATCCATTTTCAGCCCATTCATCGCCAGCATGATGTACTTCACATAATCTGAAAACTGGGAGATCACAAATTGATTGTAATAAATAAGTTTGCCTTTTTGCGCAGAAAGAACATGGAGTTTGAAACGGTCAACGTATAAATACAAAGGACTGTTGGAAAGCTTGTTAGAATAAACCGATACGCCTTCGATCAATGCCGCTGACTGATGAAAGAAATTCAGTTTTGTATTTTTGTAGATCCCGCACAGCCACTCGTATAGGTCACTTTGAATTGCAAACACTGTCACAATATCTTGTGTGGTATTCTGGCAGAAAAGAACTGTTTCTGCCGTGGTATCAACGCGGGCATTGAATTTCAAATAGTCAAGCGCCTTATCAGACTGAAAGACGGCAGCAGGAACCTGAACGAATTTATTATTTTTTATGGATACTTTCACCTCCATCCAAAAACCGGCCTGAAGAATGGAGTGTTCTTCAAACAATGTCTTTACCAATTGCATCAACTCTTGATGGGTATGAAGGTCGGCAAGTATGTAATCTTCAAAAAAAAGTAGCCGATGATCGCTGGCAGCGACAACGGCTATTTGAAAATCTCTCACACCTAGTTGGATCAAGAGGCGGTATTGATGAAGGCTTTCTTCATCAAACCGATCATCTTTGATCTTTTTTATTAACTTATACTGGGCGAAAGGGGGTTGCAAGGAAAGGAATTATTGCGATTCCCAATTTCCAGAAGTAGTTACGTCAAATTTAGACCCGAAATGTAATGGCTTCCTTCCTTTTGCCTCATTACTTTCTTTGCGCATAGGGTTAATCGGTTTAGGGTCACCAACCTCAATCACCTGTACCATCACGCCATTTTTATCCACTTTGCCAATAAAGATGTTAAACTTTTGGCCATCCAAACCTGGGACTTCTCCAATTTTTTTGAGATCCACGTTCGGCTCGAATGCGTAATCCCAATAGTTAATGAGCAGGTCTCCTTTTTTCACCTCAGTACCAGTGGCAATTGAAGCTAATGCCGTAATGACACCCTGTTCCTGGAACGGAACATCTTGCATTTTGTCTCCAACCTTAAGAAGGTAAGCCTTCTGATTTTTAATGACGCGGTCGCCATTTTTTACTTTGTAGCCCATAAACACCCCATTGTCAGAAGCATTTACTGTAAAATTTTTCTTGAAAATTCTTTCTTTAGCAGGGGTGTAACCCAGTGTATCGAAAAAGACCTTCACGATCTCCTGGCCGTAACCGACTTGAGTGATTTCTTCTCGCCTTTGAATGTTAGGCACTTTACCATTTTCGATAAAGTTACTAAGCGAATCCCAATTGGCGGTGTAACGTTTGTTCACTTCCTGAAAAACGATTTCTGCTTCTCTAATAAGCTTTAATCTGGCGATTACGGCATTTTCCGTATTCTGTATCGCTTCTCTGTCTTCAATGGTGCCCTGCACACCTCGATAAAGTCGAAAAGCGAGAAATAAGCTGGCGGCAACTAATACAATAGTGAGGATTCTATTAATGTTCATGAGGTTAACAGGTTTAGCTTGCAATTATAGATATTTTATGTGGTTAAAAGCAACCAATTACAACTTAAAATAGCCTCTCAGTGCCATGATTTCGTCAATTCTCTGCGTTTTCTTGAATATCCCATGGCGATGAGCCGTGTTGATTTTTTTAAGGTCAGCCTCTGCCGTGAAAACAATATTCTGAATTATCTGATTTCTTCCCGATTCGGGGTCTGTTCCGACTTTCAAGTTTCCTCCTTTTTCATTTACCATAAAAAATAGCTCAATCGCGTGAAGTGGCACACTGATAAACTCGCAGGTGAACAAAAAGTCACCAACTTCTACGGTTAATCCGGTTTCTTCCATAAATTCTCGCGTCAGACATTCCTTGGCGGTTTCCCCAAACTGCATGCCACCACCCGGAAAAGACCAAAAATCGCCTTCAACTAACCCCCGATGATTGACCAAAAGCAGTTGGTCATTTCTGATGCAAATTCCGCAAACCCTGACTCTAAGCCGATTTCCGTACAATTCCAAAACCGATTTGTCCATTTTTTGAAGCCAACTAAAATTAGAGTGTCTTCGGATTTCGCACCACAGAATACAATAAAAACCCCCAGCCGGTCAGAAGAAAAATGCCGCCAATGGGAGTGATAAGCGCGACCTTATTTGTGTTTAGCAGGGCCATCACATACAAACTTCCACTGAATAATAATGTGCCGGTGAAGACAAATGTAGCACTTGCCTTTATGCTACTGCCTTTCACTTGGTTCATTAGCGCACCAATAGCCAGCATTGTTAAAGCATGAAAGAAATGATACCGGGTTGCCAGTTCGTAGGTATCCACGCGGTTGTTTTCGACTAAAAGCGATTTAAAAGCATGTGATCCAAACGCGCCCAGCGCTACAGCAAGTCCACCAAGAAGCGAACCGAAGATCAATGTTTGTCTTTGTGAAAGCATTTGTCAAATGTTGTAATTTCTTTCTCCAAAAATACTAGTGCCAATACGAACCAGTGTGCTGCCTTCGTCCATCCCGATTCGGTAATCACCGCTCATTCCGATTGATAACTCCTTCATTTCTACTTGAGGAGGTAATGTCTTGCCCCGGATCTTTTCAAAAAAAACTTTCAAACTCCTGAATTCAGCCCGAATCTGTTGTTGGTTGTTTGTGAAACTAGCCATCCCCATTAGTCCTACTACTCGAACGTTATGAAACGAAAGCGGATAGTTGTCCAATAGTTCGATGACTTCCTCCTGGCTAAAACCAAACTTGGTATCTTCATTGGCAATATACATTTGGAGAAGACAAGGAATAATTCGGTTGATCTTTTGGCCCTGTTTGTTGATTTCTTCCAATAGCCGAACACTATCCACCGAATGAATGAGGGAGACGAAGGGGGCAATGTATTTTACTTTGTTCGATTGTAAGTGGCCAATCATATGCCATTCAATGTCTTTGGGTAGTGCTTCATACTTGGCGAGCATTTCCTGCGCCTTGTTTTCTCCAAAGACCCTCTGGCCTGTCTGGTACGCCTGTAGTATCTTTTCAATAGGCTGGGTTTTGCTCACTGCGATCAACTTACACCCCGCGGTGAGGGTTTCATTAATTGCCTTTATATTACTTTTAATGTCCATTGTTTAACTTAGCCCGTTCTTATCAAAGCGCTAACCGGATCGTAAAGTTATGGCCATACTTGGAACCTTACTGAAAAAAGGAATAAAACTTAGGGAGAATTTGCAGCAAGAGTATTCTTCTCCATTAGAACTCCAAAAGAATGAACTCAAGGAGTTGATGATAGCGGCAAGTCACACAGAGTTTGGGAAATACTATGATTTTCCAAAGATACTTACTCGATTCAAGAAGGGAGGTCAAGCATTTTACATGGCCTACAAAGCAGTGGTACCGATTCACGACTACAATAAAATATACAAAGACTGGTGGCAGCTGTCATTGAAGGGTGCCAAAGACATCGCGTGGCCGGGCAAGATTAAATACTTTGCCCTTAGCTCTGGTACCTCAGAAGCAGCTTCCAAGCACATTCCGGTCACCAAAGAGATGACCAAGGCGATTCAAAGGACCAGCATCAGACAAATTATTTCACTTTCTAAGTATGATTTGCCTCCTAAGGTGTTTGAGTCAGGTATTCTAATGATTGGTGGTAGCACGCACCTCAATAAAAGGGGTAATTATTTTGAGGGTGACTTGAGTGGCATTCAAGCAGCGCGACTTCCATTCTGGTTTCAACACTTTTACAAGCCTGGTAAAAAAATCGCAAAGGGAAGAAATTGGGATACTAAGTTGGATGAGATAGTTAAAAAAGCGAAAGAGTGGGATATAGGCATTGTGGTTGGAGTGCCCGCTTGGATTCAAATTTTGATCGAAAAAATTATTGCCTATTATCAAGTGGCAAATATCCATGAGATTTGGCCTAATCTATTGGTCTATGTGCATGGAGGTGTTTCAATGGATCCGTACCGGAAAGGATTTGAGAAGTTAATGGGTCGCCCTATCTATTTTATTGAAACCTATTTGGCATCAGAGGGATTTATAGCCTATCAGGCGCTTCCAAAGCATAAGTCGATGAAGTTGGTTCTCAATAATGGTATTTTTTACGAGTTTGTTCCTTTTGAGGAAAAGAACTTTCTGCCATCAGGTGATATTCGCCCGGATGCTGAAGCAATTTTGATTGAAGATGTAGAAGAGGGAAAGGAATATGCGTTGTTACTATCAACTTGTGCAGGTGCATGGCGTTATTTAATTGGAGATGTGATCAAGTTTACCTCACTGGAGGAGTCGGAGATTATTATTACCGGAAGAACAAAGCATTTCCTGAGCTTATGTGGGGAGCACCTATCGGTGGATAATATGAACAAAGCAATTGAATTGGCTTCCAATGAAATGAATATTCAGATTAACGAATTTACCGTTGCCGGAATACCCCACGAAAATTTGTTTGCGCACCATTGGTATGTAGGCACAGATGATAAAGTAGATGCAAAGGCGCTTAGGGACCGAATCGATTTTTACCTGAAGGAATTAAATGATGATTACGCAGTGGAAAGAAGTGCTGCGTTGAAGGATGTTTTCGTGGAAGTTCTGCCATTGCATAAATTTTATGATTGGATGGAATCAAAAGGAAAAGTGGGAGGGCAAAATAAATTTCCTCGGGTAATGAAAAATGCCCAGCTTGATGATTGGAAAAAATTCATTGCCTAACGACCACAGATGGATATTGTTTTTAATGGCTTTAAGTTTGGCATTGTTCTCGCTTTTTTGATTGGCCCGGTTTTTTTTACCATCATCCAAACCAGCATTGAGCGGGGTTTTTGGAATGGTGCGTGGGTAGCGTTAGGCGTTTCACTAAGTGACGCTGTTTATGTAGCTATTTGTTACTTTGGCTTGTTTCAATTTTTGAATGAACCAAGATTCCGTACTCAAATGGCGTATGTGGGAGGCGCTATTCTGGTTTTGTTTGGCCTGTATCACCTTCTTATAAAAAGTAGAAAGGCTCGGTTAGAATTAAGTAAATCTACGAGTGAACCTAGTGCTTTTAAGTATTTTGCAAAGGGGTTCATCATCAATGGTATTTCCCCAATGGTTGTCATATTTTGGATTGGAACATTGAGCTTTGCAACTGTCGATTTTGGCTACAGCCGTGGGTTTGAAATGTTGATCTTTTTTGTGGCTTTACTGTTTACTGTACTTGCTACCGATTTAATCAAAGCTTTTCTGGCGGACAAACTCCGCGCACTCATCACCAGAAGATTTCTTATGATAATGAATGTTGTTGTTGGTATTTGCCTGATCATTTTTGGAATAAGGCTTTTCTGGATGGCTAAAACGGCTTTTGATTCAATCGGTTAGTTTTTGCCATGACAGACGATAGTGTTAAAAACTAGTTAAACCCTCTACATGGTTCGTTATATTTTGGCTAAAACGAAACTTTTGCTCCCATTTTGTAGTTAAATTTGCGTTGTGAAGAAGTTATCATTGATTTCTCTTGCGTTAGTCTATCTGCTTTTGTCGGTGGGTATAGCTAAGTCAACCCATTTCTGCATGGGTAGAGAACAAAACTCTTCTCTTTTTTCTTTTGAGGCTAAAAAATGCCCCTGTTTTCGATCTATGGAAAAAGCAAAATCCTGTTGTGAGGATGAGCATGAAATTGTGAAGATCGAAGATGATCAATCCACAAGTCAGGTAGTACATTCACCAACACCGACATTTAATTTAATTGCGACCTTTTTTTTCAAGGAAGAAACTTTACTTCCCCAATCCGAACAGCTTTCTCTTGCCGAGCTAAGTTTAGCACCTCCCAAAATACCGATTTACCAGGCTGTTTGTAGCCTTGTCTTTTACGAGTCGGAAGTTTAAAATTGATTGAAGGCGTATCAAAAGCCGAACTATCTTTTTTAAATTTTAACCATTCGTAACTATGAAAACAAAATATTTTATCATTATTCTGGCAGTCATGCTTTCTGTAAGTGTGTATGCGCAATCCAATGTCGTCACCGCCTCTATCAAGGTGTATGGAAACTGTTCAATGTGTAAGAAGCGTATTGAGACGGCATTAGATCACAAAGGAATTAAAAAAGCTGAGTGGAATACTAAATCCAAACAACTCGATGTGGTCTACAACTCGTCTAAGATTACAGAAGTACAGATTCATGAGCTGGTAGCCAAGATTGGCCATGATACCGACAAGGTGAAAGCAAAAGATGAAACCTATGCGTCTCTTCCGTTTTGTTGTTTATATCGTGACCATGAGATGAAAGACGATCACTAAGGCAACGAACTATGAAACATTTTTTAATTTGTTTTTTAGCGTTTGCTTGGCCGCTTGGGGCATCGGCACAAAAAATAATGGGACTTGTCGTTGAAAAAGACGCCACCGGTAAAGATCAACCTCTTCCCGGTGCGAATGTTTATTGGCTGGGGACTATGCAAGGAGTTACCACACGTGATAATGGTGTGTTCTTGATTGATCGGGTAACTGGAAATGATAAACTAGTTGTCAGTTTTGTTGGCCATCGCACCGATACTATTTTGGTTACTGATCAAACCAACATACGAGTTGAGTTGAAATCAGATCAGGTATTACAAGAAGTGGTAGTCGAAGGATGGAAGCCTACCACGGTGGCAAATCTGAGTTCTGGCATCAACGTCATTGAAATGAGTGAGAAGGAGTTATTCAAGGCAGCTTGTTGTAATCTATCGGAAAGTTTTGAAACCAATCCATCGGTGGACGTAGCATTTACCGATGCACTCACAGGAACGAAACAAATACAAATGTTGGGGCTCTCAGGCTCAAACACATTAATATCTATTGAAAACATGCCGGGCGTTCGTGGCTTGGCCGCGAGTCAGGGAATTCAATTTATTCCTGGCACCTGGATTAACTCCATTCAGGTAACAAAAGGCGTTGGTTCGGTGGTCAACAGTCATGAAAGTATTGCTGGCCAAATCAACGTTGAATTGAAGAAACCGCAAGAAAGCGACAAACTTTATGTCAACGGCTACATCAACAATACGGGCAGAGCAGAAGCTAACACGATAGTGACAGCTCAAGTTTCAAAAAAGTGGGCAACTACTTTTTTGCTTCATGGCAGTATGCGCCCCTTGGAAATTGATCAGAACCAAGATTCGTTTTTGGATTTCCCTACCGGGCAACAGGTGAATTTTGTGAATCGTTGGGTGTACAACTCTAACGGATGGCTCGGACAAGTTTCCTTAAAATACTTGAATGATCGAAAACTGGGAGGGCAAACCGGGTATAGCCCTGAGCGAGATAAATTTACCACCAATCGATATGGACTGGAAATTAATACAGATCGATTAGAAGTCGTAGGAAAGTTAGGCTATCAATTTCCTGCAAAGCCTTACAAAAGTTTTGGTCTTCAGCTAAGTGCGCTCCGGCATGTACATGATAGTTATTTTGGATTTAATGTGCATAACGCAAACGAACAATCCGCTTACGCAAATTTAATTTATCAGTCGATTATCAGTAACACCGCTCACAAGTTCAAGACAGGGTTGAGTTTTTTGTATGATCGATATATTGAAACATTGGGGATCAACAGCAACACGAGTCAGAATGACTTTAGCAGGACAGAGCAAGTCAACGGTGCCTTTTTCGAATATTCGTACGATGATTTGAAGAAATTTTCGGTTGTGGCCGGGCTACGAGCAGACTATCATAATTTGTTTGGGATTTATTGGACACCCCGACTTCATGCCAAGTATAATCTCACAGAAAGTACTGTTCTTCGGGCTTCTTTTGGCAGAGGCTGGAGGTTGGCTAACATCATTGCCGAAAATTCTGCTTTTCTAGCTTCTTCTCGTTCTGTGGTTCTCTCTAACCGTCAAACAAACAACGCCTATGGTTTTCGTCCTGACGATGCATGGAACTATGGACTGAGCCTGCAGCAGGATTTTACTCTTGACTATAGACCGGGAAATATTAGTGTGGATTACTTCTTCACGGACTTCGCTAATCAAGTGGTGATGGATTGGGATAGGAATGCGCAAGAGATTAATTTCTTTGGCCTAGTTGGAAGATCTTTTTCTCATAGTTTTCAAGCGCAGGTGGATTACCAATTGGCAAGGCGATTGGATATCAGAATCGCGTATCGTTGGTTGGATGTACAAACCGATTATCTAAATGGACGATTGCAACGCCCCATGGTGCCACGCGACAGAGCATTTGTTAATCTGGCATACAAAACGAAAAACAACTGGTCATTTGATTGGACATTGAACCGAATTGGTATTCAACGACTACCTGATATGGAAACAAATCCCATCATCCATCAATTACCACCTCAATCAGAACCCTACTATTTGATGAATGCGCAAGTGACCAAAGATTTGGGTGATAAATGGAGTGTTTATGTGGGTGGAGAGAACCTGAACAACTTTACTATCGCGAATCCAATTGTAGCCGCCAATGCACCTTTTGGGCCACACTTTGATAGCTCGATGATTTGGGGCCCTATTTTTGGGGTTACTGTTTATGCGGGTTTTAGATTCCGGGTGAAATGATGTTAATCTTGCAATACATTGCTTAAGAAGGAAGACTTCAGCAGTAGCCAGAGCAAGAAAAAAGCAATCGCCCACTTTAGATAGATAAAATAGAAATCTGAGGTGTCTTTGAATCGGCTTTCTTTGATTTCTGCTTTTTCGTACTGGTCGATTCTTTTAAAAACATTTTTTAAGGCTTCGTTATCCGTGACGCGAAAGAACTCGCCCCCACCGATTTCAGCAATCTTGCGCATGGTACTTTCATCCACCGTGTTCTCAACCATTTGCGGTCGGCCGAAAAAGTCTTTTCCAAAAGGAACCATCCCTTCCTGGCCTACAACAATAGTATACAGCTTTATGTTGTAGGCGCCCGCCAACTCTGCCGATGTAATTGGATCAATATTACCGGCTGTATTATCTCCATCGCTAATCAAGATGCAGACTTTCGATTTTGATTCTGACTCACGCATCCGGTTGGTTACCACGGCTAGCGCACTACCAATCGCTGTGCCTCGGGATTCGATCATTTCGAAATTGATATCATTGAGGTAATTCTTTAACAAGTCGTAGTCAGTGGTAAGTGGAGCGAGTGAAAACGCATCTCCTGAAAAGACGACCAACCCTATTCGATCCTGCTTTCTTCCCTTAATAAAATCACGCGCAACGTCCTTGGCCGCCTCTAGCCGGTTGGGTTTGAAGTCTTCGATTTGCATTGATTGAGAAATATCCAACGCAATCATAATGTCAATCCCCTCCGTCCATTGTTCCACCTTTTCATTGGTACGTTGGGGGCGTGCAAGGGCTGTGAGTAACAGGGCAATAACGAGCGACAAAATAATCTCTGGAAAAAATCGAATAAGATTTAGCGGAGAACTTTTTAAATCACTTTGTACCAGGGCAACAGGCAGCTTCTGATTCAAATAATAGCGCATGAGCCAGCGAAGAAAAAAAAGTAAGGGAATGGCAAATAGCCCATACAGAAATAGTTGGTTCTCCCAAGTAAATCCGTTCAGCACTGAGGGACTGAACCATTCCAATGAATACCACGGATCTAAAAAGCTATCCATTTTTTATCTCATCTAGTTTTTTGTAAAACTGATCTTCGCTATAGCTCTTCAAGTTCACAAAATGATCGATTCGATCTGGTTGATTGGCATAGATCATGCGATCAATGGCAGCCAATGAAAGAATCATCCGTTCGTCTTTTTCTAATTCATTAATCTCCTTTGTAGTAAACTTAGTGTAAGGCTTTCCAATAAGATTCTCCAAGTATTTCTTCCAGAGCAATAGCGCGGACTCTGTCGCCTGTGGCGAAAAATTTACCTGTAATTTCTCTGTTGCATTGCTGAGTTGAAGAACAAAAGCCTGATGGTTTTTTGTTAGCTTCTTTACTCTAAAGTACTTCTTAATGCGTTTGCCAAAAATGATCCAACCTGCGATTAGCAGAACCAACACAATTCCAACAAAAAGTAACAGAATCGGATAGTTGAGTAGCCATGAAACCTTTAAGTAATTGGTATTTGTTTTTAAGGGTACTTTAGCCAGTTGCACCGAGTCCGGCAGCGTTTTGACCAATCTCGAGAATAATAAAGTATCTATTGGTGAAGAGACGACCACACAGTCTTTTTCGTTTACCACAAAAAGAGGAAGCTGTAGAAATTGCAAACTGTCGATCTCGAACGTTAGAAGGGTGTAAACAACACTGTCGTAGCTAAATCCTTGCTTTGTGCTAGTAGGCACAAACGATTTTTTTTGAAACTCAAAAGGGGCAAAAGAAAAAGTAGAATCAGGAAAAAGAATAGTTGCCGTGGCCGGATAATGGGCAGTTAGGTAGAAAGATACGGGCTGTCCCAGGCGAACGCTGTCTTGTATAAATCGCCCCTTTACTTTTACTTCTTGTGCAGAAATAGATAAAGAAGTAAGAATGCAAAAAACGGAAATTAGAAATCGCTCAGACACTTTTAAATGATTTATTCCTCACTTTAAACAGCTTTAACAATTTGGGAACAAAATCTTCGTTCGTATCCACTGAAATAAAATTGATTTGATGCTTTCGACTAAATTCGGCCAACTCTTTTTCGCGTAAACCATGGTGCGAAGAGATCGCTTCACGAAATCCGCCAAATGAGGTGTTGACCCAGAGCGTCTTCTTTGATTCTTTATCCAACACCGGGATAATTCCCAACTTTGGCAACTCTGTTTCTCGCTTGTCACTTATCTTAATCATCACCAAATCATGTCTTCGTGCCAAAGACTTTAAGTTATGGTAGTAGCCTTCGTCAATAAAATCAGAAATCATGACGATAACGCTTCTTCGTTTAATGGAGTTGAGTGCGAACGAAATCGCCTTGGAAAGATTGGTTTTAAGAGACTTTGGTTCCAGTTTGATGATGTTGTAAATGATATCGTACGCCTGTTGAATACCTTTTTTTGGTTTAATAAACTTTTCTCGTTCGTCTGAATAGCAGATCAGGCCAATCTGGCTGGATTCCTTGGCACCTGAAAGAGCCAAAACCCCACAAATTTCTTTTCCGATGTCAACCTTTGTCTTTCCGGGACTGCCTATTTCTTGAGATGCACTTACGTCAAGAATGAAAAAGATTGTTTGTTCCTTTTCTTCCTTGAATGTCTTTACAAATGTGCCATGGCCCTTTGCCGATACGTTCCAGTCAATGGATCGGATATCGTCACCATATTGGTAAGGCCTTACGTCATCGAACTCAAGGCCAGTACCCTTAAAAATAGAGTGAAAATCCCCCTGCATCTGGCTATTGACGGCCTTGCGAATTTGGATTTCGTATTTTCTTAGCTTTTTAAGTAACTCCCTCAAGGGTTTAATTTTTAAGACTTCAAAAATAAGAAAACGATTTATTTAATCCGTCACTGTCCTTTTTACCTTTTATTGGTGAAATACCGATAGCCAAAGCAAGTCGCAAGGTGTTTTTTAAACGGGAGTTCGGCAAGGTTCTGTTGCGGTTTTGTAATTTCGTGGCGCTAATTTTGCTGATCTGGGCATCATAGAAGTTGAACAAAAAATTTATGAGACTATTCGGGCTGTTGTTAGTTTTATGTTTCGTTTCGTTTTCAGGTTGCCAGAAAGAGCAAGAGAGGAGTAGGGATAAAGATATTTTAGGCAAAAAGGAGCTAACGACCTTTTTGATAGAGATGTACCTGGCCGAAGCAAGAGCTGATAATCTGCCCATCTCCAAAGACTCAGCGATCAAATTGTTTTATCCCTACGAGCAAAAGTTGATGCAAAAATTTCAATTAGCGGATTCTTCATTGAAAAAAACCTACCAATACTATGCCGACCACCCCAAGGAAATGGAAGAGGTGTATGATGCTTTGATCGATTCGCTGAGTTTGCGGGAACAACGAACAACTCACGAATGATCTACCCAGATGATTTTGAGTATAAAATTGGATTTGACCAGATTCGGGCAAAGTTAAAGGCGTATTGCCTTAGCTCATTAGGTACGGCCAACGTAGATGGCATTCAATTTTCTGCAGAGTTCGAGGTGGTGCAGCGTTGGCTTTTTCAGTGTGATGATTTTAAGCAGCTACTTGCTAAGGGAGAGCAATTTCCGGCATCTCATTATTTCGATCCTTCGGAACTCTATGCAACAATTTCTATAGAAGAAAGCTTTATCGAAGAAGATAGCTTTCGTTTGTTACTTTTATCTTTTCAGACGATTCTAGAGGCGACTGATTTCCTGGAAAAGAATAAGGAGAGCTATCCAAACCTTTTTCAACTTTCTTCTCATATTAAGCTCTCTAAGCAGCTAGTCCAATCTATTCAGTCAAAATTTGATGAGAATGGTCATTTGCGCGATCAGGCAAGTTCTGATTTGGCTCGGATTCGTAAGTCATTGAGAGATGAAGAGGGTAAGGTTAGGCGTTTGACTGAGCAACTTTTCCGGCACGCTTCTTCGCAAGGCTGGGTTCCGGAAGGAGCGTCACCAACCATACGAGAGGGTCGCCTGGTAATCCCGATCTTGGCGGAGCATAAACGAAAACTACGAGGCTTTATTTTGGATGAGTCGGCTACCGGCCAAACAATTTACATGGAGCCCTCGGAAGTGTTAGAGGCAAACAATGAGATACGTGATTTATTTTTTGCTGAGCGGAGGGAGATCATTAAGGTGCTGAAAGTGCTTACCACTTTGTTGCGCCAGCACCTTTCAGAAATTCAAAAAGCTTACGTTTTTCTAGGGCAGATCGACTTGATTCGTGCGAAGGCAAAACTGGCATTGGAGTTAGATGCGGATTTGCCGGAATTGAATGCTAACCCTACACTTTTGTGGACTCAAGCTCGCCATCCCTTGCTTTTTTTATCACTGAAAGGAAAAAAGAAAGTGGTTCCGCTGGACATTGAGTTGACAGATCAAGATCCGTTCTTGTTGGTGTCAGGGCCTAACGCAGGAGGGAAGTCGGTGTGTCTAAAAACCGTTGGGTTAATCCAATATATGTGTCAATGCGGGCTCTTAGTGCCGCTGTACAATAGGTCACGCATGGGTATTTTTAAAAACATCTTCATCGACATTGGCGATCAGCAGTCGATGGAAAATGATTTAAGTACCTATAGCAGTCACCTAAAAAATATGGGATATTTCCTCAATAGTTCCAACCATCACACCTTGGTTTTATTGGATGAGTTAGGCTCGGGTACAGATCCAAATTTTGGTGGGGGCATTGCGGAGGCAATTCTTTCAGGGTTAGTTGATAAAAAAGTATGGGGAGTGGCCACTACTCACTATTACAACTTGAAGTTATTTGCAGAAAAGCGAGGCGGAGTCCGCAACGGGTCGATGCGTTTTGATACCAAACAGTTAGAACCACTTTTTACGCTCGAGATTGGCAAGCCAGGGAGCTCTTTTGCGTTGGAGATCGCCCGAAAGTCGAAGCTGCCAGACGGAGTTTTGCAGCGTGCAGAACAATTGATCGGAGGTGAGCTTATCGGATTAGAGACATTGATGAAGTCAGTCGCTGAAGAAAAGCAACAGCTGGAAAAAAAACAGAGAGATTTTCAATTCAACGAAAAGAAGTTGGAGCAAGAACTACAGCGATACCAGACACTCAGTACAGAGTTGGAATTGAAAAGAAAGGAAATACTGAACAAGGCAAAAACCGAGGCGGCCTATCTATTGAAAGAGACCAATCGTGAGATTGAAAAGACGATCCGGCACATTCAAGAAAACAAAGCGGAAAAAAAGGAGACTAGAAAAGTGCGGGCGGGGCTGAACGAACTGGCCACTAAAGTTCAACCCGAGAATAAGGCGTTGAAACTAAGCACGGATGTTACTTTGCAAGTCGGTGATCGGGTTCGGATGATAGGCCAGGACGTGACGGGGACTTTGCTCTCCATTAAGGGAAATTCCACAGTTGTTCAATTTGGTAATCTTCAGTCTCACCTTAAACTTTCGCAATTGGTCAGAAGCGATTTGGTAGACGCCAATCATTCAGCAAGAAAGGCGCGCTCTTTTGGTATTAACGTACTGGAAAAACAATCTTTTTTTGAATCGACATTAGATGTTCGAGGGAAGCGGGTAGAAGAAGTAGGCGCGATTTTAGATCAGTTTTTAGACGATGCAATCTTACTAGGCCAGGGCGAACTTAAAATTTTGCATGGCAAGGGGGAAGGGGTTCTACGTAAGGTAATTCGAGAGCAATTAAAAAGGACAAAGCAAGTTGCTTCTTTTAAAGACGAGCACGTTGATCGTGGAGGCGATGGGATTACTGTGGTGATTTTGAAGTAAATCAACTACGAAGCCTTTGTATACTCGATAGATATTACCTTTTCAAGGTTGACATGTTGAGAGGCATCCATGATTTCGATACCAATAATCTTGTTGTCACTTCCAATATCAAGAACAATATCTTCACTGATTCGCTTATTGGTGATTGAGTGATCTTCTTGCTCCAACCTTAAGTAGAGCAGGTCTGTTTGGCTGTTATAATGTATGGTCAAAATCAAAATTTTCCATAAAAAACATATACCGTGACGGTAATGATTGTATCATTTTGGACGATAAAATACACCTCAAGTTTTTTTTCTTCTTAGTATTTGCCATTTCTAAATTCTCGAAAAATAAAAACTTTGGTTTTCCCGAGTCTCCCTTTCTTGCCAATCAGTTCGGTGCCGTTTTCAATCGTTTCTATGATTTCTAACTTAGAGGCTCCTTTTTCGAAAGCTCTTTGTAGGGTGTGCGGCTCGATTTGGATATCCTCCTAACAAATATACAAAACTCGAACAGTTTCAATTGACAGCTTTTGCACATAAAAAAGCCCCTCCGCGGGGCTTTGAAGTGTTTTTTATGTCTGTTAAAGGCCAAATTTAAAAACCCAATTGCCTTTTACCTGATCAACTCGAGTGTAACCTGCGCCCTGAAAATTGAAAGAAATTTCCAGAGCACTCTCACTGACCACGTAAGTCATATCCAGCTTATCTGTTGTATTCTCAGGATCTCGAGTAATTAACGTAGTCTCTTGACCTTTCACAAAAGCCCAATTTCCACTGGCTTTCCAAGGGCTCAAAGATGGGCGCCCGACTGTGGTGTAACTAAAAGAGGTTGCTCCTTTTGTTCCTGTAATAGTAAGTTGAAAAGCAGAATAGCTTGGCGTAGTTACCGCATTTCCATCCAATGTCACCGAAGTGAGCTTCCAGGTTTTTGTCAGCTTAGTCAATTGTTGGTCAGCAATAGGTTCTGCTGGTTTGCTTTCGCTACCACAATTTGTTAAGGTGAACAGTACTCCCACTGACAGAAAAAGTAAAATGAGTTTGAATGATTTCATGTGCTAATGTTTGTTTAATCTTTTGTTAGCCTCCGCGAGAATTAATCTCCAACGAAGTGGTTTTTAAAATTCAACTGTTAAACTTACAAAAAAGGTATTAGTAAAGGAAAAGACAAAAGTATTTAGTCGATAATAATTCTCAAAACTGACCTTAATGTCGCGATATTATGGTTTGTAACCCCTTTTATAATTCAAAATATCGACTTTTTCAGCAGTTGAGGGATACTCCATGTCCTGATTTGATGCAATTATTATTAAGCTTTTACCCAGTAGCATAGTTAGGTTTTTCCAGTACCATTCAATCGACTTTTTATCGAGGTTAGCTGTCGGTTCGTCCAGAAAAAGCAACTCAGCTTTTGAGAAGAAGGCAAGACCTAGCTTTAGACGCTGGCGCATACCTGAAGAGAAATTGGAAACCTGCTTTTGACGCGCATGTGTTAGCTCCATTTTCTCGATGATTTCATCGATTGTAATGCCGTTACAGGTTTGCTTAAAGCAGAAGTGGAATTTCACCATTTCATAGAGCGTAAACTCATCAATTAAATCCATGTATGGGGCTGCAATGGCCAGCGATTTGTACACTTCATGGCTGTCGAAATGACCCGCTCCGGTTTCATAGCTCACCCTGCCACCACTGGGCGGCAACTGACCCGTTAAAATCTGAAGTAACGTGGATTTTCCGGAGCCGTTCGGCCCCACTAACGCATATGTCTTTCCAAACTCAAATCGGTAAGAAAGTTTGTGGAATATCCACTCTCTGTTAAAACGCTTGCTTAGTTCGGTGGCTATGATATTCATTCAAATGACCCAATGCCATTTGATAGGCCCTTCATTATCCCTCGCTCTGATCCGCGAATGAAATTCACGATATAATCCCGCTCAGTACTATTCGGCAACTCTTTTTCTACCAGATCCAACGCTTTAGCATTATTCAAACCTTTTAGAAAAATGTAGCGATAAACTTCTTGTATTTCTGAGATCTTATCCGTGTCGAAACCACGTCTACGCAGTCCGATGGAATTAACACCACAATAGGTAAGTGGCTCTCTGGCCGCTTTTGTAAATGGGGGCACGTCTTTTCGAACCAGCGAACCACCTGAAACCATCACATGCGCACCTACTTTTACAAATTGGTGAACGGCACTTGATCCCCCAATGATGGCCCAATCCTCAATTTGGACGTGACCAGCTACTTGCACTGCGTTGACCAGAATGCAGTGGTTTCCGATCACACAATCGTGGGCCACGTGCACATAAGCCATTAGCAAGCAATCACTGCCAATCAATGTTTTGAACTTATCCGTGGTTCCACGGCTAATTGTTACGTACTCGCGAATGACACTGTTATCACCAATATGGGTCTCAGTCTTTTCACCCGCAAACTTCAGATCTTGTGGAATTGAAGATACTGATGCGCCCGGGTAGATTTTTACATTTTTTCCCAGTCTACTTCCTTCCCAAATCACTGCGTTTGGGCCGATCCAACAACCATCTCCAATCACAACATCAGCTTTCACCGTTGCAAAAGGTTCGATGGTTACATTGTTGCCAATTTTGGCATCGGGGTGGATATTGGCTAGGGGATGATAACTCATAGATCTTTTCTAACAATACTTGCGGTCATTGTTCCTTCACAAACCAACGTGTTGCCCACGTAGGCTCTTCCGGACATTTTTGCGATACCCCTTCTGATAGGAGCCAGTAGATCGCATTGAATAACCAATGAATCGCCAGGAAGAACCATTTTCCTAAATCGAAATTCATCGATCCCCAGGAAATAGGTCCAATAGTTCTCAGGATCTGGAACCGTATTGAGTACTAAAATACCACCAATCTGTGCCATTGATTCAACTTGCAAAACACCCGGATAGACCGGGTTCATCGGAAAGTGTCCCTGAAAATAATTTTCGTTCATGGTCACATTCTTTACACCCACAACCCGTTCTTTATCCAGATATATGATCTTATCAATCAATAAAAAAGGATAACGATGGGGGAGCGTACTGATGATTTTATTGATGTCCATCACCGGAGGTAATGATGGGTTGTATTTTGGCACACCCTTCTTTCCTTCGGCCAACATTAATCTCTTTAGCTTTTTTGCAAAGGCCACGTTGGCCGCGTGACCGGGGCGTGCAGCTAATATTTGCGCTTTTAATGGGCGACCTGCTAAGGCAAGATCACCAACAATGTCTAACAGTTTATGACGTGCAGGTTCATTGTTGTAGCGCAATTCTACGTTGTTCAGAATGCCTTCTTTCTTTACCTCTACTTTTGGTTTATTCAACATCTTGGCAATGTTGTCCAACTCATCCGGCTCCACCACTCTGTCCACAATTACAATGGCATTGTTTAAATCGCCACCTTTGATCAGGTTGTTTTTGTACAGCATTTCGAGCTCATGCAAAAAACAAAAAGTGCGGCATGATGCTATCTCTTTTTCAAATTGTTGAATACTAGTGATCGATGCATGTTGACTGCCAAGAACGGGAGAGTTGTAATCGACCATCACAGTAACGCGATAGTCATCCAGAGGCAATGCAGCAATCTCTACATTCCGCGCTGTTTCCCTATAAAATATGGAGTCCTGCACTTCGAAGAAATCACGAAGCGCATTTTGATCTTCGGTCTCTGCTTCCTTTAACACATTTACAAACTGAATAGAACTTCCATCCATGATTGGTGGTTCAGGGCCGTCAAGTTGAATCAACACATTATCAATCTCTAGCCCTACCAAAGCAGCCAAGGTATGCTCAATGGTACTGATTCGCGCCCCACTCTCTTCGATGGTAGTTCCGCGCGACACATCAACAACTTTGTCGCAGTCTGCATCAATAATAGGTGAACCAGGTAAATCAATCCGCTGGAACTTGATTCCATGATTTGGCTTTGCGGGCAAAAAGGTCATATTGGTTTGAACCCCCGTGTGGAGGCCAACTCCTGAAATAGTGACCGATTTTTTTATGGTCTGCTGCTTGTGATTTAGCATTTTTAAAAAGTTCGCAAATCTAACTTAGATTTAGTAGATATCCCAAGAATCAGGCTAAATGGGTTTGATAGAGGCTCTTTTTACGAAAAAAAGCAGTTATCAGTACTTATTCGGTGTGATTGCCATTGTCGGACCCTTCGCCATTCATTGGCATTCCATTATCAAGTCGCTTTTCCAGTGTACGCAGCCGGTCGTTCAGATCAGGTAAACGCTTAAAAACCGCGTAGGAGCGGAAGTAGTCTTTTATATCAAATGCGGGATAGCCTAGTATCTTCTGCCCCTCTTCCTTAATGGATTTTGAAATTCCCGCTTGTGCCCCAATACTGGTTTTGTTGGCAATCTCCAGATGTCCTGCAATGCCAACCTGGCCAGCAATGACATTTCCCTCGCCCAACTTCGTTGAACCGGAAATGCCCGCTTGGGCTGCAATCACCGTGTTCTGTCCAACCTCCACGTTGTGGGCAATTTGAATCAAGTTGTCGAGTTTAACGCCTTTTCGGATGATTGTAGAATCACCAAATAAAGTCGCACAGTCAATAACTGTATTTGCTCCAATTGACACATTATCTTCAATTATAACATTGCCCAATTGTGGAATTGTCTTATACGTACCATCAGCTTGTGGCGCAAATCCAAAACCATCACTTCCAATGACAGTACCTGCATGGATCACACAATTGTTTCCAACTTTTGATCTGGCATACAACTTTACGTTCGGGTGAAGAATGGTGTTATCACCAATCGTTACATTATCACCAATAAATACATGCGGATAGACTTTTACATTATGACCGATACTCACGCTGTTGCCTATGTAGCTGAATGCTCCCCGATAGATGTTATTTCCTGTCGTAGTATTCGAACCTATAAAACTCGGTTGTTCAATACCTGATTTTTGAAAGCTGATTAGCTTATGGTATTCTTCCAATAAAATTGTAAAACTGCTATAGGGATCGTCTACCAAAATCAATGCCGGAATAATTTCACGCTTGGGTTGAAAGTCTTTTTTAACGATCACTGCACTGGCTTGGGTCGAGTATATAAATTGCTCGTATTTCGGATTGGAGAGAAAAGCGATCTGCCCCTTTTTAGCATCCTGAATTTTGGCGAGCATAGTGATGGTCTGGGTGCCATCTCCACTTACTTGCCCACCCAGCATGCCGGCTATTTGCGAAACAGTAAACTCCATAGTTTTTTTCTAGACATGCGCAATGGGGATCAAAAGAGTCTCAATTCACTCATAACCAACCGTCTAATTACAAATATATGTTTTTAGGCCAGCATATATAGTTTTTCTCTACGATTTTGCTCATTGCTCTAATGGTGGGTAAGTCGGAAGCTTCAACGATATCAACCACCTGACCAGATTTTGTTAGAATATTGATCGGTTGGCCTCCGGTTATATAAGCCTCATTGCTCACGGTGCCATAAGAAAATAAATAGTTGGCATCTTTTCTTAAAATGCCGAACGACTGATGTACAGCTTGTCGTACACTTTCGATTTCTGTTTTCTTTATCGGGTCCACACGCAACGAAATTTGAAACAACTCCCGGATCAAAAGCCGATTGCATAAACCCGAAAGAATCTCATCTGGATGATCTCGCCAAAGTTTAATGGCTCCCCAAATATCACTATCATCTAATTGGCCAAATGTTTCAAGCAGATCGGGCTGAGCGGAAAACTCTGCTAATGTATAGTTTTGTCTAAGAAACAGTTTCAGTGGCTCGCTTGCCGTTAGCGAGTCTTCGGCATGACAAAGGTATTGTGCCCTTCGTATCAGGTTGACCAACATTCTTTCTGCACTCACCGATGTTTTGTGTAAATACACTTGCCAATACATAAGCCTGCGAGCATGCAGAAAGCTTTCAATGCTGAATATTCCTTTCTCTTCCACCACAAGCATTCCATTATGGACGTTCAGCAATTCAATGATTCGATCGATTCCGATGGTCCCCTCCATTACTCCCGTAAAAAAGCTGTCGCGTTTTAAGTAGTCGAGACGATCGATGTCGAGTTGACCACTAATGAGTTGGTGAAAGAATTTTCTGGGGTAACTATTCCTAAAAAACTGAAGCGCCAATTCAAGTTGACCATTGAACTGTTGGTTCAGCGATTTCATGAATAAGTAAGAGAGGCTCTCATGGGGCACGCCCTCCAAAAGCGTTTGCTCCAACGTATGCGACAGTGGCCCATGTCCAATATCATGAAGCAAAATGGCAATCTGTGCGGCTTCCAGTTCCTGTTCACTTACTTCTATTCCTTTTGCCCGCAATGTTCCCATGGCCCGTTCCATTAAATGCATAGCACCAAGGGCATGGTGAAAACGTGTATGCTGAGCGCCTGGATAAACCAAATTACTCAGCCCAAGTTGCTTAATGTGGCGCAAGCGCTGAAAATAGGGGTGTTGAATGATGTCATAAATCAACTCGTTTCTGATGGAGATGAAGCCATAAACCGGATCGTTGATGATTTTCTTTTTGTTCACTTTCAGAACTCGCTTTTAATGGATACTCAATTAATTGAAACCTGCCGACCCACAAAAAAAACCAGACTTCTTTCCGACTGTAACATCAAGTTGGTTTTAATAGGGAACGAAATTGCTTAAATTAGAGAAAATTTATTCTATGCAAAGATACAATATCTTGTGGGCCGATGATGAAATAGATATGCTCAGGCCACACATTCTCTTTCTCCAACAACGCGGATATGATATCACACCAGTGAATAATGGCTCTGATGCAGTTGAGCAGGCTGAGGCAAAGCATTTTGATATTGTTTTTTTAGATGAGAACATGCCTGGTATTTCCGGTTTGGTGGCGCTTGGCCGGATAAAGTCGATCAAACCTAACCTACCGGTCATCATGATCACGAAGAACGAGGAAGAGCGAATTATGGATGATGCCATTGGCGGAAAGATTGACGATTACCTTATTAAGCCCATAAATCCAAGTCAAATTCTTTTGGCAATCAAGAAAATACTTGACAACAAAAGGCTGGTGATTGAAAAAACCAATTCCAACTACCAACAGGAATTCCGGAAGATTAGCATGGCTTTTTTGGATGAAATGAACCATGAACAATGGGCTGATCTCTACCGGAAATTGGTCTTTTGGGAACTACAAATGGACGATGCCGAAAACCACGATATGGCCGAGGTGCTGGAGTCTCAGAAAGTGGAGGCGAATAACAATTTTTGTAAATTCATCAGGCGCAATTACGAAAGCTGGCTAAACAACCCCAACATCGACAAACCATTGCTATCTCATCAGCTGATGAAGAAAAAAGTCTTACCTGAACTCAATCCCTCGATTCCTACCTTTCTCGTGCTCATCGACAATTTACGATTTGACCAGTGGAAAGTCATAGAACCAATGATAGCCGAATTTTTCAATGTGGATAAAGAAGAAACCTATTACTCCATTTTACCCACTACCACTGCCTATGCGAGAAACGCCATCTTCAGTGGAATGATGCCCGCAGAAATGGTCAAGACTCATCCTGATCTTTGGGTAGGCGAAGACGAAGATGAATCAAAAAATAATTTTGAAGACGAGTTTTTAGCCAGGCAGCTAAAACGAAATAATTTAAATATCAAATTCTCTTACAACAAGATAAAGAAACTTGAAGAGGGGCGAGACTTGGCTGACTCGGTCAACAATTTATTCAACAACAATCTAAATGTGATCGTTTACAATTTTGTAGATATGTTGTCTCACGCACGAACCGACATGGCCATGATTCGAGAGTTAGCTCCTGACGAATCAGCGTACAGGTCAATTACCAAATCATGGTTCATGCATTCTCCTTTGTTAGAGATTCTAAAAAAGATATCCGAGAAGAAGGTAAAGATGATCATCACTACAGATCACGGCACCATTCGGGTGAAGCGACCCTTTAAGATCATTGGAGACAAAACGGTGAACTCCAATTTGCGATACAAACAGGGTAAAAATCTTAACTATGAGGGAGATCGGGTGATGGAGGGGCTAAAGCCGGAGAAACTATTTTTGCCGAAATCGAACATGTCGACTACCTATGTTTTTGCTATAGAAGATCAGTTTTTCGCTTACCCCAATAACTACAATTATTACGTGAATTTTTACAAAGATACCTTCCAGCATGGTGGGGTGAGCCTCGAAGAAATGATCATTCCGGTAATTTCACTATCTTCGAAAAATGGCTAATGCAGAACTTGCTACAATGGACAAGGTTTTTGGACTTCAAGACCTGGATGCCATTTCAAAGGATATTATTAGGTCGGCACAAGGACTATCCGTTTGGCTGATCAATGGCGAAATGGGTGCCGGAAAGACAACCCTGGCGAAATCTATCTGTCGCGAGCTGTCCGTAACGGAGGTTGTATCAAGCCCTACTTTTTCTATCATTAATGAATATAAAACCGCTGAAGGCAAATCCATTTTCCATTTTGATTTTTACAGATTAAAATCTGAAGTGGAGGCATTTGACATTGGAGTAAACGAATATTTTGAATCTGGCAGTATTTGTTTGGTTGAATGGGCGGAAAAAATCCCATCACTAATTCCGGAACACTATTTTGAGATTACACTACAAATTAACGACCTAACCAGTCGCGCGATAAATTATGGCAGGCACTGAGAAGAAAAAAACAGGTTTTGAGGCATTGGCAAAATCAAGTTTGTATCCCCAGGAGGAGTTACTCAATGTAAAAAGAGGAAAGAAATCATTTTTCATTGGCTTGCCAAGAGAGATTTCTTTACAGGAGAGTCGTATCAGTTTGACTCCGGACGCGGTGGAGTTGTTAGTTAGTAATGGTCATGAAGTGTGGGTAGAGACAAAAGCGGGCGAGGGTTCCAAATTCAGCGACAAGCAGTACAGCGAAGCAGGTGCTAAAATTGCCTATTCGCCATCCGAAGTGTACAAGGCAGATATTATTTTAAAGATTGAGCCACCCACCGTGGAAGAGTTGGAGTATTTCAGACCTGATCAAACACTGATATCCGCTTTACAGATGGGTTACTTGAGTAGTGAGAGAATCAACGCTCTTCTAAAAAGGCGAGTGACTTCGTTGGCCTACGAATTTATTGAGGACAAAGTGGGAGGCATTCCAATTGTACGAGCCATGAGCGAGATTGCGGGAAGTACGGTGATGCTCATCGCGGCTGAATACCTTAGCACAACAAAGAATGGAAGGGGTATCATTCTAGGAGGCATAACAGGCGTTCCTCCTACAAAAGTGGTAATCATCGGGGCGGGAACCGTTGCTGAATATGGTGCCAGAGCCGCCTTGAGTCTGGGTGCAGAGATTCAGGTTTTTGACAACCATCTCTACAAACTAAGGAGAATTAAACATACTCTTGGGCATCAGTTTTACACGAGCACAATTGATACCGTTACATTGAGCGAATGCTTAAAAAATGCGGATGTGGTTATAGGCGCGCTACGGGTTGAAAAAGGAAGGCCGCGTCACGTAGTGTCAGAAGAAATGGTGAGTCAGATGAAACCAGATTCCCTAATAATTGACTTAAGTATCGATCAGGGCGGATGCGTAGCAACCTCAGAAATTACTTCGCACGCGAATCCGGTATTTAGAAAATATGATGTCATTCACTACTGTGTTCCCAACGTGGCCTCGCGCGTGGCCAACACGGCAACCACGGCTCTGAGCAATATCTTCACACCTACTATTTTAAGAGCCGCTGAAGAAGGCGGAGTGCAAGAAATGATATTTGCCCATCGTTGGTTTATGAAAGGCGTCTATACTTACAAAGGAAATCTGACCAATGAATCGGTAGCCAGAAAGTTCGATATGAAGCACAAGGACATTGAACTATTACTGGCGGTTAGAAGGTAGTTTCTAAACGCTGAAAAAATCAATGAATGGTTGACCGCTCAATGCGAGATGGTGCAATTGAATACAAATCAAGGTATAAAGAATACTAAAGGCGCATGTGAACAGCCGGGGCTGTTTTGTTTTTGCCGAGATAAAAAATGCGAAAAGTGGTATTGCTTGGAGTCCATGAAGGGTAATGAAGTGAGCTGAGCGTAAATCGCCACCCAACGTACTCCAATTCAAAAGAGGAATTCCATTTCCACCATCGGGCACACCGATGTTGTGCCCCAAATTTCCAATCATCATCCCACCCGCTAAGCCACCCAGCAGAAATAGAAATAATCCTGCCTGCCACGCCAATCTCATATTGCTATTGAGTGTCGTTTTGCCAAAAACAAAAAGTACCCAAGTATGAAGGATCAGTACGGAGTTGATTCCAATGAACGTACCCATCACACTGAAAAGCGTAGCATTCAGGGCGCTGGAAATATTATAATGCGAACTAACTCCGCGGCCAGCCTGCACAGCGATAATGATCATTTCTACCAGCATGCAGACAGTGATGCCCCAACAGATGAATCGCACTGTACGTTGATTCGTTAAATACCTTAGTAGCCAGCCAAATGTCCATAAGTACAATCCAATGCTCATGGAAAACTTAAGCGGTTTAATCCACCGGTTTACACCCATCAATTGGACATCATCTACGAATACAAGGATCAACAATACAACAGCCAACAGAAAATGCAGCAGACCAACCCAAAATAGGAGTGGGTTCTCTTTACGAATCACCCCAACTGACTCAAAAATTTTCATGGATGAATTTTTTGGTTTTGGATGCTCTTAAAAGAAAAAAAAGAAGTAAGCCAATAGGACCAAAAAACAAAGTCATTATCAGACAGGGAACAAGAAGGTAGTGCGGCATACCATTCTTTTGCCCATTAGACAATTCCCAACTTCCGATAAAAAGATCGAAGGCCAAGTAGTGGATCCAGCCGGCTGTTACACCCCACGGGCTTGTAAACAATTTCATTACACCCTGCAACGAATTGAAATCACCCTCTTGCTTACCAAAAAACAGTACGATTAATGTAAAATAAACCAGCCCCAATAAAAGCGAAAAGACGCCAGAGATGACGATCGTTTTAGTCCATTTCCATTTGGGTGCAAAAATCAACAGCAGCCAGCCGAGTGGTGCTATAGTATTACAAATTTGAAAAAGTTTGTCAGGTGTCATCGTAAAAGGGTTTTAGTGAGCAATAGTTTTTGCTAGAAAATATTGCTAGTTACTATATTATTGAGCAATTTCGTCAAAGTCAAATTTAGCTTGAAAACGAGACTCATCATATTTTTTATTATTCTATCTTTTCGTATGGATGCACAAGAGTTACCAATGCCCATCAAGTATTTAGCGCTTGGTGATTCCTATACCATTGGCGAAAGTGTGACTGAGCCGGAGAGATGGCCAAATCAACTGGTAGATTCCCTGACAAAGAAAGGCATTCAGATCGGTAAGCCCACGATTATTGCAACCACTGGCTGGCGCACCGATGACTTACGAAATGCGATGACAAAAGCCAATCTTAAAAATGAATATGAATTGGTTTCATTACTCATCGGTGTTAACAATCAATATCAGGGAAAGTCTAGTGCGATGTATGCAAGTGAGTTTGAAGAACTATTAAAATGGGCCGTTCGATTAGCGGGAGGAAAGAAGCAACGTGTCTTCGTGGTTTCTATTCCTGATTATGGCTTTACTCCTTTTGGCAAGCCTAAGCAAGAAGCGATTTCAAAAGCCATCGATGAATTCAATGAAATCAATGCGCAAATAACTTACAAGCATGGAATTCGATATTTTAATATCACTGATATTTCGCGAGACGGCTTAAGCGATCCAACCTTAGTTGCTGCTGATGGATTACATCCATCGGGCAAAATGTATGCGTATTGGGTTGAGCTTATTTCTAAAGGATTAGATATCCATTAACAAGCGTCTTTGGGCGATTGCTAGATCAGCTTTAAGAATACAGCGCTCAGGTTTCTGGCGATAATTCGATGTCCCTCTACGTTTGGATGGATGCCATCCGCCTGATTCAATTTTTCATTTCCACCAACACCATCCAGTAAAAAGGGAATCAATGTTGCCTTATTCTGTTTGGCTAGATCTGGGTAGATTTTGCTAAATTCTTTGCTGTACTGTGGCCCCATGTTGGGCGGAACCATCATTCCTGCAATGACTAGTTTTGCCTTTGGATTTTTGTTTTTTACTTTATCTAAAATCCCCTGCAAATTCTTGCGCGTTTGATCAAGAGGTAATCCGCGCAACCCATCGTTGGCGCCTAGTTCTAATATGAAAATGTCAATGGGTTGTCTCAGCACCCAATCGATTCGAGCTAGCCCACCAGCTGATGTTTCGCCACTAAGACCTGCATTCGTCACGCTAACCACGCGCTTTTTTTTATTCAGTTCTTTTTCGATGAGTGCGGGAAATGCTTCTTCAGGCGATAGCCCGTAGCCGGCTGTTAAGCTATCACCAAAAAATAGCAAAGAGGTTGGCCTATCAGATTTTTGAAAAGCAAACAGGGCTACAATAAATAAGATGCTTTTTACGACCATGTCTAAAGTAATTTGTTATTCATTTGTTAACGTCCAACAGCGCAACGGAATGCTTTGAGGTGGCCGCAAAATATATTGTTGCGAGATAAAACATTTTAGGATAATAAACGATTACTTTGAGCAAGGGTTTAATTTTAGTTCAAGATAGTATGAGCGATGTAGTATTGCAATGTGAACACCTTACAAAGACATATCAGTCTGGAGAAAGACCATTAACTGTTTTGGATGACGTTTCTTTTAGTGCAGTGCAGGGAACTAGTCTTGCCATCATTGGACCATCGGGTAGTGGTAAAACTACACTGCTGGGGTTATGCGCAGGCTTAGACATACCTACCAGCGGGGTTTTGTCTTTGATGGGATTCAAACTCAACGCGATGAATGAAGATGACCGAGCCTATGTACGGAATCAATTTGTCGGATTTGTTTTTCAGAACTTTCAGTTGTTACCTACGCTCACAGCACTTGAAAATGTGATGGTTCCCCTGGAGCTTCGCGGAGAAAAAAACATTTCTACCAAAGCGAAGGACTTACTGGCAAGAGTAGGACTAGAGGATCGGTTTCATCATTTTCCGACCCAACTTTCTGGTGGAGAACAGCAGCGGGTAGCACTGGCCAGGGCTTTTATTACCTCTCCCCGGATTTTATTTGCTGATGAACCAACCGGAAACTTGGATGAAGAGAATGCGCACCAGATAACCGATCTTATTTTTGCGATGAATAGGCAAGAAAAAACTACGCTTATTCTGGTCACACATAATTTAGAATTAGCTGAAAAGACAGAGCGAATTCTGCAAATGAAGGGTGGTAAGCTAGTAAACGAACGAGTTACTGGTTTAGCTGTCAGCTGAGCTTTATCCCTTTACAACAATGATCGAGTACATCATCAAAATTAAAAAAGTTACAAAAAATATTTTTCAGGATCCCTGGGTCTGGAAAATGGCATGGCGCGATGGACGACAAAATCTATCGCGATTATTTCTTTTCACGGCTGCCCTGATCACGGGCATTTCTGCTGTGGTGGCCATTAGTTCTCTCAATTATTCTTTGCAAGAAGAACTAGATCGCAACGCAAAAGAGTTACTGGGCGCAGATCTGGTGTTGAATTCCAACAAGAAATTCGAAACTGATATTTTTAGTGTTATCGACACCACAAAGCAACAAATTGCCAGAGATGCCGATATGGCTTCGATGGTGATGTTTATGAACACACAACAGTCGAGGCTGGTGAAGTTGACTGCGATGAAAGGTGATTTTCCATTTTATGGTGAAATGGCCACTTTCCCATCAAACGCGTATGAATTGATGAAGACGGGACGATATGCGATGATGGATGAGTCACTCGCCTCACAATATCAGATTAGCTCAGAGGACTCAATAAAAGTCGGAACCAAAATTTTTAAGATGGCGGGGGTTGTCACAAAGATACCCGGTGGAGGTGGATTGACCTCAACGCTAGCCCCGGCTGTTTATATCTCACTTGATGCGTTGGATTCAACGGGCTTGGTTCAGTTTGGAAGCCGCGTTGGGTATAGTTTGTATGTCAAGACAAGGTCAGAAATAGAAACCAATAAGTTGATCGAGAGGATAAAACCTCTCTCCAAAAAAATAGGATTTGGCTATGAGACTGTTCAAGCCAGAAGGGATGGCTTAGGTCAGGGACTCAAGTCGGTGTATCGTTTCTTTTCGCTGCTTGCATTTGTGGCGCTTGTACTAGGGTGTATTGGCGTAGCCAGTTCAGTACATATTTACGCAAGGGAAAAAAGAGATGATGTGGCCATACTTCGGTGCATTGGCTCGTCTGGCTGGCAGGCTTTTAATATTTATTTTATACAGATTTTTGTTCTCGGAATCATTGGAAGTGTTGTTGGATCTGGGTTGGGAGTAGTTATCCATCAATCCATCCCATTTGTTTTTCAAGAGTATATTCCGTTGAAGCTTCAATTCGCCATTTCGTGGCGCGCAATAGTGGAGGGAATTATCTTGGGCGCGATAGTTTCGGTTCTCTTTACATTGTTGCCCCTGGTATCCGTTCGGTTTGTTCCGCCACTAACAGTGTTGCGTGCAGATTTTGATCCCGGCAAGTTCTTTTCAAAAACGAAATGGTTGGCCATTGGCTTAATTGTTTTGTTCCCGATTTTAGCTGCGGCTTATCAGACAAAAAGCCTACTGACTGGCGCCTTGTTTTCAGTTGGATTAGCAGTAGCATTGTGCCTTCTTGCCTTGGTAGCTATTGGATTGTTGTTTTTTGTGCGAAGGTATTTCCCTACTAATGCTTCGTTTATTTTCAGGCATGCGCTTTCAAATTTATTTCGTCCCAACAATCAAACCAGAGTATTGATGGTAACTATTGGGTTAGGCACATTTATTATTTCAACACTGAATGTAATTGAGAAGAGCTTGTTGAATCAGGTTGAGTTTTCCGGTGGTAAGAACCAGTCAAATACCATTTTGTTTGACATTCAGCCAAACCAAAAAGAAGGTGTCGTAAAGTTGATTAAAGATCAGCCGTTGCCGGTGAATCAGGTGGTTCCGATTATTACGTGCCGAATCAAAGAACTAAAAGGCAAAAGTATTGAAGAGATTCAAAAAGATACAACAAGTATTCCCGAATGGGCGTTGACCCGGGAGTATCGAGTTACGTATAGAGACAGTTTGACGTCTTCCGAAGAACTGATAAAAGGTGACTTACAAAAGTATTATCCACAGAAGAAAGATTCTGTTTTTGTTACAATTTCCGAGGGCATGCATGAAACGCTGCAATTGAAAATTGGCGACTCTCTCGTTTTTGATTTGCAGGGTGTTCCCATGAAAGCATGGATCGGTGGCATTCGAAAGGTGAATTGGCCAAAGGATCCACCCAATTTTATTTTTGTTTTCCCAACTGGTGTTCTTGAAAATGCTCCACAGATTTATGTGGCAAGTACCCGTGTAGATGACCCACAAGTGGCAACACGCTTTCAACGCGCGTTGGTGACTGACTATTCGAATGTGTCGCTGATAGATTTGCGCTTGATATTGAGCACCGTGGATGAACTGTTTAATAAGATCGGATTGGTGGTTCGTTTTCTTGCATTGTTCAGTATTGTTACCGGTCTGGTTGTGTTGGCGGGGGCTGTAATGAATAGCAAATTTGTTCGGATGAAAGAGAACGTACTGTTGCGCACAATTGGAGCCCGCACTAGTCAGTTGACCAAGATAACGTTGATTGAGTACGGTTATCTAGGAGTTTTTTCAGCCTTTACCGGAATGTTGTTATCATTAGGTGGAGGCTGGCTGTTAACGAAATTTTTCTTTGATGTACAGTTTTCAATTGACCCCTATGAATTGGCTGCGATTGGTGCCGGGGTGATTTTTCTTACAGTCTTTATAGGGTGGTTCAATTCACGAGAAGTTATCTCTACCCCGCCACTACAGGTTTTGCGCAAGGAAGGTTGATAGCTATCGCAAAAAGCAATAAGGGGAAGCAACTTTCCAAGTCAACGCCCGTATCAGTATTTTAGGGACCTCGATTTTTTGTTAAAAGGGTATCCAATGAAAAGCTTACTTACATTGATCGTATTCTTGCAGGTGCTTATTGCATCTGCTCAAGTAGGGGATATTAAAAGTGCTTCATCAAACAACGCGAGTAGAGGGGGTGATCGTGGCGGATCCGGAGGTAGTGCCTTTTTCTTTTATTTCATGGCCGATGCGATCAATGGGTTGGCCGATTGGCAGCAGTACAAACTCAAGAAGAGAGAAGTTAATCCTTCCCTAGTTTCATTGGATGTAATCACCCAGGTGGCCACCCAACCTTCGAGATACTATTTGGTTAATCCACGTGTTCGAGGCAATTGGGGGCTTTTCTCCAGTGATTTTCGATTCAACTACCTGCTGGAGGAAACGGTGAATGGAACCACTGACTTGAGTTCCATAGACTGGCAAATAGTGCAGTTTAATATTGTGACAACACGAAACGTGGTGGGGCGCCTGGGCGCTGGCTTTATGAAAGAAAATTTTGGAGGTAGGCAGACATTTTTTGAATCGAGTGTTGGTGCGTTGATCCAATCGAGCTCCAAGAAAACGGGTGTTTCATTTGAGTACCGCTGGGCAAAAGATTTTGAAACCGACATTAATGCAAGGCGAGAATTCAGTGTCCAATTCGAGAAAAGATTGATCTCTCGTGGTTATTGGAATACCTATTTAAGTATTGGTGGAGTTTACCAACGGTATTACGAATCAATTTCCGTGTGGGGAGTTCAAGCCGGGCTGGCATTTAGGATATTTGAGCCAGCTGTTTCCATTTCGAGTGGAGAGCAATAACAATGGCTACAAAAAAAGCAGAGAACAAATTTATTTTGCTCCCTGCATTTTTAAAGAAAATTTCGGATTATTTTTTAATCAATTTTACTGTAGTTGATTTTTTATTTGATTTTAACCTTACGTAGTATAAACCGGTGGCCTGTTCGGTGAGATCGATATTTTGTTCATGGTTGCCTGCTGGTAATTTTTCAGATAGTTGTGAGCCGATAGAATTACCCTTCGCGTCTAATGTCTCTATTGTTATTTTCATGTCTTCTATGAGCGTAAACTGAATTTTTGATTTTCCGCCAGTTGGGTTTGGGAAAACGGTCAGGTCACTGATAGGCTCCGACAACTCTACACCTGTGGGTGGTTGTTGAATAAACAAATTGTCGATCGACCACCCCCAACCAGTCGTTGCATCGGCATCAGCTTTCAAACGGAAGCGAAATAACAAAGTATCGGTAGCTTTGAATTTTGACTTTAAGTCGATCGTTTGATCAACGGATAAAGATGGGACACCTGTTTGATTCACATTATAAGCGGCTAGCCATTGCGCGTTTGCCGAGGCGTTATATCCGTCTTTGAGAGGAATCCAGTTCAGCCCATCTTTGGTGGCTTCTACAACCACAAAATCTTTAAACGCGGGTTGACCGAATGTGACGCCAGTGGCAGATGGTTGCACAAGGGCGACATCTTGATAAAAGAAATTGGAATTGGTATTGTCAACAACTATCGGTTGCAGAAGGATAGCGGTTGCCTCTTGGTTTGGAAAGTAGTTGTGAGCGGTTTGCAAACTCTGATTGGACGATCCGAAATTGGACAACAAAAAATTCTCAACCGAGAAATCAGAAATCGTTTTGAATAAATTGGCATACTGTTTTTGAAATGGGCTTATCAAGTTCAATTGTTTGCCTGCAAACGTTAGTGACGGGAAGGGCGCCTTGTCTTTGAATCCAACAATTTTAACATCCACATTTCCTGGTGCTACGCCTTTAATATTTACTATGTAACCTCCACTAGTCTGTTGACCAATCTTTCCTATTTTTTGGTTGTTGATAAAAACTTGTACAGAGTCAGTAGCGGTCAATAGTTTGTATCGAACAACTAAGTCAGACTTTGGCGAAGTCCCTACGGCTTCGACAATTGGCTTTTCAAATGAGCTTTTTTGTACAGCACTTAACTGCGCAGTCCAAATCCCGCGGCCATGAGAAGCAATTACTAACTGGTCGTCTTGTGCTTTAATGTCCCATACCGATACTTTGGGGAAATCATTTATTAATGCCCATGATTGCCCGTTATTTAACGACTCCACAATTCCAATTTCGGTTCCGACCCAAATAATATCCGGATCGTCAGTTCGCACATACAAACAATACACGGCTACGTCTGGAAATCCGTTGGAACTTGATGAGCCTGAACTGAACCCTGAGATGTCTGTCCAACTTTGACCAAGATTGGTTGTGCGCAATACTTTTGGCCTACCCGCGAAAGAAAACAATGCATAAGCAGTACTCTGTTGTGTAGGATGAGAAGCCAGCTTGGTAATCGATCCCAGTGCTGTGGTTGTATAATTATTTGTAGGAGCAAATGATATCCCGCCATTGATTGAAACGTGTAGATTACGCAACGTCCCGGAATTGGCCATACCGTTGCCTGCCCAAACGATGTTTGCGTTTGCTCTTGATACTTCAATATCCATCAGTGAGGACGAGCCACCCCACTTATCTGCGATCGGAGTGAGAATCCACGACTGCCCAAAATCAGGTGAACGGAAAACTCCGGCAGAGGAAAGTGTGAAGAGTACGTCTGGGTTGTCGCGGGAGTTGGCGAGTTTTGAAATAAAGGGGTGAGTACCGGAAAGTCCACTAGTAGCCACAGCCCAAGTCGATCCTCCGTCAAGGGAACGCCTGAAATTATTGCCTTGTGAACCACCGATCAATTTGCGACCATCGAAGTTGTTCCAGATTACTTCAAACCCATCACCGCCAATATTAAATGAATAGCTGGTTGTTTTGTTGGCTAAAATTCCGCTGGGCGACTTCCATGTTCCATTGTCTTGCATACCACCGAAGTATTCCTCGGCACCTGGGCGTTTGTCTGCTCCGTAAAATTGACTAGTGTTGTAAGAGTTTCCGGCAAAACTCCATTCTCCATCATTGAGCCCAGGAGTAGACGAGACATTTGAAACAGAAACACCGCCATCATTTGCGTTCAAAATCTTATATGTATTTGCTGTCATGGGAATCATGACAATATTATGATGATCCACATGAACTATGCTATTCTTATTTGGATTTCCATATTGACCTCTGCCGTCTGTTATAAAAGTAGTGGTGGTACTGAGGCGTGTGAAGCGGAGGATTCCATTCGTAGTGGGTGGCCACGTTGCTCCCTGTGTCAGGAAAGGCCAAATATTAAACATCATACTAAATTCGTGACCACCATTTTTGCTGATATCAGCACTTGGTGATGAGGCATTGTAGGCCACATTATTGATAAACAGATATTCTCTGGCTTGCAAAGTGGCATCTGGACTATCCACGTTGCCGGGAATTAGATCAAAAGCCCCATCTCGCCCCTGATCTCGAAAAGATGCCATCAACTGCCTATTGTTAGTGATATCCCAAACTTCAAAAGGTACGTTGATGTAATCCTGATAACTATAATTTACCGCAGCTACTCCAGAACTAGAGCCGGTTGGCACAAGAAATCGGTGCGCTTTCTGTGATCGAGAAGGGCCAAAACGAACTTCAACGGAAATGTTATTAGACGAGCTTCCAACATCAAAGCTACCATTCGAAGCACCGCTAAAATTTGTTAGTGTCATAAAATTTGAAAAACCGACATCTTCAACAATATAAAATCCTCCAGTTGATGCAGCAGATTCCAATTTTGCCCGAAAGAGATTAATTCCACCAAAATAGACTACGTCTCGATCAAAAGGGTCGCAGGCAATCGTGTTATCATACCAGCCCTGTCCATCGTCCAGTTGAGTTCCGCCCAGAAAATCAAGGGGCACATTGTTCAATGTTAAATTGATGATTGACCAAGATACCCCTGCATTGTCACTCATCAGCATTTTTGGTGAGTCTCCGTTCTCACAAGAGGCAAAAATTCTGTTTGTCTTTACAGGAGAGATGTCGATCTCACAGCGTAGCATTTGGCCCATGCCAACATTTGAAAGTGTCCAGGTGTCTCCCGCATTAATCGACTTTAGAACCCCCACTCCATTTCGTGTGGAGTATTGGATGCTAAAATTTCCTGGAGTTGCTTTCAGATCCTGGATGAATGTTAAGGTTGATACTTTTGTCCAGTTGTTTCCACCATTGGTAGTTTTGTAGATGCCTGAGTTGGTTGCTACCACCACAATATTTTCATTATTCGGATCGACAATGGCTCGGTTAATATCATCAAAGTTGCTGGTAGTAGGAAGATAACTCCATGTTTGGCCGCGGTCGGTTGATTTGTACATTCCGTTGCCTTGAACCCCGTCAATGTTGCCAAAACCTTCTCCTGTGCCAAGGTAAATAGTATTGGGATTTGAAGCTGCCATTGCCAATACCGTAGTGGCTAAATTCGACAGATCTGGTGTTACCAGAACCCAGCTATTGCCTGCATTTGTTGTCTTCCAAACACCTCCACTTGCTGACCCTGCAAGCCATGTATTCCTTGTTGGATCGGCTGGGTCAACTAATAACCCGCGAGTCCTTCCTGGTACATTGGATGGACCACGTTCTTTCCATTCGAGAACACCATTTGCTTGTGTTCTGCCGTTTTTTCGCGCTGCCTGAGCAGTAAGCTGCGCGGCTCGCAACTCCGAAATCAGGAACCCATTTTTATACTGTGGTGAAGTAGCATCTTCTGGAGTTCTTATGTCTTTATGAAATTTGATGAACTCTTCAGGGCCATCGGCTGCCGGCTCGCTACTGGTATTCTCTTTTTCGGTTTTTGGATATGGTCCCTTTGTTTGGATTGCGATCAAAATAGAAAAGCAGAACGCGAGGACAAACGTGAGTAGTTTCGACAGGTTCATTAATACTTTTTTATGGTTGATAAATTGATTTTTCTGGTATAAGAAGACAAGTCCTCGCCCGCTTTGATCATGCCGGGCGCATTCAATAGCTCAAGGGTGGATGCGTCAATCCACTTGATGTAACCGGGAATAAAAGACTCCTCAACGACAATTTTTTCAGTTTTGACTTCTATGACAACAGCACGGAGCATTCTTGTCGGCTGTTGGATGTCCTCTTTTTGAACGTACAAAATAAATTGTCCTGAAGAATTCGGGAATGAATCAAGTTTGGTCCCCAATTTTTGAGCTGCGATTTCAAATGGTGTATTTGTTTCCTGAACTTGCTGCTTCGTTTTGCAGCCATTGAACCCAATGAAAACTAAAAACAACAACAGATATCTCATTGATTTAAAAATTATGTTTTTTGTTTTTTCTTCTTCGCTGCAGGAAACAAGATGTTGTTCAATATCAATCGATAGCCAGGCGAATTGGGATGCAAGTGCAGATCGGTTGGCTCTTCGCCAACAGTATGCTGATAATCTTCCGGATCATGCCCGCCATAGAACGTATAAAAACCTTTACCCATCACACCATGTAAGTATTTGGCTTCTTTGATTTCTTTGTTTTCGCCCATGATAGTAACATCGGGCTTGATCAGTTGTTTTTTAAACCCGGTCGTTTGGCCATAAAATCCCTTTATAACCCGCGAATGATTTTGGGTAAGCATGCTGGGAATCGGATCCCACTTGGCCGAAAACTGAAACAAATTGAAATAGTCATTGTCTTGGCGAAGTCCACGCTCGGGCGCATTGTTATCAATATCCGAAAATTCATATTGATACGGATCTCTGCTGAGGTGAAAATCAGTAAAAGCAAAAGTGTTGTCGAAGTTTAATTTTTCTTGCGCTTGCGGGTCGGCTGCATCACCGTCATACATTCGTTCACAGATATCTACACCCTCAGCCGCCAGCGCAATGTCGTACGAATCTGTGGCAGAGCACATGGCAAACAAAAATCCACCACCCGCCACGAATTCTTTCATCCGCTTGGCAACAGCCAGCTTTAATTGCGAAACCTTACCGAACCCATGCTTTCGGGCCAAGCCTTCTGCCTCCTTTACTTGATCCAGGTACCAGGGCATGTTGGCGTAGCTTGAATAGAATTTGCCGTATTGCCCGGTAAAATCTTCGTGGTGCAAGTGGAGCCAATCATATTTCGTCAATTCACCGCCCATCACTTCGTCATCAAAGATGACGGTATAGGGGATTTCTGCATAGGTGAGAACCAGAGTCACTGCATCGTCCCAGGGCTGCTTCGATTTTGGCGAATAAACAGCGATTCTTGGATATTTCTCCAACTTCATAATGTCATAGTTGGCAGCGGGGCTGGCGATTTCAGTTATGATGGAGTTGGCTTGTGCATCTGAAATAATATCAAAAGTGACTCCCCGGACTACCAACTCATTTTGTATTCGAGGGTGGTACTTGGTCATAAAGCTGCCCCCACGGTAGTTCAATAACCAATCTACTTCCTGATCCATTTTAAGGACCCAATAGGCTATTCCATAGGCTTTTAGGTGGTTGCTTTGTTTTTCGTCCATTGGAATAAATACATAATTCCCTAAAACCAGCTTTGAGGACAGAACAAATAATAACAAAATGCAACTTCTCATCGTTAAAAACCCCTGTTTTGCTTTGTAACAATTTTTAGCCCCATTAGTCTTGAGGTAAACATGGTTAAAGGTATAACTTTGATCTTCAAAATGAATAAAACGAAACCAATAATTGAATGGATTTAGTTGAAAATGTAAAGGAGGGACTTCGCTCAATAAAAGCCAACATGCTCCGTTCTGTGCTAACCGCTTTGATCGTAGCGATTGGTATCACCTCTTTGGTTGGGATCCTAACGGCCATTGACGGTATAGAATATTCCATTTCTGAGAGCTTGTCTTCATTGGGTGCCAATACTTTTGATATTCGTTCAAAATTCAACAGAGGAAACAACCGTGATGGATTGAAGGAGAAAAACTATTCTCCACTATTGTTAGCTGAAGCACAAAAGTTTATTGATGAGTATTCATATCCTGCCACTATTAGCTTATCGGCACGACTAACGATTCTGGCAGAAATAAAGCATGGATCTGAAAAAACAAATCCAAATGTAAACGTAACCGGAGTTAATGAAGACTACATGCCGATCAAAGGCCTTAACATTGAAAATGGTCGTAATTTTTCACGATTTGAAATCCAATATGGTTCGAAAGTGGCCGTGATTGGGTTTCAGTTGGCAAAGACATTGTATGGTGAAAACAAGAACCCGGTAGGAACTGAGATATCATTTAAAGGCACTCAGTTTAAAGTGATTGGCACGATGGTAGAGAAAGGTGAACTATCAGAAAATAATTTCGACAACATGGTCTTGATTCCTATTATCGTGGCCAACCAACTGGCGTCCGGGCAGGGCCTAAATTATAGGTTGACGGTTGGTATCCAAGACCCCGATCAAATGGACTATGCCATGGGCGAGGCCACTGGGTTGATGCGCAAGATTCGGGATGACGATGTTGGTAATGAGAACTCGTTCGATTTAGAAAAGAGCGAGTCGTTGGCGCAGAATTTAGAATCGATTACATCTGGTCTGCGTTTTGGTGGATTTGGTGTTGGTTTCATTACATTGTTAGGTGCATCTATTGCATTAATGAACATTATGCTGGTCTCGGTTACCGAGCGTACCCGCGAAGTGGGGGTGAGGAAGGCGTTAGGTGCGACTCCTTTGCGAATCCGTCAGCAATTTGTGATCGAGGCCATTGTTGTTTGTGTTTTGGGAGGAATAGGAGGGATCATACTTGGCATTCTTATCGGGAATCTCATCTCCCGAGCAATTGGTATTGATACCTTCGTGGTGCCGTGGCTTTGGATGATGGTCGGTATGGGTATTTGTATTATGGTTGGCCTATTTTCGGGTTGGTATCCGGCAAGCAAGGCGTCAAAACTCGATCCTATTGAGTCGTTGAGGTTTGAGTAGTGGGTGGGCGCTGGCTTTTTACTTTTAGCTTATAGCTTCTAGCTTTTAGTTTCTGGCATCTAGCTCTTTCCCATTAAATACTTTTTTGGAGTTACTCCAAACTTCTTTTTGAAAGCTGCAATAAAATGACTTGGATTGGTATAGCCAATTTGGTAGGCTACCTCATTGACCTGGTATTTGGCTGAATCTAGTAATATTCGTGAATGATCGAGTTTATGATCGAGCAAAAAGCCAAAGACAGTGTTACCATAGATTTCTTTGAAGCCTACTTTGAGTTGATAATCGTTCAACCCTACGATCTTGGCCAGCTCTTTCAACGTAGGCGGTGTATCAATATTTTTCAACAGGTGTTCTTTCACCTGCTTAATTTTTCGAACGGTTTCTTCGTCATTGAGGAACGGACACGTTTCCGTATTAGGCAGTCGATTTGAAAAATAAAGACTCAAGAGCTCGTAAAATTTCCCTTGGTAAAACAGCTTTTGGGCACTTTCGCTTAGCTGCGTGCTAAACAATTGGTTGAGTACTAAAAGTATCGCAGAGGGAATATCACGTTCATCATAAAACTTTCGATTGCTATTCTCAGGCCTTAAAAGAGGAAGTGCATCATGCACAAAAAGCTTGTGCAGACTTTCTAATGAAATCGTCATGAACACCATTTTCGCCTGCGGACTCAGCTGAAGGATAAAAGGCAAATCCTTTTCGGGATTGTAGAAGAAATAGTTTTTACCTTTTACAATCTCTCGAGTGTATTGCGGGCCAAAAGCGAACGCTGCGTTGCCTTCCAGACAAAAATAAAAGTGGATAATGCCTTTTTGAATGAGACTATCCATGCTCACCATTTCCGGGGTTCTGTTTTCGGAGAAGGAAAGTGAGAGATCTTCTTTCTCAAACAAAACCGATAAACTTCCTTTTTGGGTATTTTTTTCCATTACTGCCGGTTTGCCGTGATCAATCATAAGCTAAAATGACGGAAGTCATGTTTATTGGATAGCGTCAATTCAAATACTTTGACAAAAGTACCATTATTTAGTAATTTGATCCTCCGCGGCATTAATTATACTTTTTTGGGTATTTTTTGGCGTTTGAGCCGGTCATATTTGCGACCTTAATGAAGAAAGTGTTTGTCAGGTTTGGGTTGATGTTGTTTGCTAACACAGCAGCAATCATTAGTGTTTTTGCGCAAACTTCTACACCAGTCGATTCTCTAAAGGAGCTACAACTAGAAGAAGTAGTCGTAACGGGCACTCGATCGGAAAGGACTTTGGGTGCTTTGCCAATGCCAGTGACCTTGCTGAAAGCCGATTTGATAAAATCAATGGGCTCAGTCAGGCTTAATGATGTGCTTACCGAGCAAACAGGGATAGTGATTGTTCCCCAAATTAACGGCCAGGGAAGTGGAATTCAATTACAGGGATTGGATCCCGCTTACACACTTATTTTAGTGGACAGCGAGCCGATCATTGGCAGATATACTGGCACATTGGAATTATCGCGGTTGGCTGTCGGCAATATCAAGCAAGTAGAGATCATCAAAGGGCCCTCATCAAGTTTATATGGATCTGATGCATTGGCAGGCGTTATTAACATCATTACTGAAAGGCCCTCTTCCAATCAGGGAAACCTCAATGTTCGGTATGGCACAAACAATACACTTGATTTAAATGCAAGCGGAAGCTTGATTGGAAAAAATGTGGGCGTTTATCTATTTGGTAATCGATACAGTACAGATGGTTATGATCTGAGCCCGGAGAATTTTGGTAAGACCGTTTCTCCTTTCAGAAATTTTACATTAGGCACCAAAGTAACTTATCGCTTGGGTTCACGAACCGACTTTAGTGTGGGCGGCCGCTACTTCGATGAAAAACAAGATTTGAACTTTGATGTATTGTCCAATGGAATCTCCACTCGCACCTATGGCGAAGGAAAAGTTTTGGATTGGAATCTAAATCCTGTTATCACTCATCGATTCTCAAATAAGTTGAAAGGGACGGGGCGCTTCTATACAACCGAGTATTCGACAAACACATTTTTGAAAAAGCAAAGCAACGACAGCCTAACATACCGCGATAATTTTCGGCAGGCATTTACTCGCTATGAAGCGATGGGCGAATACTTTTTTAATGAGAAACACATCGTTACCTTAGGTGCAGGGCATATCCAGGAAGCCGTTTCCACTTCGCGCTACAATGATCAATTGGAAAGACTGCAGCAAACCGACTACGTTTTTGCACAGCATGAGTGGACTCCTTACCAACCACTAGTGATGATTGCCGGTGTGCGTTATGATCGCAATTCCATTTATGGTGATCAGCTCAGCCCAAAGTTTTCTATGCGTTTTGAGTTAAACAAAAAAATTTCTTTCCGCGGATCAATTGGTGTCGGTTTTAAAGCCCCGGATTTCAGACAGTTGTATTTCAATTTTAATAATCAAGCCGGAGGTGGATACAGTGTTTTGGGAACGGAGGTGATAAAAGACAAGCTAGGCGAATTTCAAGCACAAGGATTAATTCAATCCTATCTTTTTGATCCTTCGTTGTTAGGAAAGTTGAAAGCCGAATCTTCGGTGGCGATTAATATTGGCGGTAGAGCCGAAGTGTTGCCAAAGTTGAGTTTAGACTATAATTTTTTTCGAAACGAAGTCGATAACTTGATAGAGACACAGTTGGTGGCCATTAATACTTCAGGACAAAGCATCTATAGTTTTCGGAATATACAGCGTGCGTTGATGCAAGGAATAGAGGCAGATTTGTCTTACCCAATTAATAGTTTTTTCTCGGTATCCCTAGGCTATCAGCTCTTGTTTGCAAAAGATCGAGATGTGTCAGAGGCGGTTGATCGCGGATTGGTTTTTTGGCGGGACCCCAATACTTTAGTAACCCAACGGCTCAAACCAAGTGAATATTTTGGCTTATACAATCGCTCTCGTCATACGGGCAATTTCAAAATATTTTATCGCAATAATGAAACAGGGTTAGATGCCACCTTGCGCGTTGTTTACCGAGGCAAATTTGGCTTAGGAGGTATCAATGGAAATATACAAGGAGAAACGATTGCGCCATCCGATCGCAATAGCAATGGTGTGTTGGATGATTACGATCAGTTTGTGAATGGCTACGCTCTCATAAATACCGCTATTGCAAAGTCAGTAAAGTCATTTCGGTTTCAGGTCGGCATTGACAACCTTTTTGATTATACCGATCCTGTCAATATTCCGAATTTACCGGGTAGACTTATTTACCTGAGTGCCGGCTACACTTTTAAAAATCATTCATCTAAAAATCAATAATTATTTACTATGAAAATGTCTAAATCAATTCTCTCTGTTTTCGTTTTATGCGTTGTGGGTTCTTTATTCTCTTGTTCAAACAACGATCCGGCACCGGTCGCGTTGTCTGCTATAATTTTTAAAGATCTGAATGCCGATTACGCACCTCTTGTATTTGGAAGCCCAACTGCTCCGCCAACACGTCCGGCAGAGAAAAAGAAGTATACATTTTTTAGTTTTAAAACTGGGCAGATCGTTGCCAACGCAGATAGCGCAACCTTAAAGTGGGACATTGGGTTCAGATCTACATCCATCATTTTTAACGGAGGCACTAGCGGACCTGGCGCAGCTGGGGCAATAGTTCAACAAGGACTTTTTGATGAGATAAAGGAAGCGCCCATTTCTGGTTACGTGCTTGACAATAAGACAAACAATCAATTCGCGGTCTCTAGCGCACCATTCGTTGCCGGTGTTTCTACCACGACAAATAATTGGTGGCTCAATTCTGGAACACAGACATCAACTATTGTGTCGCCAATTGCAGGAAAGGTCATTATTGTAAAAACAGCGGATGGCCGCTATGCTAAAATGGAGATACTGAGCTACTACAAGGGTGCTCCCGCAAACGTGAATAACCTTACTGATTTAGATCGCTATTATACATTCAAGTATGTCTATCAACCAGGAAACTCAAATAGTTTTTAGTAGTTAACTTAAAAATGCCACGGTCATACGGGGTGTGTTATTTAATAGTTCTATGAAGTTTAGAATAAAGCTACTGCGGTTTGTAGGAATCACTGAAGGCATTTCGTTTTTGATCTTGTTGCTAATTGCGATGCCACTAAAGTATTTTTTTGGCTGGCCCTTCGCAGTGAAAGTAGTAGGTTGGGTACATGGAATTTTGTTTGTGGCTTACATCGCTGCAGTACTATTGGCCATCAGGGCGATGAAATGGAGTTGGTTTTCTGTTGGGGTTGCACTGGCGGCTTCCTTGGTGCCGATAGGTACGTTTATATTAGATAGATCATGGAAAAGGAGAGAGAATGAGTTAGCTGGATAATTTGAATCTGTGTTTGGCCGATTATCCTACAAACTGTTACATTTGCACTCTGTTTTAATAAAACGGGCCCTTAGCTCAGCTGGTTAGAGCATCAGACTCATAATCTGAGGGTCGCTGGATCGTTCCCAGCAGGGCCCACTTTTCCTGTCAGACAAGACTGTAAAATGTCCGGTTGCTACATTCTCTACAGTCAGCATTTGAAACGCTTCTATATTGGAGCAATTCATGATGATTTAGACTCCAGAATAAAAAAACATAACGAGGGCACCAATGGAATTACTAAGTTCACAGCGAAGGCAACGGATTGGCAATTATATCTTTTTATTGCATGTGAAACATACGCCCAAGCGATTTGCATTGAGCGGCATATAAAACGGATGAAAAGTTCAGTTTATATAAGGAATCTAACAATGCATCAAGAGATTGTCGATAATTTAAAATTGAAATGCAAGAGCGTCAGACTCCCCCGATAGCTATCGGGGCTGAAGGGTCGCTGGATCGTTCCCAGCAGGGCCCACTTTTAAATTCCTTTTCGAAAGGAGCACTTGTGCCAGCCAATTCATCCTTTAAGAATGTTATTTTCGATTTGGGTGGCGTCATTCTCGGCTTAGATGTAAACCAGACTTACCGTCAATTTGCGAAACTCAGCGGAAAAACGGTCGATCATTTGAAGGCCAAAGCTGCAAACGTTACATTTTTTGAAGATTTTGAACGAGGACGTATTTCAGATACAGCCTTTAGAGACCAGTTAAGATTGTTTTTGGAAATTGACTTGTCAGACGAACAAATTGACAACGGTTGGAACGCTATGTTACTTGATTTGTCCGTTGCCCGTCTTGATCTGCTAAAAAAGATTGGGCTAAAATTTCGGATTTTTTTGCTGAGCAACACAAACAACATTCACCTTCAGGCATTTAATGGTATTGTCCGTACTGCTATTGGCGATCAGCTGTTTGGCAACTACTTTGAGAAAGATTATTACTCGCACTTTTTGGGCATGCGCAAGCCGGATCGGGAAATTTTTCAATACGTTTTGCACCAGAATGGTTTGAAAGCGGAAGAAACTCTTTTTTTGGACGACAGCGTTCTTAACTTGCAAGGTGCAGCAACCTTAGGCATCCAAACTCTTCACATTCAACACCCCGATCAACTATTTTCCCTTTTTAATGAAGCATAGTTTTAAAGAATATCTTTTACATGGCGGCTTATTTATCGTCACGTTTATCACCACTACCATGGCGGGTGCCGAGTGGACGAATGGAAAATCAATTCTAGCTGATTCTTACACTTGGGCAGATTTTGCGAGCGGACTACCGTATTCAATTTGTTTCCTGATGATATTGACGGCTCATGAATTTGGGCATTATTTCGTAGCGGTCTTCTACCGCGTTAGAACCACCCTGCCTTTTTACATTCCACTTCCACCGGTCTCGTTAATGCTTGGCACATTGGGTGCCGTCATTCGTATCAAAAGCCCTATACGGTCTACGAAAGAAAATTTTGATATTGGTGTTGCCGGACCGTTGGCCGGGTTTGTTGTGTCCGTTGGTTTTTTGATATATGGATTCACCCATTTACCGCCACCCGAATACATTTTTCAATTTCATCCGGAGTATGAGCAGTATGGACTTGAGTATGCTAGCTATGTTTATACGGCTCAGTTTATGCCGCCCGGTTCAGTCGACATAATCATTGGTAAAAATTTGCTCTTTCTTTTTTTTGAAAATGTTTTTTCTGACCCCACTCGTTTACCCAACGTGCATGAGATCATTCATTATCCGTTTTTGTTTGCCGGCTTCCTGTCACTAATTTTTACAAGCATCAATTTACTTCCCATAGGGCAATTGGATGGTGGGCACGTACTCTACGGATTGGTGGGTAGAAAGAATCACAAAATTATTGCTTCTGTTATTTTCATAGCCTTTCTTTTTTATGCAGGTATCGGTTTCATTTCACCTTTTGAGCCGCTTGATAAATTGATATATGAAATTCCCCTCTTTGTCGCATTTTTATTTTTTGCGTTGAAAGGGATGGGGCTAAGCACTCAAGATAATGTGCTGGCCGCGCTGGCCATTTTCACTGCTCAATACCTGATCGCTACTCTTTTCCCGCACGCACAAGGCTATTCGGGCTGGTTGTTGTTTGCGTTTATCATTGGGCGGTTCATAGGCATCCAACATCCACCCTGTGAGATAGAAGAGCCGCTCTCAACTGAGCGGGTTGTTATTGGCTGGTTAGCGTTGGTGATTTTTGTGCTGTGCTTTACGCCACAACCCATTCAGTTGATTGAACACGTTATGGTGCAACCATAATCTTCTCAGTGTGCCACACTTGATTGAAATACCGAACTAGGTAAAGCCCGGGTACCGGATGGCTAATTGTAATTTCCTTGTGATCGAAACCATCAGCTTGTTCAAAGGAAACTGAACTACCAGTTACGGTGTAGAGTTGAATTTCTTTTGCTTCGTTGGGTAGAAAAAATCGTTGCTGAGTTGGGTTGGGAAAAGGTTTTGCAGAAGCACTCTCGGCTACGCTTGTAGTAAGGTCTTTCGGTTTCCCGAAAACAGGGCGAATCATCAAACTTCCTTTCAAGGTTTTATTTTGAATCCAACTGCCCGATGAGTTGACAAAAATCTTTTCACCTGAATTGTTATTGGCATCGAGGCCGATAGGAATTTCCGCAGCCGAAGTCAGTTTCCAACCCAAGTAGAAAGTATTTTTCACTACTACACCGCCAGGAATGTCCACCCTCTTAAAAATGGTTTTGTCATTTCTGTTGCTGCGCTCTACAGGAATTATCTTCTGAAAAAGATAATCGGATTGATTGCCAGTAAGCGCATCTAAAATATGCAGTTGGATATTTTGATTGGTTTCATCGCCAAATTTTGGAAAGAACAGATCGATGCCAACAATCGTATCCTGTTTGTTGGTTGACATGTCAAACTGATATGCGAGTTGTGTGCCGGCACCGGTAATGTTGGCGCCATATTCTGCTACTCCGTCATCATAGCTATAGTATTTCGCCATAACAAACGTCCGATTGGTGGTGTCATTTTTTCTAAAATCAATGGGTGAAAACACTAGCGGATCATAGTCTCCATCAACAACTTGATTGTCTTTGGTGGTAATGCTGAGCTTGTAATTCAAATAGATAGAGTCTGCACCTATGTCCAGGCTGGCAGGCACTATCTGGGTGGCAGTTTGAATTTCTGACTGTGAGAATGGTGGCAAAAGGGTTGCATTTGCTGCATTATCTAACTGTACAATTTCTATGACGCTGTTGCTTGACTTGAAGGTACGTTTCGCAACGGACAAAAAATTATTGATGTTCTGGGGGGTACTTTTTAAATTGAACACCGAAAACTTTGGTTTGGTAAAAGAAGTTGAATTTAAATGCTTGATTGGAATAGCCGTGTATAGATTAAAAATTGTGGTTATTGGTTGAGTAATTGAACGATCAGGGTAAGAATTGTCGTTGGCCGTGCGTCCTTTGTTAACGTAGACATAGTCCACATTCCATGTATCGAACGGGCCAGACAGCCTTCCAAAGTTTTGGAATCGAAATTGAAATTCATTGTGAAAATATTCATCACCAACAATAGGTACTAGAATTTGGATAAATTCATCTGGTTTTGATAGACTGCTGCTTTCAATGCTCCACGCTTGCCGCCATTGCCCTGCCGCATTTTTGAATAGTAGCGAGAACACGTCACCCGGCTCTGGGGCATCTCCATTTCCGGCAAATTGATAGAAAAAACTGATGTAGACACCTGAACGTTCAGCGGGTGGCACATCTCCCAACTTCAATGGCCCCGATGTTAATTGATCGGCAAGTCCGTTGGCAAGTACATTATTTACTGAGTAGGGTTTCCCTTGCGCATCATACCCATCGAACGTGGCTACATTGAGCGAGGGCGGATCGATGCCTGTGCCGCTATTCACCCACACGCCACTATTTTTTTCCCAGGTTGTTGTATCGGGAAATGGTGTTTTGGTCGAAGAGAAGTCATCCCAAAAAGGAAGTGCTCGTGCCGGCAACGATTCGGTACGCGCTGCCTTATTTTCTTTGCTAGGGGATTGTCTGTCTATCTGCACTATCTTCAATTGCGAAAAAGCGTTGAATGAGCTCGCAACTCCTACTGCAAGAAGAGTTTTAAATATGATCGAGTATTTACCATTCAACATTTAGAATTCAACATTTAAAATTCACAGTTCAAGACTTAAAGCGGCTCTTTAAACCCTTTAGGAGCAATCCAAAGGTGAATAGGCTCGCCAATTCTAACGGAATCGCCAGGTAAAGGAACTTGCTTGTAAACGAACGGAACGATCCCGGTAGTATCTTGTCCATCGGGGATTTCCACCGTACCCAAATGCAAATTCCAGCCGGATAGTTTTAGCAATGCAGTTTTATAGGCATCGCCAATGAGGTTTCCAACTACGAAATCAGCTGGGCCATTTCCGTCACCCACAACGAGGTCGATGGTTGCGCCTTTGAAGATACGTGTGCCAGCTAAAATCACTTGACCTTTATGCCTCATCTCTGTCACCAAATTGCGAAAGGGACTCGCTTCGTAGTAGATGTTTCCAATTCGCAACTCGTTGCTTTTTAATACCACCTCTGCGTTGATCAATGAGCGATCTACTAAATCGGGCACAGGCAAAGTAGTAGGCGTGGTGCGATTGATAGATACATAAATAGTTCTGTTTTCCTTGACTTCTTCGCCTGTTTTAGGAAACTGTTTTAGAATGGAAAGCGGATCGGCATCTTCCAAATAAGCAGAATCGTTGACCGCAATGCGAAGTGTTTTTTCCGCCAATAGTTTTTCCGCTTCTTCCATCGTCAATCCTGTCAAGTCAGGAACGGATATGGATTTCCCGTGGTTCGTCACATTGGGTAGGTAGATATAAAAATAGGTAATCGCTAATACTGCGATCAGCGAAAAGGCGATTCCAACATTTGCGAAAAGCCCTCCAACAGTGTTTGATTTGAAAAATGGCTTCAAATTCATATTCAATCAAAATTTTAAAGATGATTCGAAACCTCTCTCTACTCTTTTTGTTTTTTGGAATCGCTCCATTGCCATGTCTGCCAATTTGGTGAGCAAATCTGTAAACGAAACACCACGCTCATTCCACATCATTGGAAACATGCTGGAATTGGTGAACCCTGGGATCGTATTGATTTCGTTTACGAAGACGTCCCCAGAGCTTGTTAAAAACAAATCTACTCTGGCAAAATCTTCACACGAAAGTGCCTGGTAGGCAAGCAAGGAGAGTGTTCTAATTTTTTCTTGTACAGCTGCATCGAGCTTCGCGGGCACTTCGATGGACACCGCATTTCCATCTACGTATTTAGCATTGAAGTCATAAAACTCATACTGTTTGCTAATGATAATTTCACCGGGCAACGAAGCTTGCGGAGGATAGTTACCCAGGATGGCACATTCCACTTCTCTGCCCTGAACATACTTTTCCAATAACACGCACTCATCGTAGCGAAAACCTTCGTCAATGGCTTTTGCGAAATCTTCTTTTGATTTTACTTTTGATACGCCAACTGACGAGCCCAGATTAGCAGATTTCACCATGAAAGGCAACCCTAATTTTTCTTGCACTTTTTCAAATTGCAGATCTTCTTTTTCTGAATAGTTAACTGCGATAAAATCCGCTACCGGAATCCCTGCTTCTTTGAGCAATCGTTTAGTCACCAATTTACTCATCGACATCGCAGACCCCAGCACGCCAGTACCTATCATCGGGAGATCGATAGCCTTGATGAGTCCTTGAATACTTCCGTCTTCACCATCGGTTCCGTGCAGGACAGGAAAAATGATGTCTACGCTGATCTTCTTCCCACTTTTGGTTTGAAAGGTAGGTGCCGAAGGATTGAGTGTGAGTGAAAGTTCTTCGCCTGTCTCTATTTCTTTATGAACTGTCTCGGTCAGATACCAGATTCCTTTTGTGGAAATGCCAATCAGAAAAGGTTCGAATCGCTGTTTGTCAATATATTGGAAAATGTTTCTGGCCGAGTTAATGGAAACGCCATGCTCAACTGACTTTCCTCCATATAAAATTGCAATTCTGGTCTTGTTCATGGGCATAAAATTACTTCAAAGATGTTAAAGTATTTACCGGATATCAAGCAACGCCATTCACTAATTCGACTAGTTGCCAACATACACTTTGCGTGCACTAAGTTGGCCAGCCATCTGAAGGCGTATGATGTACACACCGACTCCACGATTACTTAAATCTACCGAGTACGTTTGGTTAATTGTTTCTGGCAGGGTCTCTTCGACAACCAGTTGACCAATGCTGTTGTAAACCTGTAGGCCAACGGTTTGTCGTTCTTCCAGATTGAATGTGATTTTAACGGGAGTGCCAGTACCGCCATATACAGCATAAGGACTTTCTACTTTCAGTTGAGTTGGGCTGTTGTCAGCAAAAAAATCGATGTTGTCCAGGTATAAGTTATTGCCGTTTCCATTGACCGCCACAAAAGCAATTCGAACATTGGCTTGCCCTACATAATTTTGGAGATTGATGAAATTATTTTTCCAATCTGACGAAAGCACTGGCTTCCATGAATCTTCCGAGTCTGTCACAGCCAGTTGACTGCCGATTTGGTCAAACAAAATATCAGTATAAGTAGCACCACAATCAGTAGAAGCCAGGACACGCAGTTTTTCGCAGCCATTTATTCGCTTCGCGTAACTCGCATCAAAGAATACACTTGCTTCCGTATTGTTTGTTAAGTCTAGGACAGGGCTCACCAACCAAGAGTCGGCTCCTATAGTTTTGTTTGAGAAGGAGTTGTAAACCAGCGATTGCTGGTAGTTGGTACTTGTCTTTGCCCAGGTTGGTTGCTGCTGCTGACTGATAACTGTCCATTTTTGTAAAGAGTTGCTATCAAATCGTTCGCGTAAGGGAATTCTTTCTCTTGTGTCATTAATGACGACTTGATAGACGTTGGTATTGTCTAGCGCATTTTGATCGGCAATTCCATTTGGGCTTAAGATATTTACGGTGAGTTGGTTTCCCCCAAGTACGAGTCGGGGTTGGGTGACTTCGATAATAGTTTCAGCATTGGGAGCAAGTGCAAGACCTGAAAATGACTGGAAACTTGTACCTCCGTTACCCAGTGAAACCGAACAAGTCAATGAATTGACCGTGGTTGTTCCAACGTTTCTGATTCTTAATTTTATAGAAGAATAGAGTGAACATGTGACGGGTGCAGGGCTTTCGAGTTTCACTAATTTTAGATCGGTCACGGCACTTGTCACTACCCGCACATTGCTCAGGTAAAGATTATTTCCATTTCCATTTGTTCCCTCAAACGCCAGCTGAATTGATTTTCCAATAAATGAAGTGAGCGGAATTACTTCTGTCACCCAATCAGTAGCTCCTGGAACAAATGCACAAAGAGTTGATGAAGATGTTGCTAACATTTCATCTGATTTATCAAAAATTGGTGTGGTCACCAGATCAAATCGGCACACATCAGAAGTTAATACCCGAAGCCTTTCGCCAACGGTTCCGGGATATTGCGCGTAAGCGCGCTCGAAAATCAAGTAGGCGTTTGTTTGAGTAGTCAAATCAATTAAAGGTGTTATGAGTCTATCTAGAGTCCCTATTTGGGTGTAATCGTAGTATTTTAAGTACATAGATGATTTACCCCCGCTGGAAGACAGTTGCCACGTAATCGAATTGTCTGGATTAGTTACAGACCAACCTATTGGGAAACTTGTAAATGATTCGCTTATGGGCAATGTCGCTACAACAGGTGTAGTGGTAACCACTGTCCGTGAGTCATTGGCACTGTTGTTATCAATGGTTCCGTTTGTAATTGTAATAACAAACTCAAACTGCGTGACTGATCCGGTGGATAGTGAAACAGGTAAAAAGTCAATTTGTTGTTCTGCATTTACCGCAAGAGTTAGCAGTAGGTTTTTGGTTTCGATGACACTGTTGTTTCTTTTTAGTTGAAGTTGCGCTGAAGAAATCAGATTAGTACCGAAATTTCTGATGGTAATTGAAGGCACCACAGATCCGCTACAAGCGGTGCTAGTTGGTGACGAAACAGTTTTAATTCCCAAGTCATTGGCAACAGCTGTAGGGGGCAACGAGCCAACAGAATTGGGAAGCTCTTTTCTCCGCGGGCTGTTCGCAGCAACAAAATTCATTCTGGCTACCTGCCCTTGCGTGAAAATATTCATGCATGCGTCATCGGTATAATCGAGGTAGTTCTGAAACATTTTTGTGTTGCTGCATGATGTCTGCGGGTGAGACGGGCACCCATTTGTCGAACTATTTTGAACTGGCGTATCGTCTACATAGTCGGTGCTGGTAGAACAACTGCTCACATCTCCCCAGATATGGCGCAGGCCAAAAAAGTGACCCATTTCATGGGTGAGTGTTCTTCCTTTGTTGTAACGGCTAGACAAATCAAAGGCGCCCGCATCGTTTGAACCAAAATGGCGGTAGTTCACCACGATTCCATCCGTAAGCCGCTCTATGGGAGAGTCCGCCAAGCCAGGGAGAGATGACACCGGGAATTGTGCATAGCCGAGGAAATCGGTTATTGAGCTGACCCACACATTTAAATACTGTTCTGCGGGCCAATAGCTTTGTGACTTGAGAAGAAAATCATCGTTGAATGACCACGATGTTTTTGAGCCTTTTACTCTAACGATTCCGTTGGTAGCAATACCAGTTGGGTCTTGTTTAGCTAACACAAACTGAACGTCAAAACTACCTGCCACGGGTTGAAACAAACTGGGCGTGTTCATCTGGTCTGCATTTAGCCGATTGAAATCGTTGTTGAGGACCGTCATTTGAGAGAGCACTTGTGCATCTGAAATATTGAGCCCTGTGCCAATTGGTTCGCCATTGTGAACGATATGAACGACCACCGGAATGGTGAGGGTTGTTTGGGTTCGTTCTGCGCGTTGCGAATTTTTCAATCGTTGATTTACGTGTTGTGCCATCCATCGCTCAAAGCCATCCTCCGTTCTCTTTGGATTTTGGCGCTCGAGTTTCTTTTCGTATTCCACTGTGCCGCATCTTCTTTGTGCATAAGTGGAAAGGGGTAACAATACCATAAAAATTAGACAGAAGAAGCAAACGCGCATAGCGGGAAAGTTAATCCATAACGATGGAAAATCCTTTAGAATACAATGAATGAGGAAAGTTTATTGGCCATTTAATGGCTCGGAATGGAATTGCGTAACCTTAGAGCGGGATCAGATTAACGACTTCTATCAGTCGGATTTCGGGAACAGATTTTCTAACGGCTTCTTCAACCCCAGCTTTAAACGTCATAGATGACATCTTGCAACTGCCGCAGTTACCGGTAAATTCCAATTTGAGAACGTGGTCGTGACTGATATCCAAGACCTTCACATTGCCACCGTCTGCCAACAAGTAGGGTCGAATGGAGTCAAGAGAAGCTTCAACTCTTTCACTCAATTCCTCTATTTTCAATTTTTTCGTAACACTTGTCATACTGTTATCTCTACTTTTTTGGTAGTGTCAAAGGTAGCATTTCGTATGGCAACTTGCCGAGCCAAACTTTCTGCCAAGTGGGTAAAAGCCAACGCGGCAGTGCCGCCCTTCATGACAGCTGGCAGCCCGCTATCACCACTTTCGCGGATGGATTGCACCAACGGAATCTGCCCAAGGAATGGCACGTTGAACTTTTCCGCCAGGTTTTTTCCACCATCTTTTCCGAATATAAAGTACTTATTGTCAGGCAGTTCTTCCGGGGTGAAATAGGCCATGTTTTCAATTACCCCCAATACAGGAACATTGATGGAAGGTTGTTTGAACATTGCCAAGCCTTTCACTGCATCGGCCAAAGCCACTTTTTGAGGTGTGGTTACGATAATGGCTCCCGTTACCGGAACCGTTTGAACAAGCGTCAAGTGAATATCGCTGGTGCCAGGAGGCAGATCAATCAATAAATAGTCTAAGTCGCCCCAAATGGTGTCTCCAATAAACTGTTTCAGCGCAGAACTTGCCATAGGTCCGCGCCAAACCACGGCACTCTCCGGTGGGGAGAGAAATCCGATGGACATCAATTTGACGCCATACTGTTCCAACGGCATTATTAAATTCTTACCGTTGACCACTTTTACTTCCGGTTGCTCACGTTCACAGTTGAACATGACTGGGATGGACGGCCCAAAAATATCAGCATCAATCAAACCTACTTTGGCACCTGATTGCGCGAGGGCTACTGCTAAATTGGTAGTTACCGTTGATTTTCCAACGCCTCCTTTACCGGAGGCAATGGCAATGATATTTTTTACGCCTGGTAGGAGAGGAGCATTGTCCCTTAGAGTCGTTACCGATGAAGTCATTAAAATATTGATCACGACATTATCTCCGACAACTTTTTTAACCGCCTCAAGGCAGTCGTTTTTTATTTTTTCTTTTAACGGGCAAGCCGGAGTGGTGAGGACTACCGTGAAACTCACTTTTTCATCTGACACGACTATGTCCTTGATCATGTTTAACGTGACCAGATCCTTTTTTAAGTCTGGGTCGTTGACAGTAGAAAGGGCTTGTAAAATGGCGGAATTTGTAATACTCATAGCGATACAACTATAAACCTTTAAACCGAAAATTGGTTTGCAAGGTAGAAAGAAACAAGTTAGTCGGGCAGGGTCGATCAACACTTTTTGACTAAAAATTTGATTACTAAAAGGTATCTTTGCAAGAACGTCCAAAAGCAAAAACCATGTCCACTAAAGAGCGACAAAACCGTTACCGTGAAGCAGTGAGATACATTTCTAATGCTTCTGAGATTCTTCGTGCCAAAGCACAAAAAAAGGATAAATATTATCAGGATGACAAATATGTAAGGATGGCTTGTGCCACTGCCTACAACGGGGTGCTTTTGGCTGCCGATACGTATCTGGAAATGATGGGAAAGGCCATTGAAAAGAAAAAGGGAGCGAGAGTAAGTGTGGACGATTATAGAATGCGCCTCGCAAAGCTAGATAAATCTGTATTGAAAAATTTCAATACCGCCTACGAGATACTCCATTTGGTTGGTTATTTCGAGGGTGAGACGAAATCTGATATCATAAGGTCGGGTATCGATTCGGCTATTGACGTGATCAACCAAATCAAACCCGCTGGAGAGGCCGACCTTCAACTCAATCAACTCCCTTCTTGATCACTCGCGACACCATTGAAGAAGTTAAAAACCGCATCGATATAGTAGATGTGATTAGTGACTTTATCACGCTTAAGAAGTCCGGTGCGAATTACAAGGCGCTTAGTCCATTCGCCAACGAAAAGACACCTTCTTTTTTTGTGGTACCGGCAAAAGGGATTTTTAAAGATTTTAGTAGTGGCAAAGGAGGGGATGCTTTTTCGTTTGTGATGGAGCACGAAAAGCTGAGCTATGCGGAAGCCATTCGCTATCTCGCAAAAAAATATGGGGTTGAAATAAAGGAAGATAAACTAAGTGATGAGGGAAAGGCCGAGCAAAGTGAGCGCGAAGGTCTTTACATACTCATGAACTTCGCCAAAGAGTATTACAAAAATATTCTTCACTCCCATGACGAAGGCAAGGGCATAGGACTTAGCTATTTTCGCGAGCGAGGTTTTACGGATCGTACCATCGAAAAATTTGAATTAGGTTTCGCTTTAGAAGGATGGGAGCATTTCAGTAAAGAAGCCATTACAAAAGGCTACAACAAGGAACTACTGGAAAAAACCGGTTTGGTCGTCAAGAAAGAAGATAACCCTGACGGCACAATAAGAACTTATGATCGCTTCCGCGGTCGCGTCATTTTTCCCGTCCACAATATTTCAGGCAAGGTGATCGCCTTTGGTGCCCGCATGATGGGCAAGGAGAAGAACCAGCCGAAATACATCAATTCACCGGAGACAGACATTTATCATAAAAGCGATGTTCTTTATGGTTTGTATCAGGGAAAGAATGCCATTCGCCAACAGGATGTTTGTTATTTGGTCGAGGGCTACACAGATGTGATTTCAATGCATCAATCTGACGTGGAGAATGTGGTGGCCTCCTCGGGCACGGCATTGACCGAGAGTCAAATTAAACTGATCCATCGTTTCACAGAGAACGTAACTGTTTTGTTTGATGGCGACTCGGCTGGTATCAAAGCCGCGCTTCGAGGCATCGATATGATTTTGAAAGGCGGACTCAATGTGCGTGTGGTTTTATTCCCCGATGGTGAAGATCCCGATAGCTATTCACGCAAAGTAGGAACCACGGAGTTTCAGAAATTCCTGAAGGAACGCACACAGGATTTTGTGTCGTTTAAGACGAGCTTGTATGCAAAAGAGGCGGCAGGAGATCCTATCAAAAAGGCTGAGTCAATCAAAGAAATTGTAACCAGCATCGCGTTAATCCCCGATCCGGTTAAACGTTCCGTTTATATTCAAGAGACGAGTAACTTGCTCAAGATGTCTGAGCAGGTTTTGCTCAGCGAGTTGAATAAGATTTTAATACAAGAACGCAGAAAGAACGAAAAAGAGAAACTTCGCGAGCAGGAGGAAGGACCAATAGGTGCAGATCCAACAGTCGAGGTTGCGCCCGCCAGGATTGATACACAAAACATGGTGTATTATCAGGAACGCGAAACGATCCGTTTACTTTTGAACTACGCTGATAATCAATTAGAAAGCCAGCGGCTGTCGGATTTTTTAGTTCGTGAGTTAGAAGATGTAGAGTTTGCCAATCCGGTATTTAATGAGATATATCATACTTTTAAAAAGGGAATAGAAGCAGGAGAGCCATTAGATAATCAGTTCTTTGTGAGAAAGGGCAGTGAGCAAGTCAAAAGAATGGTTACAGATTTAGTTACAACAAGGTATGAGACTAGTCAGCATTGGGGCAATAAATTCCATATTTACTTTTCAAAAGAAGCAGATGTGTTGAATGAGATGGCGTTGACCAATGTCTTGCGGCTAAAGTTCAGAGTTGTTCAGAAGATGATGGAAGATAATTTGCAATTGGTCAAGCAGGCCGAGTTAGCGGATGATTTGGATCTGTTGGATAAATCATTAGAAACACAAACCGGATTAAAAAAAGCAGAAACGGAATTAGCTGGGCTGTTAGGGATTGTGGTGGCAAAGTAACGGAACTCTTGGTTGGAAAGATTGTTAACAATAGGTACGGAAAGTAGAAACGAATGAGCGATAAAGTTAAAATTAATACCATTGAGGAGGCCATCGAGGAAATCAAAAATGGCAAAGTAATCATCGTGGTAGATGATGAAGACCGTGAGAATGAGGGTGACTTCATTTGTGCAGCCGAATCCATTACACCAGAAATCGTTAACTTCATGGCTAGGCACGGGCGAGGCTTGATTTGCGCTTCCCTTAGCGAGGAGCGTTGTGAAGAGCTTGGACTAGAATTAATGGTCGGAAAAAATACGGCCGTTTACGAAACTAACTTCACTGTTTCTGTTGATTTGATAGGGCATGGATGCACTACGGGTATTTCTGCCCATGATCGTTTCAAGACGATTAAGGCATTAGTGGATCCGGAAACAAAACCTGAAGAGCTGGGTAAACCCGGACACATTTTTCCGCTCAAAGCCAAGAAAGAAGGTGTGCTGAGAAGAGCAGGCCATACAGAGGCGTCCATTGATTTTGCGAGATTAGCTGGGTTTAGATCGGCCGGTGTATTGGTGGAAATTTTAAATGAAGATGGATCGATGGCCCGATTGCCGGAATTGCAGAAAGTGGCTGAGCGATTTAACTTAAAATTGGTAACCATCAAGGATCTCATTGCCTACCGGATGAAGATGGAGAGCCAGGTGAAAAGACAAGTAGACGTAAACTTGCCAACCATGTTGGGCGATTTTAAGTTGGCAGCATTTGAACAATTAAATACGCACGAGGTCCACATGGCATTAATTAAAGGAACATGGGAGAAAGATGAACCTGTGATGGTTCGTGTACATTCTTCTTGTGTCACTGGTGATATATTTGGTTCCTGCCGTTGCGACTGTGGCCCTCAACTGCATAGCGCGATGCGAATGGTTGAAAGAGAAGGCAAGGGCGTTGTGTTGTATATGAAGCAAGAGGGGCGAGGAATTGGTTTATTAAATAAATTGAAGGCTTACAAACTGCAGGAGGAAGGATTGGATACGGTGGAAGCCAATTTGCAGTTGGGTTTTGATATGGACAATCGCGACTACGGTATTGGTGCTCAAATCCTACATGATTTAGGCATTCGTAAAATCCGATTGATTACAAACAATCCGAAGAAGCGCGTTGGATTGATGGGTTATGGGCTAGAAATCGTAGAAAACATTGCCATCGAAATCGTACCCAATCAACACAATGAAAAATATTTACAAACGAAACGAGACAAGCTCGGTCATAATATTCTAAAAAAATAGTGAAGCGGTATATTTTTTTTATTTTTTTCATCATCTCTTTCGCTGCAGCGGCTCAACAGTATGCGTTTGAGCTTTGGCATGAGGGCAAAGTCGTATTAGAAACCAGTGACACCATTAAGGGGTTGCTGAAATATGATATACAGAATGATTTCTTACAGGTAAAAAAGCAAAATAAGCTGGAGAGCTTTACTGCCCGAAAAGTGTTGGCATTCGAAATTTTTGATGCTTCAGTAAAACGATATCGTCAATTTTATTCCCTACCCTATTCACAGAACAATACCTATAAAACACCTGTATTTTTTGAACTTCTCTGCGAAGGCAAGCTCACGGTACTCGCGCGCGAAAAATTGGAATATAGAACGGTGTCGTCCCCATTCTTTTACTATGGAACATATAGCACGCTGGTTTTAGTCAATCAATATTATCTCCTCAAACCGAATGGCTTAATTGAAGATTTTGTTGGTAGGAAATCCGATTGGTTAGCAGCCATGGAGAATAGGGAGGCAGAAGTTAGGGAATACGCAAAAGTAAACCGGCTGGACTTTGATGATAAGTATGAATTGGTTCGAATTGTGGACTACTACAATTCTTTATTTGTAACAAAGTAATTATGGCAATACCGTTGATTTTAGTTTCTAATGATGATGGCATTACGTCTCGAGGCATTTTGAACCTCGTGAATGTTATGAAAGAATTAGGTGAAGTGATTGTGGTGGCGCCTGATGGTCCCCAATCTGGAATGGGTCATGCTATAACAGTAGGTGATACACTTCGATTAAACGAATCATTTATTTTTGAAGGCGTTCGTGCATTTGAGTGCAGTGGTACACCTGCAGATTGTATTAAGATGGCCCGGCACTTTGTACTCAAAGACGAGCGCCAGCCAGATGTTGTCGTAAGTGGAATAAATCACGGGAGTAATACAAGCATTAGTGTACTCTACTCTGGAACGATGTCTGCAGCGATTGAAGGGGCGATTGAGGGAGTGCCTGCGATTGGTTTTTCATTGTGCGACTATAGTCACAAAGCCGATTTTTCTCACACGGCACCCTTTGTAAAAAAAATTGCCGAGCAAGTGTTGAAAAAGGGACTTCCGAAAGGAGTTGCATTGAATGTGAATATTCCAGCGAGGAGACACGAGGAAATCAAAGGCATTCGAGTAGGCAGACAAGCAAACGCAAAGTGGGTTGAAGAGTTTGACCAGCGCTTTGATCCTTATGGACGACCTTATTTTTGGATGACTGGTAACTTTGTCAATTTCGATAAAGCAGAAGATAATGATGAGTGGGCAATTGCCAATAACTATGTGTCAGTGGTGCCTTGCCAGTTTGATCTGACGGCCCATCAAGCTATCGCGCAGCTAAATGAGGACTGGGACATTCTCCGTTAATTCATTATGTACTAGGTTTAACCCAAACTATGCACACATTAGGAGTGCATGCCACCACAAATCCGTTGAAATAGGACATGATGAAATAGCCAATCGCGAAGCCGATAGAAATCAAAGAAAACTTGATCTGAAGCGATATAAGCCTTGCGACTTTATCTGTCGTGTTGGAAAGGGGAGGACTAAAATAGCGCTCTACTGGTGACATCCTAATCTGGGCTTACATTCAAATGTAATCACAAGCCAGGCTGGGATTTATTGTTTTTTTGATGATTTTTTGATCGTGCAAGAAATTAGGCTGGATCGACATCAAAAACAATTTTTGTGTTTCGGAATTCCTTTGTTTCCATCAGGGTCTCTACTATGTCATACAATTGTCGCTTTATTTCCCCCAACCGCCCTTGGTCGCGCCCGATCTTAATAAGTATCGACATCAAGAATTCATTCCTGATTTTTGATATCATGGGTTCTCCCGGCCCTACAATTTTTATTCCCTTCTCATTTTTTGCGAGTTGATCGCTTAACCTGTTGGCAATGTCATTGGCTACGGTTTTGTTTGTATGCTTGATGGTAACATTAATAAGCCGAGAGAAGGGCGGATAAAAGAATTCTTGCCGGTCATTCAATTGTTCTTGAATAAATCCGCTCACATTATGGTTGATCACAAATGTGAAAAGCGGATGCTCCGGATTTGATGTTTGTATCACCACTTTTCCTTTTTTTTCCCTTCGGCCAGAACGGCCACTTACCTGAGTAATCAATTGAAACGCCTTTTCGTAAGAGCGAAAATCCGGAAAATGCATCATTCGATCAGCATCAAATACGCCCACTAAATTTACCCTATCAAAATCAAGACCTTTGGTGACCATTTGAGTTCCTACTAAAATATCTGTCTCGCCTTTTTCAAAGCTGTTGATAATCGTTTCATAGCCGGATTTGGACCGCGTGGTATCTGAATCCATCCGTTGAATTCTCGCATCCGGAAAATACAGTTTCAATTCTTCTTCGAGCTTTTCTGTTCCATACCCCAATGATTTAATTCTTTTAGATGAGCATGTTGGACACTGACTTGGCATATCTTCCTTGTACCCACAATAATGGCAAATCATGGCATTCCGGTATTGGTGGTAAGTCAGACTTACAGAGCAATTGATGCACTTAGGTATCCACCCGCAGTCTTCACATTCGACCATGGGTGAATAGCCTCGTCTGTTTTGAAAAAGAATAACCTGTTCTTTTTTTGATAGTGACTCCTTTATTTCATTGACAAGCAGCGATGTAAACTCGCCTTTCATTGTTTTTCTTTTTTTCTCCTTTACCAGGTTAGCAAAAACTATATCTGGAAGTTGCGCTTCTCCAAAGCGATCAGTGAGCGTAACCAAGTGATAACGCCCAGCCTGTGCGTGATAAAACGACTCAACAGAAGGTGTAGCACTTCCCACAATTACTTTAGCGTGATGAATTTGTGCCATAACCATGGACACATCTCGCGCATGGTAGCGTGGTGCAGGTTCATGTTGTTTGTAGGAAGAATCATGCTCCTCATCTACAATGATGAGTCCAAGATTGTCAAAGGGTAGAAAAATGGAGGAACGAACACCAATCACTAATTTGAATCTCCCAGAAAGAATGCCGTTCCAAACTTCTACCCGTTCGTTGTCAGAAAATTTAGAGTGATAAACGCCCATTGCGCTTCCAAAAATCTTTTTCAAACGAAAAACAATTTGTGTGGTGAGAGCGATTTCAGGCAATAGGTAAAGTATTTGATTTCCACCATCCAAAGCCCGCTTGATGAGGTCAATGTAGATTTCGGTCTTGCCACTTCCTGTAACTCCATGCAATAGAACTGTGCCTTTTTCATTGAGCCCCGATAGGACTTCGTTTCGAGCTACTTGTTGCTTTTCACTCAAAAGTAAAGGGGATACTTGCTCTGGATCTTCAAACCCAAAACGAGGAACAGCAATTTCAAATTCTTCTAAAATCTTTGCTTTGACTAGACTGGCAAAAGCGGCTGGCGAAATTTCTTTTTTTAGCAATTCGGATTTAGCCATTCCGCGCTGATTTAGCTCGGGATGGGAAAAAGCCGGCACCTGCTGCAAATACAATAGAATAACCTCTTCCTGTTTAGGCTTAGATGACAAGCTTTCGAAAAGGCTTTCCAGGCTTTTCTTTTTTACGTATTCAGTTGTTAAGCGAACATGCTTTTCAGTTTTTGGCTTGTATTTTTCTCTGATCTCTTCATACAATATGATTGCCGACTTACTCACTAACGAACGAAGGAGTGTGTAGATATTTTTTGAGTTCATCAACTTGGTCACCTCAGTGTAGGTCATCGAAGTTTTCTGCAATTGATGCAGCAGCACCCATTCTTTTTCTGAGAATTCAAATGAGGTATGGTCAGGGTCAAAATTGGGGTTGATTTGGACTTTCGATTCACCGGATAGCTTCAACCCCGAGGGCAGAGCCGCGATCATCACTTCTCCCAATGTGCACAGATAGTAGTCTGCTATCCATTGATACAGTTTGAATTGTTGCGGATAGATGACTTCACTTTCGTCTAATAGCTCGAGTATTGACTTCGCCTCATAGTCTTTCGGAGGATTCTCGTGAACAGAAAAAATGATACCTGTAACTATTTTCTTTTTGCCGAAAGGAACAATTACTCGCTGGCCGGTTTTGATTTTTTCATTTAAAAGCTTAGGTACGCGGTAGGTAAATAAACGAGGAATCGGGACAGGTATAATCAAGTCGGCAAAAAGTGTCGAGGGTTCTTCGAATGCTAATTCACCACTTGTCATTACCTAGAGCTGATCGTATGTGTTCTATCAACAAAACTATCACTTTATTTTGATCGATACCTATATCGTGGAAGCCAGAAATGCATCCACATTCATGCACCAATCTTTTGCGTCTATCAATTTGGCTATCGAGGAATTATCAAGTGGTCTCCCTGTACAAAACCGATCATATGCGTTTGGAATTCCAAGGAGAAGGGTCAGGTGCTTTTTCCCACTTGGATTGGCAACTGTTTTGTAAGTGGTCGGTCTCAAATGATTTGAATAATGAACAGACAGGTAGTTCATTAACCACAGGGAGGCTCTAACAGGACTGAATGTTTTATGATCGGTAACACTAAAATACAATCCGTGACAAATTTGGTTCGTATAGGTACTCCACATCGGTTGATAAGAGTAGGGGAAAGATTCTACACCTTCAAATTTGTCATTCTTGAAATCGTGGTGAAGCTGGATCGCATCAAGCCAGGGCGCACCTATCACCCGGAAGGGAAATGAAGTTCCTCTTCCCATATTTAAGTTCAAGCCTTCAAATAAACATGTACAAGGGTAGAGCCAAACGGCTTGTATATCATTCATAGACGGAGAGGGAGGGATAAAGGGCTGCTGCTTGTCGTTATTAAAAGAAATAACTTCCAATTCGATGTCTATGTGTCTTTCGTAAATGAACCAACGGGTCAACTCTCCGAAAGATTGTGAAAAGGTAAGTGGCATCGGCCAACGTCCGAGAAAAGATTGGCAGCCTTTTTCCAACATAGGTCCTTCAATACTATCAAGGCTGCGTTGGCTTATGTTAGGTCTGTCTAACAGAACTATTTTTTTACCACTTGCCGCACAAGCCTCCACCATGTACGTAATTGTCCACCAATACGTGTAAAAGCGGCAGCCAATATTGGGCAGGTCGATCAGTACAATATCAATACCGTCTAAGTCACTGGAATGTGGTTTCATGCTTTCTCCGTAAAGACTTATGATAGGTAGTTTAGTGTAGGGGTCGTATGCGTTTTTTTGCGCCACTCCATCTTCTCCTTGAGATTGAATTCCATGTTCTGGAGAAAATAGTTTTTTAATCGAGAAACCTTGACGTACCAATTCATAAGCCACCGGATACCCCGCACCCGAAAGCGTAGCATGATTGGAAAGCAATCCAAATGAGTACCTTTTATAAGGTGTATAGTTGGCAACAAAAAAATCAATACCTAACATCTACTGGTCTGCGTTTATTTGGGCAACCGCTTCTTCAACGGATTCAACGGGACGCTGGCAAACGTAATTCCGGCAGACGTAGATTTTTGTTCTATCATCGTTAGCGTCACGGCCTATGAACAAAGGAAAACTACTTTTGGTGTTTGTACCGGCCACCGTAGAAAATGGAAGAAAATGGTGGTGTAATTCTTTGCGGTAGTGTTCAGCCTTTGGGCCAACAATCACGACTTCACTACCTGACTCGGACATTTCTGAGGCCAACACGGCCCAATGGCTCATGTAAACAGGCTCCGATTCGATGAGATTAGAAAGTTGAGTGACCATTGTTTTGGACAGTTCCTGCCAGTCTGATTTATCTAAAAGTATTCCCAGTTGATACAGATTTCTGGCCATTACCGCATTCGAGGATGGAATTACGTTGTCGAAAATTTCTTTTTTCCTGGCTATGAGTTGTTCGGCTAGGTTGCTGTTGAAGTGAAAATAATTCTCAGACGAATCAAAAAAGTCGTTGATGGTAACCTTACACCAGTTTTCCGCCAGAGTAAGGTACCGTTCATTGAATGTCACTTGGTACAAGGAAGAATAGGCCTGAATCACGAAGGCATGGTCGTCCAGAAAGCCGGTGGTGGTGGAGGGCTTACCTTTGAACGATCGGTAGATTTTGTTTTCAGCAACTAGATTTTTCTCGATGAAAGCAATCGCCCGTTCTGCAAGTGACAGGAAATAAGTGTCTCCAAAGGTCTTGAACGCATCGACTAGTCCAACAATAGCCAGGGCGTTCCAGCCGGTTAGCACTTTGTCATCGAGGCCGGGTTTGATGCGTTTGCTCCTCGATTCAAGAAGCATTTTTATTTGCTCATCTAATTTTTCATTCCGTCTACGTTCGCTTTGTCTTTTTAAGATGTTTTTTCCGTGTTCCCAATTTCCCTCTGGAACAACGCCAAAATAGTCGATCACTTCTTGACTATCCCTCCCTAGCAAATTAGAGATTTCGTCATATGTCCAAACGTAGAATTTACCTTCTTCGCCTTCGCTGTCGGCATCAAGGGCGGAAAAAAAGCCTCCTTCATAGTGAGTCATCTCTCGTTCCAGCCAACGCACTGTTTCATAAACGACAGTACGATAGAGTTTTTCGTTTGTCAAACTATAGGCTTCAGCGTAGAGACTCAATAGTTGGGCATTGTCATACAACATCTTTTCAAAGTGAGGGGCAAACCATTCACCATCCACCGAGTATCGCGCAAAGCCACCACCAATCTGGTCATAGATGCCACCCGCAGCAACCTTTTGCAGCGTAAGATGGAGCATATCAAGAGCCGTTTTGTTTTTGCTTATCTGGTAGTAGCGGGCGAGAAACAGCCATATGGACGGCATAACAAACTTGGGTGCTTTTTCAATTCCCCCAAACGTAAAATCGAACCGATTTTCTAAGTTGTTAAACATCTTATCCAACATCTCACGTGAGATCGAGGTATTGTTCTCCAGCTTTTTAAACCGCTGCAGGTCGGATATTCCCAAATGATTTTTCAAGTCGTTGGCCGATGCCTCGATTTCGTTTCTTTTTTCTTTGAATGCTTTGGCTATCTGAAGTAGCAATTGTGCCCAGTTCTTTGGCGGAAAGTAAGTGCCACCGAAAAATGGTTTCTGATCGGGCGTTAAAAAAACATTGAGTGGCCACCCACCATTTTGCTTCATGGCCTGAACGGCCTCCATGTAGATTTGGTCGATGTCGGGGCGCTCCTCCCGATCTAATTTGATGCATACGAAATGCTCGTTCATCAATTGTGCGATGTCTTCATTCTCGAAGCTTTGGTGAGCCATCACATGACACCAGTGGCAGGAGGAATAGCCGATACTTAATAGAATAGGCTTGTCTTCTTGCTTGGCTTTCTCCAGTGCTTCTGCGTTCCATTCAAACCAATCCACTGGATTACTGGCATGCTGTAACAAGTAGGGAGAAGTAGAGCGAATAAGTCGGTTAGACTTTGGCGGACTAGTCATTCAATTGGAGGGTAGGTCACTTAATCGAAAATGACACAATAAAAAATGCCACGCTTTTGGCGTGGCATCAAAGTTATTACTACTTCGGTGAACTCAGGCTGCCGGACAATACCATTCAGTATCACCTACGTAGTACAAGTATTTCAAGTCGATTAATAATCTCTGTTGAAATCGCCTCTGCGGAAACCACCGCCACCACGGTTGCCACCGCGGCCACCACCACTACCTTCTTCGCGTGGGCGAGCCTCGTTAACCACTAGGTTTTTGCCCATGAAATCAGCACCGTTGAGTTCATTGATAGCATTCTTTCCGGCTGTGTCGTCAGCCATTTCTACGAATCCAAAGCCACGGCTACGCTGTGTTACTTTGTCCATGATAATCTTCGCAGAGCTTACTTCACCGTACTCGGAGAATAACTGCTTCATTTGTTCCTCGGTTGCCTTCCAGGGAATGTTGGCTACATAAATGTTCATTTGTGTTTTTGAAATTAAGTGATAAAATGTTGTTGCTAAATCAATAAGGCCGAACCGACAATGCACTCACTAGGTGGGATACTTTCTGGTAGGTTTTACTTCATTAACATTCAAATATAGCTATTTATTCAAAACAAAAGCAAATCGGGGTGTTTTATGGATTGAGATAGGTAGCTTCTAACGGTAGGCGGCATTTTCAGCCATGAACTTCTTTAATCCGCCAAGAGCAGTCGCACGGACTTTATTTTGAAGTAACGGAGACCAACCAAGGAGTATTCCTGGTGCCCCTAACGCCATTCTCGTCCATTTCCAAAAGTCAAAATGGTCAATATGCCTTAAAATCAGCCCTTCTTTGAATTCAAACTGGGCATCAATCTTATTCAGCACTTTTCGACCTGTTCGCGAGAAAGAATAGGCGGCTTCCCAATGACAGGATCCTTTTCGATCATCCGCCTTGATCTGGCTGAACGTAAGTGAGAAATTCTTAGCACTAACGGCTAACAAATGCCACATCGCTTTGACTTCTTTTCCCTTTAAGGTTTGAAAGACGGGGTCGCTGAAAGTCACCTCTTCGTGGTAACAACTTTGCATGGTTTGCCAGTCTTTTTGTTGAAACGCGGTGTAAAACTTTTCAATGAGCTTTTCGTGTTGGTTCATAACTTTCCTTTGGTGGATCGCCCGATCCGTTCGTTGATCAATTGTTTTTCAGAATCTGAAATATCAATTACATTGTGGCTAGTTAATTTAGACTGATTCTTAAAAATATGAAAATAAAACTGCTTCTAATATTATCTGTGGGCTTGGCGAGCGAAATGTTAGCTCAGTCATTCAATAATCTTCCGGTCAACACACAAAAGCCACCACTTCATGGTAGACATTGGATGGCGATCACTGGAAAGCCACTGGCCGCAACGGCCGGAGCGATGATTTTTAATAAAGGAGGTAATGCTGTCGATGCTTCATGTGCGATGTTGGCAGCTACGTGTACAATGTGGGATGTGCTAAGCTGGGGCGGAGAGACACAGGCACTGATATACAATCCTAAAACAAAAAAAGTAATTGCCATCAACGCATTGGGTGTTGCACCCACAGGAGCTACTGCAGATTTTTTTAAAGGAAAAGGGATGAAGTATCCACCCGAGTTCGGGCCGTTGGCTGCGGTGACACCTGGCACTGCAGGAGGGTTGTTGACTATGTTGGCGGAGTATGGCACCATGAGCCTTAAAGAAGTTCTTGCACCGGCTATGCAACTGGCTGAAGGGTATCCCATCGAAGCCCAAACTGCCAACTCAATTGAGCGAGGTAAGGAAGAGATAAAGAAGTGGCCTTATTCTAAAAAAGTTTTCCTCACTCATTTAGGCGAAAAGAGGGAAGCTCCCGATGCAGGAGAAATATTTGTGCAGAAGGATCTGTTGGCAACCCTTCAAAAACTAGTTGAAGCAGAGCAGCTGGCTTTGAAAAAGGGAAAGGATAGGAAGACGGCCATCTATGCAGCCTATGATCGATTTTATCGGGGTGATATTGCCAAGGAAATAGTAAGAGGCAGTCAAGAGCAAGGCGGCTTATTTACTGAAGCTGATCTGGCAAATTGGAAAGTGAAAATCGAAGAACCTCTAACAACCAATTATCGCGGAATCGATGTGTACAAATGCCAACAATGGACGCAAGGACCGGCCATGCTGCAGACACTCAACATTCTGGAAAATTACGATTTGAAAGGCATGGGTTATAATTCAACGAAATACATTCACACAGTTTATCAGGCGATGAATCTTGCCTTCGCAGATCGTGACTTTTATTATGGCGATCCTGCATTTGCACCGGAGGAACCCATGAAGGGACTTCTTTCCAAGGAGTATGCTAGGGAACGAATGAAATTGATCAACCCAGAGATGAATGATCCAAAAATAGGCCCTGGAGATCCTTATATGCTAGAGGGGAAACCAAACCCTTATCAAGACATACTTTCGAAGTGGGGTAAAAGTCAAGCTTTCAACTCGACCCCAGTGAACGCTCTTGATGAAAAGTATTTGGAATCTTTTACTGCAGGAACCACCTCAGTTGAGGCGGCAGACAAAGAAGGCTGGGTGGTGTCCATTACACCGAGTGGAGGGTGGGTACCTGCTTGTATCGCGGGAAATACTGGCGTAGGAATGAGCCAGCGGATGCAGTCCTTTGTTTTAGACGCGAATGAAAATCCGTTTAATGTGGTTGAACCGGGTAAGCGCCCTCGCGTTACATTGACACCCAGTTTAGCGCTTAAAGATGGAAAACCATTTTTATCTTTCGCTAAGCAAGCTGGCGATGAACAAGATCAATTACTGATTCAATTTTTTCTTAACATCGTTGAATTCGGGATGACCGTTCAAGAAGCGTGTGAGGCGTCAAGTTTCAAAACGCTCCAGATGTATTCCAGCTTTGGCGATCATGAAAAAGTGCCTGGTGGATTAACGTTGAACAATGCAATGCCCCCGTGGGTAAGAAAGGACCTATCTCGCATGGGCTACAAGCTTTCTTACCAAGAGCGCACAAGTGGACCCATCAATGCAATTTGGTTTGATTGGAAACACGGTAGCTTCTGGGGAGGAAGTAGTAATCACGGAGAAGACTATGGGATTGGCTGGTAGCTATCTAACCGCTACGGCTACTCAAAAGCTTAGGTAATCAGACACAATGGAGTTTTCGGAAATAATTTTTCCGCTTCTATTCACTTGCAATTCTGAGACGTTCTTGACCCTCACCACTAATTTTATTGTCGACTTCAATTTAACCCAAACTATGCATTAGGAATGCATAGTTTGCCCAGGGGGTTGACGATCCGCCTGAGGCGGATGTCAAGGTTAAACCTCGTGACGCTTGCGGTCAGAGTCAGACATTTATCGTCTGACCTGACAATGAAAATCAC
>JADBYK010000085.1 GCA_020403045.1 Cytophagales bacterium
ACACAATGTAAATGGGAGCATCTGCAAAGCGTTGATATTTTTTTTGCTTTACAGTTTCCGAATAGTACTTATCAATAAAGCCTTTGTATTTGATGGCGGCTGGAATTGAGGATACTGCTAACATTGCTTTTGCTGTTCCTCTTATGTTGTTATAAACAGAGGACACAAGACGGTCAACAATGAATTTTGAGATGGCTTCAATACGCTGGGTATTAAGATAAATTTTCTTTTTACGAATTGCGTACTTTTTTCCGTAGTCATCAATTCCCGTATCTGTATTATCTGGTATTTCTTCGAAGCCATATCCTCTATCACCCTCAAAGCCCTCCAATTCATTTTCAGGCACCTCGAAGAACATTTTAGCGGACACTGGAACTATGCCCTTAATTGGATTTAAAATGTATCCATCGTCAATAGCTTCACGCATGGTATAGCTATCAAAAGGAATCCAAATCTTTTCTGACTCTGCGTATTTATTAAACTCTCCAAAGCGAGCTAAAGTATGGTCGCTTGGTGTAGCTGTGAAACCAACTATGAGATTCTTTTTTGTATGCTGTTTTTGATAGTCCTTGCTATTATCAAAACTGCTTTGCAATTCATCAAAGACACTAATCATTTCTTCATGCTGAGCTCCACTGTTGCTCCTGTGGATTTCATCAATAAGAAATGCAATTCGCAATTTTGAAAGCTTCTTTACTATGGACTCATCTAATATGTTTTCGACACCTGCGAACTTCTGAAGATTTACTACGACAATCCTTTTATCGCTACTTAATGCAGTCGTGAAACTTTTTTTGTCTGTGGCTTCAATGAACATTCCTTTTTGGATGTTCATGTTGTGCATTTTGGAGTCAAGCTGGTCTCTTAGCTGGAGCCTATCTACAACAAGCATTACTTTGTCATACACATACAGACCATCTTTCCTGAGGTCTTTTAATTGAAGTGCCGTCCAGCCAATAATATTACTCTTACCAAACCCTGCAGCGTATTGCAATAAAAGAGAGTAAACGGTCTTATTGTTTTGGTACTTTTGGCGCTTAGCAATCAGGTCTTTGATTTGAGCGTCACCAATTTTTTTGGCTTTTAATTCAGCCTCTAGTTTTTTGATAAAGTATTCTGGCTCATTCTCATGCTCTAAGAACTCGCTTATTTTGGAGAGGACTTTATCAGTGCCGAATTTCTGCTTAGGTCTTGGGCTTATTAGCCTGCCATCATTATGCTTATACTCCTTAATTTTACTGCCTTCCTTCTTGATTAGTTCACGTTCAATAAAATTGTAATAGAGTATTTCTTTCTCTATCATCTTTTTATCATACAACGCTTTAAAGACTTCTTCAAAACGTTCCGTCTTGGAAGCATCACGGTTTCTTATTGGGTAAGGCTTGAAATCTTTAAGAACCTTCTTTTCGTATTGTTCAAAATCATAACTGCCACTTGCTACAGTTGATTTAATATCATCGAAATAGTTAGAGATGTTTCTGATTACATAGGTCTCAGAAATATCTGTTGAGGTGATATGAATTGCTTTTTCAAAAATCTTCAAGAAATCCTTTCGAATGGTTTGGGAGAAATCATTCTTGTCCGCGATGGTCAAGTATTCTTGGGCAGCATTCAAGTAGTCTTTAACAACTTTACTTCTTCCATTCTTAATTGCTGTTTGATTTGTCCAATTACTTTTTAGTTCACTATATCCAAGGAATATGCCATTAAGGAAGAAAGATAAGTCAGGCCGGAAAGAGAAGTATTGCTTGCCTTCATAGCGGAAAGTATATGGAAGCTCTTGAACTACTGAGAATAAGTTTTGATTAAACAATTTATCTTCTTCAAACTCGCTTCCGCTTGGATAGAACAAATGCAGCTTCACACCTTCAAAGGTTACGGATTTGTTGGTGTTAATAAAGATGGCCATGTTCATGGAAGACTTTATCTTCTCATCCAGGAATTGAGTAAAGGCATTTAGTAAGTCTTTTTCACTAGCGAACTTTTTGAGAAGCTTTCTATAATTAGCTTTATTCAGTTCCGTTTCAGAAATGAAGTGCTTTAAGTCTTCAACAATAAAAAAATTCGTTGAAACAGTATTGGCCTTTGCTTCCTTGTACTGGAGGCCATCTGGCCTTTCGCAAAGGAAGTTTATCAGGTATTTGTCTTGTAGGTCTAACTCTTTCATCTTAATTGTCAGTTACATTGATTTTACCAGTTACCACATCATTGATGAGCGTTTTACGAAGCTCTATGAGGGTAGTGATTTGGGTTTGTATGTTCTTAATAATCTGGTCGATCTTGGTGGTTTTTTCTGTGAGATAATCTGCTATTTGTATTTGTTCTTCTAAAGGAGGTATAGCAACAAATATTTGTTTTAGATCATTAGTATTGAATCTGAATACTTTTAAACCCGTAGCACTCTTTCGCAATTCAGTACCAAATTCCTTTGAACAATAGTACAGGTACTTTCCAATTACGAGTTTGCGGTTGGGTTTCAACAATATTTGCTCTCCGCCAATCAATCCCAAATCATTCCTGTTGTAAAAACAAGAATGACCTAAGTCCTCAATAGTCTCAGAGGTTGATATTAGAATCGTATCTCCTTGATTTACAATTTGAGTTTGTTTATAAAACTCGCTATTTACAAAGTATTGAAATGAACTGTTCACTTCATCTACTTGGTATGTTTTACCGTACTGTAAAGCAACATATTCACCATTATCTAATAATTCATCTTTACCGAAACCTGTGTTGCCCCTAATAAGGGAAGCAATCCAATCAACTCTTTGAATGCTCCAATGTTCAGGTATAGGCCTAATCCAATGAAGGACGCCCAACTTAATACGCCCCATCTTCATTTTTACATTCTTATCCAACCCCTTTGTAACTGTTTCTTTGATTAGACTTTTTCGCAACTCTTGATAGTAGCCTATTTTCTTTTTTAACAGGCTGACTTTCTTATCTATTGATTGGGTCTTGGAGTCAAGATAGACGGCAATGGCGGTTTGTTCAGGTAATGGAGGGAATAATGTTGTAAGTTGATTGAGTGTACTAATTGTTAATTGATTGATTGTGGAAGTCATGAAAGCTCCCGACTGATAATCAAACAATTGCGATTTAAAGAAATAGGACAAATACCGAGAATAGTGAGATCTGTAAATAGTCATGAAAGCACCAAATGTGCAGCCTGATGTGCTATTATCTATTCTGATGTTCTTTCCGATTAAAGCTCGACTGCCATTCCTTGAACAAATTAGTATATCGCCCGACTTAGTAATAAGAGATTTTTTGGGCTTCTTATCAACGTAAACTGTATCTGAAAAATCAGGCAAATCATTTTGAATGTTTGATGATCTTAGAACAAGTATTCCTTTATTCTTTTCCACTATATCATCTGGACTGTATGTTAATCCAATGATTGCACTACCAAGGTTCTTCAACCGACTTATTTCCCAGGTTTCAGGAATGCTACCCAACCATTTAATGGCGGAATCTTTATATGATTCGTATCGCTTCATTTTATTCATTAAATGGTTAATTCACTTTCGAGGTCTCTTAAATTCACTTCCAATATTTTCAAGTCGGCATTGATATTGGAAACTTCTCTCAGCTTTTCAGGAGTATAGAATACTTTGTTGAAGTTGATCTCCACCCCAATCACATTGTCCAGATACACAAATGGCTTTTTGATGTACTTAGCCATGAAATCAGCAATCCATTGAAGGTTTTCAGCTTCATCAGGTGAATAGGGTAGAATTTCATAGTCTTTTTGAAGGTCTTTGGTTAGTTCTACTGTTATAGCTATTGAGGCAACTTCGCTCTTGGAAGGCTTCTTGTATGCTGCTTTAATTACTATTTTACCACATCCTAAGGCGGTTTGCTTTCCCGCGACTTCTTCAACGATGGTGTCTTTATCTACATCATACCAGTAGGTGGCTTTTTTAGTACTCACCTTCAGGTTTTGCTCTTTGTAGTCCAATGCTGCTACCATTGGTTTTACTTCATTTTCAAAGCTATCTAGTAGATTATTGAATTTCTCTTTGTCAAAAGCGGTAATATCAAATTCATTTATTTCGATAGGGTCATTATCCGAATCAACTGTGATTTTCAAAGGAGTTAGCTTGATGGATTTAGCTTCTACCATTTCACCATCTTTGTTTTTCTTTAAAGGCATTTCAATGTGTTTGCCGTTTTCATCTACATTGGTAAGCATGATACTTTGCCGGTTGTAGTAGAAGTGCCATTTGTCGAAGACTTTGGAAAAACTATTATCTTGAAATTCAGTAAACGCTTTAACAATTTCGATTCTATTGCTTGGATTCATCTGCTTGCGCTTTTTACCCTTGCTTTTCTTTAGAGGCTCGAAAAGTTCACTAGCATTGATAAGGATTACTTTGTCTTTTCTGTCGGCTGGTTTGTTCTTGTTGAATACCCACAAGTATGTGTAAATACCCGTATTGAAAAATTCATCCGTAGGCATCTGTATAATGGCTTCAACCCAATCATTGTCAAAGAAGTGTTTACGTATATTGCTCTCACCACTTCCGGCATCACCACTAAACAAGGTAGAACCATTGTGAACAACTACTGAAAAGCCATCATTAGCCAGATGATAAAGAATGTGCTGAGTGAAAAGAAACTGACCGTCTGAAATTGAAGGTAAGGCAACAAAACGTTCTGTGGTATCGTTCGAAATATCTTTTTGATAACCTTTCCAATCCACACCGTAAGGTGGGTTTGCAACAATGACATCAAAACGCTTTTCTATGAACGAGATATTAGTAAGCGTATTACCGTATTTGATTTCTGAATCTGCCCTGAAACGGCTTTCAATTTTAGCCAAGGCATAAAGACTGTCGCTCCAGTCTTCACCATAAGTTTTTGTAGGGCGCTTAAATTTTTCTTTGATTTTATCTTCGATACCAAAGAGTAAGTTACCACCTCCACAAGTAGGGTCATAGATGGTAAGGAACTTACCATTGTCTTCAATCTTAGAAGTAATCAATTCAGAGATAAGGGAGATGATGTCATCTGGCGTGTATTGTTCCCCTGCTGTTTCGGCAGATATATCTGCCCACTTTCTTTTGATGTGTTCTTCAAGCGTAGTGATTTCAGAGTTATTGAAAGGAGTAAGGTCAATTTCGCTCCATGCTTTTACAGTTTCAAATAAGATTCTCTTCTTTTTTAGTTGACCACTGATACCCGATATGTCCAAGAACTTTTCTTCTTCCGTACCTTTATCAACACCTAATAAGTATTTAGTTTCGGGGTCGAATGATTTCAGGTAGGTATCAAAATCTATATCGAAGGTCTTGTCATTCTTGCAAATGTCTTTGAGGGTCTTACCCTTCCGAATCAGATAGTCATTATATCCTAAGCCTTCAAGCTGGAACATTTCCACAAAGTCATCAATATTGGCTTTTCCGGATTCTTGTTCTAATCTCTTAGACTCCCTTACTAATCTACTTTCTACCATTAGCAGTGCGAAATATGGCATCATGTATTTAGGAAAATCACTTTGTTTAATGCCTGCCCCGATTAGTAAATCGGCTGTGCGCCAAACGTCTGTTTCGTACTTTAGAATATTAATGCTCATATTTTTTCAATTCCTTTTTTACTAAATCTATTACCTCTTTTGCTTGGGGTTCGTCCCTTATCAAATCAAATACTTGGTCTGCGAGCCATAGCGAAATGAATTGAATTTTATCGGCATGGAGTAGCTCTGCCAGCAGTTCTACTTGCTCACGTTTTGCTTTGCGTTCACCTCGTTCAATTTTGCTGAACATAGGAGTGTCGATTTGGAGACTTGCGGCCAGCTGTCTTTGTAAAAGTCCCTGGCTCTCACGAAGCAGTCTAATTTGTTCACCGAATTGCATGACCTTTCTATTTTTGACTTGTCAGTATTTGACAAATATAGGAAAAGAAAGGAAAGAGAAAAGAAAAAAGAGACCTAATTGGGAGTTGAGGATTTTAAGGAAATTGAGGATGCTAAGGATTAACCTTCCTTAGCATCCTTGAAATCCTGAGTTTCCTCAATGGACGTGTTTATGTAGTTATCCTGATGCTCCCGATGTATCAGGTTGGATTTGCAGAACTCAGTGATGTAGCCTTCTGCGGTTTTGGCGGGAATGCCGATGGCAGTGGCTACTTCAAGATACTTTTGCCGGTTAAACGTGCGTGGTAAGCTGTTTAAGAACCTCTCTTTTCGGTTCATCCGGGACGGCTTTGCTGCGTCTTCAGGAAGCTCTGAGAAGACTTTACTGGAATGTTTCACCAATACTTTTATCATGGCAATTGAAGCTTGGAAGTCCCTCTCTTCACACGTGATTTTTGTTGAAGTATCACCCGTTTCCATTATGCGCAGGGTTGAAAATATCATGCAGATACGATACCCGATGAGCCCTAATCTTCTAATGGTTGCCATATAGTCGATACCCTGTATACTCAGGTATTTTCCCTGAACTTGTTTGAAGAAGTCATTAAATTGATTCTGCTGGTCAATGGTGAGGCTAAACTGGATTTCAGGGCCGTTTTTCAGGAAGGTATAAAGTTCAAAGAACTGGAGACCAAGAGCATCAAAATAGTCATCTAAGCCGTTATCTGTTTGATTTTCAAATACGTTTTTCCACTCTGGGCGGATATTCATATAGTAGAAAATGAAGCGGCTGAATAGGCCATTTTCAGCGTTTGGTATTAGTGAAGATACTTGTTTGGGAGTACCAGATAAGACAGTAGAAAGACAAGGGCTTTCAATGTCAACGTATTCGCGGTCTGTTCTTCGATAGTAAGAAATTGTTTCATGATGGAAAGCCTTTCTAAATCCATCACTGTAATTTCCATAGTCGCTTTTGAATGCGTGAGCTAAAGTATCGCCTTCAGTTTCGAATATCAGCCCTTTACCATCACTGTCTCCCAAAAGTTGGTAAGCTCCTGTTGAACTGTTGTTGGCTGGAATGAAAAGCATTTTTTCGGGTGGGCGTGCTGGCTTTTCAATCCCTTCGATTTTTCCTTTGTTCGCATTGTAATCAGCCAATTCAACTTCATAGTGTTGCTTATGAAGTTTAGCCTGTTCGCGAAACTCTTTATGAACAGGATTGACTAGTTGACGGCAATGGACTAATCGACCTTTGCCTGCCGATGCCTGGGCTGTTATAAATAAAAAGAGGTTTGAATAAACGCGCTTACCATCATAGATAGCGGATACCTTTGGCAAACATGCACTGATTGCAACGATGGAGCCAAGTAGTAAAATATCCCTTTCTTCATTGGATGCTGCAATCTTTACAACACTTTGTAGAAAACTTGGGAGTTCGGAAAACATGCCATCCGGAAAGGTTGGCATGGAGTTGTTTTCTGAATAGCCCTTCGATGAAAGTTCGTTCTCAGGGTTGTTAAATTTCTCTTTGCTAAGGAACCTTGAACCACGTTCAGCAAATTTTTGCTTGGCAATCGGAATACCGGCTTGCTTTGCGAGGTAGAAAAAAGTTTTCAACGAAATGCCATGACCTTTAGCCTTGATGCAATTGTCAAATTGTTTATTGCAAGTAGTTGAAGAATACTCAGGATAAAACTGACTGACTCGATGAAATAATTCTCTGCCTGTTTCGCCAAACTCGTCAGCGAATGCAAAACCGATATTGACCCAATCAGTATAAGCAGAGGTTATGTCAATTTTATTGGCTTCAATGGATGTAATTACTTGCTCAACTTCTTCAAGTTGTGTTTTTGTGGTACTGTTGTATTGCTCTGTAACAGTTACTCGTTGGAGTGGCTTATCGAGCCATTCCAAAGGATTGAATGTTTTTCTCTCCATGCATCATAGGTATTTTGGATTGATAAATATTTCTGAATCGTGGGGAAGGAAGCATGCCCTTGAAATGTCCTTCCCTGATTGGTCAACTTCAAGTTTGTAAGCATGAGAAACATAATTGGCTACAGCCTTGAAATAGTCATTGTGTTTCGCTTTGGCTAAGTCAATAGGGACTACCCATTTGAGACCATCGCCAGAAGGGGAAACAAAAAGTAATTCCGTTACAAAGTAGCTGTCATTTAATAGTGCCGCCCTAAGTGTTGGAATGTCTGGTATGTGGTCAAAATCAATTGTGAGCAAACCTGAGTGTTCTATGAGGTTTGCATCGTTTCTTTTTGAGAAGGTTCCTGAGAAGGTAACGTAATCAAAATTTTGAGCTTTGTATTTTCTGGCATCCTTCACATCAGAAATATTGCGAAGAGTGCTTGTGCGCGAAACAAAGGCATTGCTTTTGATTAACATGTAAACTTCTACAAGGGAGACTTGGCGACTCGGTGTGATATTGGATACAGGTTTTGAGAAGTAGCTAAAAGATGGTGATGATGGCTTTTCTATTTCTGGAGTAGCAACCGAAGGTTGCGTTACCTGCTTATTGATATAAGGATTCTCCTTTCCAAATACCAGGTGCATTTCCTCACATAGTTTTGTGAGAAGGGCTTGCCCTTCGATGCCATAATACAAAGTCGCAAAATCAAAGGCATTGCCTTGTGCAATGGCTTCTTCCGTGTCCGTGTGGGTAGCTACACCATTCACAATTGACACCATCAATGTTGACTTGTTCGCATTGAATGGGTTTTTTGCTGGTAAACAGTTTCGTCCTGAAAGGTTAAGAACTGTATCGTCCGGATAGTAATACCTCAATACATGAGCATAGATGTTAAGCCCATAGTGTGTCTTGTCCAAAATGGCTTCTCTACTTATCTCCATAATGTTTTGATTTAGATAATGAGTAGTTGGACTCTAGCAAGGTTTCAATATCAGACACCTTGTAGTAGAACTTACCATTTATTCTACTGTAGGGTAGGACTCCACAATCCCGGAGGGATTGCAGAGTTCTTTTGCTAATGTGCAGCGTTTGCATTACTATTTGGCCATCAATCCATTCGTCACTAAATTTTTCTAAGCGTGATTTATGGAAGTTGAGTAAGTAAGTCTTCATTGTTTTTATGTCTTGACTTAGCGTCAAGAGCATATCATGTACCTCCATCATAGATTTGACCCTCCTTTCTTGATTTGGAAATCTGCGGCACGCTGGTCAATCTCCTCTTTGGTGGAATGGCGGTTGCGAAGCAACCAGCTTTCCAATTCACTCCTTTTGAAATAAAGCTTCTTACCGTTGGGCTTGTAATGAGGAATGCTTCCTGCACTTGTTAATTTGTACAAGTGAGATTGGGAAAGCTCCAGATACAAACAAGCTTCACTGAAATTCAATACTTCTTTACTGTAAATCCCCTGGCTTTTAATTAAGCGTTGGAGATTTTCAAGACGTTCAATTATCTCGTCCATTTTTAATTGTGTTAAAAATTAATGAATGGACATTTGGCCAAATGTCATCTTCGATTGTCGAAGACGATGCTAAAGTATAGCGACACGCAGGGCAGAATGAGGCTTACGTGGTTGGAGTAGTGTAGAGTGCAGAGTGCAGAGTGGAAGATGAAAAAAAAATGCCCCCTTTTGATTGATAAGAAGGCTAAACAAAAACATAAAAAAGAAAGAAGGAGTATAGTGCAGTGTGGCTTATTTTATGTGCTCAACAGCCTTTTCAATTGCTCTAGCGGTAAGATTCGGCTTTTTAAGTGACCTGAATTTTGCTCTTTCAAATTGTTCTCCGTCTTCCTGAATGAAACACTGGCAAGTGATTTCCCACTGCTTTTGCTTGAGGTTTTCAATCAATTTAAAGTCGTTATGAATCAACTTAATAAAATAGAATAGCTCACTGATATTTCCAGTCCATACAATTGGAGTTTTGATTACTGTTCCTGAAAAAATCTTTTTGAAATTTTGAATTGAGGTGTTTTGACTGATGAATTTGCTCTTCTTTAAACTTGAACATAAATCATTCAGTTTGTCGGGTGATTTATTGATTTGCTTGTAGGTGAATGAATGAAATGAATTTACTGTTGAGCTCGCAATATGTTTCGATTTCGGTTTTTGTTTTGGCTCTATTTCTAGTACTTCCACTTTAGTAATAAAATGTTTGTCTGGGATTGGTTCATGAAGTAGTTGAGTGTAAAAGTCATCAGGTAACATTTTATCGTCAATCCAATTATTGAAATTGTCTTGTATTTCTAAATAAAGCTGGATGTAGGAAAGCTTTAAAAGTTGAATGATGTATGTGTTGGCTTTGTGTGTCCGGTCAATGTCGAAGGAAGTTTTCTTAGGGTCAATGTATGATAGTGAAAAGTCTTTCTGATTAATCAATTTGCCCACGTCTTTCAGTCTGGTCTTTAGGCGCTTGGTCAAGGTGTCATCCAACCAGTATTTAATTAGTTTATCATTCTTGTCCTCAGAGATTAAATCAATGAGTCGGTTAATATCCGATTTGGTGGTGTTGAGTATCAGTTTTGAATAATACTTTGTCTTGTGGTCGAATGGCCTATGAAAATTAATTGCATACCGGAATTGAAAATCTGATGAGTATTCGGACACTGCATTAAGTTTAGATGCGAATTTTTCATCTAAACTATTCTGCTCCAACCAAGGGCGAAGCCCTTGGTACAGGATGTCATCAAGTGTTTTTGTATTGTTTGAAAGACTATTTTTCATTCTTAAAATTTAAGAGTTGCTTTTGATATGACTCTTTTACGTTGTCCTCAAAACTATCAAGGTAATTTTCTGTTGTGCGTAGGTCTTTATGCCCTAGACTTTCGCTAATAAACTCAGTTGGTGCTCCTGAACGCTTTAAGACTGTAGCGAAAGAGTGCCGAGCTGCGTAGGTTGTTAGGTTAACTCCTAATGTGAGGGACTTACCAATTCGTTTCATGTATTTATTGATAGTCTTGGTGGCTTGTCGAACCTTTGCTAATTCTTCCACCGCACTGTCATTTTTTGAGATGATACCGAAAACATATGTATCAGGTGATGCCGGCTTAACACCCCATTTTTCGATGATGTGTTTAATCTCAGGAAGTAGCATCACTACAATGGGCTTTAAATCTTGCTTAGTAGTTCGTTCTGTCTTTGCTCTAATGAATGTGATTTTTGTTAAATCGATGTTTTTATATTGAAGTCTGGCAATATCCTTCACGTTGGCACCATTACACAGGTAGCTGAAAATCCACATATCTCGGGCGCGGTCCTCTGCTTCAGTTGAGGTAGGATAAGTCACTATCTTTTGAATATCCGAAATGACAAGTGCTTTTTTGATATTTCTTCCAGATGGGATTTGATACTTACGTTTTCCGAAGGGATAAAATTCTCGCGCTATGGTGCCGTCTTCAATTGCAATATTAATGACGGTTCTCAAGCTCCTTAAATAGATGCCTATTGTGGTTATTGATTTCTCTGCTTCAAGCATCCAGTTTTCATACTCTTTGAGCCATTCCGGAGTAATATCACCAAAATTCAATCTTTTACGTCCTTTTTCTTCTAGGTACTTTTTGAACGAATTGGAAGCGCACTGGTAACTATCTGCAGTACCACTGCGGTTGTCTTTGGAAAGATGCTTTATATAGTTGTCCAGGTAAGTGATGACATCCTTTGTCCTGTCTACGCGCTGGTCAAATTTTTTTTCAAAGCCCTCAAATGAGAAGGGGTGTAGCTCTTTAATGATGTCAATTGCTCTTTGCTCTAACTTATTAAAGTACAGTCGATGTTCTTTGAACTCACTACGAGGCTTTTCTGATTGTGTTCTTTCCCAATCTTCGTGGGTGAGGTGGACGTTAATTGGATAGTACTTCTGTTCCCGGTTGTAAGTAATTCTAAGCTTAACTGAATAGGTGCCGTCCTTCCTTTTTACTCGGGTATCATGAACAATGGCAGTGGTGACTCCAATCATTAGCGTTTATTTGTATGTACGTGATTGATTTATACATACAATATACATACAAATGAGGCTATAATCAACAAGAAAGAGAAAATAAAGGAAGGAAAAGATTCGTTTTTAGCCTGAAAACGAATAATGTGAAGACATGAGAAGCTAAAGGAATGTACCTGAACTGACTTGTAATCAGTAGGTCGCTGGTTCGATTCCGGCAGGGGGCTCATTGAAAAAGCATCTCAAATGGATGCTTTTTTTTGTTTACCGCAACTTGAATAAATCATCGACACCAAGTCTTCGCGAGGTTGTGAAACCTTCCGCAAAAGCAACCTCAATAGATTGACCAAATTCTTTTCCACGCGCTTCTAAGAAAGCAAGAAAGCCCGGTTTAGAAATGAACGTTTCTGGCTCTTGACTGGATGGATCAAAGAACTGCGTTTTGAACGCCTTAACAGCATCCATTTTTGTTTCCCAATGCGCGGAAATATCAACCACAAAGTCCGGCACAATCAATGCGCTTTGAATGTAGTGATAAACATGTTGTGGACGCCACGCTTTTTGTTCCTCGCCCCCACGTCTCGTCTTAATCTTTGCCAACCCCGAGAGAAAACAAGACTTAGCTGCCAGTTGCGCACCCTGGCCATGGTCAGGATGGCGATCATGAATCGCATTGGCTAATACGATTTCAGGCCGATAGTGCCTGATCGCTTCAATTAACTTTAACTGATGATGTTCATCATTTAGAAAAAAACCATCACGCAGTTGGAGATTTTCGCGCACCGATACGCCAAGAATACGAGCAGACTCAGTTGCTTCTTCGGCCCGTGTCTGACCGGTGCCGCGCGTGCCTAACTCGCCCCTGGTCAGATCAACAATACCTACCGTATGCCCTAAGCTCACATGCTTTGCTATAGTGCCCCCACAACCCAGCTCGGCATCATCAGGATGAGCTGCAATTACAAGAATATCTAATTTCATTTTAAAATCGTTTTTCGTTGTTGGTTATTCGTTTGTGCTTATAAGTTTTCACGAACTACTACTAACGAATAGCTAACTACGAATTTAATGACTCACTAACTCCTGTTCTCTTGCCACAATAAATTTCTCAGCATCCAATGCCCCCATGCAACCGGTGCCGGCAGCTGTGATTGCCTGACGGTAAACTTTATCTGCAACATCGCCTACGGCAAACACACCCGGAACATTTGTCTTGGTGGTACCTGGAATTACTTTGACGTAGCCCGCCTCGTCCATGGTCAACTGTCCTTTGAAAATTTCTGTGTTGGGCTTATGCCCAATGGCTAAAAAGAATCCACTAACAGCTATATCTTTCTTTTCTCCTGTCTTTGTGTTCAACAAGCGAACTCCGGTTACTCCACTTTCATCCCCTAGTATCTCGTCTGTTTCTGAATTCCAATGAATCTCGATGTTCGGTGTATTTTTCACCCGTTGTTGCATAATCTTTGAAGCACGCATCTCTTCACGTCTCACGATCAAATGAACTTTAGGGCAAAGGTTCGCCAGGTAAGTAGCTTCTTCAGCAGCTGAGTCTCCAGCCCCCACAACTGCCACTTCTTTGCCACGGTAGAAGAATCCATCACAAACCGCACATGCCGAAACGCCTCTATTTGAAAACTTCTCTTCGGATGGGATGCCAAGGTATTTGGCGGTAGCCCCGGTGGCAACAATTACTGCTTCCGCTTCCAATTGATGCTTTTCATCGATCGTCACTTTCAATGGATAGGTAGAGAAATCAACCGCGGTAGCCAGAGCATAATGTATCTTAGTTCCAAATCGCTCAGCCTGCTTCTGCAAATCCATCATCATCTGTGGTCCGTTGATTCCGTCAGGGTAGCCCGGAAAATTTTCCACATCGTTAGTAATTGTCAATTGCCCGCCAGGCTGTCCTCCCGTATACAAAACAGGTTTTAGTCCGGCACGGGCTGCGTAGATAGCAGCCGTGTAGCCAGCTGGGCCGGAACCAATAATCAAAACTTTTACTTTTTCAGTTGTCATAAATATAGAGAACAAAATTTTAACAAAAAAAGGTCTCGCGATCGAGACCTTCAATAATGGTATTACAAAATCTACATTATCCCAGGTAAGGTTTTAAAGCCTTGCTTCTGGAAGTATGACGTAGTCTTCGAATTGCTTTTTCTTTAATCTGCCGAACACGCTCGCGGGTAAGACTAAATTTCTCACCAATCTCTTCCAATGTCAACGCATGCTCGCCATTCAAACCAAAGTACAAGGTAATAACGTCTGATTCGCGTTGCGTCAACGTTGACAACGCGCGTTGCACTTCTCTTCTCAACGAGTCGGTCATTAAACCTGAATCGGGTTTCTCTTCGCTGTCGTTTTCTAGTACGTCCAACAAACTGTTTTCCTCGCCTTGCACAAATGGTGCATCCATAGATACGTGGCGACCTGATATTTTCATGGTATCAACCACCTCTGCAGTTGTAACCTGGAGCACCTCAGCTAATTCCTCTGGCGAGGGCTCACGCTCAAACTTTTGCTCTAGTTCAGAAAATGTCTTTGATATTTTATTTAAAGATCCTACCCTGTTTAGCGGCAACCGAACAATGCGAGACTGCTCAGCCAGCGCCTGCAAAATACTTTGGCGAATCCACCACACGGCATAAGAGATGAATTTGAATCCGCGAGTTTCATCAAAACGCTGTGCTGCCTTTATTAAGCCCAGATTACCTTCATTTATCAAATCCCCCAATGAAAGGCCTTGATTTTGATACTGCTTTGCTACCGACACCACAAAACGCAAGTTGGCTTTCGTGAGTTTCTCTAATGCTATTTGATCTCCTTCTTTAATCCGCTTGGCTAACTCTACCTCCTCATCGGGGGTGAGCAGATCAACCTTACCAATCTCTTGCAAATACTTATCAAGCGATTGGCTCTCACGGTTGGTGATCTGTTTGCTTATTTTTAATTGTCTCATCGGTGTTCTTTCTAAAAGCCTATTTCAACACGTAAAAATGAAAAATTAGTTCCAAAAAACTGCACTAGCAAAGATTAGGCCGATGGTGTTTCTTCTTTAGCTGAAGGCTTGGCAAGCAGCACTTTTCTGGAAAGTCTGAACTTACCGGTCTTCTTATCCACCTCAACCAATTTCACCTTTACCTCCTCACCTACTTGCATTACACCATCCATCGTTTCTAATCGCTCCCATTTGATTTCTGAAATGTGTAGCAAGCCATCTTTACCCGGCATAAACTCTACAAAAGCTCCAAATGGCATGATCGATTTTACAATTCCATTGTAGACTTCGCCTACTTCCGGAACTGCAACAATTGCCTTTACACGCCTTACAGCAGCGTCCATAACTTCCTGATTATTAGCAAAGATATTGACGATGCCTTTATTCCCCACTTCTTCAATAACCACGGTTGCTCCGGTGGTCTTTTGTATGTCCTGAACCACTTTTCCGCCTGGCCCGATTACCGCGCCAATTAACTCTTTGTCGATTACAATGGTGACAGCACGCGGTGTGTGCGGTTTCAAATCCGGCTTTGAGGCAGCCAGCGTTTTCTTCATTTCGCTTAGGATATGAGCTCTTCCCTCCTTCGCCTGATCCAACGCCTCTTTTAAAACTTCATATGTCAAACCGTCCACTTTCAAATCCATCTGGCAAGCGGTAATTCCTTTTTCAGTTCCCGTTACCTTGAAGTCCATATCTCCTAAGTGATCCTCATCACCTAAGATATCTGAAAGAATGGCGTACTTCTTTGTAGCGCTATCCGAGATCATACCCATAGCAATGCCGGATACCGGGCCCGAGATCTTTATACCTGCATCCATCAGCGCCAATGAGCCCGCACAGACTGTAGCCATAGATGACGAACCGTTTGATTCTAGAATATCTGAAACCAGTCGGATTGTGTAGGGACTTTCAGTCATGTTTGGTAATACCTGCTTCAGGGCGCGCATCGCCAAATTACCATGACCAACCTCTCTGCGTCCAGGGCCCCTGTTGGGCTTTACTTCTCCGGTTGAAAAGGAAGGGAAGTTGTAATGTAAAATGAATTTATTGCTACCCGAGAACATGGCACCGTCAATCATCTGCTCATCAAGTTTTGTTCCGAGCGTTACCGTACTTAAGGACTGTGTTTCTCCACGGGTAAAAATAGCTGAACCATGAGCCATTGGCAGGTAGTCAACTTCAGACCATATTGGCCTGATTTCGTTAGTCTTGCGACCATCTAGACGAACCTTTTCGTTCAATACTAAATCGCGGCAAGCTTTCTTCTGAATGTCCTTATAATACTTCTTTACCAAGTCTTTATTGACCGTTGTATCCTCAGGCAATGAGGCAACGTACTCCTCAACAATTTTACCAAACAACTCAGAACGCTGATGCTTATTGGTCAACTGTTGGCGGGCTACAGCGTATACCTTGTCATACAACAACGAATGAAGTTCTGCCTTGAAAGCTTCGTCTTTCACTTCGTGATTGTAAACGCGTTTCACTGTCTTGTTAGTCGCTTTTGTTAACTCGATTTGGAGCTCGCACTGAACCTTGATGGCTTCGTGCGCCAACTTCAGCGCCTCCAACATATCTTCCTCATTGATCTCCTTGCACTCCCCTTCTACCATCAAAATATTCTCAATGGAAGCAGCCACGATGAAGTCCAAATCAGCTTTCTCTTTTTGCTCCAAAGTTGGGTTGATAATATACTTGCCGTCAACGCGAGCTACTCGAACTTCTGATATTGGCCCCTGAAAAGGTATATCAGAAACTGAAAGTGCTGCAGAAGCAGCAAAGGCTGCCAATGAATCCGGTAACGCATTCGGGTCACCCGAAATCAATTGAATCATTATTTGAGTTTCAGCATGATAATCATCTGGAAATAAGGGGCGTATTGCTCGGTCGATCAGGCGGCTGATGAGGATCTCATAGTCCGACAACCGACTTTCACGCTTTAGAAAACCTCCGGGGATTTTTCCGGTGGCAGCAAATTTTTCTTGATAATCAACCGACATCGGTAAAAAATCTGTTCCTTCTTTGTGTGTTTGGTTAGCCACTACGGTGGCCAAAAGCATTGTGTTACCCATACGCACTACTACTGCACCGTCTGCCTGCCGAGCCAGCTTTCCTGTCTCTACGGTAATTTCACGCCCATCGGGCAACTTGCAAGACTTTGTTACTATTGTTGAGTTCATCGTTTTATTTTTAAAGTTTAAGATGCCATGTCGCCAAACTACACAGACTTTTTGTGAAGCCGGTGCGATGGTGCCATTTCATCATATAGGATTTTAATGAAGAAGATAGATTTAAACCTATCTCTTCTGATTCTTAAAAAATGAAATAGGGAACCAATTTTCGGGTTCCCTATTTCATCATCTTCACTCGCTTATTTTCTGAGCTCTAGTTCTGCTAAGATCGACCTGTAGCGAGTGATATTATTTTTTTGGAGGTAGTTTAATAATCTCTTGCGCTGACCAACCAATTTCACAAGGCCTTGTTGGGTTGAAAAGTCCTTTTTGTGGCCTTTCAGATGTTCTGTCAGATCATTGATGCGAGTAGTAAACATCGCAATTTGAGACTCTGGTGAGCCTGAGTCAGTCTTCTTTTTAGCAAACCCGTGCTTGCTGAATAGTTCTTGTTTTTTTTCTGAGGTGAGTTGCATCGCTTAAAATTTTCTTTTTTATCTTTTTATAATCGCGCAAAAGTATTGGAATTGGGCTTAAAATCCAAGACGCTAGGCAACTTTTGGTAGACCTTTTAGGCGACTAACCCTCTTTTTGACTTTATCTAAAAACACATGGTAAAAATCCGCGTCAAAAAGACGAGCGTCCACTCTAGCTTGGCGCAAAAACACCATTCCGATCCAGAAAAGAATGAAGTTCGCCATCCAAACCCCAACAGGAACAGATATAACATCCTGCTTTGCCCATTTCGTGCCCATCAGGTCTAGAACATAGTAAAGAATAAAAAACAGGATAGAAACCAAAACAGGTACCCCCAATCCTCCTTTTTTAATGATCGATCCGAGAGGTGCGCCTATCAAGAACATAGCGAGGCATGCGATTGAGTTAGCGAATATTTTGTGCCATTGAATCCTAAACACCTTGTATTCCGATATTTGTGCGTCTGTGTTTGTATTGTAATTCTGAAGTTGGCTTTTTGTCATCCTTACCCGATTAAGAGCTGTGGCAACCTCTGCCTTAGTTCTCGATTCGGATGAATAAAGGCTATCAGAAAGGTGGCGTTCTTTTCTGGAAATTGAGTCGGGAGTCTTCACATACCCTACCGTACTGAAACTGGGAATAGCCGGGTTATAGCTGGGAGCGGTGAACGTAGAAGTGGGGGTGGCCGTGACGGACGCCAGTTTTGCCCGATAGATTGAATCTTTTTCCTTTCTAAAATCTTGCAGCTCTTTAGGAAGTACAATAGAATCACGTTTGAAATGAAGGCTGAAAAAGGAGGTGCGATTTGAGTAGAGTCCGATCTTCTGGGTGTACAATTCGCCTTTCACCGAATCCAGATCCAACTCTAATTCGCTCACGTTGCGCATAATCCGATTTCCCTTGAACCACTTGGTATCCGTTCGATTCATTCCAAACGAAGAAAGATCTAGCACCACCTGCATTTTCGAAAACTTTGTTTTGCGATAGGTTTCTTCGGTAGTTGGCCGACCTGTTTCGTCTTGCCCCGAACCACTACCTTCCGTGTAATCATACCCATCAAACAACTCTAATTTTAGATACTGATCGTTTAGCATGGTATACATCTTGCCCGAATCAGCCACGATTACTTGCTTGTTACCAATTCTGCCGCGGTGGTCGTAGATGATCACACCTTTCAATGTAATGCCGTCTTTGAATTTGCGGTTCACCTTTATGCTGATATCAGGTATTCCGTTATAGAATGACCCTTCCTTAATATCGAGACCGGGCTTCTTCTGCTTTATATCATACATAAGGCTATAGGCTTCAAGTGCAGCCTTAGGCACCATGTAGTTATTGGCCAGAAAGGCAAAACCTGTAATCAGAATAACCAATACAAAGATGGGAACTAATGCGCGTGTTAAAGAAATACCTAAACTCTTGATGGCAGTCAGTTCAAAATGCTCACCCAAATTGCCGAAGGTAATTAATGAAGACATCAGCACAGCAAGGGGCAGCCCTTGAGGAATCATGAATATGGAAAAGTAAAAAAGCAAAGATCCTAACTCACCCCATTCTAAACCTTTTCCTATAATATCATCGAAATAAATAAGCATCTGCTTCATCAGCAGAATGAAGACCACTACCAGTAAAGTGATAATGAAAGGTCCGATAAAGGAGCCAACAATAAGTTTGTCTATTTTTTTCATTTCGGAGTGAACGAATTACTTCAAAAATAGAGCCATACTAAATACGACTGGCATATCCCCACGAAAATTGAAGAATATCACAAACAAAAGTAACGCTAACTTGCCTTAAAACCGACATGAAAACTCCTGGCAAGCGTGATGGAAGGTCAATTTCTCACTTACTAGGATTTATGACGGGAAAACGAATAACGCGCTGAAATTTGTAAACCTCGGGTGTAGTATTTGTCTTGCGCTAAAATAGAATTATCAACATCATAAAATGTCATCTGTAATGAATAATCCAACCCATATGAATAAGAGCCGCTCAGGGTTATATTTTTCGCAATTTGATAACCCACTCCAAATTGTAATAACATTGGCGAACTCTCAAAAAAATCAAAAGAATCACTGCCCCCGATGGTCGCTGACTTTAATCTCGAGAAAACCGGCCCTGCCTCTATCGATAGTCTGTTAGTCAACTGAAATTTTAACAAAACGGGCATTTCAATATAAAAGGCTCTAACTATTTCATATTGACCTGATCCAGTACCTCTTTGGGTTAGCAAAATCTCAGGTTGTAGGGACAACTTTTTAAAAATGGGGACTTTAACAAACCCACCGACATGAAAGCCGATAAACTCGCCTCGAGAAAAGGAAGGCGCATAAGGAAGGCCTGTCCTATTAAAACTCTGCTTTGTCATGAAATTAGTGCCAAGTCCAGCCTTTAGACCAACGGATAGCTGAGCAAAGCCGGAGACGGAAAGACTAAATGAAAATAGAAATAAAACAAAAATTGATTTTTTCATTGTAGTGTTTTTTTATAATATTCAACGAGAAAAAAAAATTGTTATTGCAACAGAATTTCAATTCACTCATAAAAAAAATGGACAAGATTTAAGATACAAACATAAAGTGGCGGATATGAATCCCCTCGTGAAATAGTGCTGCTTCAATGATTCCCTAACCCATTCCCGGCCTTTTCCTGATTTAAGTTCTTTCTCTCGTTTTAACGCCTTCGATCTTGTTTCGAAAAACTCTGTGTAAACAACTTCCCAAGGTCGAAAATTTATTGTCCATCCTTTATTGGACAAAAAATTGTGAGAA
>JADBYK010000086.1 GCA_020403045.1 Cytophagales bacterium
ATCAACAAAAGGCTATACTCCTTGGCAATCGATTTATACTGAATCGTTACCTTTGCGCACCCAAGCTAGAGTTCGAGAAAAGTATTTAAAGTCTGGAGTTGGTAAGGAGTTCTTAAAAGCAATGGCCCCGTAGTTCAATGGATAGAATACCTGCCTGCCGGCAGGCAGGGAAGTTTCCCACTGTTTGTTCCTATTATGTATTTCGTGTGCGCAATTAGAAGCTTAGTTGACGGTCGCATATATGTGGGAATGACAAATGATGTTGCAAAGCGTTTGTCGGAGCATAATGCTGGCAAAACAAAATCAACAAAAGGCTATACTCCTTGGCAATCGATTTATACTGAATCGTTACCTTTGCGCACCCAAGCTAGAGTTCGAGAAAAGTATTTAAAGTCTGGAGTTGGTAAGGAGTTCTTAAAAGTAATGGCCCCGTAGTTCAATGGATAGAATAGAAGTTTCCTAAACTTTTGATACAGGTTCGATTCCTGTCGGGGCTACTTTTTTTTGATTGGGATTGTAATCTGCCATTGCATCTTTGATTTTTGGACTAAAGATCGGCAAGGTATGCAGTTGCCTTCCCCCAGAGTTGTTCTTTTGATTTGCGTGAGAAAAATCCAAGATGCCCAATTTTTTGCAGATTGGTTTCGCGAAGGGCAATTTTTTCAATGGTAATGATGGCGTTGGTGTAGAATCCACTCAAGCTTTCAACTGTTTTACCAGTAGCAATTGTGTCGTCTTCTGGATAGAGAAAGTGTATGGGTATTTTCACTTCGCTGTAAAATTGTTTTTGAATGGTAGTGCCAAAGTACTTTCCAAAATATGTAGAATTTAAGCACCAACTTCGCCACTCAGCTGCAACCCCTTTAGGCAAATCTTCACCTAAACGAAACCAACTGGCCGGCAAGTAGCCAACGGTGTTAAGCATAAGAGGAGTTAAACCCTGCCAAACAAAAAGTGTAAAATATTTGTAAGGCGAGGCAATCCATTTCCAATAGCCTGTTGAACTTGATATTAATAGTGCTTTTGAGAATTTGTGGTGATTGTCCATCATACCCAGTTGCTGACCACCTGCGCTATGCCCGACTAAAAATTTCGGCAAAGAGGGATAGCGATCATCTAACCAATCTAATACACCTGCCATATCTTTTTGCCCCCACTCGTGATTTTTTGCTTCGAATCCGCGTAGCGATTTCGGCTTTGATCCGCCAATACCTCGATAATCAAAGAGCAAAGTGTGATAGCCCTGTTCTTGCAAATACCTGGCAAAATTCAAATAGAATTCTTTTTTGATGCCGGTGCCGCCAGCCAGTTGCACGACACCTTTCACTTTTGCGTTTGATTCTAGCAGAAGTGCATCGAGGAGAAGACCATCACGAGATGGCAGTTGGATTTTCGTTTCGCTCATTGTTAACCGGAAGAAGGATCAAAATTGAAGAAAATTTGAGAGATGTACGAGGGGTAAGTTAGGGATGCTGTAAGATGAGATTGACTAAGGGTAATCTTCTAGTAAAACTAAGATCAGGATTTTTGGTCAGAGACCATCAATAACAAATTTGAAACTAATAGATTTGCTTACTTTCGAACAGCAAAATTCTGTTCTTTTGGCTGATTAGAATGATGGATTCGTCAGAAGCTAACACATATTTATACTCAACGCCCACCTCAATTTCTCTGGTTGTTCCTGTCCCCAGGTCAAAGAACTTCATTTTAGTTCCATCTAAATAATACAACTCCTCACCAAAGAAATTGAAATTGTTGATGCCTTTCGTATCGATTTGGTAGATCCTTTTTCCAATATGGCTATAGACAGAAATCCCGGATTGTTGATCTAGCAAAAAGATCATGTTTTGGTATTCCCTTAAATGAGTGTAAGCAGGTGCAGCCTTAGCTTTTAACGTATCTGTGTAGAATTCAATAACAACTTCTTTTGTGATTGGGTTGACTTTTTTGATAGATGCATCGGCTGCATCAAAAAGCCAAAGCTTATTATCATTGCTTGGACAGACCAAAGTCGGCTGAATGGCCCACGATGGGTCTAACGAATACTCCTTTCCATTTTCAAAATAGCGACCGTAGATCCAGTATTTTTGGTTTAGTTGATTATATAAAAAAATGGAAGGATGATACCAGGGCTCGAGCAACGTTGTGTTCTTTCCTTTTAAAGTGGCCATTAACTTCCCTTGTGCGTCAAATTTTTTGATTACATTATTTTTTGAGACGATAAAGAAATTCCCTAGCCGATCAACCGTTGCACAAATAACTTCTGCACTCTTAATTTCTTTAATTTTTTTGCCAATCTGTTGGCCGTTGACAAAGTAACACGAAGAAAACGTGAAACAGAGAATGCAAATTGTTTTAGTAATTGACATGATGATAGGTCTTCAAAGCGACTGCTTGTCCGTCAAACTCTGCATAGGTGTTGAAATGAACCCACTCTCCTAAATTGATGTAGCGACTATTTACGCCCACTTCCAGGTCAAGTGGCAAGTGACGATGTCCAAAGACATAGAAATCGTGGTGCGTCTCTTTTTCAATTGTCTTGCAATACGAGAGCAGGAATTCATTTTCTTCCCCATTGAATTTTTCTTCTCTTTTGGTATTCGCCAATCTGCTTTGTTTGCTCCAAAGTTGAGCAATGCTCATACCCAGGTTGGGATGGATGCGTGCAAACAGCCATTGGCAAACCTTGCTGTTAAAAAACTTTTTTTGAATTTTATACATAGAGTCGCCTGGGCCAAGCCCATCGCCATGGCCGATCAAAAGAACCTTGCCATTGATTTGTAAAATTTGTGGTTCGCGGTAAATCACAATGTCAAGTTCTTTGGTGAAGTAATCGAACATCCACATGTCGTGGTTACCCGTAAAGAAGTAAATAGGGACGCCTGCATCTCTTAACTCTGCTAGTTTTCCCTGAAACCGAATAAACCCTTTTGGTATAGCATGCTTGTATTCAAACCAGAAGTCGAAAATATCGCCTAGTAAATAGATGCTGTGCGCGTCTCGTTTTATTTGATCCAGCCAAGCGATGATTCTTTTTTCACGCTCCAAACTGGACGCATAGTTCGGAACTCCCAGATGAAAATCGGAGGCGAAGTATATTTTTTTATCGGATGGAAGGAGAATCTCCATTGGCTATGTCTTTGCAAAAATAGAAAAAGCCATTCAGAATAGCTGAATGGCTTTTCAAGTGTTTTTGATAGATACTATTCCTTTACTGTATCTGCTACTGGTTCTATTGGAGCAGCAGTTTCTGCGGCCGCCTCAACTTTTTCTTTGTCTGTTCCATTAGTAAACTTCTCATAGGTTGTTTGGCCCGCAAACGGACGTTTTCCTATTAATCGCTCCAAGTCAGATTGGAATAAGATTTCTTTCTCTAATAGTTCTTTCGCAATAATATCCAGATGTTCTCTGTGGTGAATCAACAAATCTTTGGTGCGTTGATACGCCTTGTCGATGATCTTCTTTACTTCTTCATCGATGCGTTGTGCTGTGGCATCTGAATAAGGTTTATTGAACGTGTAGTCAGATTGTTTAGAATCAAAGAACGACATATTCCCAATCTCTTTGTTCATGCCGTAAACTGTTACCATGCTATACGCCATTTTGGTGATGCGCTCCAAATCGCTCAATGCACCCGTTGAAATCTTTTCGAAAATGATCTCTTCGGCAGCTCTGCCACCAAACGTCATGCTCATTTCATCCAGTAATTGTTCAGTTTGATACAGGAACTGTTCTTTTGGCAAATACTGTGCGTATCCCAACGCGGCAACTCCGCGAGGTACGATACTCACTTTTACGAGTGGATCTGCATGCTCCAGAAACCAACCTGCTACTGCATGACCTGCTTCGTGGAAAGCCACAATTTTTTTCTCTTCTGGCGAAATGATTTTGGTTTTCTTTTCCAAGCCTCCAATTACCCGATCAATGGCGTCATGGAAATCCTGCATCTCCACTTCTGTTTTGTCTTTACGTGCCGCAATGAGCGCAGCCTCGTTACAAACGTTGGCGATTTCGGCACCAGCAAACCCAGGTGTCTGTGCTGCTAGTTTTTTTACATCTACATCTTTTGAAAGCTTAATAGGCTTCAAGTGCACTTTAAAAATATGCTCTCGACCCGCGATGTCCGGTTTGTCGATACTGATTTGTCGATCAAAGCGACCGGGGCGCATCAAGGCAGAGTCTAATACATCTGGTCTATTGGTAGCGGCTAGTATGATTACCCCACTGTCGGTTGCAAAACCATCCATTTCTACCAACAACGAGTTCAAGGTGTTTTCACGTTCGTCATTCGACCCTGGCATTTGCCCTCTGCCACGAGAGCGACCAATCGCGTCAATCTCGTCAATGAAAATGATACAAGGAGCTTTCTCTTTTGCCTGCTTAAACAGATCGCGTACGCGTGCTGCTCCAACGCCCACAAACATTTCTACGAAGTCTGAACCTGATAATGAGAAGAAAGGCACGCCTGCTTCACCGGCTACGGCTTTCGCCAAAAGTGTTTTCCCTGTTCCCGGAGGGCCTATTAAGAGTGCGCCTTTTGGAATCTTACCACCCAGTTTTGTAAACTTTTGTGGTGTTTTTAAGAAGTCAACAATCTCCTTTACTTCTTCTTTTGCTTCCTCCAATCCTGCCACATCCGCGAACGTGATTTTTACTTTGCTTTCCGCATCAAAAAGAGCAGCCTTCGATTTTCCGATGTTAAAAATCTGCCCGCCCGGACCTCCTCCACCAGTCATTCTTCGCATCAACATCCAAAAGCCGAATACCATCAATAGCAAGAAGCCCCAGCTAAAAATTTGGCTAGAATAGTCTGGACGGTTTTCCTTTTTCAAATCGATTTTATCGTTTGAACTCAGCCCTTTCGTAAGCTCTTGGTAGCGATCTTCAAACTTTTCTACTGATCCAATTTTTAATTTGTAATGAGGGCCATTGGCGTTAAACCCCAACGGGCTACTATTTTTTTCTATTTCCTGCTTGTACTTGGCGTTCTGTAGGGCTTCAGGCTTCAGCGTAATCTCCACCACTTCGTCATTCTTGATGAGAACCAGTTTTTTGATATCACGGGAACGCACCATTTCCTCAAATCGGCTATCCAGTATCTCGGTCAATTCGCCACTGTTCATGATACGGCTAATGCCGAAAATCACTACGATCAGCGCCAAAATAAGCCAAGTCTGATAGTTTGTTTTGGGGAGTTTGGGGGGATTTATCTTTTTATCTTTCTCTTTGTCTGCCATTTGTTTATAAAATCTAAGTTCGAATTACTAACGTCTGCTGCTGATTTAAGTTCTTAGTCGTCAATTTCTGTTATTTGGGCATCGCCCCATAAGCGTTCAATCGCATAAAATCCTCGTTTGTCTTTGCGAAAAATATGAACGACAACTGTGATATAGTCGAGAATCACCCACTCTTTATTGCTTCTTCCTTCGATTTGCCATGGATTTTCTTTTATTTTCTTGTAGACTTCGTCATCTACCGATCCGGCAATCGCATCTAACTGCTTATCCGAGCTTCCTGAGCAAATGACAAAAAAATCTGCGACTGCATTCTTGATTTCCCTCAAATCCATCACAACAATTTCAGAAGCTTTCTTTTCCTGCATTCCGTGCACGATGGCCTTGCACAGTTTTTCTGAGTCTGCTTTCTTCTTTTTTTTGGTCATTCAGCTATCTTAGGATCTTTGGGAAAAAGTAAAGCAACAAATCTAACCAAATTCCATTGTATAAAATCCTTGCCAACACGCTGTTCTTAGGAAAAAACGTGGTTTTTGTGCCAGAATGTCACTCGACCAGCACGCTTTTGTTAGAACTATCACAAAAGACCAATCAACCGGAAGGCACGATTGTGATCACTAACTCTCAAACCCGAGGGCGTGGGCAAAGAGGCAATGGGTGGGAGGCTGAACCGGGCTTGAATTTGACGTTTTCTCTGCTGCTCAAGCCGCATTTCATGTTTGCCAAACAGCAATTTGATCTAACCATAGCCATATCGTTGGGCGTTTTTGATTTTCTTTCGGCACGAATCCCCGGGCGAGTAAAAATCAAGTGGCCCAACGACCTTCTTATTGGTGACAAAAAAATTGCCGGAATTTTGATTGAGAACGGGCTGGCTGGCGAACAAATTCAGCAAAGCATAGTTGGGATCGGATTAAATGTTAACCAGTTTTTATTTTCTATAAATACGGCAACGTCATTGAAACTGGAGACCGGGCTTGAGTTTGTGAATAGCGATGAACTCAATTCACTACTTGAAAAACTGGAAGGTAGGTATTTGCAACTTCGTGCTGGAAGGCGATTAGAACTACTGTCTACTTACTTGAAGAATCTGTACAGAGTAGGTGAGGAGCACCCTTTTCTAGTTAACGGCCAAAAGATACGGGGTCGTATTGAAGGCGTTGATGAAAGTGGAAGACTAAAGATCCACACAAATGGCATGGATCGATTTTTTGGTTTAAAAGAGATATCTTTTGTCCGTGAATAGGTTGAAGGCTTGGATTCGTAGTTTTTTTGGATTCTCAAGATCGGAGACGAACGCACTTCTCATTTTGTTACCCTTGATGGTTTTATTGATTTTCTCAGAACCTGCCTATCGCTACTGGTTTACAAATCAAGAGTTGAGTTTTTCAAAGGACTCACTGCGGCTTGATAGCCTGGTTGCCAAATGGCAATGGGAAAAAGCAGATAGTAATCCCGAATCAGTTGATCGACCACTTTTCAGGTTTAACCCAAATACAGCCTCGAGGGATAGCTTATTACAATTAGGTTTCTCCCCATCGCTTGCTCGCAGAATAGTCAACTACCGCACAAAGGGTGGAGTATTCAAAATCAAAAGCGATTTGTTGAAAATGTACGGTGCCGATACGTTGCTTTTCCAAAAGCTCTACTCGTTTATTGATTTGCCCCTTATCGCTGAAAAGAAAAGAAAAGAATTCTTTAAGGATTCATTTCCAATGCGCCCAATAGTTGCCACAACCAAACTTGACTTGAATTTGGCGGATACTGCCCAGTTGATAAAAGTCTATGGTATTGGACCGAAGTTTTCGCTGCGAATCGTAGAGTATCGAGAGCGATTGGGTGGATTCGTTTCGATGGATCAATTGAACGAGGTTTACCGACTAGACACCACAGCTGTCGGTCGCCTCAAGAAAAAATTCTTTGTATTGCCGGATTATCACCCCCGACAAATACGACTCAACACTGCTACAGAAAAGGAACTTGCCGCTCATCCTTACATTTCTTATAAGTTAGCGGCTGCGGTTGTCGCCTATCGGTTTCAACATGGTTACTTTGCTTCCATTGAAGATCTTGTGAACTTGAAATTAGTAACGGAAAAAGATTTTCAAAGGATTAAGCCCTATATTACCATAAACCCATAACGTGGCATCGGACAAAACAAAAAAAATACTGACTAACTACTTGCGGAAGCTCACCAATCTTTCTGCCAGGAATAAGTCAATTTTTTTGCCGCGCCTCAATGCAGATCGTTTTTTGGATATCCAAATGCTGAGTCAGCTCAATGGTGAAAAAGCGTTTTCGATCATTGAGTCTTTGATTAGCGGGAAATCAAAATTGATCTGCCCTGTGTTGGACCCACGCATCGAGGAAGCCAACCTGGGAAGTGCCAGGCTTAAAAAAATTCAACGCGCTGACCATTTTATTTTCGAAGAGTCTGGTTCGCGAGAACTCCATGTAGGTTGGCCATTTGTGCGTGGAAAATTTTCAGATGGTACCTTCGTCCATTGTCCGCTTCTCTACTTTCCGGTTCAGCTGGAGATCAAAGACGGTTACTGGACGATGGCATTGCGGTCTCAAGCTGAAGTGACGTTTAACAAGTCGTTTTTGCTGGCCTATGCCTTCTACAACAAAACAAAAGCGCCAGAGGAGTTGCTGGAGGAAACATTTGAAGGCAGCGATGTAGATACTACCATTTTCCGAACTCAACTTTACCAGCTCTTGCAGAAAGCAAACATGGCCATTCATTTCAATCCTGATAACTATCGAGATGAATTGACTTTGTTTAGTACTTACAAAAAAGATGAATTTGAAGAGCAGCATCAATCGGGTGAACTAAAGCTGTTTCCCGAAGCGGTTTTAGGATTGTTTCCACAAGCTGGTTCTTTTTTGGTGCCCGACTATCAACAACTTTTGGCAAGTGAAACATTTGTTGACTTAGAAGATTTTTTTCAGGCGCGGTCACCCCGGCAAAGCGATGCTTCGGTAGATGCCTTTCATTTGGTGAAAGAGGAAAAAGTCTATTCGATTCTTCCCATGGATTCGTGGCAGGAGCAGGCTTTGAAAACGTCTAAGCTGGGTCACTCATTGGTCGTGCAAGGACCCCCTGGCACAGGCAAATCGCAATTAATTTGCAACCTGGTTTCGGATACCATTGCGCAGGGCAAAAAGGTGCTCGTAGTTTGTCAGAAGCGTGCTGCACTGGATGTGGTGTATGCCCGCTTGGCTGAAAAAAGACTGGCTGACTTTGTTGCGCTGGTTCACGATTTTAAAAACGATCGCAAGGAGATATTTGAAAAGTTGGCGCACCAGATCGAAAAGGTGGATGAATACAAATCCAAAAATATTAGTTTGGATGCCATTCAATTGGATCGCCAATTTTTTCAGTTGGGTAAGCGTATCGATCAGATCACAGAAGAGTTGGAATTGTTTCGCACCGCACTGTTGAGCGAATCAGATTGCGGAATGAGCATTAAGCAACTTTATCTTTCCTGCGAACCACTACATCCCTTCATAGCGCTGAAACAAGAATGCAATCAGTATAAGACGGCCGAGATAAGGGATTTTAACAGGACAATTGGAGTGTATTGTTTCTATGCAAAAAAGTTAGATCACAAAGAATATCAATGGCGCGAACGAAAATCATTTTCTCAACTTCAGGCAAGTGATCGCCAGCTGATGGCTGATTATTTGAAAGAGATACCGGTATACTTTGGCAAAGTAAAGAGTGAATTTTTAAAACACTTTCACACGCAATTTGATTGGGAACAATGTGAGGCACTCATCGACAAACGATTGGATGCGATCTCAATTAAACAATTGTTAGCATCGGACGAGCGGTACCGCTACTTTCAAAAAATGGTACCTGAAACCGAGGACGAAACAAGCGCGTTGTGGCTGGCAAATATTGAGCGCGTCATTATGGCTTGTTTTGAAGGAGTGGCGATAGAGAAATCATTACCCGCTGCGCAGCTAGGACAATTGCAAGTTGCGTTGCACCGCAGCATGAAAGTGCGTAAAAGTTTGATTGGGCTTATCAGATGGGAGTTGTTTTCGAAAGATAAGTATTTGGTAAAGCGCGCATTGGTAGGCAATCAACTTGATAGTTCGAAGGAAGGGTTCAGGTTATTGGAGCAAAAACTAGATCACCGATTGAATTTGGAGCACAACATTTCTAAACTAAAAGGAAAAAATTGGCTTATCGATTTTCCGGATGGAACTTCAAAGTCTGCAGTGGCGACTTGGTTTACCGATCAACAAAGCGCTATTAAAGCAAAAACGATTTTTAAATCCATCCGTGGCCTTGGTAATTTGATTTCGCCCATCGGCTCATCAAAAAAGGAATTCGTGGGAGCCTTAGAGAACCTTTTTAAGGTGATTGCCCAGTTGCCGGGTAAGAAGGATGAGTGGATGCGCTATTTCTTGTCTTCGCAGATCAGCGCGCTTACCCAACCGGAAACACAGAAGGACGAACTTCGCAAAGTGCTTCTAGAGGATTTTGATCTGTTGGTTGAGTTTGATGGATTAAAAGAATCGCTAACGGACGAAGCCAGAGGTATCCTCCTTAAATTATTCGAAAAGTGCCACGCGTGGGACGAGTCTAAAATGATCGAACTGTTTACCAACAGTATCTACCTCGCCTGGATCGACAATCTGGAAGCAAAATATCCATTGTTGAGAATGGCATCCTCTGGAAAAATAACATTGCTGGAAGAAGAACTAAGAGAACTCATCGCCACCAAACAGTCGATTAGCAACGAGATACTACTGCTGCGTTCGCGTGAGCGAGTGACGGATGAACTGGCATTTAATCGGTTAAACAATCGCGTGACCTATCGCGATCTACTTCATCAGGTTACTAAAAAGAGAAAGATTTGGCCGTTGCGCAAAGTGTTGACTGATTTTGAAGACGATGTTTTCCGATTGATGCCTTGCTGGTTAGCTTCGCCTGAATCAGTGTCAGCCATTTTTCCGATGAAGGAAATGTTTGACCTGGTCATTTTTGATGAAGCGTCACAATGCTTTGCAGAGCGTGGCATACCCGCACTCTTTCGAGGCAAGCAAGCCGTGGTGGCGGGCGATTCGCAACAATTGAAGCCGGGCGACTTTTTCCAGTCGCGCTGGGAGGAAGACGAAGAGCAGGCGGAGCCAGATACGGAAGTAGATTCACTGCTAGAGTTATGTGATCGTTATTTGCCCAATGTTCAATTGCAAGGGCATTACCGCAGCAAATCACTTGCATTGATCGAGTTTTCGAACAAACATTTTTATGGAGGCAAACTGCAGATGTTGCCTGAGCTGGCCGTTGCCAACAGCCGTGAACCGGCTATTGAGTACGTGAAGGTAGAAGGAGTTTGGGAAAATTTTTGCAACGAGATAGAGGCTTTAAAGGTAGTTGAACTGATCGTTGAATTATCATCAACAGATCCGGGAAAAAACATTGGTGTGATTACATTCAACGCACCACAGCAATCGTTAATTCTTGATTTGTTGGAGGTGAATTTTGCGCGGCTCGGGAAAAAAATCCCGCTTACTCTTTTTGTGAAGAACATCGAGAACGTACAGGGAGATGAGCGAGACATTATTATTTTTTCAGTAGGCTATGCTGCTAACAAAAAAGGAGTAGCTTCTACTCAGTTTGGTAGTTTAAACCAACAAGGTGGTGAAAACAGATTAAATGTTGCCGTCAGCCGTGCCCGTGAAAAAGTGATGGTGGTAACCAGTTTGTGGCCCGAGCAGCTGATGGTGGCAGATACAAAAAACGAAGGGCCTAAACTCTTAAAGGCATACTTGCAATTTTCACGAGAGGTTTCGCAAGGCGAGTTTGAGCCAAACGTAATAGCCGAAGAGAATGGTCGCTTGCACTTGAAACACAAAATCAGAGACTGGTTTGCGGACAGGGAATATGCCGTTGATTGCGATCAATTACCTTACTGCGATTTGACGATGAAAAAAAATAGTCAATTGATCGGGGCGTTGCTAACAGACGACAACAACTATGTGGAGAGTCTGTCGGCTAAATCCATTCATGCATTGGTTCCAAGCGTACTTGAGTCAAAACGTTGGCCGTTTTTGCAATTATACAGCCGCAACTATTGGCAAGACAAAGACAGGTTCTTCAATGAGATTGGAAAATTTGCGCTTAATAATTTGAAAGAATAGATCACATGATAAAAAGTGTTTGGTTTTCTTTTGCATGATTCTGCTATTAGGTGAGCAAGAGCTGAGATATGAATCACGCTTGTTGGTGAGACCGCCCTCTTTGCCTGCGCGCAACACCAACAAGGGCGGGGTGACGTGCAACATATTGTTGCTTACTTATCCGATGTGAAGGCTGTTATCAATTTGGCTAATGTTTCCTATGGCATAAACAGGCATCTTATTGAGGCTTGCATACAGACAAAAACTCACTATGTCGATCTCGCAGCAGAATATCCCGACATTTTGGAAATTTATAAACTTCACCATGTGGCATTCGCCAACGGGGTAATGTTGATGCCTGGTGCAGGTTTTAACCTGGCTCCGACCGATATCGCGGGCCGCCTGGCATCGGAGGGGTTACCTGATTCGGAAAAACTATTTCTGGGTTTTGCAACTTTTGGAGCTGCATCCCGAGGAACAATCAAGACGGTATTGAAATTAGCTACAGCAACGGGATACTCACGTGTGTCTGGAGATCTGATTATGTCAAAACCTCCCTTTGAGAAGCGTTTATTCCGGGCTGACGGAAAAGATTACAATCTTATTCATAATCCGCTCATGGGGGATTCCTTAACCGGATTTATCACTACAAAAATCCGGACGATCGCTACTTATTCGTATTATCCCTGGATACTGATCCAGTTTATGCAGGGACGTATGAACTGGCTAAGGAAGTTCCTCTTTCGCTATTCAAACCTTTTTTTTCCGTTGGGGCCAACTCAAGAAGAGCTAGCCAAACAATATACCTACACATGGGCTCAAACTGAAAATAAGCACAATCAAAAACTTATTGTGACTATAAAAGGTCCTCAAGCATACCTGTTTACCGTAAAAATAATTGGTCGTGTTATTGCCCAACTAGCCGTAAACAACACCTATCCCGGGTTTACGCCACCCTCTGTTTATGGGCGACCTCTCATTGATGGCATTGAAGGTGTTCAGATCAGTATTGAGCAACACTAAATTACGGAAATCTCAAAAATCTCCCCACTCGCTAGTTTTGCGCGCAAGCAAAGGGGGTAGTTTGATCAAACAGGCTAATTCAAACCTCTGCTTTTGCTCTCCTCCCGGTGGTGTGCTTCTGCCCCGTCAGGCGCTAACACCTGGCGGTCTGCCGCAGAAAATCAGAACCATAACCGATAATCTCTCGAGTGCAGGCAAATCAAGAACCTCAAAATCACATACTGTGCATCTATCAAAAAAATAGTCAATAGGTTGTGACAAAGTAGTGTACGGCAATTGAAATTATTCAAGCAGCACCCGCGATTGGCCGGCTGCACAACAGTTATACAAATGCAATAAAAATCCCCACAAAGATATCCGGGGTTAACGAAGGCTGTGTGCCTCTCTCAAGGAAGTGCGCTTATCTTTCGGTTACGAAGTAGACTTTCTCGATCAGTCCCGTTTTTAAATTGAAGATGTAATTACCTACGCCCTTTTCGGGTGTTGGCCCCACGCCAGAAATTGATTCGATGGCCGTGCACTTGTTGCCAATAACGGTGCGGCTTGTTACGTGGCAGTGCAATTCCGGAAATTGTTTAAACATAGCTCCCCATATCTCTCTAATTTGGCTCCTCCCTTTTGCAATGGGCACAGTGGGATTTGAGAGGTCGTAAATTTCCGCATCCGGAGCATAGCGGGCAATGAATGCTTCAATGTTGCGCGCATTATAGGCATTCACTTCAGCCTTTGCCAATTCTTCAACCGTTTTAGGCAACAAATCCGCTGGTGTGTGTCCGTATCCATTCAAATACACGGTTTCAATTTTTTCCAGGGCTTTTAAAGATTGAAGTGGATTTTCACTTAGCAAAATGAAGTTTGCCACCTTGCCGCCATCTATGCTTCCATATAAATTGGCTGCGCCAAAACTTCTGGCCGCATTGATGGTAGACGCTTTAAGCACTTGCCAATTGGACAGCCCCGCTTGCCTCATCATCTCCATTTCACGCAGGTAAGATGCACCGTGGGCTACGCCCGGATTACCGGCATCGGTACCGGTGGCAATGGTAATTCCATAATCGGCAGCGCGCTTGAGGTTCACCAGCATCATACTGTCTGCTTTCGATGGCACGGCAAATTGGGAACTGATTGCTTTATGGTTAAATCCATTCAATTCTTTTGGATCGAGATGCTGAAGATCGAGCAATGAACTCAATTGCGTGGCATCCGACCACGCCAGCTCGTGTGGAGTAAAATCAAACTGCTGTTTTAAAATGCGGTAGAATTGCTGACTTACCTGCAAGGTGGGGATGTACATTATATTCTTTGTCTTGAGGATTTTCAAAAAAGCATCATCGAGAATGGCATCGTCTACACTGTGAACCAAAATATCAGCACCTAGGCGGATCGCTTCTTTGGCAGTCGCTAACTCGGTAGCATGAACAGCCACTTTCAAATTGTTTTTGTGCGCCTCGTCAATGGCAGCGGCCACCTCGGCACTAAACTGCTCGGCTTTTTGACCGGGCAAAACCACAAACCAGATTTTGATAAACGAAGGTTTGAAGGGCAATTGCTTGCGCACGAGTGCCCGTGCTTCCTCTGCATTGTTTACCTTGATGATGGGCGGATCGATTGTATCCAGGTTAGGCGGGCTGTAGGTTGAGATGAGTGGACCCGTTACAATAGTATGAGGAGCTACTATTTTTGTATTGACTGAATCACGAATGGCGTAGTTGTAAAACGGACCGCCTACATCTACTACACCGGTGATGCCAAGGGCAATGTAGCGCTTCATGGTGATCCCGTGGTGATCGCGGATCCATTGCTGATCTTTTTCATAAGGCATCACGCTGGTAAAATCGAGCCCATCGGGCCGTGTATAGAGCCCGGCACTTTGGAAGAAGTGAATGTGTGTATCCATCATTCCGGGCATCGCGAATTTACCCTGTCCATCAACCACAACCGCATCGGGCGGAAGGATCGTTTTGTTGCCCGGTAAAACAGAAATGATTTTACCTTCCTTCCAAAGGATCGTTTGATTCGGCAGAATTTTTCCTGTTTTTACATCAACTACAGATACATTCTTGATCGCTTTCGTGAGCTTGAATTCTTTCATTACCGCGTCAAATTCTTCGCGAGACGGATTCGCTGCAATTTGGGTTGGTACGTCTTCCGATTTTGCCAACACATATTCAATACGCTTGTTGACTTCGCGATTCAGCAAAACGAGCTTGTTTTTTGAAATGGAAATGATGCTGTCTTTTCTTTCGTTACCTCCCGGTATTTGTGTGATCAGGTAGTTATCCACTTTTTTCCAGGCGCCCGTTTGTTTCCCCTGCGCTGAACTGGCCTCATACACACCGTTTTCACCGAATGAGTACACGATTCCCTTTACTAATTCGGCAACGGCTTGCGGGTACGCCTCCATTTGCTTGGCTTGCTCCGGGTTGACTTTACTCACTCTGAGCAGCATCACTTCCGAAAATACCGGTATTGATTTTTCATCGATTTTCCACGCGTTGATCAAGGGGTTAGCTTGCCCGAATACACCGTACGGGTTGGCAGCATAGAACAACAGCAACACAAGAAACACAGCAGATTTCTTCATACCTGAGATTAGATTAGGCTCAAAGAAACGAGTCTGCATTTACACAAGATGCATCAAAGTTCATTTTGATGACAAAACCCCTTTATTTAGTGACGAACAAACGCGCTGGCCGACATGGGGAACACACCCACGTCATTGGTATGCTTATCTTTCCCCCATGAATCGCTTCATGAGTCCACTGCTGCGAACGGTTATCGGTCACCTTTTGGTTTGGTTGGCCTGGCTCTCGATGGAGGTTTCCTTCTTGGTTTTCGCCAATCAGCAAATTGATGGAAGATCACTTTTGCAACTGGTTGGTCATGCCATAGAATTAGCCCTACTCATTTATTTTAATTTGTTTGTGCTGGTGCCGCATTTACTGGACAGAAAAAAGTATATGTTTTATGCACTAAGTGCGGTTAGTTGTTTGCTGATTGTTTCGTTTGCGAGTATTCATGTTGATTTAGGAATCACCCAAAGCAGGGAGTTTTTACCCCACGTGATGGGTGCGGGTTTTTACTTTTTGGTAGGAACGCTCATTGGATTGTTTCATCGGTCTGTAACTATAAATAAAGCACTTCGCGAGCAACGGCTGATGGCTGAGATGGATCTGCTAAAGGCGCAGATCAACCCACATTTCTTTTTTAACACGCTGAACAGCATCTATTCGATTTCACTTGTTAATCCGGAAAAAACGAGTGTTGCCATTCTGCAACTTTCGGAGCTCATGCATTACATGTTTGAAGTCACGCAATTGCATAAAATATCCCTCCGGCAGGAAGTAGACTACATTTCGCACTACGTAAATTTGGAGAGGCTGCGATTTGGGGATAAATGCGAGGCCTCCATTCATATAACCGGTGCAACGGACGCTTTTGAAATTCCTCCTTTGCTGCTGCTTCCGTTTGTTGAAAATGCTTTTAAACATGGTACAGAGGTTGCTACGGCACACTCTTTTGTTCGAATAGATGTTGCGCTGCAGCGCAATGAATTGTTTTTTCAAGTGTCTAACTCAATTGGCGATCAACAGCAAACAAAAGCAGGCTCACAAACCGGACTCAAAAATGTGAGAAAAAGGTTAGAGCTTCTTTTTAAAGACAAATACGACCTTCAGTTGGTTTCTGAACAATCGGTTCACATTGCTACCTTGCGTGTAGAATTGAATTGAGTGTATGGTAGCAGATGATAAAACTCCCGTTCACTTTCGGTGCGTAGTTATTGATGACGAGCCACCGGCCATCACTGTGATCACCAACTACATCAAAAGAATCAGTGATTTAAGGATAGCAGCCGTTTTTAGCAACGCGATGGAGGCACAGAAGTATATCGAGGCAACCCAACCGGAAATTATCATTTCTGACATAAAGATGCCGGGCAAGTCTGGAATAGATTTGGTGAAAGGTTTGGGGTATCAGCCCTCGGTTATTTTTGCTTCTGCGTACGGTCAATACGCAATCGATGGCTTTGACCTGGGGGTGATTGATTTTTTACGCAAGCCATTCTCTTTTCAGCGGTTTAGCAGCGCCATTGACAAAATCATTAACCCAAAGGTTCCTGTATTGGCAGAGGTACAAAAGAAAGATCCATCTATTTTTCTCAAGGCAGACCGGATCATCCACCGGATTATGCTCTCACAGGTTTTATACTTTCAGGCGTTTGGCAACTACTGTAAGGGATATTTTGCTGATGGAAATGTCCGTGTTTACAATTCAAAAATCTCTTCTGTGGAAGCGCTGGTGAAGATTCACGGCTTTTTGCGGGTACACAAGTCCTTTGTCATTTCTATGGCCAACATACAGGCGATTTCCAGTCACGCAATTTTGGTCAATCGCACGGAAATACCGATTGGGGAGAGCTACAGGAAGATCGTTATCAACCATCTTCGCAATCGCCCGCAAATCTGAAACGAAAAAAAGTTGAGTCCTGAGCGTTAGCCTCAGGTAGTCACAAGAAACGTGCTGTTGGAGTTTCGTTTCCGGTATTTGCGGCCATTCACGCATGAGGTTTTGGTTTAAGTCATCAGCGCGTTGAAAACTCTTCGGGGCGAGAGCCGATTTCGCACGTGGTTGTATCGGGTTGCAAGAAATCACCTGCTGAGCGCACCCAAACGAAAAACGGAGGCGTTTCTTGAAACAGAGCCGCGCTTTTACTCCGTGTTTGCGGAAGACAGTGCCACCCTTGGCGAGGCCGAGATGGAACAAGTCAGAATGCTTTGCTTCACCATCAACAGCGGTTGCTGTACATCATCGGTGAGGTTTTTGGTGGCGACCACCGGCTGCGGGCGGAGTGGTTCAGTATCACACCCGCCAACGATCAGGTAAAGCTACAACGGGCACAATCCGATTTGCTCAACTTTGTATTCGGTATATGTGGCATCATCACTCCATGCCATCCTCGCCTTTGTTGGTGTTGCGCGTGAGCAGTAGCGCTGTGGGTCACCAACAAACGAGATGAACTCGGATAACAGGTGCTATCGTTGATTTTGTCTGATACGCGAAATGCCCGAATAAACAACGCGCGGGGGGGGATGCCCCGCCTTAGCGGGATAGACTCCGGGCCTGGTGCCCACGCGAGGCGCGTGGGCACGGGAGCGAAGCGTACCCCGGAGCAGCCCAACCTTCGCTTGGCTGCGGTTGGCAAGCCGAAAAGCCGCCCAAAAGAAAAATCCGGCCCGCCACTGCGCCCCCGTTTGTGGTCTCCACCACACAGCGAGATGAAAGTAGCTAACAGATAAACTTGTATTTTTTTTGTTTTGCAAAAGGCTTGCGTCCACAGCCAGCGCGTGTGTGCAGCACGTGCCGCGGTGATCGCGGTCGCAGGCAGCCTGGGCCGCAAACTGATTTTTGCAAACCGGCAGGATTGTTTTATTCTGAGTTCTCACGCTGGCGAGGCGCGCAAGAATGAACGGGCCGGCAGTGCTCAACGGGTAATGTGGTTGTTTGAGAGGGCGAGCGAAGGGAGTAGGAAAGCCGCAGAGTCCGAGGGGAGATTCTACAGAAAAGTAAAGAATTTTCAAATGGATTGCACGATTAAAAAAACCGGTCAGAATTTTACATTTTGAAAACAGAGTTATTAGAGGTTCGCTTAACCTATGGTCTGAATTTTGGGGAGTAGGATAAGGCTTCTTTTCTCAGGAGTCTTTCTTTTTAGGGAAAACCATAAAATTTCCAAAAAAAAGAACTTGGTAAACGACTCAAAATTATCTTTGCACGCCTGCACGTATTGGCTTGGATGCAGCAAGAAAGTTTTTAAACTTTGTTTTCATCGAAGCAAGACAAAAAAGTTTATGAACGACATGATGACCTTACTCTTGATCGCCATACCCTCGCTTTATTATTTAGTTTTGGGTTTCGTTACGCCATCTCGTGTTGCAGTAGCCACTGCAACGGTTACGATCGAAGCCCCAATCGAGTGGTTGTTTCACATGATTGCGATAGATCGGAGACAAGCGTTTCGTAGCGATCTGAAGGATGTTATCGTAACTTCAAATAAGCGTTGGCGGGAATTGGCATTTGACTCCCCACCGGTAGATTACGAAGAGGTACGTTCAGTTACCAACCATCTTTTCGAGGCGCATTTTAAAGGTTTTGGATTCCGCGGTACTTGGCTGGTGCGTTTCACTAAGGACACAGATAAAGTTACTACGCTTTTTATCTATGAGGAAATTCAGGTCAAGCAGCCACTACTTCGGCCAATTGTGAAACTTATTTATCCTCTCCAGGATGCCGTAAATCGATTCGTGGCCGACTTGTTTGATGCCATTGATAACGCTAACCCTATAACAGTATGAACAATACCAAGCCAGTAGTTCTCATAACAGGTGTAACATCCGGCATAGGTAGGGCAACTGCAGGTTACTTAGCCTCCAAGGGGATGAACGTTTTCGGCACAGTAATCGAGCCTGTTGACGGTATTCAACTGCATCAAGATGGCTATTCGATACTTTCAATGGACGTAAGAGATACCGAGTCTGTGAGGTTGGCCGTAGACCGGGTGTTAGGGGCAGCCCAACGAATCGATGTTCTGATCAACAATGCTGGAATCAGTTTTTCAAGGTCTCTGGAAGAAATGGATATTCATGACGCCCGGGAAATACTTGAAGTTAACACGCTGGGGCCACTAAGGGTAACACAGTCGGTCCTCCCCTCAATGCGTCACAATATGCGTGGTCTTATTATCAATACAACTTCAATAGGCGGGCAGATAGCTATCCCATTTGATGGTATGTACAGCGCTTCTAAGTTCGCCCTTGAGGGATTGTCTGAGGCGCTTAGCCTCGAGTTAATTCCTTTTGGCGTTAAGGTTGTTATACTTGAGCCGGGCGATATTAATACAGGTATGTCAGCTAAACCTAGTTCAGGCAGCAAAACAAATGAGAATTCACCCTATTTTAGATACCAGACAGCAGCTCATAACGCAGCAATTAAGAATGAACAAACCGGATCAAGTCCTTTAATTATAGCCAGAAAGATCGAGGATATTATGGGAGAGCGCCACCCCTCACTTCGGTATGTTGGGGGAACCCTACTGGAGCGATTGATGATACCCTTGAAGCGTTTATTGCCGGCCCGTATTTTCGAGCACCTGGTGGCCACACAGTATGCGCTAAAGTGAAATGTGGTCTGTCTTTTTCTACCTTCGTTATCATTGGTCGGCTTACCATAGTCGCTTACTTCAGCACTTGTGGTCAGTAGATAGTGCCCCTAGAGGCAACTTTCGAGAGTTTTCTGCTAATCGTTTCTTGTTTTCAGCAAGTGGATTCATTTTTATTCCACTTTTTGATGTTTCCTAAATTAACACTTGTTCACGCTGGTTGCCTGACAATCGTGCAAGTAGATCGTAACATATCCACATCTTCAGCTATCGTCTTTCTAAGAGCACGATACGATTGAAGTACTGCGCTTGCGCATCATGTCCTGGGGAGATGCTGCGGGACGAGTAAGTCGCTAACACGTAAACTTGTATTTTTAGTTTTGCAAAAGGCTTGCGCCCACAGCCAGCGCGTGTGTGCAACGCATGCCGCGGAAATTATGGGCACGGGCAGTTTGTGCCGCAAACTGATTTTTGCAAACCGGCAGGATTGTTTTATTTTGAGTTCTCACGCTGGCGAGGCGCGCAAGCATGAACGGAGCGGCAGGCAGTGCTCAGGCCAAGGGTGGTGGTTTGAGAGTGCAAGCGAGGGGGAGTAGGGAAGCCGCAGAGTCCGAGGCGAGACTCTGAGGAATAGTAAAGAATTTTCAAATGGATTACACGATTTAAAAAACCGGTCGGAATTTTATTTTTTAAAAACAAAGTTATTAGAGCTTCACTTAATACAATAAACCAATAAATTGAGATAGAAAATTGAATGTATACATAAATAAAAACACTTATATGGACAGAAAAGAATTTATGAAAGCGTTGACAGCATTAGGTATTACTGCTGTATTGCCAAAGGATATTCTAAAAGCACAAACCATAAATTACAAACCAATGCAAAAAGCAGATTCAACTATTCAGCAAATTCTTGCCTATGGCATGCATGCTCCAAGTAGTCATAATACTCAACCGTGGAAGGTTAAAATTGATGAAAATAAAATAAAGGTTTTCGGTGATTTTCAACGAAGATTACCATTTGTTGATCCAAATAACAGAGAGTTTTTACTTTCAATATCTGCCTTTATTGAAACAATTGATAATGCGGCCATGGCCATAGGTAATCAATTGGAAATTGAACCATTTCTAGGTTCGATTTCAGCAGACAAAGAATTGTTTAGTATTGAAATGAAAGGTAATAAGCAAAGTTCTAGCAATGCAACATTATCTTTGATTGAAAATCGTTTTACTGACAGAAAAAACTATAATATTGGAGAAATGAGTAAGCAGGACATTACCAATCTTCAAGACTTGGACAGGGAAAATATACATTTCTTCTCCTCGAACTCCCCAAAAGGTAAAATAATATCAGACTTGCAAATTCAAGCGTTCACAAAACAAAGCAATGATAAAAGCAAACAATCGGAACTGAGCGATTGGTTGAGGTTTGACAAAGATCAAAAGGAAAAATCAGGTGATGGTCTTTTTCCTGAAATGCTGGGATTAAATGGCTTGCCCAAATTTGTCTGGTATAGTTTCTTTAACAAAAAATCAGCTATTGGCAACTCATTTATTGAACAGGGAATAAAAAGTGCGATAGAACAAGTTAAGCACACGAGCGGCTTTTTAGTGATAACTTCAAATAGTAGTGAAAATATTTCTATTTACGAATCTGGAAGACTTTATCAAAAGGCCCTGTTAAAGTGTACTGAATTAAGTATCAGGAATCACACCATTTCTCAAATCTTGGAAGAAGAACCAGTGAAAAATGATATTTCTGATAATCTAGGGCTCAAAAAGCCTATACAATTTATTATTCGGATTGGGTACAGCAATCAAGATGGTTATGGCAAACATATAAGACGTTCAATTAACTCAATAATTATTTAAAGCGTTAAATGAAGACCAAAAGCAACCCATAACATCGTGTATTGTGCATTTGGCGGATAGCACCTCGCCTTTGTTGGTGTTGCGCGTGAGCAGTAGCGCTGTGGGTCACCAACAAACGAGATGAACTCGGATAACAGGTGCTTTCGCTAATTTTTTTGATACGCGAACTGCCTAAGTAAACAACGCGCGGCCGGGATGCCCCGCCTTAGCGGGATAGACTCCGGGCTTGGTGCCCACGCGCCTCGCGTGGGCACGGGAGCGAAGCGTACCCCGGAGCAGCCCAACCTTCGCTTGGCTACGGTTGGCAAGCCGAAAAGCCGCCCAAAAGAAAAATCCGGCCCGCCACTGCGCCCCCGTTTGTGGTCTTTGCCACCCAGCGCGATGAAAGTCGCCAACACGTAAACTTGTATTTTTAGTTTTGCAAAAGGCTGGCGCCCGCAGCCAGCGCGTGTGTGCAGCACGTGCCGCGGAAATCGTGGGCGCAGGCAGTCTGGGCCGCAAACGGATTTTTGCCAACCGGCAAGACTTTTTACTTTTAGTTCTTACCCTGGCGAGGCGCGCAAGCATGAACGGGACGGCAGGCAGTGCTCAGGCCAAGAATGGTGGTTTGAGAGGGCAAGCGAGGGGGAGTAGGGAAGCCGCAGAGTCCGAGGCGAGATTCTGCAGAAAAGTAAATAGTGTTTTCGAACCTTAAATTTCGCTAAATCGTTTGTTAAAGAAAAAAGTAAATATTTTATTTACATAGATATTTTGGATATTCCATTGTGAAGCTAATGATGAGATGAGGATGAAGATAAAAGTAAGCCTACCGTTAGTTGGTGCCATCATTGTCTTTTTGGTTGTGCTGGTAACTATCCGTTTGCACATCATTCGTTTTGATGCTCACCACGTATGGCCTGATGCTGTAGTGGAAAAAGGGAGTAGCGCTGGAACGGAAGATGACCCCCAGGCACGTGAACGTTATGATCAAATGCGCTTTTGTAATCCCCGTACTGGCGAGATTCCTGAAAACATGCGCCAGCGGGAGTTGCGATTTGTCTCTGAGATGATTGAGGCACAAAAAGTCTATACCAATGCACGTCAAAAATCCACCCTGGATTTACCTTTAGTCTGGCAACACCGAGGCCCTTTTACAGTTGGTCCGCGCACCCGTGCCATCGCTATCGACAAGGCGAATGAATGCCACATTTTTACTGGCGCAGTCTCTGGCGGATTATGGGAATCGTGGGATTGTGGCCGCTCCTGGACCCGAATTTCATCAGCTGACCGAATGATCAACATATCGGCTATCACACAAGATCCTCGCCCGGGCAAGGGGAGCACCTGGTACGTTGGCACACAGGAGTCCTCGGGCTCTTCGCGGTTCAACTCCGAAGGATTATTTAAGTCTACCGATAACGGAGCCACCTGGGTATCGTTACCCGGTACTTCGGCAACACCCATTCAAACGTCTGCCAGTTTTTCTAGAGTGATTGCATTGGCCGTACATCCAACGATAACCAATGCGGATGTGGTGCTCGCTGCAACATCAGCAGGCATCATGCGAAGTGCCGATGGCGGCCAAACGTGGGCACGAACATTGGGTACTACGAGCTTACGGCTTCATCACAATCTGGCGGTCACGTCTCAGGGTATCATGTATGCGACTGCCGCAGGAACGGAGGGCGGGATATTTCGTTCGGCTGATGGCGTAACGTGGTCCAATATTTCTCCTTCGTTCCAAAAAACCGCACCTCCAAAAGCCAGTATCGCCATCGCACCATCGGACGAAAGCCAAGTGTATTTTTTCATCGCACGGGGAAATGAGCACGACCTGTTTCATTATCAGCACAACAGTTCGGGAGGCGTGTGGACTGACCGAAGTTCCGTAATCACTCAAATCCGGGAACCCAACTTCACACGTGTTAACACGCAATCGGGTTACAGCATGTTTGTAAGTGTGCATCCTGCCAATCCCTCACTGGTGTTTCTCGGAGGCATTTACCTCTATCGTAGCACCGATGGATTCAGCTCGCTGGCAAATGTGAGTATGAATACGGAACCTCATGTGGATCATCATGGGTTGGTTTTCTTTTCCTCTGATCCCAATTTCGCCCTCAATATCAACGATGGTGGCGTTTACCTGGCGGATATAGCGGCATGGCCGAAGAACTGGAAACCAATTAACAATAATTACGCAGCCACGCAATTCTATTCCGTTGCCATCCGCACGGAAGGCGCCAGCCAGGCGGTGGCGGGAGGAACACAGGATAATGGCACACATATGCAACCGGCACCCGGGTTGCCCTGGAGCAACGTTATGGGATCTGATGGCGGATATGCAGCATTCAACGATTCCTTGTTGTACACGAGCATACAAAATGCCGCGATTGTGGTAAATACCTGGAAAGATGACAAGCTGGAACAGAAATTTGTATTTAATGGATCTGCCCTTGGTGGCGTTCGCTTCATTCACCCTTTCTTTCTTGATCCTTCCGATAAAAACGTCATGTTCACTACGGTTGGAAAACAGGTTTGGCGAAACAACAAACTTGACCAACTTTTGTTAAATCCTCCTTTATCTTCATGGGAGAGTCTTTCACTAGGAAGTGTGGACTATGATGCACTTTTGGCTATTGGTGTAAGTTCACAAAGACCTACTCATCGCGTATACATGGCGGCAAGAAAATCTTCGGATCTGCTTTTTTATCGTTACGAAAAAGCACACGTTAGCGACTATGATGGTCCTCATTTTTGCGGTAAAATTCCGGCTCAAGCGTTTACTTTCGTAAATCAGATTAAAGTAGATCCTGATAATGGTAATGAGTTATTTGCCGTTATTTCCAACTACGAGGAATACAGCCTCTATCGAAGTGTTGATGCTGGAATCAATTGGCAGAAAGTTGCTGGCAATCTGGAAGAAAACTCCGATGGCACCGGAAATGGCCCTGCTCTGGTTTGGCTGGAAATTGCGCAAGTGGGAGACCGAAAAATTTATTTCGTAGGCACTTCTACCGGGCTATTTGCTACTGAGCAGATAGATGGAGAAAATACGCATTGGGAAAAAATTGCACTCGATCAAATTGGCAATAGTGCGGTCGACATGATAGCCTCACGCAACAATACCTTCCTCGTTGCCGTGGCCACGCACGGCAGTGGGATTTTTACCGCCACCTGGAATGAATGGCTCTCACAGGTGTCGGCTCAAAAGGAACTTCATTTTGGTTTTGTTGATGTTGGAAGCAGTTCTACAAAAGAGGTGCGTATTTCAAATAATTTCAATCAGGCTCTCCTGCTAGACAGCGTACAGTACCCTGTTGGTGTACAGGGGCCAAGCGGCAGCCGTTCAATTATGGCCAACAGTACGTTTAATCTTGCTGTCAGCTTTAACCCAGTTACAGCGGAAAGTTATGCAGGAGAAATTCGCTTATTTTTTAATGGAGCGACCAGCCCATTGACGGTGTACGTTACCGGGTCCGGTTCCTCACGTGAACTAAAAGTGCAAGACACGCTTTCTTTCAATACAGTCGGGGTGAATCAAACAAGGGTACTTGTTTTACCTCTAACAAATAATGGGACTGGTCCACTTACCATCTCAAAGTTGGAGTATCCGGAAGGCTTTACCGGTGCAGCATCGGCAAGTATACTTCCAAAAAGCGCCTATCTATTACCTATATCGTTTCAGCCTGCCGAAGCAAAGGAATACAAAGGAAGCCTCGTCATTACGTCAAATGGAAGTAGTGCTCCGATACAGGTTGATCTCTCCGGAAGGGGAGGTGTAATCACGGGTTTGAAAGAAGCTTTAACTAACCAGATTATTGCCTATCCCAACCCGGTTAACGATGAACTTTTTCTTTATACCGAGCTGCCCGATTTACAATTTTACCTGATCAATTCAAATGGCCAGCTTATCCATTCGGGCAATCTTCCTCAGCGAAGTAATCGTAGTGTATCTGTTAAGAACCTTGTGTCGGGTATGTACTATGTTCAGTTTAGATCTAACCGTCAATTGGTTCATGTTAGTAAGGTGAATGTTATGCATTAATGCAAGGCTGAATCTTTGGTGTGGCTAACTGCGGGTGTTATTTGCCTCCCATATTACCCCTGAAATGTCATTAGCAAGCAAAAATCAATAGGGTAGTAAAGGAATTGACATTCATCAAAGTCCTGTCAATCATTCCCTTAGTTTTCCGAAGAGTCACGCCTCGAACTCTGCGGCCTGATTTACAATTCGTAAATTGCTACCCACAACTGCACCATGAGCGTACGCAGGCAGATAACGGAAAAGGATGGCCTATTTTCATCAACTTTACATAGCGCGGCCAAATACTATGCAATGGGCGAGCAGGCGATGTATGAAGTGACGAACTATGCCTGTATGGCAAATGTGGATTTGACCAAAGCGAGGTGTCAGACGAGCGCAGAATTACGAGGCGAGACTCTGCGAAGAATAAAAGGGATCAGACAAAGCGCACGATACGATTGCAGCCTCGCACTTTCGCATCGTCCCCGCGGGAGACGATGCGAGACGAGTAAGCGCGGAGTCCGAGGCGAGACTCTGCAAAGAATAAATGACCTATGGGTGCGCTGACAGTCCGTCTGACCTCAATATGAACTGCGACAACTTAACGGTTGACTAAAAAGACTTACCGACAACGACTCTTGAAAAGTTAAACGGTCGACACAACGGCCAGCGCCCGGCAAAATGCTTCTGCAATAGCACGTTGACGTGTAAGCAATAAGTGTTATCTTCGTTACACGTTCAATTTCGTGGGACAGGATGCGGCTTCGAAAGCGTGCTATTATAGAAGTACAAACGCTAAGCGATATATTAAACTACACACTCCAAACATTGAAACAGAACATCAAACGCTTTAAAGAAATCAACGAATTTTTTGAAACCACAGGTTTTGAGAAACGGACTGACATCGTTGATTTTTTTGTGTTTCGGTTTGACGAACTGCCGAAAGATAGCGCATTAAAAATGCCACCTTATCAAAAAGACTTTTATCAAATATCTTTAATTGTAAATTCAGGAAACGCAACAGCCGACATTGATGAACAATCAAACAAGACCCTTGAAAATACGCTCTATTTTCTCTCGCCCGACCATATTTTTTCATGGCAACGCAATACGCAAACGACCGGTTATATAGTTTACTTCAAAACAGCGTTCTTGAATTTTTTCAATGGAAATTTTAAAAACGTGTTTGCATTCTTTGACCTTTCGCAACTTAACTTTCTAAAATTAGAATATGAACAATCTATTGAATTAGCTTCCGATTTTGAAAAGCTATACAAAGAGTATTATACACCCAACACATACCGCATTCAGATTTTACAATCATTTTTATTGTCGCTTTTGTTCAAATGCAAAAGTTTGCAGGAAGCAATCGGCACGAGAAACAACTCAGTTTCAAAGAAACACGATTTAGTTTTTCAATTTCAAAATTTAGTGGCCAATTGTTATATCAAGCACAAGCAAGTAAAGGAATACGCAAAAGAATTAAACGTATCAGCCAACACACTTAATCAAACGGTCAAAGAAGTTTTAAATAAAACAGCCAAAGAATTAATTTCAGAAAAAATCATTCAAGAAAGTAAAAAACGATTGAAATATTCAACTGAAGATGTTTCAGAAATTGCCTTTTCCATCGGCTTTGAAGAACCAACCCACTTTATACGGTTCTTCAAAAAGCAAACAGCTGCCACGCCAAAAGAGTATAGAACCAGTCAAATGTAATTTTGGTCATAATTCAATTGTTTTTGGTTATCCGCAAGGCGATAATTCGGTTCTTCTTTGCACTATTAAATAACAATCAAAATTTTAAATCAATGGAAAAAATAATAGTGTTAGGTGCCACTGGAAATATTGGCACGGCCGTTTTAAAAAATTTACAAAACAGAAATGTAGATGTTTTTGCGGGTGTTCAATCAGAAAAAGATTTTGAAAAAGTTAGCCAGTTTGATGTAAAACCAATTGTGGTAAACTTTACCGACCAGGAAAGTTTGAGCCAGGCATTAGAAGGTAAACATCGGGTATTTCTGGTTACGCCTTTAATGCAAAACCCAGAAGTTGTCACACAACTGGTTATCAATGCAGCCAAGTTGAACGGATTAAAGCATCTAGTGAGAAGCACCGCATCAGGAGCTGACAGCAATGGACAAATTCAAATGGCTCGTTGGGCAGGTGCAAGCGAAGATCTAATCAAAGCATCTGGGTTAAATTACACAATTATTAGACCTTATAGTTTTCTGCAAAACTTTATCAATTTTCATAGCCAAACTATAAAAGCCTACAACGGCTTTTACTTGCCAAATGGTAATGCGAAATTATCCATGCTAGACATTAATGATTTGGGCGAAGTTGCCACTATTGCTTTAACAAGTGATGACCACTTTGGAAGAACGTATGAGTTAAGTGGATTGACTTACACCAACGAAGCTTTAGCTGAAACATTAAGCACTGTTTTAGGTAGAAAAGTAACCTACATTGACGTTCCTGAAGAGAAAGCCAAAGAAAGTATGCTTTCTAACCACATGCCCGAGTGGATGGTGAATGCAATGATGGAACTTAACTACATCACAAAACAAGGATGGACAGCAGGATATTCTGACGATTTCAAAAACATTACTGGAAGAGAATACACCAATGCCGAAACATTTTTCACTAACAACAAACAAGCATTTATCTAATTGAAAGCGCACATTGTATTTGCACACCCGAATTTGCAGTCGTACAACGGGCAACTGAGAAACACTGCCATCCAAACGCTTGAAGCGCTTGGATGGTCTGTTTCCGTCAGTGACTTGTATCAAATGAAGTTTAAAGCTTCGGCAGACGAAGACGACTTCACGAGCCTTTACAATGTTGATTTTTTTGACTTGCAAGCAGAACAACAAGCAGCCACCCAAAGACAGACCTACGTGGCAGACATAACACGAGAACACCAATTATTGAACGAAGCGGACGTCATTATTTTTCAATTTCCACTCTGGTGGTACAGTATGCCAGGACTTTTGAAAGGGTATGTGGACAGAGTTTTTGGTATGGGTTGGGCTTATGGTGGCGGACGAGCCTTGGCAGGAAAAAGAATTTTGGTAAGTATGACCACCGGGGCACCTGATTTTGCTTGGACACCAGAAAAACGGGGAACAATCCATGACATTTTCAAACATTTATTCGTTGGAACTTTTGGACTATGTGGAATGGAAAACCTTGAACCTTTTATCGTCTATGGTGCAAAAAAACTCTCTGAAATCGACAAAAAAACTATCGTTGAAAACTATATAAAACGGCTGACAGAAATTGTGGAATAAAAAATACATCGTCTAAAACGGGTTTGGGAAAAGTGGCGGTTCAGTGTTCGGCAGACACATTCGTGGTTGATCAAATTTTGATTCTCAGCATCAACATTTCCCGTCCCCGCAGCCTTACCCGCCTCGTTTCTGCGTAAGTCAAAGCCGTGGAACATACAATGCTCAATTGCCCGCGTGTCCGTTCGCAGTGGGATAATGGAATACACCGAGCCCTCGATTTTCCCACCACCCAGCGCAATGAAAGTCGCCAACACGTAAACTTGTATTTTTAGTTTTGCAAAAGGCTGGCGCCCACAGCCAGCGCGTGTGTGCAGCACGTGCCGCGGAAATCGTGGGCACAGGTAGCCTGGGCCCCAAACTGATTTTTACAAACCGGCAGGATTTTTTACTTTTAGTTCTTACGCTTGCGACACGCGCAAACATGAACGGGGCGGCAGGCAGTGTTCAACGGGTAAGGTGGTTGTTTTTTGAGAGTGCGAGCGAGGGGGGGGTAGAGAAGCCGCAGAGTCCGAGGCGAGACTCTGCGAAGAGTAAGTAAATTGCGGTTGATAACGCTGAGTGTCTGAGACGGGAGACTCTGCGAGGAAAAAGATGGTGTAATACTCTTAAATTCGTTGACTCTTCCTTAAAAATTTGTACACCAATCCAACAAGTATCAATAAAGAAAAAACGTGAATGCTAAAATACCCCCAATCAATTTGCCAACTAAACGCCTCATTACTGGCTTCGGATAAGTCAAGAAATATGATTGACAAAATCAAATTGTTAGCATTATGTGCTCCCGACACAAACTCTATTCGGTTTTGTAGCATTACAATCACTGCAAAAGCAACCCCAAATACCCAAGATGATAGAAAGCTTTCTATCCCATACCCAAAATGTAACACTCCAAAAACAAGGCTATTCAGTATAACTAAGGTTACTACTTTTTTGATAAGCAAGTGCATGCCTTGTAGTAAATAACCTCGTACTACCAATTCTTCAAAAAACGATTGGACTCCAATAGCCACAAAGCCTAAAAGAAACAAAGAAGCGAATTGATAGAAGTTGAAATTAGTAACAAAATCTTCTAATTTTTGGTAATCAAATATTGTAGAGCCAATGAACAATAAACTTCCCCAAGCCACAAAGCCAATGATATACTGCCTCCAACTGAAAGTACCTTTAGTAGAGATAAATGACATTTTGGGTCTTTGATGTAGTTTGCTCGCCACCAATAGAAAAGCAAATAGTGCTAAACCAAATATAACCAAAACGAGGCTATATGTAAAAAGACCTTTTCCAAAATCGCTGTCAGGAAACAGTTGTTTAATATCTGGAAGGGCTTGCCTTACTATAATATTTAATATGGCAACAACAACAACAACTGAGAATATGCTTAAAGCATAATGCCACCATTTGTTTTTTCCTAATGAAGCATTTTCTATAAAACTACCTTTCATTGCCTTGGGATTTTACCGGTTGATTATTCTTTTTCTTTTCAGTCCATTGGATTACACCCCAAAGAATGCTCTTTTGCTCATACTTTGTAGTATCAAAGGCGGGTTCTGATAATGATTGCTTAATTTCTTTAGTTTCTGCCTCAACCACAATCGATTTGCTTTTTGGATAATTTTTGGATTTGAAAATTCCCCACAGAAATGAGTATTCTTTTTTCTCATTTTTAGGTGAGCTTTGAACAGTGTTTTGTGCATTTGCCACAAGTGAAGTCAAAACGACTCCAATAATTAAAATTACTCTTTTCATTTTTTAATGTTTAAATGTTAATGAACAATGTAAGATTCAATAAAATGAATCTGCCCCTAAATTTAGATCGGTAAACTCTCGTATAAATTGCCTTTTGAATCTTTTTCAAAATCAGTCCCTTAGCGGTTGCATTGTCTTTATAAAATAAACCGCATCCAAAACCTGATGCCAATTTTTGGATGTTACATGAGAGCTATGGTCGAAAAGACGTAAGCTGGTTCCATTTGAGAAGAATGGTTCATTTAAAGATTGTCTTAGTGAAACAAACGCTTGATTTACGCCTCGATTGGACAACTGATGCTCTAAACTATTCGCCTCAGGCTTTTTAACTGCGACTCCTTTTTTACCTTCTCTAATCAAACCGTATTCGCCATCGTAGGAAGTAAAGCCAATGGTATAAATTTCGTTGGCGAATTGCTCATAAATTAAGTTCCCTGCTATTACCGCCTCATGTACCGGGATAAAATTAATCTTAATTGGGTCAATGGTTTGGTTATTGCGAATAAAGTGATACGAAGCTCCAATTACGATGACTTTTTTATAAGGATATACTTCGCTTAGTAGGTGTCTTAAATTATCAGCCATCAATTCATCACGTCTGTAGTTAATCGGAAGGAAGGATTTTCTGTTCAGTATTAATTTCCAAAGACGAGTATCGGAATAAGCAATAATACCTTCATCATTACTTCTGAGCAGTTGAGCTAATTTGTTTTCACCCGCCTTCTTGAGTTCATCAGCCATCCAACTACTCAAATTTCGAAACGATTGCTTTTCTTTTTCACTCATTTTATAACGCATTTTTGCTAATGCCCCTTTCATACCGGTTTGTTTATATCCGGATTCAATGTCCTTCCAAACGGCTATGTAGTTGGTGAAATTTTCATTCATGAGGATTGCCGGATTTCTCTCCTGAAAAATAGCTTCCCAAAAACGACTATAATTGTTGTTATCAAACCCATAAGCGGAACTAAACTTGCAGTCAAAACCGGCAAATTCAATGTTGTTTCCCGCAGCTTTTCGTTGCTCAATGAATGAATAAAAGGACTGCCATTGTTGAGTTCTCCAAAATCCCCAAAGTGCTTTTTTTATGCTTTCAGAATCGCCAGTTTTTTGAAATTCTTTGTTGGCCTGCATCAGATCAAACATACCCGCTTCAAAAAGGACAACATCAAAATCCATTTCCTCCATTAAAAACTTCACAATCTTCGTCCGGAACTCGAATGTTGCGCCATCTTCATGGGTAGCCTCTCCCAAAAAAACGATGCGTTTGTCACCTATTTCTTTTTTTAAGAATCCTAAATTATCCCTTGAATCAATATCCATCTCATGAACGTTATTCCCAATCCAATCATCTGATATTGTGGGTATTTGAGAATATCCGCTAATGGATGCATGTAAACAAAATAGAAAAGTAAGTGCAACTTTGAGTTTACGATAGATTTTTATTTTTTTCATTTTTTAATTTTTAGTTTATTCTTACATTGAGTCCAAAAATCAAGCTGACGTTCTCCTCCAGAAACACATTCCCCATAAGCCAACCAGCTGATTTTGCTTCTACATCTAAAAAAAGATTAAGAGAATTAAGGCTTATGGAATTTCGAATGTGTAACGCTCCACCAAGACTCGCTCTTTTATCAGTGAAAGATTGGTTTTTCGGCTGTGTCCAAAGAATGCCCCTGCTGCTAACCATCCATTTATCTGTCATCTTCTTATCAATTATTCCACCTTCAATACCGAAAAATGACTGATGAAGGTTGTTGTAGTTGTGCAATGAAAAAATATAGTTGTCTGCGGGCGTTTGGTAAAACAAGTCTAAGCTGATATCGTTTCCAAAAGGTGTCAAGACGTGCCTGATGGCGAAGTTTCCATAATACACGCCTCTTTCATTTGAGTTAAGTTTTACCTTTCCAAATCCGAATAATTGCGGAGAAAGAACATTTAACCAATGCAATTGACCTTGCCTTTTCAGGTAGTTAAGTTCTTCTGCAGTTAGGTCTGTCGTTTTCACGTACCGATCAATCCCTGTTCCAGAAGGATGTATGCCTCTGTCCTCATAGGGTCGTTGTGGGTTATACAAAGCCGAAACCCATGCTGTGTAATCCGGACCTGTGAAATCCCTCGATTCAATGGTCAACTCCTTTTCATTTGCCTGGTCAATGGATTTATCATACACACTCAAATCACTTAAATACGATATGGAGTTGAGTGTAGAAAGCCAAAACAACGGAATATGTGGCAAACCCTGATTGTAGAAGAAATTATTTCTCTGCAATGTTCTGATTTGCACATATTCGCCTTCCATTCCTGCTACTTGCAATCTCCTGAAGTCATTATTGTATTTGTCTGACAACAAAATCAAATCTTCATCTCTCACCGAATTCACTGAAACAAAAGCATTTCCAAAAGGGAATGTATTTACCTGGTTGAAGCTATTGACCCCTCTCCGCGTCATAACTGCTCTGTGATATTCCTCATGAAGCCAACCATTCCCAAAAGGAATATAAGCGGAGAATATATCAAACCCAAGAGCCGCCAGGTTTCTGTATAGGTGTGTTTTAAACTTGCTTTTTTTCGTTATCAGAGACTTTATTCCGTAGTGAGCAGAAGAGTATAAATTATTCGACATAGCAAGAGACTGGCTCATACTAGGATTAATGTATGCACTCAAGAAACCTCCGGTAGTTCTATTAGCCAACGTTTGGTATGGAAAATCAGCCAAAGGAAATTCCAGCAGCAGTTCATCGCGTTCATCTTGCGCGTGAATGACTGATGAAAGCAACAACAAGCCCATCATAAGCAGTGAACTAACCGGTTTCAGAAGACTGTAGACGGCTAGTAGTACTCGTTCTCTCTTCATAGCATCATTTCTTTTGGGGTGATTTCTTTTTTTCGGTCCATTGAATAGCGCCCCATAATGCTTGCTTCTTTTCCAGCCAGTTGTCTACAGAATCAAGTGAAGGGCATTCAATTTTCATTTTTACGGGGTGGTTTTCTACTTCCTTATAATTTTTTGATTTCAATAAGCCCCAGAAAAAAATGTAAGATCTTTCCGAGGTTTTTTCTGAGGGAGCGGCCTTAGTCGGGCTATTTGTTTGAGCATAACCGATCAACAGAGCAAATGAAAAAACGATCGTGAATGAAATTGTTTTCATAGTTAAATCATATTTTAGTGAGTTGCTGATACCAACGCAAGAATAGCTATTGCGTTCAGCTTCCAGAACGAAGAATGATGTTCTCCGTGCAATCAATGACCAACTCCTGAAATCGAGGAACGAATAGGTTAACCCTTCGAATCGATGGATTTGTCAGCCGATTTCGATGGTTTGTCATTAAAACCTCGCCCGGTTTGTCAATTTCGATTACTTTTGATAATCCGTCATGCATCGCGTTAACCAACTCGTCAAATTCCTTTCTAACCGAATTTTACTACACCTCTATTTTTGGGGAAGCTTCCTCTTGTTGTTTTTTTTCTCGATTCCAGCTGAAGAACTTCCCGCGGATTATGTAAGCTTTTTGTTGATCATACTGTTGTTCAGCGCATTTATTTCTTACTTGAACATGTATGTGCTGATGAAAAGGTTTCTTGGGCGACATCAGTTTGTTTTGTATTTACTGTCGTTAGTCACCGCTTTAATCATTACAGCATTCGGTCTAACCTCCCTGTTAAAGTATCTCTACCATAACCAAACCACTGTGCTGCAAAACACAGTGAACCTAAGTACTTTTGTGATCATCACCAGCGCATTGAAAATGTACCGGTCGGGTATTCAACGACAATTGGCAGAAAAGGAACTGGCCGCCAAACAATTTCAAGCCGAACTTCAATTACTGCGTGCACAAATCAATCCCCATTTTCTATTCAATACACTCAATAATTTATACTCGCTTACGCTCGAAAAATCAGACTTCGCCCCGGCCACTGTCGTCAAGTTATCGGAGTTGATGCGGTACATGCTCGAAACCAGCCGGCACGAAGATTCAGCGTTACACGCTGAGATCAATTTCATCAGGAATTATCTAACGCTGGAGAAACTTCGGCTGAATAGCCGCGCTACCATTGACTTTGAAGTTGTGGGCGAACCACAACAGAAAACGATAGCCTCACTTTTGTTTATTCCGTTTATCGAGAATGCCTTTAAGCACGGCATCAACGCCACAGTAGGCGATGCATTTCTTTACAGCCAACTGAGGATAGAAGAAAATGAACTTTACTTTTTAATAGAAAACAACATTTCAACGAAGCTGGTTGAGGAAAATTCTGGCACCGGACTTGAGAACGTAAGAAGACGACTTCATTTGCTTTACCCTGACAGACACCAGTTAACGATCGAAAATATGGGAACCAAATTCGTTGTTAATCTCCAATTGAGTCTGTTATGAATAAAGCGAAGGTGTTGATCGTAGATGACGAGCCATTGGCACAAAAAGTACTCCAGAGATTCATTAGCTTAGTCGATTCTTTGGAGTTGGTTGGTCTTTGCTCAAACGCGATTGAGGCCAGTAACGCGTTGCGAAATCAACCTGTCGATTTACTTTTTTTAGACATTCGAATGCCAGAGCTTTCGGGGTTAGACTTACTGAAAATCATAAAAAATCCGCCCAAAGTTATTCTCACAACTGCTTATGCAGAACACGCGTTGGAAGGCTACGAATTTGGTGTCATCGATTACTTGGTTAAGCCAATCGCTTTTGATCGGTTCTTAAGAGCAATCAACAAAGTGGTACCAACCCTGCAAGCCAACACCCCGCCTTTGATGCCGACACCCGTACTAAAACTGAGCAATTATCTTTTCGTCAAATCCGACCGCAAGATTTACAAAATTGACTACCCCGAAATAAAGTATGTAGAGGCGTTTGGTAATTATGTAAAAATACACACCACCCATAAAATTGTATTGGCACAAGAAACGCTCACCAACCTGGAAAAATCATTGCCTGCAGAACATTTTCTGCGTATTCACAAATCTTACATCGTGTCAATACATTTTATTAACTTGGTTGACGGCAATTCTCTTTTTGTCGAAAATGTTGAATTGCCCATCGGCCAATTGTACAAACAAAGGGTGTATGAAATGTTGAAAATTTAATATGCTCCAAACAGTTTTTGCGATCGTTCGTGCACTCTGCTTTCAGTTAGCTCGTGCTCTTTTCAATTCCGCTGGTATGCTGGCGAAAAACCTGATGCCCTGTTGCGAATCCCCGCTGGTAGCGTGTAGTTCGGAGAGATTCTTTGTCCCCTGTGTTGCCTGCCATTGAAACTTCTGTGCTTAGCCTTTGTTGGTGTTGCACGTGAGCAGTAGCGCGTAGGCTCACCAACAAACGAGATGAACTCGGATAACGGGCGCTTTCGCTGATTTGTTTTGATACGCGTACTGCCCGAATAAACAACGCGCGGCCGGGATGCCCCGCCTTAGCGGGATAGACTCCGGGCCTGGTGCCCACGCGCCTCGCGTGGGCACGGGAGCGAAGCGTACCCCGGAGCAGCCCAACCTTCGCTTGGTTACGGTTGGCAAGCCGAAAAGCCGCCCAAAAGAAAAATATGTCCCGCCACTCCGCCATCGTTTGTGGTCTTCACCACCCAGCGCGATGAAAGTCGCCAACACGTAAACTTGTGTTTTTATTTTTGCAAAAGGCTGGCGCCCACAGCCAGCGCGTGTGTGCAGCACCTGCCGCGGTGATCGCGAGCGCAGGCAGCCCGGGCCGCAAACGGATTTTTGCAAACCGGCAGGATTGTTCTCCACTTTACGCGGGCGTGCCCGACCTTCACCACTGCCCCGCCTCACGCTTCAATTATTTTTTTCGCTAACGTAATGTCCAATTTACTCGCTACTTTTATTTTTCAATTTCAACAACCTGTGCACGCCTCCGCCTCGCCTTCCTTTCAGCAACTCGCGTCTGCATTAGATGGTGAACTCTACTTCGATGACAGCGTACAGCATCAGGCGATGAAGCGGGTTTACAGCACGGATGCCTCCGTTTATCAGGAAACCCCGCTGGCCGTAGCGCTTCCCAAATCAACCGCAGACATCCGCCAGTTGGTGACGTTCGCAGCAAAGGGCGGGCACACGCTCATTCCGCGCGCAGCCGGAACATCGCTGGCCGGCCAGGTGGTGGGCAGCGGCATCATCGTTGACTTATCGCGCCACTTCACCCGCATCCTCGAAGTAAACCAACACGAAAAATGGGTACGCGTGCAGCCGGGCGTTATCCGCAACGACCTGAACGAATACGTGCGCCCCTTCGGGCTGATGTTCGGGCCGGAAACCTCCACCGCCAGCCGCGCCATGATTGGCGGCATGATCGGAAATAACTCCTGCGGGCTCCACTCCATCGTGTGGGGCGATACGCGCCAAAGCCTGATCTCCCTCCGGGCTGTGCTCAGCGATGGCTCCGAAGTTACCTTTGAAGATGTGCACGACACCGAACCCGCTGCCGGTCGCGCTCCGCTCGAAGCATCCATTTACCAGCGGCTGAGGCTGCTGATCACCGACCCGCAAAACCGCGATAGCATCAACACCGGCTTCCCCAAAAAAAGCATCACCCGCAGAAACTCAGGCTATGCGCTGGACGCCCTTCTCCCCATGTACGAGGCCAACACCCCCGTTAACCTCTGCAAGCTCATTGCGGGCTCCGAAGGCACGCTGTGCATGATCACCGAAGCCAAACTCAGGCTCATCGACTTGCCTCCGCCCCATGTAGCCCTCGTTAACGTGCACTGCTCCACCATGCGCGAATCGCTGCAGGCCAACCTGGTGGCGCTGGCCCACCAATGCTATGCCGCAGAGCTGATCGATGATGTGGTGCTCGACTGCACCAAAGAACATCCAACCTACCAGGCCCACCGCGATTTTGTGGTGGGCAACCCGAAAACCATCCTGATGGTAGAATTTTACCACCACGACAAAAGCCGGTTGGATGAACATGTCGCGCAGTTTATTCACGCCCTGCAACACCAACAACTTGGCTTTGCCTACCCCGTGCTCTACAACGAGCAAACCGGTAAAGCATGGGAACTCCGAAAAGGCGCTCTCGGGCTGCTGTGGAACCTCAACGCCAACGACCAGCCGGTAAACCTCATTGAAGACTGCGCTGTGGCGCCCGAAGATTTACCCGACTACATCGAAGAAGTGGAACAGTTGCTCAGACGCCACGGCCTGCACTACTCCATCTCTGCCCATGCCGGTGCCGGAGAACTGCACGTTACCCCCTGGATGAACCTGAAGTTGCCCGAAAGCCGCAGGCTCTTCCGCACCATCTTGCACGAAACCACCCTACTCGTAAAAAAATATAACGGCTCACTCTCGGGCGAACACGGTGACGGCCGCCTCCGGGGCGAATTTCTTCCCCTCGCCATGGGCGAAAAAAACTATGCCCTCTTCAAAATCGTCAAAGACATTTTCGATCCCCTCTCGGTTTTCAACCGCGGTAAAATCACCGACACGCCCCCCATGGATCAATTCCTGCGCTTTGATCAGGGGCACGCCACACCCATCCCCACGGTGTTCCACTTTGCCGGGCAGGGCGACCCCTGGCAACTGGCCGAGAAATGCAGCGGCTCGGGCGATTGCCGCAAAACGCACATCACCGGAGGAACCATGTGCCCCAGCTACATGGCCACCCGCAGCGAGAGCGACTCCACGCGCGCACGCGCCAACATGCTGCGCCACTTCTACAACCCGCCTCCGCAGCCGCACCCTTCATCTTCCCTGCTGGAAGAAACCCACGCCATCCTCGATTTGTGCCTCTCCTGCAAGGGCTGCAAAAGCGAGTGCCCCTCGGGCGTTGACGTAGGCAAAATGAAAGCCGAGTTTACCCAACACCGCTACGACAAAACCGGAACGCCCCTGCGCAGCCGCCTTATCGGGCGTTTCGGAGAAAACATGGCCCGCGCTGCGCGCATGCCGCGCCTCTACAACGCGCTGATCAACTCCACCGCAGGCCGCAAGCTCATCAACCACCTGCTCGGCTTCCATCCCGATCGCTCCCTGCCTGCCGTAGCCCCCGAAACGCTCACCGGCTGGTTCAAAACTCACACGCCCAAAAAGTCATCCCGTAAGGTGTACGTATTTGCCGATGAATTCACCAACTACCTGGACGCTGCCATCGGCAAAAAACTCATCCTGCTGCTGGAAGCCCTCGGCTACGAAGTGGCCATCCCCCCGCATGCCGACAGCGCGCGGTCGCACCTGTCGAAAGGGCTGCTGCGCGAGTCGCGTGCGCTGGCCATCGAAAACGTTGCGCGCCTGAGCAAACTCGTCAGCGACCACACACCCCTCATCGGCATCGAGCCCTCCGCCATTCTCGGCTTTCGCGATGAGTACCCCGACCTGGTGCCCGATTCCATGCGGGCAGCGGCACACCAACTCGCTGCCCGCGTTTTTCTGTTCGAAGAATGGATCGCCCGCGAGGCCGCACAAGGCCACATCACCCAGCAGCAGTTCACCCACGAGGCCAGACTCATTCGCCTCCACGGCCACTGCCATCAAAAAGCACTGGCCGGCATGGTCTCCGCAAAGAAGGCACTCGCACTTCCCAAAAATTACAGCGTGCAGCTGATCCCCTCCGGCTGCTGCGGCATGGCCGGCTCGTTTGGCTACGAGGCCGCACACTTCCACCTCTCCATGAACATTGGCGAGCTGGTGCTGTTCCCCACCGTGCGCGCACTGCCGCCAGAGGTGATCGTGGCCGCCAGCGGAACAAGCTGCCGCCACCAAATCAAAGACGGCACCGGCCGGGTGGCCCTTCACCCCATCGAAATCTTATACAACGCACTTCTTCCACAACCCTGATTTTGTAACATGGCGCGAGGTACCTTCAGCAACCGACTTGGTTTTATTCTGGCAGCCGCAGGCTCGGCCGTAGGGCTCGGCAACATCTGGCGATTTCCCTACCTGGCCGGAGAAAACGGTGGCGCCATCTTTCTCCTGATCTACCTCGCCTGCATCGTGCTCCTCTGCCTGCCCGTCATGATTGGCGAAATCACCATCGGCCGCTACTCCGGGGCCGATGCCGTAACAACGTTCGAAAAAACCGGAGGCAAAGCCTGGAAGTGGCTCGGGCTCTACGGCATCGTCACCGCAGTTTTCATCCTTTCCTTCTACTGCGTTATCTCCGGCTGGGCCCTCGAGTATTTTGTACAAATCGCCTTCGGAAACCGCCTGGCCGAATCACAGGGCGGTGGCGCCCCCGCCAGCCTGTCTGTTACCCTGCTGTACACATTCATCTTTGTGGCACTCACCGCGTGGGTTGCCATCCGCGGCATCAACAAAGGCATCGAACTGGCCAACCGCATCCTCATGCCCGCCCTGTTCATCATCTTGTTTGGCCTCATCTTCTACAGCCTCACCCTACCCAACGCCTGGGCAGGCCTCACCTTCTACCTCGTGCCCGATTTTGGCGAACTCAAACTCCAAACCATTTTCAACGGCCTCAAACAATCCTTTTTCTCCCTCTCCCTCGGCACCGGCACCCTGCTCATCTTCGGCTCCTACCTCAGCAAAAAAGAAAACGTCATCTCCTCCTCCGTAGTCATTGCACTGGCCGATACCAGCGTAGCCTTCCTCGCGGGCCTGATGATTTTTCCGTTTGTGTTCTCGCAAAACATGTCGCCAGCGGAAGGGCCGCCCCTCGTCTTCCTCGTGCTGCCCAAGGTATTTTTTTCGCTCGGGCCCGTGTGGGGCAAAATCATGGGCGCCCTCTTCTTTCTGCTGCTTTGCTTTGCCGCCCTCACCTCCACCATCTCCCTCATCGAAGGCCCCACCGGCTACCTCGTTGACCGCTGGAAAGCCAGCCGCAGCAAAGCCGTGCTCGCCATAGCCGCTGCCACCCTCGTGCTCAGCATCCCCAGCGTACTCAGCCAGGGCGCGTTTCCCCTCTTCAGCCACCTCGGTTTCTACCAGAGCCGCGACTTCCTCACCTTCATCTCCGACCTGTGCGACATCAGCCTCGTAGTGTGGGGCGGCCTCATGTGCGTAGTCATCTCGCAGCGGTGGACCACCGCCAAACTCGATGACGAACTCAGCCTCGGCAACAGCGGCTACCGCAGTTCGTGGTTGAAGTCCTACCTCCGCGTAACCCTCACTGTAGTTTGTCCCCTCATCCTCGCCATGCTCGTCATCCTCATCGTGTACGATAAATTTGTAGGCCTGTAACAGCGGACGGAGTGCCATAGCCGGCACAGCGCGCCACCACCTGGTAATTGATTTTTTTTGGGCGTGCCCCCGCGGCTGCGTGTTACAAAACACATATTCACCACCGATGCCCGGAAACAGCCAACACCGCACACCGGCCGCGGGGTCGCGCTGTCGGCACTCGCCACCCACCGCACCTGCCCCTGCGGGCTCACACAACTGCCTCCATCGCTCACGCGCGTGTACCGAGTTGCCAGATACTAACTGCTGGTCACGGGTCGCCATGAGTTAATGACAGGAGCACCCACCATCTAACAACTATCAACTACCAACCAACACCTACCAACCAACAACTAACAACTAACAACTAACGACCAACAACCAACAACTAACTAGGCGCTCAGCCAGAATTAAAAAAACAGTTCCCCTGCACATACCCCGCCATTTTGGGCGGATATGTGCAACTGCGGGGGTGTTGAGGTATACAAAATATCAACAATTGTATATATTCGGGTGTTAGCAGCCATTTTAGTACGACCACTCATCGACAGACTGACAGGCTCTCTAATGAAATATTTTATCGCTGTGTTTTTTAATATGACTTTCACCCCAACCAAACAAAGTTTCCAAAACTGGGCGGACGGACTGACCATATTTTGACAGTGAATACTCAACCTGTGGCGGTATCGCCTCGACTACTGTTCGGACAACAATATTGTGATGCTCCAATTCTTGCAAAGAGCTAATCAACATTTTTTCGCTTATCTCTGGTATTGAACGTTTTAATTCAGAATAGCGTTTTTTGTTTTTAAATAACTCAGCAACAATTAACAGTTTCCATTTTCCACCTAAAACTTCCATAGAGCAGCGAATACCGCAATAATCTAATGGACGACCATTGACTGTTTCAATATTTCTTGGATAAAGTGTTTTGAATTGTTTTTTCTTCATACCTACTTACTAAAATGTTAGTGCCCTACTTTTTAACAGCACAACAAATGTAACTACTTTTGACAAACAAATTTTTACAAAAAATGAAGAAAATAGCAATTATCGGTTCAACAGGTATGTTAGGACAACCTGTAACCAAAGCATTTATAAACGCTGGCTTTGAAGTAAGCCTTTTAGTTCGTAATGAAGACAAAGCAAAAACTTTGTTTGGCTCAAACGTTCGCATTGTAAAAGGCGACATCAAAGATGCTGCTAGTTTAAAAGAATTATTAACTGGACAAGATGCCGTTTACCTAAATTTATCAGTTGAGCAATCAAGCGGTGTAAATGACTTTCAAGCTGAAAGAGAAGGTTTAAAGAATATTCTGCAAGTTTCTAAAGCCTCAAACATAAAACGAGTTGGCTACTTGTCCTCTTTGGTTCAGTTTTATACTGGTATGAGCTGGTGGGTTCTTGACATAAAAAAAGAAGCAGTTAAAAACATCAAACAATCGGGTCTGCATTATTCCATCTTTTATCCATCTACATTTATGGAAAGTTTCGACCAAGGTGCATATAGACAAGGCAATAGCATTAATCTTGCAGGAACATCAAAATATCTGATGTATTTAATTTCCGGTGCTGACTATGGTAAACAGGTGGTAAAAGCATTTGAATTAGACAACGGCAACAATGAGTATGTTGTGCAAGGCCAAGACGGGTATATTGCGGACGATGCAGCAAAACTATTCGCTGACAATTATAAAAAAGCAAAAATAAAAGTTGTAAAACTTCCTTTCGGACTTTTAAAATTCTTCGGACGTTTAACAAAGAAATTTAATTATGCAGCAAATATTGTAGCCGCATTAAATAACTATCCTGAGAAATTTGAAGCGGAAAAAACTTGGCAAGACCTGGGTAAACCGCAGACAAAATTCATTGACTACATTAAGACTACTTAACACCAAAAAAATAAAAACGGCTGCTAACAGCGGTTTGGCGTAATGGCGGTTGTCGTGCTTCGTAGAAACATTTTTGCTATATTTGAAGTGTGTGCTTCGTATAAACATTTGTGGTAAAAATCCGCCACTACGCCAAGCCACAAACCGTTGCCAGCCATAGGGTCGGGACAATTTGGTTTTCAAACAAAACGGCTGACGACTTACTAACAAAGATTTTCCACGTGGACAAGTTAGCGTCTCGGTGACAACTTGGACTTTGAAAAAATAAGATTGAGACAGGTTAAAAATAATACAGCCGACCCTTCGCATTTTTAAAAAGAGTCTCCTCCGAAGCCCACCCTGTTGGCACATTTGCTTGCCGCGCAAACCCATCGCACAACCAAAGCAAGCAAAAGAGCCAACCCGACCCGCCAAAAAACGCGGAATTAAACCCTCAAAAAGCTATATTTGACCAAACTGACTATTTACTAATGAACGGTGAATCACTCAACATAAAAGAGGACAATTTAAACAAGCTTAAGTCCGTCCTTCCTGAGGTTTTTAGCGAGGACAAGGTTGACTGGGAGAAACTTAAAGCTCACTTGGGAGATACCATTGTGATTGCCAATGAACGATATACCCTGAATTGGGCTGGCAAATCTGATGCGTTTAAAGCTTTGCAACAACCAACCACAGCGACACTTAAACCAGCTCCCGAAGAATCCATCGATTTTGAGACCACCGGAAATGTATTTATTGAAGGCGAGAACCTTGAGGTGCTTAAAGTATTACAAAAATCCTACTACGGAAAAGTTAAGTGCATTATTATAGACCCGCCTTACAATACTGGCAGCGACAGTTTCATTTACCCCGACAGTTTTAAAGAGAACAAGGCCGACTACGAAAAGCGAATTGGCGATAAAGACGAAGATGGCTACCTGATGAAGGAAGGCTACTTTAGAAAGAACAGCAAAGACAGCGGACACTTTCACAGCAATTGGTTGAGCATGATGTACCCGCGCTTGTTCTTAGCTAAAAACCTGATGCGTGACGATGGAGTAATCTTCATTCACATAGACAGCAATGAAGTTCAAAACCTCCGTTTGGTTATGAATGAGATTTTTGGCGAAGAGAACTTTATCGAATGCATAACTTGGAATAAGCGAGTCCCTAAGAATGATAAAGGTATTGGTAGCATCCATGAGTACGTTCTGATTTTTGTTAAAAACTCAATTTACAAGCACGAGTTTACAATGCAGAAAAATGGACTTGAGGAAATCGATGAATTGTTATCCAAGTTAAAAAAGAAGGAGATTCCGTTGCCGGAAGCTGAGGACGAGATTCAGAAGTTATATAATAAGAAGGGTTATGACAGAGGTATAACTTTATACAACTCATTAAATAGCGATTACCGTCTCTGGGGAAAGATAAATATGAGTTGGCCAAATGCAAATACATTTGGACCTCGCTATGAAGTTAAACATCCTAAATCGGGTAAAGCAGTAAAAGTCCCGGACAGAGGCTGGCGCTGGAAGGAAGACACATTTAATACGGAAGCAAAAATTGTTGATGGTAAGTATCAAAGCATACTCGAATTACATGATGGCACATATATGTGCGGAAGAATTTGGTTTGACAAAGATGAAAATACCCAACCAAGTTCCATTAACTACTTAGATGAACTGGATACGCTATTGTTGCGTTCGATTATCTCACTAAAGAGTGATGGGGGAATAGAAGTCGAAAAAATATTTGAAGGTAAAAGCTATTTTTCATACCCTAAACCAACGTCACTGGCTAAAATTCTGATAAACTCTATCAAGTTGTCAGATGATGATATTGTACTTGATTTTTTTGCAGGGTCAGGCACCAATGCGCACGCGGTTCTCGACCTTAACTCGGAGGATGGAATCAATAGAAAATTTATAATGGTTCAATTGCCAGAACCCTGTGCCGAAGACTCTGAAGCTTTCAAGGCAGGATTTAAAACTATCTCCTCCATTTCTCAAGAGCGAATCAGAAGGGTCATTAAGAGTCATGTTCAAGAAAACTTGAAACCAAAACAACTAGGAATTGACCTTGGCCAAAACGCGATTGGCTCGAAGTTAAGTAAGGAAAATAAAAAAGGTGATTTAGGTCTTAAAGTTTTCAAACTCTCATCTTCAAATTTCAAAATCTGGCGCGGTAATGATATAACTGAAGAAAATCTCGCCACCCAGTTAGATGCATTCACCAATCCGGTAAAAGAGGGCAGCGAAACAGACAATATGTTTTATGAACTCCTGCTAAAGGCGGGCTATCAATTGACTGATAAGGTTGATAAAAGACTTCTTTTTTATTCTGTAAAAGATAATGAGTTAATTATTGTCTTTGACAAAATGGCTTTTGAAAATGCAGAAATAATAGTTAAGGCTATCCCTAAACCAAAAAAGGTAATTACTCTTGATAACCTGTTTGCTGGTAATGACCAGTTAAAGACAAATACTGTGTTGCAAATGAAAGATGCAGGCATTGACTTTAAAACCGTTTAAAGAAACAGCCGATGAAACTGCACTTCGATAGCAATCAGGAATATCAGTTAGAGGCCATAAAATCGGTAACGGACTTGTTTGAAGGTCAGCCTTTGAACGGTGGCGATTTCGAATTTACCTTGACTCAATCTGGGCAACTGCTAACCGAGAATGGTTTTGGAAATCATTTAAAGCTTTCGGAAGACCAACTACTAGCCAATGTAAAAACAATTCAGGAGCGAAACGAAATCAAAGACCGTGTAATTGAATTGCAGGGTATGAATTTTTCCGTTGAAATGGAAACTGGTACCGGAAAGACTTACGTTTATTTGCGAACGATTTATGAATTAAATAGACTTTACGGGTTTAAGAAATTTCTGATTGTTGTTCCCTCAGTCGCCATTCGTGAAGGTGTAATCAAGAATCTTAAAATCACACACGACCATTTTCAATCGCTTTACGACAATACCGCAATAACTTTTAATGTTTACGACAGCAAGCGCGTTTCTAATCTAAGAACCTATGCCAATAGCAACGCTGTTCAAATTCTGGTAATTAATATTGATTCGTTCGCCAAAGACGAAAACATTATCAATAAAGTAAACGAGACAGGCAAAAAGCCAATTGAGTTTATTCAAAGCACAAATCCGATTGTGATTGTGGACGAGCCACAAAACATGGAAACTGAAATTCGAAGAAAGGCCATTTTAAATCTTAATCCACTCTGCACACTTCGTTATTCAGCAACACACACCAATGTTTATAATTTGGTCTATTCATTGAATCCGGTCAAAGCTTATGATTTGGGTTTGGTTAAACAGATTGAAGTAGATTCTGTGGTAAGTGAAAACGCGATGAACGAAGCGTTCATTCAGGTGGAGAAGATAAGTGCTACAAAAACGAAAATAACGGCCAAGATTAAAATTGATTGTAATACAAATAAGGGCGTTACTAAGAAGTCTGTGTCCGTAAAAGTTGGAGACGATATATTTAAACTGAGTAACAATCGAGAAATTTACAAAGATGGGTTTATTATTGACGAAGTCGATGCAGGCAACCAAAGCATAACCATGACAAATGGTTTATTGCTTTCCGTGGGCGAATCTCAAGGCGGAATGAATGATGAGGTGATGAAATTCATGATTCGTAAGGCCATCGAAGAACACCTGAAAAAGGAGCGAGCCTTCAAAGGCAAGGGCATTAAGGTACTTTCACTGTTCTTCATTGACAAAGTAAAAAACTACCGCGAGTACGATGCGAACGGCAATCCGGTAAAAGGAAAGTTTGCAGAATGGTTTGAGGAAATCTTTAAGGAAGAAATCAAGAAGCCAGCTTATTCACAGCTAATCTCTTTTGAAGTTGAGCAACTCCACAATGGCTATTTTTCACAAGACAACAAAGGTCGCGTTAAAGATACTGGCGGGGAAACACAAGCAGATGATGATACCTACCAACTCATCATGCAGGAAAAAGAAAAACTACTGGATATTGAAACTCCTTTGCGTTTCATTTTTAGTCACTCTGCTTTACGCGAAGGCTGGGACAATCCGAACGTATTTCAGATTTGTACATTAAATGAAACAAAATCAGAAATCAAAAAACGCCAAGAGATTGGCAGGGGATTAAGACTCTGTGTTGATCAGAACGGCCAGCGAATTTTCGGACAGAACATCAATCGTCTTACGGTTATTGCCAATGAACGGTATGAAGATTTCGCCAAGGCACTCCAAAAAGAAATTGAGGAAGATTGCGGGGTAGATTTTTCAGGTCGTACCAAAAACAAAAGAGACAGACAAGCAGCCAATCTTCGAAAAGGATTTGAGGCCGACCCTAAATTTTTGCAAATCTGGGAGAAGATTAAATTTCACACCAAGTACAGCGTTTCTTATAAAACTGATGAACTGGTTTTGCTTGCATCCAAGGCCGTAAAAGATATTCCTGAAATTAAAAAGCCCTCGGTAAAGTCAATTAAGAAGGGATTGTTGTTTACCGATAAAGGAATTGAGAGTCAACTTTTAAGTGACAGCTCAACAGACAGCTATGAAACAAAGTTTGAAATTCCAGACTTGCTAACATACATACAAAGCAAAACTGAGTTAACTAGAACCACTATTCTTGAGATTCTTAAAAAGTCGGAAAGGCTTAACGAGTACATTCTAAATCCGCAATTGTTCATGGACTATGCCGTAACTGCAATCCGGACACAGCTTTATGAATTAATGATTGACGGAATCAAATACGAAAAGATTGGCGACAAATGGTATGAAATGACTTTGTTTCAGGATGATGAGCTTGAATTCTTTGTGAACCAATTCACATTTGAAATCTCGAAGCCTGAAAGAACTATTTACGAAAATTATATTCCGCTACAATCAGGTATTGAAAGTCAATTCGCCAAAGACTGCGAGAGCAGCGACAATATTGAGTTCTTCTTCAAACTTCCATTCTGGTTTAAAATAAACACTCCTATCGGCACATACAATCCCGATTGGGCAGTAGTGTTCAAAGGTGAAAAGAAAATCTATTTCGTTGCTGAGACAAAAGGCCGAGGGCAGGAATTGAGAGGAAGCGAAAAACTAAAAATCAAATGTGGTGAGGCCCATTTCGCCAAGTTTGAAGAAGTCATTTATAAAAGAGTTTCCTCCGTATCGGAATTAAGTAGTTAGAAAACGATGGCTGAAAATCAAAACATAGAATACAAATCTTCCTGGCATGACGACCATTTGAAATGGGTGTGCGGTTTTGCAAATGCGGCTGGTGGAACAATTTTCCTTGGCAAGAATGACAAAGGTGAAGTGGTAGGGATTTCTGACCATAAAAAGTTGATGGAAGATATTCCCAATAAGATTAAAAACTATTTGGGAATAATTGCTGAAATAAAATTACATGACGAAAGCGGAAAATACGCTATCGAGATCGTAACACCACCGTACACCGTAGCGGTTTCGTTAAGAGGTCGGTATTACCAGCGAAGCGGAAGCACAAATACTGAATTGATAGGAGCTGCATTGACAGAGTTTCTTTTAAGAAAATCCGGTCAGACTTGGGATGAAATCATTGAGTCGCGCGCTACCATTGATGACATTGATCAAAAATCAGTTGATCTTTTCTTAGAAGCTGCAGAAAAGTCAGGACGGATGCCTGATGTGAAGGGGTTAATTCTGATAGAATTATTAGAAAAATTACGTGTGGCTGATGGCGGGAAACTAAAACGTGCTGCACTCATTCTATTCGGCAAAGACCCCGGAAGGTTTTATCCCAACCTAACAGTAAAGATGGGCAGGTTTGGTAAGACGGATGATGATTTGAAATTTCAGGAAACCGAAGAAGGTAATTTGATACAACTTCTTCAGGAAGTACCTAAGCAACTCGGGCATAAGTTCCTGATTAAAAACATAAGCTTTGAAGGATTATTGAGAATAGAGAAAGGTGAATATCCGGCAGCTGCTCTGCGTGAAATGCTATTGAATGCTTTGGTTCACCGGAATTACATGGGAGCCATGATCCAGATAAGAATCTATGATAATAAATTGAGTATTTGGAATGAAGGTACGTTACCAACAGGAATCACTTTTGCCGATTTAAGAGTGAATCATCCATCAAAACCAAAAAACCCGATTATCGCAGACGTCTGTTTCAAGGGTGGTTACATTGATGCTTGGGGACGTGGAACTTTAAAAATTATAACTGCGTGCAGAGAAGCCGAACTTCCCGAACCGGAAATGAAGGAAGAATTTGGAGGAGTTATGATAACGCTTTTCAAAGAGCGGTTTACGGAAGAGCAGTTAAGAAAAATGGGGTTGAATGAAAGACAGGTAAAAGCTGTTCTATTTGTTTTGGAAAATGGAAAAATCACAAACAAGGAATATCAGGAAAAATTTGGGGTTTCAAGAATGACCGCAACAAGAGATTTGACTGAATTGGTTGAAAAGAGCATTTTAAAATCATCTGATACGAAAGGTGCTGGTTCTTACTATGAATTATGAATTGCACCATAATTGCACCAATTGCACCATGATTGCCTCATAATGGGCTCATGATCGGCTCGTATTGGGCTCACAACTTAGAAGTCGAGAAAATTTAATTGGCCGAATCAATGGTTCTACAAGAAATGGAAACAGCTAAAGTCAACTATGATCTCACCTTCATTACCTGAACAGGTTCAGCTATTCAAATCTGTTTTTAAAGGCCGGAATGATGTATTTGCTATCAGGTGGGAAAAAGGTAATAAAAGCGGTTACATGCCAGCCCACTCGTTCGATCCTTATTTTTATCGGGCACATAAAGCAAAAGGCGGAACATTTCAGAACTATAAAGACAAAACCTACTTAGCACTCACCGATGCTCAAATTGAGAAGCACCTGAAAGGAGATCAACTTGTTGGTGTATATCCTTTACTCACAGATAACAGTTCATGGTTTATTGCCGCTGACTTTGATGAAGAGAAATGGGAAGAGGAATGCCGGGCTTTTGTAAGTGCATGTAAAGAAAAAGGAATTTCTGCTTACCTTGAGAGGTCACGCTCTGGCAAAGGTGGGCACGTCTGGATATTCTTTGAACAGCCGTATCCGGCACTGCGATGCAGAAAAATATTCATCTCTATTCTTGAAGAAATAAAAATCTTTTCACCATTCGACAAAGGGTCATTTGACAGGCTATTCCCTAATCAGGATTTTCATTCAGGAAAAGGTTTAGGTAATCTGATAGCCTTACCATTACATAAGTCATCGTGGGAACAGGGTAACAGTTGTTTCATCAATCCGAATACATTAGAGCCAATACAAGACCAATCGAATTTATTAAAGAATGTCATTCGAGTACCCAAATCGAAATTAGATGATTTATATAATGAATTAGCTGAAACAAAAACTGTTCAGGTTTTTACTGGTAAACTACAAATCAACTTATCAAATTCAATTCATATCAATCGTAACGGACTGTCACTGAAATTAACTAATTTTTTAAAGGAGGAATTCAATTTCACAAATGCAGAGTTTTTTATTAAACAGAAATCAGGCAGAAATACTTATGGTACCAAACGATATTTCAAGTTTATCGAAGAGAAAGAACACGAATTAGTAATTCCAAAGGGATTTATCGGAAAGTTAGTTCGATACTGTAAAGAGGAAAATCTGGATTATGAATTTATTGATAATCGGAGGAGAGTTAATTCGGTTGTATTTTCATTTCAAGCAAAATTGAAACCGTATCAGATATCGGTAATCAATGCAGTATCAAAAAAAGACATTGGAATTATTGTTGCCCCACCGGGCTCAGGTAAAACAGTCATTGCCCTTAAAGTAATTGCCGACAGACAGCAACCGACATTGATTATTGCCCATCGCAAACATCTGGCGGAACAGTGGATAGAGAGGATTGAGACATTTTTGGGAATACCTAAACATCAAATCGGTAAAATTGGACAAGGCAAGAATAAATCAGGCGAACAGATAACCCTGGTTATTGTTGGTCTCCGACCAACAATCTCCACCTCCTTCGCAGCGAAGTCACCCGCCTCGATGACTCCGCGGACAATGAACCGTGAAAGAAACCTCGACCCTTGGTGTTGGGCGTAGACAAAGTGGGCACTCTCACCAACAAGTATGATCGGCTTTTGCTCACCCTTTATGGTGTGTTAAACCCAAACTATGCATTAGGAATGCATAGTTTGCCCAGGGGGTTGACGATCCGCCTGAGGCGGATGTCAAGGTTAAACCTCGTGACGCTTTCGGTCAGAGTCAGACATTTATCGTCTGACCTGACAATGAAAATCACCAACTTG
>JADBYK010000087.1 GCA_020403045.1 Cytophagales bacterium
AAAATCAACGATTTAGCCCCAAGTAAGAAAACCAAGTTGGTGATTTTCATTGTCAGGTCAGACGATAAATGTCTGACTCTGACCGAAAGCGTCACGAGGTTTAATCTTGACATCCGCCTCAGGCGGATCGTCAACCCCCTGGGCAAACTATTCATTCCTAATGCATAGTTTGGGTTGAATTTTGGTTAGTTCTGTTTTTGCTTTACATTTACTATTGCCTCCTAACTCTGGTTTAAGTGAATCCACAAAAATTCTATTGGTTCGTCCAAAACTACAGCACTCTGTTGCAGGAAGATGCCAATTACCTGATCGAGTTAGAACGCCAGTTTCCTTATAGCCAGGTCATTCGCCATTTAATAGCGCGTGTTGAACAAGATTTAAATCTACCCGGAAAAGATGAAGCGCTCCGTCAGAGTGCAATCTTTGCCACCGATCGTGCGGTGCTCAAATCTATTATGACTGCTCCGCGGGTTGAACGTCAGGCGGAGATTTTCGAAGAAGCATTCGATGATCTTCCCAAACCTCCTGCAGTCGACCAAGCCAGTCATTCAACAATACTTGAGCCAGAGGCTGCCTTACCAAATGCAGCTTTCCATTCAGCGGATATTTATGAGGAAGTGGAACGCGATTTGGAACAGCTCTCTAAATCCATGCATCGGTTTGAAGAGGTGGTCGCGCAACTAGAAAATGGGGCTCATCAGCTATCCACTGGCTCAGCGCTACCCTCCATTGAAAGGGTAGAGTTAATAGAGACAGAACTCATCGAACAAATAAAAAGCTCGAAGCAGCAGATCATCGCAGAAGATGTAAAGCATAGCGAACAAACACAAATCATCGACCAATTTATCAAAACTCAACCCACTATTAATAAGCTCAAGCCCGTGCCCGAACCAACCGATTTGACCGAAAAAATTGAGTTGCTAGAGACACATATCGTTTCTGAAACCCTCGTGGAAATTCTACTCAAGCAAGGAAAAACGGAGAAGGCAGTTGAAATGCTCAAAAAGTTGATTTGGAAGTTTCCACAAAAAAAGGCTTACTTTGCAGCCCGAATTGAAGAGCTGAAAAAATAAGTTATGTGGTATACGTTATTCATTATTCTGGCAATTGTTTGCGCAGTGTTGTTAGTTCTGGTGGTATTAGCTCAAAACTCCAAAGGTGGAGGTTTATCTAGCCAATTTGGCGGGTCGGGCGCAAGTAATCTGATTGGTGTCAAAAAAACGGGTGATGTTTTAGAGCGTCTTACCTGGGGTTTTGCGATTGCCATCATGGTTTTCTCACTGGCGACTAATTTTACAGCACCAAGTACAAGTGTGGCAACAGACGAAATTTTAGAGCGAGCAAAAGAGCAACAGGCGGCTCCTGGAATTGATATTAAAAAGGCTGCACCTGCAGCGGATAGCACTAAGAAATAGGTTACCTATCTTAGTCTGGATAAGTCCTTTTGAAAAAACTCTATTCTTTGTTTTTTGATTAAAGGCTGCCTTCGTCTTGGAAGGCTGCATTAAGTTTATGGGCATCACGTTATTAATCCAGCGACCCAAAAACTGGGTATAAATGGGTTGCTAAACAACGTAATCTAAGTTCCGCTAATTTTTTTTCCTGCCAATCTGCCAATAATTCCATTTTTCGATACCGATTCTGTCAAAAATATCCTCATTTGCAGCCGCTTTAGAGTAATAGTGTCAAAAAAAACCGCCAAACACCTCTGGCATAATAGTAGCTACCCCCAGAGCGACTATAAGTCACATTCACAACTAAACAACTAAAATAGATATGGCAAAAATCAATTTCAAACCTAATGAAGATCGCGTGCTGGTAGAAGCCTCTGCCGCAGAAGTAAAGACTGCTTCAGGGCTTTATATCCCGGATACAGCCAAAGAAAAACCACAACAAGGAAAAGTAATTGCCATTGGCGATGGATTGAAGGACAAACCCGTTACTGTTAAAGTGGGCGATAAAGTACTTTACGGAAAGTATTCAGGTACTGAAATCACTATTGATGGAAAAGAGTATTTGATCATGCGTAACTCCGATATATTCGGCACTATTTAATTCACAATCACTACTAAACAAGATATACTATTATGGCAAAAGAAATAACATTTGACACAGCAGCACGCGATAGAATCAAAAAAGGCGTGGACAAATTAGCGAATGCAGTAAAAGTGACGCTAGGGCCGAAAGGACGCAATGTGATCCTTGACAAGAAATTCGGCTCCCCCACCGTAACCAAAGACGGTGTGTCAGTAGCTAAAGATATTGAATTGAAAGATGCGATTGAAAACATGGGTGCTCAACTCGTGAAAGAAGTAGCTTCAAAAACCGCTGATGCAGCTGGTGATGGAACTACCACAGCCACCGTATTGGCTCAATCTATCTATGGACATGGTATAAAGAACGTAGCTTCCGGTGCCAATCCAATGGATTTGAAGCGCGGTATTGACAAAGCTGTAGAAGCGGTTGTAGAAAGTCTGAAAAAACAATCTAAGCCAATCAAAGGTTCTCATGAAATCACACAGGTAGCTACCATTTCATCCAACAACGATCATGAAATTGGAAAGATGATTGCTACTGCGATGGAGAAAGTAGGCAAAGACGGAGTGATCACGGTAGAAGAAGCAAAAGGGACTGAAACCGAAGTAAAGACGGTAGAAGGTATGCAATTCGATCGAGGTTATTTGTCACCTTATTTCGTGACAAACACAGAGAAAATGGAAGTGGACTTAGATAGCCCTTACATTTTGATCTACGACAAGAAAGTATCATCTATGAAAGAGCTCCTTCCGATTTTGGAGGCGACAGCTCAAACAGGAAAGCCTCTTTTGATCATTGCCGAAGAAGTGGAAGGCGAAGCCCTTGCTACACTGGTAGTGAACAAGATTCGCGGTGCCCTTCGTGTGGCTGCTGTAAAGGCTCCGGGTTTTGGCGATCGTAGAAAAGCGATGCTCGAAGACATTGCAATCTTAACCGGTGGCAAAGTAATCAGCGAAGAGACGGGAATGAAGCTAGAAGATGCTAAGTTAGAGTATCTTGGAAAAGCAGAGAAGATAAACATCGATAAAGACAACACGACTATTGTAAATGGTGCTGGCAAGAAGTCAGAAATCACAGGTCGTGTAAATCAAATCAAGGCGCAGATTGAAGTCACTACTTCAGACTACGACAAGGAAAAGTTGCAAGAGCGTTTGGCAAAGATTTCCGGTGGCGTTGCCATACTATACATTGGTGCGGCTACCGAAGTGGAAATGAAAGAAAAGAAAGATCGCGTGGACGATGCATTGCATGCTACACGTGCTGCGGTTCAGGAAGGTATTATCCCTGGTGGTGGTGTTGCATACATTCGCGCCATTGAGGCGTTGAAAAACGTAGCGACCGACAACGATGACCAAGCTACTGGCGTAAACATCATTCGCCTGGCACTAGAGTCACCTTTAAGGACCATTGCTGAGAATGCAGGACAAGAAGGCTCGGTGATTGTAAACAAAGTGAAAGAAGGCAAAAAAGACTTCGGTTACAATGCAGGAGAAAACAAGTTTGAAGACTTCTTTAGCGCAGGTATCATAGACCCTACGAAGGTAGCTCGTCTTGCACTGGAGAATGCAGCTTCTATTGCCGGCTTGTTGCTTACTACTGAAGCAGTCGTTTCTGACATCGCTGAGGAGAAAGAAGCGCCTGCAATGCCACATGGTGGCGGAATGGGCGGAATGATGTAATTTTGATAAAAATAAGTTCATTGAACCCTTTCCAACAAGTTGGAAAGGGTTCTTTTTTTGAATTCAGCTTCAATTGCTCAATCAATTGTGTTTTTGATTAACTTGCATTTATAAAAACTCGAACCCACTATGGTCATCCACAACAATTTTCAAGACTTTGTTCTGTTTCTGTATATCCACATGGCTTTAGCCGATAACTATTTACATCCGGCTGAAGAGGAAGTAATCCTTGGTAAGATGGCAAAGCTATTTCCGACCGAGACGAACCCAAAGCAGAAGTTTGATGCCGCCTTACTACATTACAAGACATTGCCGCACAGTGACGTAATGGATATCATACGCGGTACCTTCAAAAAGTTTGATCACATTAAATTTGTACAGAAGTATAAAGTATATACCGATATGTATGACGTGATTAACGCGGATGGAAAGGTGGAGGAATCAGAAAAAATTGCGCTAGACTCTTTGAAAGAAATTATCGATTTGAATGCGGAAGTAAAGCATTAGATGAGTTTTACTGCTGAGAATATCCGAGAAAGTTGGCTCTACGAAAAACAAAAAAAGCCCCAAATCTTTAGATTTGAGGCTTTTTGGCGGTCTGGACGGGACTCGAACCCGCGACCTCCTGCGTGACAGGCAGGCATTCTAACCAGCTGAACTACCAGACCATCCTTTTTAAGAGGCGCAAAGATAGCCGTGTCTTTGATTAATCCAAAGAAAATAACCGTTGGAAGACCATTTTGCACAATAAAAAATTATCTGCTTTTTGACTTTATCCCAAACTATGCATTAGGAATGCATAGTTTGCCCAGGAGGTTGACGATCCGCCTGAGGCGGATGTCAAGGTTAAACCTCGTGACGCTTTCGGTCAGAGTCAGACATTTATCGTCTGACCTGACAATGAAAATCACCAACTTGTTTTTCTTACTTGGGGCTAAATCGTTGATTTTCATTCGTCAATTATGCAATGCTGACAGTACCGTCAGCATTGCATAATCTGGGTTAAAGCCACGAAGCCCCACCTTTTCTACTAATTTTACGCTCCTAATAAACGTTAGCTTTCCCGTCTGAAATGTTATTTTTGCAACCGCGATAAATTGTTGAAGCTATGATATACAACTCCATCATCGAAACGATTGGCAATACACCCATCGTTCGTTTACATAAAATCCCCAAAGGCATTAACGGAAGCGTGTTGGCAAAGGTGGAGTATTTCAATCCCGGGAATTCAACCAAAGACAGAATGGCGTTGAAGATGGTGGAAGATGCTGAGAAGGCTGGGTTGTTAAAACCGGGAGGAACAATCATTGAAGGAACATCAGGCAACACGGGCATGGGGTTGGCGCTTACGGCCGTAGCGAAAGGGTACAAGTGCATTTTTACAATGGCGGATAAACAATCGCAAGAAAAAATAAATATTTTGAGAGCCGTAGGTGCTGAAGTAATTGTGTGCCCTACAAATGTGGAACCGGAAGATCCACGCAGCTATTATTCTGTAGCCAGGAAACTAAACAAAGAAATTCCGAATTCGATCTATCCCAATCAATATGACAACCCGTCCAATGCAAAAGCACACTATGAAACGACTGGCCCTGAGATTTGGAGGCAGACGGGTGGGAAGATCACGCACTATGTGGCGACAGTAGGAACGGGCGGATCAATGTGTGGTACTGCCAAATATTTAAAAGAACAAAATCCAAACATCAAGGCAATAGGCATCGATACATATGGCTCTGTTTTTAAGAAATATAAAGAGACGGGCATTTTTGACAAGAATGAAATCTATCCCTACCTCACAGAAGGTTTTGGAGAAGATATCCTGCCAAAGAATGTTGATTTTGATGTCATTGATCAGTTTATTAAAGTCACGGATAAAGACGGTGCGATTATGGCGCGTAGGCTATCACGCGAGGAGGGAATTTTTGGTGGATGGAGTTGTGGGTCGGCACTACATGGTGCGATGGAATATGCCAGAGAGCATTTAAAAAAAGAGGATATGATGGTGGTGCTTCTTCCAGACCACGGTACCCGCTACTTGGGAAAGGTGTACAATGACATGTGGATGAAGGATCATGGGTTTTTAGAAGAGCGCACTTACGGCACCGCGCGGGAAATCATTGCCGGAAGAAATGGAAAAGATGCTTTGTTAACGGTAACAAAAAGTTCCACGATTGGCGAAGCCATTAAAATAATGAATAAAGAAGGCGTTGATCAAATGCCGGTGACGGAGGGAAAAGAATTTGTAGGCAGCGTTACAACAACCAGCTTAATCGAGAAAATTATCTATGATCCTGGATTGAAGGATAAATCAGTGGGGGAAATAATGGACAAGCCGATGCAGGTAGTTGCGTTGGATAGTACTCTTGATGTTTTGTCATCGCTATTGAATAGAAATAATAAAGCATTGTTGGTTCGAGATGAACACGAACGCGCGCATATTATTACGCAGCATGATATTCTAAAAGCGATCACAGCGTAGCTTTTGTGGAGTCCAAACAAAGAGTTACTGGTTTACTTTTGAATCCAGTTGTTTGGTGATCTCGCTCAGCATTTCTATTTGAATTTTTTGAATTTCAAATAATCGCTGTTGTTGGTGAAGTATCAAATGATCTATTTTTTCATGAAGCATTCGGATTTCGAGCTCAGCTTTTAGATTCACCTGATAGTCATGTTTGGAGCGTTCTCGGTCTTTTTCTTCCTGCCGATTTTGGCTCATCATGATCACCGGTGCCTGTAGAGCTGCGAGGCAAGAAAGAATAAGGTTCAGTAAAATAAAGGGGAAAGGATCGAATGGTTTACTGAAAAAATAAAGGTTGAGACCAATCCAGCCGAACAAAATACAGAAAAAGAAAATGATAAATGTCCAACTTCCACCGAAGGAAGCGATTTTGTCGGCCAGTCGTTGACCATAGGTCAACGTTTCATCTATCGTTTCGTCAACATCGTCAGAAATGAGCTTGTTCTTGTGAAGCGCTTCGAGCACTTCTTTTTCTAATTTAGTTGTCCCTTAAAAAGCTTAAAGGGTTAAGATTAATGAGAATATGAATTGATTTTGGTTGAAAAAATCTGCAAGAAAGTAGAACTTTATGTCGAAAACCTTGCAGATTTTTATGCTCTCTACAAAAGCCTCTCCA
>JADBYK010000088.1 GCA_020403045.1 Cytophagales bacterium
AGATGGAGAGGCTTTTGTAGAGAGCATAAAAATCTGCAAGGTTTTCGACATAAAGTTCTACTTTCTTGCAGATTTTTTCAACCAAAATCAATTCATATTCTCATTAATCTTAACCCTTTAAGCTTTTTAAGGGACAACTATGTATTCTTTACGTGCTTTCTTTAGAAGTTATTCCAGCGGGAAAGTTACCGGGGATTGCTGTGGACGTATTCCAAAAATAAAAAGGTAGCAGATTATCCAGAATTCACCAACGGTTGCGGGTACTGTTAACAAATCAATCCACGAAAAGCGCAAGCCGGCATAACTTAGAAAGGCACTAGCGATGTAGCCTGCACCGCCTATTATCAAGGTGCGACCAAGCCATACGGGCATCCGTTGCGAACTCATTACAATATATCCCATAGGAATAAGCCATAGCCCAAAGAAAAGACTACCCACACCCCAGGCATTTTTAATTATCTGGACAAAAATTTGAATCAAAATTAGCTTGTCACTTACCACCAATGTAGTGTTTGCCACGTTGATTGCCCCACCCATAGCTATCGCACTGATCATAATCACGCCAGCATTCATTGTGCCCCAAGCTGCCAATGCCCATGACGCAAAATGATTGATGTCTTTAAATAGCTTAAAGAAATAAACAGCAGCCAGGGCTTGCGATATCACGATTGCGAACTCAAACAAAAGGCGCAACCGTGCAATCGTTTCGTGCTCAGTTAAGTTGGCAACTGTTTGAGGCAAATCATCGGATACATATATCTGCGGGTGCAACAAAAGAAAACCAACCACACCGGAAATAGCCAAAGCTAAATACCAAACCCCTGTTATCCGGGCTGTTCTTACCAACTCTTTTTGCTGATCATTCATAGTAGTATGACTTAATTTACAATGACGGTGAATATAGTAAAATGTCACACAGTACTCGATATTCAAAAATGAAGCGCGTTGCAAACATTCTGTAATGTATCTGTTTCCCAACAATTAACTTTTTGCACGGTATTGCATTCAACATCTTTTAAAGAAAATCACCTATTGTCGTTTATTCATTGTCAATTGTCAATTAATCCTCTACCTTCAATACAAATTCCATAACCCTACCTCCTTATGAGAAAAATCTGCCTGCTTCTCCTGTTCGTTGCTACCTTCAATTTAGGTTGGTCGCAACAATTGAATGACATCTACAAAAAATTAGAAGCCATTGCCGTCATCGATCAAAAGGTGATGATGCCCATGCGCGATGGAGTAAAGTTGGCCACCGACATTTACCGACCCAAGGGCGATGCAAAAGTGCCGATCGTTTTTTCGAGAACACCGTACAATTTTAATACGTGGGGCGATGGTGAAATGCGCACCCGTGGATTAGAAGCTGCGTATGATGCTGTGCAGCGCGGCTATGCCTATGTTGTACAAAATGAACGCGGAAGATTTTTCTCCGAAGGGCAATGGGACATTCTGGGCACACCCACAACAGATGGCTATGATGCCTTTGAGTGGATGTCGAAACAATCCTGGTCGAATGGAAAAATTGGTGTGATCGGTTGTTCCTCTACTGCAGAATGGCAGATGGCGGTTGCCTCCCTCAACCATCCGGCCCTGGCCGCTATGGTGGCACAAGGCTTTGGTGCAGGTGTGGGTAGGGTAGGAGAATTTTATGAGCAAGGAAATTGGTTTCGCGGAGGCGCCCAACAAATGTTATTCACGTCTTGGTTATATGGAACACAGAACGATGCATTTCGTCCCACCTTCCCAAAAGATATTACGCAAGCAGATTTAGTACGCGTGCAGCGCTTTTACGACATGGCTACCGAAATGCCTAAAGTAGATTGGGCACAGGCGCTGCGACATTTGCCCGTACAAGACATCATCAAAAATGTAAACGGTCAAAAAGGAATTTACGAAGACATGATCAGGCGCAAGCCCAATGATCCCGCCTGGTTCAAAGGGGGACTCTATCATGACACCATGCCAATGAATGTACCGGCCTACTGGTTTGTTTCGTGGTACGATGTATCAGCTAGCCCTAACCTGACTTTATTCAATCAGATGCGCAAAAATCCAAATAAGGAAATAGCCGACAATCAATATTTGGTGATTGCCCCCACGCTGCATTGTGCGTACAAACGCGCCACCGAAAACACCGTGGTGGGAGAGCGCAGCATGGGCGATGCCCGATTGAATTACGATGAACTCACGTGGGGTTGGTTTGACATGCTGTTAAAAGGAGAAGCGAATGATTTCAAGAAAAACACTGCGCGGGTGAAGTACTTTACCATGGGAAGCAACACCTGGCAAACGTCTGAGACATGGCCACCTGCCAAGGCGGTGATGACCGATTACTTTTTGAGCAGCGAAGGCAAAGCGAATACCAGCAATGGCAATGGTAAATTGGTGGCGAAGATTCCGTCCAGCGACAAGCCGGATGCTTTCTCCTATGATCCGGCCAACCCGGTTTCTTCCTATGGAGGAAACGTGTGTTGCACGGGAAATGCCGTAACCGGAGGAGCGTTTGATCAATCGCAAATGGAATTGCGCGATGATATGCTGGTGTATACTTCAGAGCCGCTAAAAGAAGGAATGGAAGTGAGTGGATTTATTGAGTCCACGCTGTATCTCTCATCGGATGTAAAAGACACAGATGTTACCATCAAACTGATTGATGTATATCCCGATGGCAAAGCCTACAACCTGGATGAAACCATTCAACGCGTGCGCTATCGCGAGGGGTACGAGAAAGAAGTATGGATGGAAAAAGGAAACGTGTATAAAGTGAAGTTGTCACCGATGTCCACCAGCAATTTTTTTGCAGCCGGGCATCGGGTGCGCATTGAAGTGGCGGGTAGTAACTTTCCCCGCTTTGAGCGCAATCTGAATACAGGTGGAAACAACTTTGACGAATCGGTGGGGGTAGTAGCGCATACTCAAATCCATCATTCGAAGAAATATCCTTCGGTGGTGCGGTTGCCGATTGTGAAGAAGTAGTGTTGGGAGAACACCAACGAAGGCAGCGCACGAGCCTATCATGTCCCCATTCCTGCAAATAAGCAGGCTAGCGATTGTAAGTATAGATTTAAATCCTGTGTGGAAAGGTTAGGATCATAATAGAAATAGTACCATTCCGGTGTCTTGTCCAAAGAAATTGATCTAATGTTTGAGGCTCCGACAGATTTTTTATTTTTAGACACTTTATGAACGCTGTAGTCGCGACTGTCCGGGTTCACGTTCAACATGATAACGGCTGCCCTTATGGTTTCATCACTTCCTAATGCAATGGTGGCTTTGTCTTCTTCGTACCTTATTCGGGCGACTTTTCCGTGCATCATGCCATAAACAAAATGAGTATAAAGCTGTGGTGAAGCAAGAAAATCATGGTATAGCCTTAAACTCATTATGCTGATGTTAGCAGCGGCCGTCCTGTAATAGGTGTACTGACTTTGCGATACTCCTTCAGTAAAAAGTTCGGCTACTACTGGTGATTCCTTTTGCGTATAGCTATCCTGGGAATTAGTGAATTTCTCTGTGGTCTCAGCCCATTCCATTCTTAGGCGCAGCAGCGGCCCTTTCGATACCTGCACCCTTCCGAACTTAATAACCTTCGAGCGAGTTGTGAACCCTATGTTTAATCCGGTGACGGACGAAAAGAATTGGAATAATGCTGCAGACAAACTTGGTTTCTCCCACCCAACTTCGAGCCCTTGCCGATACACCAGCGATGAGAGTGTATCCCCATCCTGCTGCACAGCTAACGAAAATCTGGATCCTTCTTTCCAAGTGCCTTTCAATTTCAATATCACTCGCTTCGCATTAGGGATCCATTGGTAAATATCATATTCTAAAATTGTCGAAGAGCCTACTATAACTTTTTCCGGCAAAGCGGGAATGGTGCCAAACATCTCTCCGGTTATGTCTGAAATAAATTGTACAAATTCCTCCTTGCTGAACCAAGGTACGGGTGTAAAAATACCAGAGGAAGAG
>JADBYK010000089.1 GCA_020403045.1 Cytophagales bacterium
ATTTTCATTGTCAGGTCAGACGATAAATGTCTGACTCTGACCGCAAGCGTCACGAGGTTTAACCTTGACAATACTGACGGTACCGTCAGTATTCGTCAACCCCCTGGGCAAACTATGCATTCCTAATGCATAGTTTGGGTTTATTCTAAGCCATTTTGGCCGACCCTAAACGAATTAGCTCCTTTTTAATGTCATTTTTTCTGAAATCCACTCAGTATTTGAGATGGATGATATTTTGATGGTAGAACATAAAAAACCGAATACTATGAACCTCGACAAATTCACCATAAAATCTCAGGAAGCTCTCCAGAAGTCAGCAGAGATTGCTTCGGGTTTGCAACAGCAGTCTATCGAGCCGGGACATTTGTTTAAAGCTATTTTGGAAACCGATGAGAATGTTTCGAACTATCTTTTTAAGAAGCTCAATATTAATGGACAGATACTCGAAACTAAGCTCGAGGAAATTGTCAACTCCTATCCAAAAGTTTCCGGGCAGCAATCCTATTTATCAAACACCAGCAATACGGTACTTCAAAATGCTGAAAAAGAACTGCGTGAATTCAAAGATGAATTTATCGCGGTAGAACACTTGCTGCTTGCTCTTCTTGCCACAAAAGACAAAGTGGCTACTTTAATGAAAGATGTGGGGTTTGACCGTACTGCCCTGCTCAAAGCCATCAAAGAATTACGCGGTGGCGCGAGCGTAAAAGACCAAAATGCAGAAGCAAAGTATAAGTCACTGGAACGTTACTCAAAAAATTTGAACGATCTAGCCAAGAAGGGAAAGATTGACCCTGTGATTGGCCGCGATGAAGAGATCAGGCGAGTGCTCCAAATTTTAGCCCGCAGAACAAAAAACAATCCGATTCTTTTGGGCGAGCCAGGCGTTGGAAAAACAGCTATCGTAGAAGGAATGGCACAACGAATTGTGAACGGAGATGTGCCGGAAAATCTAAAAACAAAAATTCTTGTCTCACTGGACATGGGTCTACTGGTGGCAGGTGCGAAATACAAAGGCGAATTTGAAGAAAGGCTAAAAGCAGTCATCAAAGAAGTGACTGATTCCGATGGAGAGATCATTCTGTTTATTGATGAAATTCATACGTTGATCGGAGCGGGCGGAGGTGAGGGCGCAATGGATGCAGCTAACCTGTTAAAGCCTGCTCTCGCAAGAGGTGAACTTCACGCCATTGGCGCAACTACGTTGAAAGAATATCAAAAGTACATTGAGAAAGATAAGGCACTAGAACGAAGGTTCCAGGCAGTAATGGTGGATGAGCCCACCATCGAAGATTCAATTTCTATTCTTAGAGGAATTAAGGACAAATATGAGTTACATCATGGTGTTCGCATTAAAGATGATGCGGTAATCTCGGCTGTGGAGTTATCGAGTCGCTATATTTCCGATCGATTTCTTCCCGACAAGGCGATCGACCTGATGGACGAGGCGGCATCCAAACTTCGTCTGGAAATGGATTCATTGCCTGAGGAACTCGATGAATTAAATCGGAAGATCATGCAGTTAGAAATCGAGCGAGAGGCGATTCGAAGAGAAAAAAATAAAGATAAAGAAGCGGTTCTCAGCAAGGACATTGCCGAGCTTTCCGAAACAAGGAACTCACTAAAAGCAAGATGGGAAAGTGAGAAAGAAGTAGTGCAGGGAATTCGGTGGGAAAAGGAGGCGATGGATAAATTAAAATTTGAAGCTGAGCAAGCTGAGAAAGCGGGCGACTATGGAAAAGTGGCAGAGATCCGTTATGGGAAAGTTACCGAAGCCGAAAAGCGATTAACGAATTTGGAAGCAAAAATGAAAGCCATGCAGGGAGAACATTCTCTGATGAAAGAAGAAGTCGATAGCGAAGATATTGCTGAGATTGTAGCGAAGTGGACAGGCATTCCCGTTGCGCGAATGCTGCAGAGCGAACGCGAAAAGTTGCTGAACCTTGAAGAAGAATTGAGTAAGCGAGTTGCGGGACAAGAAGAAGCCATTAAAGCACTGAGTGATGCGGTGCGCAGAAGCCGTGCCGGGTTGCAAGATCCAAAACGACCTATTGGTTCGTATATTTTTATGGGTACAACTGGTGTGGGTAAGACCGAATTATCCAAAGCATTAGCCGATTATCTGTTCAATGACGACAATGCAATGGTGAGAATTGATATGAGCGAGTATCAAGAAAAGCATAGCGTGAGTCGGTTGATTGGAGCACCGCCCGGATATGTGGGTTACGATGAAGGTGGACAATTAACGGAAGCGGTGCGAAGGAAACCATATTCTGTCATTTTGTTGGATGAAATAGAAAAGGCGCATCCGGACGTGTTCAATATTTTACTACAAGTACTGGATGATGGTCGCCTCACCGACAATAAAGGCAGAACAGCTAACTTTAAGAACACAATAATCATACTAACAACAAATATTGGATCGATGATTATTCAGGAGAACTTCGAAAAGATCACTGATGCCAATTATTTTGAGGTGATCGAAGAGACGAAAGAGCAAGTTTTGGAACTACTTAAAAAATCAGTAAGACCGGAATTTTTGAATCGAATCGATGAAACGATTATGTTCAGACCGCTCACAAAAACAGATATAAAAAAGATTGTGGGCATACAATTTCAGGAAATCCAAAAACGTTTAACGGAAGTGGGTATAAAACTGCAAATTTCAGAACAAGCGTTGAACAGATTGGCAAAACTTGGCTACGATCCTCAATTTGGAGCACGGCCATTGAAGAGAGTGATACAACGCGAAATACTTAACGAGCTCTCCAAACAAATTTTGGCGGGAAAGGTGAACAAGGACTCGGTGATTTTTGTTGAAATGAAGAACGAAGTAGAGTTTGAATTCGTTAATGTACCAAACAGCGAAGTAGTCGCTTAAGAAAATAAAGGAAGTGTGTTGGGTTTGTGGGGTACACCCCGATTGATCGGGGTGGTTTTGGGGTGAGGCGGGCTGAGGAGCCCGCCTTTTTCTTTGTCTAATTTTTGAGCCATTTCTGGGGATCGAGGGCAGATGTGTTCTTAAAAATCATAAATCGAAGTTCGGAATAGCCTTCACTGTTCGATATTACCTTTCCGACCTCTGTATTCAGGCTAACTCTTTGTCCCATCCTTACTGTTACATCTTTCAATCCAGCATAAATCGTAAAAAATTCTCCGTGGCTTATAATCACAGCTGTACCTATTCCGGGGAAAAAGGAGACTTTCTTTACTTCACCATTGAAAATGGCTCTCACAGGCTCGCCCTGTTTGGTTTGAATATTTATTCCATTATTCTCAATTTCGATTCCTTTAAGTGTTGGATGCATTTGCCGTCCAAAGCGTTGCGAAACAAAACCACTAGCCGGCCACGGAAATTTCATTTTGTTTTCCTCAAAAGAAGCCGACAGGGCAATGGAGGCATCAGCATCCTCTTCTTCTTTCACTTCTTCCGCTTTTTTATTTGCTTTTGCTTTTAACTCACGCAACCGCTTTGCCTCAGCTGCCGCGCGTTCCATTTCTTCTTTGATAATTCTAGCGATCAAATTATCTAGCTCAGCAATTGCTTTTTTAGTTTCTACTAAATCCCGTTTCAATCTTTTCTCTTCTTTCTCAAGGCTGCGAACGAGCGTCTTCTTCTTCGTTTTTAACCCGGTCAGCTGTTTGCTTTCTTTTTCCTCTTCGGCCAACAACATTTCTTTCTCACTCTTTTTGATTTCGATTAGCCGGATCTGTTCAGAGAGTATCTGTTGAACCTTTGCGATGGCCTCTGCTTGTTCTTGTCGCGCCTTTCCGTATTGCTCCATGTACTTAAGTCTCATCAATAATTGGTCGAACGACTGTGCTGAAAATAAAAAGGTGAGGCGGTCTACTTTGCCGCTCGCTTTCTGTGCAGCAAAAACCATCGCAGCATACTCTTGCTTTAGCTTGTCAACATCTTTTTCCAGAGCTCCAATGATTTCATTATTCTCACTGATGTCAAATTCCAAGAGATTCACCTCAGATTGAATAGAGGTCATCAGTACTTCTTGCTGTTCTATTCGTTTATTTAGGGCGCTCAGTTCACCGATGGAATTCTTTTTTTCAACGGTTGTCTCGCTGAGAATTTTTTCGGTTTCTCTAATTTTTGCAAGGTTCTCTTGTTTCTCCCGTTGCAGCTGCGATTTAGATTTTTGTGAAAAGGCAACTGCAGACAGCAGCAGCAATACAGCCAGCAGAAAGCATCTTCTACCTACGATCATATCGCTTGGGGATGTTGAAAGGGAACCGAAGCTCTTTATCACCGACTTCCGCTTTGCTGTACTCGAAAACGATCGTGTTATTCACTACACCTTTTTGTGACTTGTAGAGCAGTTCGATAACTCCTTTGAAAGGGAAAAGCTTGTCACCTACCGGCTGGAAATCAGAATAGTCGAGGCGAATCATATTGCCTGTACTCGTTTCAGACAATTCCACCAACTCCAATTTTTTTGATTCCTTATTAATCAGGTTTTTGATAGTAATCGATCCCTGTTTCTGATTCAGTCTGTTATACTTTTCTTCCACATTGATTTCATCCGAAGCACCTTTCGTCATTATAAGATTCCCCAGCATGGCCGATTGAATTACCTGAAAGTCGATCTTAAAATTAAAACGTCTGGACAATTCCGGGTAATCAAAAACGTAATACTCCTTATCCACCGTGCTGACAATGGTAATCGAATCTTTATTGATCAATGCTTTTCCGCCCTGAACACCTATCACAGAAAAGGTCATCCAAATCACGCTATCTTTTCGAATGCGGATGTTCGCTTTTACCTCGCGCTCCTTTGTATTGTCGCGAAAATTTAAGCGCGCCTTCCCATGTAAATATTCAAAGTCAATTTCTTGTATTTCGATGGAGGCAGCCGGAGGCGGTAATGAGGGAACAATTCTTTTGCTACATGCACCAGGTAGTAGCAGCATTGCCAGACAGCCAGCAACACGAAGTAAATTTGCAAATGCTGATCCAAAATGAAAGTTGTGCCTGAACATGCGCTTAAAAAATTTTTCGATTGGCAATTTTTTTATCAATCATTTCATTGGAGCTATCCATTGATTTTGCCTTTCTCCACTGAAGCACGGCACCGTTGCTGTCGCCCAGTTGGAACAAGATATCACCATAGTGTTCAAAGTGAATAGCCGATCCATTGCCAGTAGCAATTGCCTTCTCCATCACTTTTCTCGCCTCTTTGAATTTGCCACGCTGGTATAATACCCAGGCATGTGTATCTAAATAGGCGGCATTGTCAGGCTGGTTTTTTATTAGCTGTGTTGACATTTTCTCGGCCTTTTCTAAATCAGCCTTTCGCAGCGATAAATAATAGCTATAGTTATTCAATACAATATCATTCATTGGATTAATTGCAAGTGCCTCCTCATATGACCTTGCTGACTTGTCGTATTCCTTTAATGCCTCATACGCATCGCCCAGCATACTGTTCATTTCTGCCACTAAGTTTACGTCCTTGGCTGCCAATTTTTTGGCTTGTTCCAAGGCAATGGTGGCTTCGCGATAAGACTTTTGACGTAAGTGTGCATATCCATTAAAGTAATAGACCATGGCTTGATTGGGAAACAACTCAAGCGCCTCTTCTGTGTGAACGATGACACTATCAAATTGGTTGGACTGTGTTTCGAGAAACAGAAGGTTTTGCCACGGCTCGAAGCTGCTTGCACCGCCACGCACAGCCTTTAGATAGTGTTCTTTTGCTTGTTCGTTTCTCTCCAATGTCAAAAAAAGATCTCCTCCCAAAACCTGCACTTCTGTTTCGGTAGGATAAGCTTGCTCTAATTTTGCAAATAATGTCAGGACAAAATCTTCTACGTCTTTATTCTGGACACCTCTACCTTTGTTCTGACTAATTTCAGCGCTATAAGTGCCTACCAATATCAATTTGCTTGACAATGGCGCCAACGGATCATCCAATAAGCCAATGACCAAGTCTTTTGATTTTTTCTCTTGACCTATATCACGATACAACCCGCTCAGCACCAGACGGGAACTGGGCGCTTCGGGATTATCTTTCAAAAAGTCCTCCACTTTAGTAATCGCTTTTGCTGTTTGCTTATTCTGATTTAATAGCTCGGCCAAGGCAAGTATGTAACGCTCTTCGTCAGGAAAAACCTGCACCAATCTTTCGACCTCTCCAATGGCTTCCGCTACTTTGCCCTGATCAAAATAAATCCGTTGTTTTTGAAGTGACGAGACTTCGTTGATGCCCAATATGTTTTCGGCTCTGTCATACACCTTTAGTGCCTCTGCGTCCTTCTTATCAAACTGATAGATTGTCGCTAATTCGTATAAGTACTCCTCCGTTTCGGGGACTTCTTTAATCATTGTTTCCAATGTTTCTGCAGACTTGGAGAACTGACCAAGGCTTCTATAGAGGTTTGATGCCAGCAGGTAATAATATTTGTTTTTGTTGTCCAACTTTAAGGTGCGTTCAATATGAAGAAGCGCACGCTTGAGATCTTCATCCTTGCTGCTTTTAGAGAGGACCTCTGCGAGTTTGTAAAAAATGGTCGGACTATTGGGATTTAATTCTGCAGCCCTTGAAAAATAGAGAAGTGCTTTAGAATAGTCTTCCAGAATGAAAAACTTCTCACCCTCAATAAATACTGCCTCGGCTTCACTTAGCCTTACGGAAGGAGAGTTTACCGTCTCCATTTTCTTTTTCCTTTCCCGCTGACCGTGCGAGGTAAAGTGGCAAACAGTGACAAGGAAGCTTAAAATGGCTAATTTCTCAAGAAAACGTGTCAATGGAATCTTACTCAGTTAGTTAGTCTTCAAAATTAGTTGATTTTACCGTTAACTCGTCAACGTTGATCAACTATTGCGCTTTTAAGTCCTCTGCGCTCAAGAAGGTAGATAGCACCCACAAAACAAATGATTACAAATCCATGGAAAATCGAAGCGATCCATTGGTTGGGCAGGGTGGTGGCCAGCACAGCATATGTAATTACTACGGTGCTAGCCAGATAAATGAAACTTATCCCCATTCGGTAGGGAATTGGGAAATGCCTCTGGCCGAGAAAATAACAACATCCCGCCATAAATGCATAACACAGCAGAGCCGCCCAGCTGCTGCCGGTGTAACCCATAATTGGGATTAACAAAAAATTTGCTCCAATCGTAAGCGCAGCACCGCCAACAGTAATCAGTGTGCCATAATAAGTTTTGTCGGTCAATTTGAACCACACGCTGAAATTATAGTAAACGCCCAATAACAAATACGCCATTAAGAGAATAGGCACAATAGAAATCCCTGATCTGAAATCAGTACCTATCAACAATTGGAAAACATCCAGATTGATGCTGATTCCCAAGAAGACAATGCAACCAACTATAACAAAGTAGTGATTGACCTTGGCAAAGAGAACAGGAGAATTCTTGTCGGCCGCCTGCGAAAAGAAAAAGGGCTCTGCGGCATAGCGGAAGGCCTGAATGCCAAGGTTCATAAGTACTGCGAACTTATAGCAGGCACCAAAAACACCCACTGCTGCCTGGTTTGAAATCGGTTTATAAAAATCAGTTGGTAGCCACCAATCCAGGGATAATCGCGAGAACATTTCGTTGGTCATGCCTGCCACGCCAGTAAGCATAACGGGATAGGCATAATGCAGCATTTCAGGTGAAATATTATTATCAAAAGCCGGCCGCCACGCCACAAGTGTTTTTAGAAAGTACAAAATGAAGAACGCATTGGCGATGAGGTTCGCCAGAAAGACATAACCAATATTGATTGACGGATCGTAGCTGACTTTCAAAAAATAAAGATTCAGGCCAAGTAAAATGAGAACATTAATAATTTTCGCAGATGCAAATTGAAAAGCCTTCTTCTCTAATCGCAGTCTGGCAAATGGAATAGCTACGAGCGCATCTGTAAGCATCACCAATGAGAGCCAGGTAATAAATTCCGGATGTGAGGCGACAGCCATGTAGGCAGCGATGGGGGAAGAAAATACGATAAACAAAAGCGTAAGAGGAATGCTAATAAGAACGACACAAGTCTGCGCCAGATTAAAGATTCGTTTAGTGTTGGCGTTAGGCTTATTGGCAAATCTAAAAAAGGCGGTTTCCATGCCAAACATGAAGACAATGTTGACAAACGCTACGAAAGCGTAAAGCTTCGTGACAGCTCCGTACTCAGACAAAGAGAAGATGTTAGTGTGAGGTGTCAGTAAAAAGAAATTAAGCATTCTAGGAAGAATACTACCGAGGCCATAAAGGGCCGTTTCACCAGCTAATACCTTGAGTTTGGACATGAAACAAACAAATTACGTCAAATATAAGGCATGGCTCTCAGCAATAAAGAGTAATCAAGATTTTACAATTAGGGGATATGCTAAAAATGAGTAACTTTATTCTTTGACACCGTCTGAACAGAATTCTGTGAAACCATCGCTTATAGTTATTCTTTTGATACTTGCTCCATGGGTAGGGTGGTGTCAAACAACCTTCATTGGCGGTTCCGGGAGCAATTGGGAGAATAGTGCCAATTGGCAATCGGGTGACATCGGAGATGTTTTGATGGATAACGTGACACTGAATACCGGATTATCAGCTCTCATTAACAACGGTTCTAATTACACCATCGGAAATTTAGCTTTTGCCAACGGGGCAAGTTTATCCATTAATTCAACAGGGGCTTTGAATGTAGGTCAATCCGGCACCCCAAAAAACCTAACCGCAAATAATACGGCCACTATCAATATAAGCGGAACGTTGATCATCTGGGGAAATGTGACTGTCAACACACAATTGACATTCAACATTACAGGCACTGTTGTCATCCACGGGAATATTGTTATGAATGATGGCGCAAGAATGTTTGCCACAGGTAATTTGACAGTGGACGGCAATTTTACTGGTGGAGATGATACGGATGTTTCGATTCTTGGCTCCGGACTCATCACCGTTGGCGGCAGCGTTACTGTTGGGAACGAATCTCAATTAACAGGGCCTAATGGAAGCTTCATAACGGCAGGGTGCGCGCAAGGCAGTACAAACAGCACTTTTTGCAATAGCCTAACATTGCCGATAACGTTGTTGTTTTTTAAGGGAGTTCAGAGTTCCGAGGGCATCTTTTTAAATTGGGCAACTGCTTCTGAATTGAATTTTGATCATTTTGTGATAGAGCACTCTCTTGATGGAACAAATTTTCGTACGATCCATTCGGTCAGCGGGAATGGTACTTCTAACAACAGACATGATTATCTGACAACGCACGAAAATCCCTTTATTGGTACTAACTACTATCGTTTAAAATCGGAGGACTTCGATGGTTTTACCGAATACTTTCCAATCATCTCAGTTGATTTTAAAGGAGAAAAAGAGCTAACAGTTTATCCTAATCCTTCGGAAGGCAGTTCCATCAACCTAGATATCAACTTTAGTCCAGCCGAAAATTCTGTTTTGAGTATTTATGACAATATGGGATTTGAGCTTAGCCGACAGGTAATCTCCAATACCAAAACCACACTAATTTTTCCGGATCAATTGAGTCCTGGCGTCTATATCGCCAGAGTCAAGTCAAACGAATTCACGAGCACTTCAAAGTTTTTAGTGAAGTAATTTAAACATTGAAAACCGGATCATTTGTTTTGAGGTTTTTCAATATCTCCTCTGTCATCTCCTCTAGGCCAAACTGGTGCTTCCATCCCCAATCTTGTCGAGCAGCAGAATCGTCCATTGATTTCGGCCATGAATCTGCGATCGCTTGTCTAAAATCTGGTTTGTAGGAAATCGAAAATTCGGGAATATGCTTTTTAATGGTAGAAGCGATCTGAGCCGGGCAAAAACTCATCGCTCCGATGTTGTAGCTTGAGCGAACCTTTACTTTTTCAGCAGGAGCTTCCATTAAATCGATGGTGGCCTTCACGGCATCATCCATATACATCATAGGAAGATAGGTATCAGCGGCTAAAAAGCATTCGTATTTTTTTTCTTTCAGTGCTTTGAAATAGATGTCTACCGCGTAATCTGTAGTTCCTCCTCCGGGAGGTGTTTTGTAACCAATCAACCCCGGATACCGGAGACTTCTTACATCTACGCCATACCGTCTGAAATAGTACTCACACCAAAGTTCACCCGCCAATTTGGTAATCCCATAGACGGTAGTTGGGTCCATGATAGTATCTTGTGGAGTATTCTGTTTGGGCGTTGTCGGGCCGAAGGCTGCAATGGAACTGGGCCAATACACTTTGTGAAGTTTAAGTTCGTGTGCCGCCTCTAACACAAACAATAAACTATCCATGTTTAGCTTCCAGGCCCACCTTGGATCCTTTTCGCCCGTTGCCGAGAGCAGAGCTGCCAAGTGATACACTTGCGTTATCTCCTTCTTTTTCAATAGTTCGAAAAGCTTGTCGCGTTGCATCACATCAAACTTCTCATAAGGCCCCTCTTTTAGAATACCCTGGGCATCTTTTATGTCAGAGGCAATCACATTTTCCTGACCATAAATCCTCCAAAGACCCTGCGTGAGCTCTGAGCCCAGTTGGCCACCTGCCCCAATCAATAAAACCCTTGTTTTTTTCATGTGTTTATAAACGTCTTTTAGCGGTCACATGGAATGGCCGATATCACCATGCGGATGCTGCCAAGCTTCTCAAGGGCCATTTCATACTACATCGAATGCGCGGGCGAAGTTAGGGAAATTTACGATGTGCGAATTACGAAATACGATTCGTAGCTTTGCCGGTAAATTAAAGATTACTACTATGTACAAGACGCTCCAACCCGTTCTGGAAAAAGAACTAAGTACGATTCGCGAAGCCGGCCTGTTCAAGAAAGAACGCATCATCACCACGCCACAGGCGGCCGATATCAAAACTGCAGACGGACGAGAAGTAGTAAATTTTTGCGCAAATAATTACCTGGGTTTATCCTCTCATCCGAGAGTAATTGAGGCAGCAAAAAGAGCCATAGACACCCACGGCTTTGGGATGTCGTCTGTTCGATTTATTTGTGGCACACAAGACATCCACAAAGAGTTGGAAAAAAAGATTTCTGAGTTTTTAGGTACCGAAGATACCATTTTGTATGCAGCTGCTTTTGACGCCCAATGGCGGGGTATTCGAACCTCTTTTTGGCGAACAAGATGCCATTATCTCCGATGAATTGAACCATGCGTCTATCATTGACGGGGTGCGCCTTTGCAAGGCGATGCGTTACCGCTACAAACATAATGACATGAGCGATTTGAAAGCTCAATTGGATGACGCGCGGAAAGCAGGTGCCAAACAAATTATCATTGTTACCGATGGCGCTTTCTCGATGGATGGAACAATTGCACAACTTGACAAGATTTGTGATCTGGCTGATCAGTATGAGGCGCTCGTCATGACGGATGAATGCCACTCTTCGGGATTTATTGGCAAAACAGGGCGTGGTGTACCTGAATATTGTGGTGTGGTGGATCGCGTTGATGTAATTACCGGTACCCTTGGAAAAGCATTGGGTGGCGCGTCAGGCGGATTCACTTCAGGCAAAAAAGAAATCATTGAACTACTTCGTCAACGGTCCAGGCCATACCTTTTCTCCAACACACTAGCTCCATCAATCGTGGGCGCATCGATCGAAGTGTTTAACATGCTATCTGAAACTACAGCTTTGCGAGATAAACTGGAGTCTAATACGAAATACTTTCGCGAGGCGATGACCAGTGCCGGATTCGATATCAAACCCGGTGTACATCCCATCGTTCCGATAATGTTGTATGAAGCACCGCTAGCGCAAAAATTTGCAGAAAGATTACTGGAGAAAGGCATTTACGTCATTGGATTCTTTTCCTGACTTTCGCACAGGGACACCCGCAGTTATATAAACATATTAAGTAGAGCTTTTTGCTCCTTCGTTTTATCTAAAAGCATCAGCTTATTTTCTTTGGATTGAGGTAATTGGATGGTAATCCCGTATA
>JADBYK010000009.1 GCA_020403045.1 Cytophagales bacterium
CGCGGGTTGCGAAGGTTTCTTCATAAATCAATACCCACGGTCCCCGGTTCTTGGTATATGGACTTGAGCCATCGTTGTGTTGCAAAAGCCTTTTGTCCAATTGCTGTGTCTGCCCAGTGTAAAGCTTACCAGTGGTGACACTTTTGATTACGTATACTGAAAAAGGCATAAAAAAATGGGTCACAGAGGACCCATTTATTTTCTTTTGTTTTGCTCTCCCTCCTGGACTTGAACCAGGGACCCTCTGATTAACAGTCAGATGCTCTAACCAGCTGAGCTAAGGAAGAATTTGGGAATGCAATATTAAGACATTGGTCTAGAATAATCAAAAATGCCCCCAAAATTATCAAAAACGTCAGTAAAACCTTGCGGGAGACTTTCCGTTCAATAACTTTGTAATTAAAAGTACTTTTAAAATGGAGAACCAACGCATCCAACAAGATCTTGAATCCATCCGCCACCTGATGGAACGGTCAGTAAAGTTCATTTCATTGAGTGGTTTGTCAGGAATCCTATCTGGAGTCTATGCGTTGATTGGAGCAGCGCTCGCCTACAACCAGATCTATTCGGGTGAAGTAGCTCGCACGGTGACATATTATCAAGGCAATTTCCCGGTGGTACGTAACTTATTTGTTATCGCACTGGTAGTTCTCTTGGCTTCGCTGATAACAGGTTGGTGGTTCAGCTTTCGCAAAGCAAAAAAATTGAAAACAAAGATTTGGAACGAGACAAGCAGAAGATTGTTAATTAATCTTGCCATTCCGTTAATAGTGGGTGGGATTTTCACATTAGTGTTGGTTTATCATGGCCACTACAATGTGGTCGCTGCTTCGGTACTCATCTTTTATGGGCTTGCCTTGATTAATGCCAGCTCTAATTTATTCGAAGAGATTCGCTACCTGGGTTATTGTGAGTTGGTAGTGGGTCTGATTGCCGGTGTGCTTCCAGGCTACGGATTGTATTTTTGGGCGGTCGGATTTGGGCTGCTACACATTTTATATGGTGGCATGATGTATAGAAAGTACGACCGTTAATGGATGAAAAACTTCTTTGAAAATTTAGATAAGACGTTGGAGCATCGGACACGGTTGCAGATCACTTCTGTGTTGGTCGCAAATGATTCATATGACTTCATTGCGTTGAAAGAACTATTGGACACCACTGATGGAAATCTCGCCACCCACTTGAAAGCGTTGGAGCGTGAAAAATATATCTCAATTAACAAATCATTCATTGATAAGAAGCCCAACACTCGCTATAAAATCACTGAACGCGGCCGCTCGGCTTTTAAAAAACACATTGACGCTATGGAAGAATTGATCAAACAGCAGAAAAAGTAGTTGTTTTTTTGCCCATTAACTTTTAAACACAAAGTACTTTTAAAACACAAAATATTTTAAACAATCACTAAACACTCTTAATTATGGAAGCACCCAACGTTTTTGAACGACTCAACAACTGGATCAAAGAATCAGTAACCATTAAACTGATATCCATCGGTATTCTGGTTTTGATACTGATGATTCCATCTTCGTGGATTGAATCATTGATTTATGAAAGGCAATCAAGGGCGGAATCGGTAATCAATGAAATAGCAAGTAAATGGTCGGGTGAGCAAACCATAACAGGTCCTGTGTTGGTAATACCCTTCACTAAGCGTGAAAAAATAGATAAAGGAAAGGAAGGAATTGAAATTCGCGAATGGGAAGAGAAAGCATTTTTTCTGCCCGAACAACTCAGCGTAGAAAGTAAAGTGGAGCCGCAGATTTTGCACCGAGGCATCTTTGAAGCGGCCGTGTATGAATCGCAGATTGCAGTTAGCTCAGAATTTAGCAAACCGGATTTTGAAAAATTAGGAGTCGAGGAAAAGGATGTACTATGGAAAGATGCGCACCTCATAATGGGCATCACCGACTTGCGAGGCATCAGTAAAAACCCTGCACTCATGCTTGGTGGCGCTGCGTTGCCCTGCGAACCTTCGAGCCAAATAGGTTTATCCGTTCAGTCCGGCAGATCCTCGACAGATACGTATGATAATTCTACGGCAGTAGCCACAGCTTATCAACAATCCCCAGCATTTGAAAATGGAGTAATTGCCGATTTGAATTGGGAAAAGGCCGATGACTTTTCAAAGGCAGTTTCCGTAAAACTAGGATTGAAGGGGAGTACGTTGCTCTATTTTGTTCCTGTTGGTAAAACCACGCACGTTAAGGTAGAAGGTCCATGGGCGAGTCCCAGCTTCGCAGGAAATTTTTTACCATCAAATCGAGATGTATCCGAAACAGGTTTTAAAGCATCATGGGATGTACTTCATTACAATCGACCGTTTTCACAACAATGGGTAGGTGACGGCCATAAAATTTCCGGATCCGAATTTGGTGTGAAGCTATTGATCCCTGTGGATCAATACCAAAAGAGTATGCGCACTGCCAAGTATAGTAAACTCATTATTTTACTTACATTCATTGCCTTATTCATGGTGGAGATCCTGCGTAAGGTACGCATCCATCCTTTTCAATATATTTTGGTGGGGGCAGCGTTGACTATTTACTATTCGTTATTGCTCTCTTTTTCTGAGCACGTGGGCTACAACTGGGCGTACTTGGTTGCTTCGTTGGCAACCGTCATCTTAGTGAGCTTATATTCTATTTCGTTCTTAGATTCCAAGAAATTGGTTGTGATCTTCAGTTTCCTGATGACCTTTTTCTACACATTCATTTTTGTGATTATTCAATTGCAAGACTACTCATTACTATTAGGCAGCATTGGACTGTTCTTGATCATCGGTTTGATCATGTACGCATCCAAAAATATCAGTTGGTACAAAGAGGAAAATTAATCTGAAAGGTTTGAAAATTTGAAAATGAAGAAACGCAAAAATTAACAGGCAGATGAGATTGCGAAGTAATCCATTTTCAAATTTTCAAATTGAGTAATTTTCAAACTCTATTTAACGAGCTTCTTATACTTAATCCTCTTCGGCTGCTCGTCTCCCAACCGTTTGCGTTTGTTCTCTTCGTATTCGCTGAAGGTACCCTCGTACCAGAATACTTGTGAATCGCCTTCAAAGGCTAAGATGTGTGTACATACACGATCCAAAAACCAACGATCGTGAGATATGATCACAGCACAGCCACCAAAATTTTCTAACGCTTCTTCTAACGAACGAAGCGTGTTAATATCCAAATCGTTGGTTGGCTCATCGAGTAACAGAAGATTTCCGCCCTGCTTTAATGCAATTGCCAAATGGGCGCGGTTACGCATTCCACCCGATAGTTCTTTTACTTTTTTCGATTGATCCGTTCCACTAAAGTTGAACTTGCTCACATAGGCGCGCGAGTTGATTTCCTTTCCACCAACCATGAGCAAATCACCACCGCCTGTTATCGCTTGAAAAACGGTGTCGTCCGGTTTCAAATCGTCATGTTCTTGATCTACATATGCAAACTTTACTGTCTCACCGACTGCAAATGTTCCCGAGTCTGGCTTCTCTACACCGGTTATCATTTTAAACAGTGTTGTTTTACCAGCGCCATTGGGCCCAATGATTCCAACAATTCCCGCTGGAGGTAGTGTAAATGTTAAGTTTTCATAGAGTAACTTATCTCCATATGCCTTTGAAACTCCATTTGCTTCAATCACTTTATTGCCAAGTCGTGGGCCGGGAGGAATGAACAGCTCCAATTTCTCTTCTTTTTCTCGTGCATCCTCGCTGATTAGCTTTTCATAATTGCTCAAACGTGCCTTTCCTTTTGCATGTCGGCCTTTGGGATTCATCCGAACCCACTCCAACTCACGCTCCAGCGCTTTTTGTCTTTTCGATTCAGATTTTTCTTCTTGCGCTAATCGCTTCTGTTTTTGGTCTAGCCAGCTAGAATAGTTTCCCTTCCATGGTATACCTTCACCACGATCCAATTCCAATATCCAGCCCGCTACATTGTCTAAGAAGTAACGATCGTGCGTTACAGCAATCACGGTTCCCTTGTATTGTTTAAGGTGCTGCTCTAGCCAATACACCGATTCAGCATCCAGGTGGTTCGTGGGCTCATCGAGCAATAAAACATCAGGTTCTTGCAGCAATAGTCGGCATAAAGCCACCCGTCTTTTTTCCCCTCCCGATAAGACTTCGATTTTCGCGTCTGAAGGAGGGCAACGCAAAGCGTCCATGGCTCGATCCAGCTTGGCATCCAAACCCCAGGCATCCACAGCATCTAGTTTGTCTTGCACCTCTGCTTGTCTGGCTATGAGTTTGTCCATCTTATCGGGGTTTTCCAATATTTCAGGGTCGGCAAACTTTTCGTTGATGGCTTCGAACTCTTTTAACAAAGCGACTGTTTCTTTTACGCCTTCTTCCACAACCTCGCGTACGGTTTTTGATTTATCTAGTTGAGGTTCTTGCTCTAACAGTCCTACGCTGAAACTTAAATCTGAAACAACTTCACCTTGAAACTCCTTATCGATGCCCGCTATGATTCGAAGCAAAGAAGACTTTCCTGACCCGTTCAAACCGAGTACACCAATTTTGGCACCGTAGTAAAAGCCGAGGTAGATATTTTTTAAAACTTGCTTTTGTGGCGGGTAAATCTTGCTTACGCCTGCCATTGAGAAAATTATTTTTTCGTCTGCCATGGGATAAAAGAAAGGTTTTTGAACGGCAAATATGGCTTTTTTACCTCAATAGTCCATTGTTTGCTTTTAATGTATGTGAGCTCTAAGCCGGTTACTTTTATGAATCAATAACTATCGGCCGTTGAATCTTGTCAATGATCTAATTAATTCTATTTTTGCGGAAAATTAAAGGGGGAACACATTATGTATTGGACACTTGAATTGGCTTCGTATCTGGAAGATGCTCCTTGGCCCGCCACCAAAGATGAATTGATTGATTTTTCTATTCGCTCGGGCGCACCGCTTGAAGTTGTAGAAAATTTGCAAGAATTAGAAGACGATGGCCAGCCCTACGAGAGCATTGAAGAGATTTGGCCGGATTATCCTACCAAAGAAGATTTTTTCTTTAACGAGGACGAGTATTGAGAAGTAGTTAGAATATCGAATTCAGAACTTAGAATGAAGCCCTGCTGGTCGGGGCTTTTTTTATTTTAGAGAGCATTGTTCAAGATAGATACGTTGAAAATCTATTCGCTATTCCTAAAGACTAAGCTTGCGCGTCCATCAGCGCTTTCGCTACAATCAAATCTTCTTGCGTTGTGATCTTTATATTTTCATAGCTGCCTTCAAACAAAGAAATGATGTTACCCGCACGTTCAGCCACACTGGCATCGTCTGTGAAACTATTGTCTTCCTTTTGTTCATACGCTTTTTTGATCAGGGAAACATCAAAGGTTTGCGGTGTCTGAATCAGTCGAAAACGTGAACGGTCTACGGCTTTTGTATTGTCTTGGTCCGTCATGCGAATAGATTCTTTAAGCCGCACTGCAGCAATGGCACACTTGTGTATCGCGGCCAATCGAAAGGAAGCACCAATGATATCTTCACTCACCAGCGGCCGCACACCATCGTGGATGGCAACTAAACCCTCCGCTATATTCTGCAGCCCGTTCTTTACCGATTGAAAACGCGTTTCACCTCCTTTTTGTAAAGTGACGGAATAGTTGAATTCAAATTTTTTGCAAATACTTCTCCAAGTCTCAAAATCATCTTCGGGTAGCACCAATACAATTCGTATAGAAGGGGAGTAGCGGATAAAAGCCTCGAGCGTGTGCAGTAAAATGGGCTTCCCGTTAAGTTCAATAAACTGTTTGGGGAGCACACTTTTTATTCGTGTACCTTTGCCTCCGGCAACAATAAGAGCGTTTTCTGTAAGTTTCAAGATGTCAGGTAATTTGCCAGCAGCGAAGGTAGAAAAATCCAATAGCTTGTTTAGTTTTAACAGTAAATTCTAAGACCATGTTGTTCCTTCGAATTATTTTGCTCGCCTTTAATGCAGCTATCATTACCTTTTTAGTTTACCGGCTTCTCCAGATTTACCGATCAAACGTGCCACGAAAAGGGCTGATTATTGGAGGGGGTATTTTTTTATTGCTATTGCCTGCCACGTTGTTGCTTGGATTTATCAAGCCTACCATTGGCTACACCTTGATTTATCCGATTGCTCTCTCCCTGTTTGTCTATCTTATTAAAACGCAGAATCAGCAATAGCTCATAAAAAAACAGTTGGCTTTTTGAGTGCCAACTGCTTTTGTTTAATTTTTGAGTTGATCCTAAACGATCAGCATGGCATCGCCATAGGTTAAAAACTTGTACTTTTCCTTTTTGGCAGTTTCATAGGCTTTCATCACTAAATCAAAACCACCAAAAGCGGCAGCCATCATTAGCAATGTTGACTCCGGCTGGTGGAAGTTAGTCACCAACGCGCTACAAATTTTAAACTCGTAGGGTGGGAAAATGAATTTGTCCGTCCAGCCCTCGCGTTCTTTTAAACGATTTCCAGCTGAAACAGCCGACTCTAGCGTGCGCATCGTAGTTGTTCCAATAGCGCAAACTTTGTTTTTGTTATCCAATGCCTGGTTCACAATTTTTACCGGTTCTGTACCCACAATGAAATTCTCAGAATCCATTTTGTGTTTGGTGAGATCTTCTACATCCACTGCGCGGAAAGTGCCCAGGCCTATGTGCATGGTTACGTACGCCATATCAACTCCTTTTAGCTGTAAGCGTTTCACCAATTGCTTGGTGAAATGCATGCCAGCGGTAGGTGCTGATACAGCTCCTTTATTTTTTGCGAAAATGGTTTGAAAACGTTCTTTATCTGCAGGCTCAACTTTGCGCTTGATGTATTTAGGAAGGGGGGTTTCGCCAAGCGTCTCAACGATTTTGTCGAAAGCAACTGAATCACCGTCAAAAAGGAAGCGAATGGTACGTCCACGAGAGGTTGTATTGTCAATTACTTCTGCCACCAGGTCACCATCGCCAAAATAAAGTTTATTGCCCACCCGGATTTTGCGTGCGGGGTCTACCAGTACATCCCACAAATGCATCTCTGCGTTCAATTCTCTAAGCAGGAATACTTCGATCTTTGCGCCTGTTTTTTCTTTCCTTCCATACAAACGTGCAGGGAAAACAAGCGTATCATTGGCCACCATTACGTCACCGTCATCAAAATAGTTGACAATGTCTTTGAAAATTTTATGTTCAATTTTCCCGGTGCTTCGGTGTAACACCATCATCCTGGCTTCGTCTCTGTTGTCGGCTGGGTGGTTGGCAATTAAACTGTTGGGAAGATCGAACTTGAATTCAGATAATTTCATAAGCTTACGGGCTTTTTATAAACCTGGTGCGTTCCAGATTCTGGAATTTGAGGTTGCAAAAGTAATGATTTGTTTTGTTCTTGAAATAAAAATGAACTTTGTTAATCCAAAACCTATAAAACAGCGTTAAAACCGCATGCTTACACTTCGACTCATACTGGAAAGCCTTGGATTTGCATGGAAGGCACTCAAATCCAATTTGTTACGTACGATCCTTTCCCTTCTGGGAGTTACCATCGGGATATTTTCAATAATTGCCGTACTCACGCTGGTCGATTCATTGGAAAAGAATATTCGGGATAGTCTTAACTTTTTAGGAAGTGATGTGATCTATGTTGGTAAATGGCCCTTTACCGGAGGAAATAGCAGAGATTGGTGGAAGGACTACATCAAGAGGCCAAACCCCTCCTATAACGAATACCGGTTTTTGAAGGCAAACCTAAAGAATGGCGAGACCGTTTCCATTTTTGCTGACACAGATGAGATTACGGTAAAAGGAGACAATACGTCTATCAATAAAATTAAGCTGACGGGAAGTTCGCTGGATTATGACAAGTTATTTGAAATCAATGTGGAACGCGGCAGATACTTTACTTCAGACGAAGTAGAAAGTGGGCGCAGTGTAGTTATTTTAGGATTTGAAGTTGCGCAAGCTTTATTTCCAAAACTTGAAAATCCGGTGGGCAAGTATGTGAAGATTAAGAACCTTCGATTTGTAATCGTAGGCGTGTTAAAGAGAGAAGGCGAAAGTTTTATTGGCAATTCTAGCCGGGATTTTAGCTGCATTATACCTTATGATTCATTTAGAAAATTGTATCAGACCGGCACAGGTAGATGGTATGAAAACGGTTCAGATATAGGATTGAAAGGGTTTACCAATGATGTCGGTTTGGTTGAACTTGAAAATGAGGCGAGGGGAGCGATGCGTGTTAAGCGCGGGTTGAAGCCTACTCAGAAAGACAACTTTGTGTTAAATCGCCCCGAAGCAGTTGCTAAGGCAATCAGTGGCGTATTTGATGTGCTAGGAACTGCGGGCTGGGTAATTGGTGGATTTTCAATGTTAGTAGGTGGCTTCGGGATTGCTAACATTATGTTTGTGTCCGTAAAGGAAAGAACAAGCATCATTGGATTGCAGAAATCATTGGGCGCAAAGAACTTTTTTATTCTTTTTCAGTTCTTGTTCGAGTCTATTTTCTTGAGTTTGATTGGAGGGTTAGCAGGGTTATTTCTCGTCTGGCTACTAACCCTGGCGCCTTTCGGAAGTCTGCAAGTGGTACTGTCAGTTAAAAATATTGTGTTAGGTCTGGGCGTTTCTTCCGTGATTGGATTGGTAGCGGGAATTGTGCCCGCAGCGATGGCAGCAAGACTCGATCCGGTACTAGCGATTCGAGCTAATTAGGTAGCAAGAACCAATTTAAGAAAAGGGAGTATGCTTATGCTCCCTTTTTTATTGTAAAGAAAAACGTGCTCCCTTTTCCGAGTTCACTCTCCAACCATATTCTTCCTCCATTTCGTTCTACAAATTCTTTACACAGGATCAGCCCAAGGCCGGTTCCCTTTTCGTTGGCAGTGCCCCGAGTACTATAGCCGCTTGTCTTTTCAAAGAGAATTTTTTGAACTTCAGGACTTATACCTACTCCGTTATCCTTGACCGAGACAATGTAGTTTTCGCCATCCAATTTTGCAGCAACTTCTATTAGATCTCCGGCCTCAGAGAATTTGATAGCGTTGGTCAATAAGTTTCGGAGCACAAGATTGATCATATTGCTGTCGCCTAGTGCAAAGCTAAGTGGGGCGACTTCGTTGGTAATTTTTATTTCTTTGTAGTGGAGTGAGCTCAGTAGTTTAATGTTGTTATCGGCCAACACATGTAAGTCAATTTTTTCAACTTGGATCTTTAACTTGTCCATTTGGAGCAACGTCCAGTCGAGTAGGTTATTGATCAATGTCTTGGTATGACCAAACTGTAGTCGTAATTCTTTATTAAGTGCCAAAAACTCATCGGGTGTAATTTGATCTTTGGCCATCAACTCTAAGATTCCCGATAGCGCATTGATGGGCGATCGTAAATCATGCGAAATAATTGAGAAGAATTTGTCCTTAACCTGATTGAGTTGTTCGAGCTCCTGACTTCGTTTTTTTATTTCGTCTTGGTGTTCCAACAATAGCTTATTGATTTTTATTCTGCGTTGGCCGCTTCGATAAACAGAGAATAACAATACAGCTGTGAGTGCTGTAGTAACGACTAAAATGTTCTGAACAAGATCCTGTTTTCTGATTTGATCCCTGCGAATCTTTTCCTGCTTGGTGAGCGAGATAATCTGCTCGTCTTTGGACGATGTTTCAAATCGAATCTGGTCTTGAAATATTCGTGCCTGCATGCCCTGGCTAAACATGCTATCTTCTACCGCCTGATGACGCTTAAAGTAATACAACGATTTTTTAAAGTCCTCGATTTCTTCAAACAGTCGGGATAACTCTTTATAACATTCAACCTCCAATGTCCAGGCGTTGAGACGATGAGCCGTTTCTGCACTCTGCTCCATAAGTGCCTGCGCTTGTTTATACTTTTTTTCAGAAAGGAGCACCAGCCCTCTACCTAAATCGGTTTTGGCCAGTACGAACACATTTTCTGATTTTTTAAATAATGCAGACGCGCTATCATAGTAGGCTCTTGCCAGCGACCGATCATTTTTATGTAAATAAGAGCGAGCAATATTGATGAGAATGATTGGTTCAAGTTCATTAATTGTCAGCCTGACAGTTCGAGAAAATGTTAAGGCACTGCGCAAAGCGATCAAGGCAGAATCAAACTGATTTTTTCTCATGTAGAGATCACCAATTTCGCTGTAAAAGTAGGCGGGCGCTTCTTCATCTTTTTGTTCCTTGCTTAGACTTAATGATAACTTCAAGTAATCAGACGCTTTATCATACTGCCCAAGTTCCTTAAATACCGACCCCAAGTTGTGCAGAGATATTGCTATTTGAAGTTTATCTCCTATACTTTTTCCCATTCGATAACTTTGTGTATGATAGAAATAGGCTTCATCGAATTTTCCTAGCCCGTAGTAATTAGTGCCTAAGTTATTATAGCATTTTACTATTTGCGCACTATCTTTCAGTTGAAAAAAAATAGAAAGTGCTTGATCATCATATCTGATCGCAGTGCTATAGTCTCCCTTTATATTCTCTGCAGATGCCTTGTTATTATAGACAAACGCTTTCATGTAGAGCAGATTTTTTTCTTCGCTAATTTTGAGTGCATTATCAAGGAACTCGATTGACTTTGCCAGGTCAATATACTGGTACTCGGCTGCTAACTTTAAAAGTATTTCAACCTTGCTTGAGTCGTCATTGGTAGTACTCAACAAGCTATTCAAACTGTCAACTTTTGATTGCCCAAATGAGCAGTCGATGGTTGCAATGGAAAAGAAAAAAAGAAACAGTGAACCTTTTAACACGATCTAGACAATTTGAACTTAAATAGTGGCGAAGTTCTCATTTTTCCCTCAATGAAAATTTGCAATTATTCTTCAAAACCTACATGAGAATTTTAAAATCTCATTTCCACAATGGGTACCAATCAAGTTTTATCTCATGTCCAAAGAATATCCTGGTTGAGGCCTCAAAGGACTCAGTAAAATCGGAGGCCATAAAATGATGAATAGGTTTCGCAGTTGCATTCATTAGATTTTGCTCAGATAGATAACTTGAAAGTTTTTTAGTTACTACCGAGGCAGAGTCTAAGGTGATGATTTTGTTTTGGTAGAAATCGTTAATCTCCTTGTGAATCAAGGGGTAGTGTGTACAGGCTAAGATGAGCGCATCAATTGAATTTAGCAATTGATCTGAGAGGTAGTTGGCAATAATTTCGTGGCTAATTTGACTATTGAAAAAGCCCTCCTCGATCATCGGTGCAAGTAATGGTGTAGCGACTGAGCAGATATCTTGTTCTGGGTTAATCTCTTTAATCTTCCTCGCATAAATGCCGGACTGAACTGTTCGTTTGGTGCCAATTAGTCCCACTTTTTTTCCTGCCAAGGTCGCAGCTACCAACTCCACCATTGGGTCAATCACATTGATGATGTGCGCTTGGTGGCCCACGTATTCTTTTAATAATTCGTAGGCCGCTGAACTGGCGGAATTGCAAGCAATGACAATTACTTTACATCCTTTTTGCAGCAGAAGGTCAACAATTTTTATCGAGTAGGCTTGAATTGCCGCTTCTGACTTGTCTCCATAAGGCAAATGGGCAGTGTCACCGAAATAAATGATTTGCTCATTAGGCAGCTGTTGGTGAATCGCATGGGCTACTGTCAGTCCCCCGATTCCGCTGTCAAAAATTCCAATGGGGGAGTTCGGGCTTTGGTTCAACTTTATTTTGTTAAATAAAAAGCCCCATCAGTGGGGCTTGGGAAATGCCACTAGATCAAAATCAAACTACATTGCTCGACAAGCGGGCTATTTTAACTTCTTTTGCCTCTCTGTGGGCACAATAGCTGCAACTATAATGCTTTAAAAGTAGACCGGGCTCATCCGCAGTAGGTTTAACCTCAACCTCTTCTTTATCAATCTTAAGTGTAAAGAATCCACATTCGCTGCACTCTTCAGCATGCAAGTAACTGTCGTATTTTTCAACCTTTTTGTAGCCTGTTTTATCGTCTAACCACACATCATAATCCACTGAATGCACATTTGCCTCCTCTGCAATCTGCCTGGCATCCAAATGAGCGTCTTCTTCTGTTTCGTCCAACTTACGCATCGCATTTCCATCAGGAGAAATTCTTGGAGTGTTACGTAATTTAACGAGTCTTTTTTCTACATAGCGTGGATAATAGATTCTCACCATGCTGTAAAAAACAAAATAGAAGATAACTAAAAAGCAGACGGTTATAAAAATGCGCACCCAAAACCAAAGATCACCTCTATTTAATATTTTTTCGGTGGCGACAGAATTAGCATAAAAACCCAGAGCAAAGATTAGCGCTAATATTGTGTACCAAAAATACCGCACTTCATAAAGATTTACGTAGTCATACTTTTCTTTGTAATCTTTGATTTGAAGTACTCGAAATTCATGATAAAGGAAAATAAGGATAGCCCCAACAATCGATGCTACCGTCCCAAAATGCATGTATCGATCCCAGGTAAGTACAAATTCATGCTCCATATTTTTGTTGAGGTTTTTAGGTGAACCAAAGTTAACAGAATCTTTCGATCTTGGGGTGAATCACAAGGAAAAATTACATTGTTAGAAACAGAAAATGGAGACATCTGATCGATAATTGTTGATTTGCTTAAACTTAGAAGTGTTTTGATTTTGTATAATTGCACTGGTTTTAACTCAAATTAGTATGGCAAACGGCTTATTGAAGGGCAAACGTGGTATTATCTTTGGCGCATTGGATGAGAATTCAATCGCATGGAAAACCGCATTAAAGATTAAGGAAGAGGGCGGGGCTTTTACGCTCACAAACGCACCTATTGCCATGAGAATGGGCAAAATCACTGAATTGGCCGCTGTTTGCCATGCCGAAGTAATCCCGGCTGATGCTACTTCGGAGCAAGATCTGACCAATCTTTTTGCCAAGTCGATGGAAGTCTTGGGAGGTAAATTGGATTTTGTCCTCCATTCAATTGGCATGAGCCCCAACATACGAAAAGGAAAGTCATACGGGGATATGAACTACGACTGGTACCTGAAAACGCTTGATATCTCGGCTCTTTCCTTTCATAAAGTACTACAGACTTCCGAAAAACTGGACGCGTTAAATGAGTGGGCGTCTGTCGTTGCATTGAGTTACATAGCCGCGCAAAGGGCGTATCCTGATTATACCGATATGGCACAAGCAAAAGCCATGTTAGAATCCGTTGCCAGAAGTTACGGCCAACGTTACGGCACAGCCAAAAAGGTACGGGTAAATACGATCTCGCAATCACCTACGAGAACCACAGCAGGCGCGGGGATTTCCGGCTTTGATGTATTTTTTGATTTTGCGCAGATGATGTCACCCCTCGGAAATGCAACTGCTGAAGATTGTGCGAATTATATAACGGTCATGTTCTCCGACTTTACACGTATGGTGACGATGCAAAATTTGATGCATGATGGCGGGTTTTCATCCTCCGGTATCACGCAGCAAATGGTCGACCGGCTGTCTAAGTAATTATTCGTTGGAAATTGTAGATGATTGCATTTCCTCCTTGTAAAATTAATTTAGGGCTAAACATCCTTTCGAAAAGGCAAGATGGGTTTCATAATATTGAAACGTGCTTCTACCCGATTCCTTGGACTGACATTTTAGAGGTTATCCCGGCAAAAGAAACAGAGTTGACTTTTTCTGGTAATTCCATTCCCGGGAGAGCGGAGGAAAATCTTTGTTTAAAGGCCTATGAGCTCATAAAAAATGATTTTGGTATCGGGCCGGTTAAAATCCATCTTCACAAAATTATTCCTATAGGTGCAGGATTGGGGGGAGGCTCGTCTGACGCAGCATATTCTATTCGATTGCTAAGCAATGTTTTTGAGTTGTCTTTAACACCCGATCAACTTAGAAAATATGCCGCGCAACTGGGCAGCGACTGTTCATTCTTTACACAAGACAAACCTCAGATTGGATCTGGTAAAGGGGAAATATTGCATGATCTAGACATTACGTTAAATGGTTTTTGGCTGATTTTGGTCAAACCACCTATCCATGTTTCCACCCAACAAGCGTATAGTGGAGTTGTGCCCAAACAGCCGCAAATTCAACTTGCAAAAGCACTTCAACTACCCGTTACGCAATGGAAAGAATTATTAGAAAACGATTTTGAAGAATCCATTTTTAAACAGTATCCTGAAGTCGGGGTTATAAAAAATCAACTTTATCAACAGGGCGCGGTTTATGCCAGTATGAGCGGATCTGGGTCTTCTGTTTTTGGACTTTTCGAAAAGCCTGTACAGCTGAGCAATCTTTTCTCAGAGATGCAGTACTGGGAGGGAGCGTTAGGCTAAAGACCTAAAATCTTGGTGAAAAAGTTCAGGATCGCATTGCAACCCTGAACTTTGAATACCTATCTATTCTTCTTCTTTCTTCACATCAGCACCGGCTGAAATCTTTTCTTTTATTTTTTTCTCGAGCTCTTCCATCATCTCCGGGTTGTCTTCAATCAGTTGTTTCACTGAGTCGCGGCCCTGACCTAATTTATTCCCATTGTACGAAAACCAAGAGCCAGATTTTTGGATCACATTTAGCTCAACTCCCAAATCAATAATCTCTCCCGATTTAGAGATTCCTCTACCGTACATAATATCAAATTCAACTACTTTAAAAGGCGGAGCCACTTTGTTTTTTACCACTTTCACTTTTACCCGGTTTCCGGTAATATTGTCAGCATCTTCCTTGATCTGGCCAATTCGTCTTATATCCAATCGAACAGAAGCATAAAACTTAAGCGCATTCCCGCCTGTTGTTGTCTCAGGATTCCCAAACATAACACCAATTTTTTCGCGTAGCTGATTAATGAAGATACACGCGCATCCTGTTTTTGAAATAGTACCCGTTAATTTTCGAAGGGCTTGCGACATCAATCTGGCTTGCAGACCCATTTTGCTTTCGCCCATCTCGCCTTCTAATTCAGCCTTGGGTACCAACGCAGCAACCGAGTCGATTACTATGATGTCGATTGCTCCCGACCGAATCAAGTGTTCTGCAATTTCAAGCGCCTGCTCGCCATTGTCTGGCTGAGAAATCAAGAGATTTTCAGTATCAATGCCAAGTTTCTCTGCATAGCTTTTGTCAAAGGCGTGTTCTGCATCAATAAAGGCAGCCAAGCCACCCTTCTTTTGCGCTTCGGCAATAGCATGGAGCGTTAGCGTTGTTTTTCCGGACGATTCAGGTCCATAAATCTCTGTCACACGGCCGCGCGGCAAACCACCAATACCAAGTGCGATATCTAAGCCAAGTGATCCCGTTGAAATGGCCGGCACATCACTCACCTTCTGATCATTCAACATCATTACGGTGCCTTTGCCGTAGGTCTTCTCCAGTTTATCGATTGTTAGCTGCAGGGCTTTCAGTTTTTCTTTTGCGTCACTCATAGTTGTTAGTAGTTGTTGTTTCGTTTTTAATTGGCTCAAATTACCACTAAATTTAAAAAGGGATGATAAAATTGAAATGCTAAATTAATTAGTAATTACTAAAATAAAAAGCAAAAATCACTTTTAGTCTTAAAATGTTTTGAAACTAACCTAATTTGCGCCCCTCATGTTGAAAAAAGCCATTTGGAGCCTATTAATTATTGGCGGAACTCTGATTGTCTGGAACTGGTCATTGGTTTACTACGGTATTCGCCAAGGAATAGGTCAGTTTGAAATTATTTGGAATGCACGACCCGTGGCCGAGTTTATGGAGGATCCTTCCTTCCCCGATTCGCTAAAGTCTAAATTGAGGCTTATTGAGGATGTAAGGAAATTTGCCATTGATTCGCTTGGGCTTAAAGATACGGAGAACTACAAAACCCTTTATGACCAAAAGAATAAAGAAGTCATGTGGGTTGTCCAGGCATGTGAGCCCTTTGCGCTAAATCCTAAGCAGTGGCATTTTCCGGTTGTTGGATCTGTTCCCTACAAGGGCTTTTTTAACAAAACAAAGGCGCTTGATTTGCGAAAAGAGCTGGAGGCGGAAGGCTACGATGTCAGTGTGCGCAATCCGGGCGGATGGTCTACTTTGGGATGGTTTACCGACCCCATTTTAACTGGCATGTTGGATCGAACCGAGGGTGACCTGGCCAGTCTCATCATTCATGAAATGGTTCATGCCACCGTTTTTGTAAAGGATGATGTCGACTTCAATGAAAACCTGGCTGATTTTATTGGCGATACTGCAGCGTATGATTTTCTTAAGTATCGATTTGGCGCCACGTCAAAGGAGTACATGACCTACCTTCACCAGGATCAGGACTACCGAAAATACACCAAGCATATTTTGCGGGGAACTCGCTCACTGGATAGCTTGTATCAATCGATGCAAAAAGGTGATCCCTTTGATAAAAAGAAACAGCAAAAGGATGCGATGATTTTGAAAATCATTTCAGCAATAGACACTCTTCAGTTGTATGAAAAAAGAAATTCTGCTGCATTAAAGAAGAGGCTTCCCAACAATACCTTTTTCATGTCGTATCGATTGTATAAATCGAAACAGAACATTTTTGAAGAAGAACTCGACAGGAAATTTAGAGGTGATATGCGAGCGTATGTCCGATACCTGAGTGAGCAATATCCATTCCTCTGATGCGCTGCTCGCTCATTAAGTAATTGTTAAGTTAGTAACATTGGTTTTTAAATAGCTTAATTTAGGTCTACTTTTATTCCGCAATAAAAAGCGTTGAATATGGCCAATAAGCCAACACAGAAAGTTCTGGTTGTAGATGATGAAGAACCGATCTTAGAACTTCTGAAGTATAATCTGGAAAAACAGGGCTACGATGTACGAACGGCAAACGAGGGTGCCGAAGCAGTAGAAATCGCCAGGAAATTTCATCCTGATCTGGTGCTATTGGATATTATGATGCCCAAAATGGACGGTGTAGAAGCATGCCGTCAAATTCGCGCCATGCCCGAGTTAGTCAACACCTTTATTGTTTTTTTAACAGCACGTGCCGAAGAGTATTCAGAGATTGCTGCTTTTGATGGTGGCGCAGACGACTATATTTTAAAGCCTATCAAGCCTCGCGCATTGATGAGTCGAATCAGTGCGATTTTCCGAAGAGACTCTAAGAAAAAGCCAGCATCCTCGCAAATTAAGATTGGCGATCTTACTATAGATCGCACGAGCTACACCATTCGTGTAAACAATCGCGAAGTCAGCTTGCCAAAAAAAGAATTTGAGCTGCTCTTCTTTTTAGCTCAGAATCCCAACAAGGTCTTCAATCGGGACGAACTCCTTCAAAACATCTGGGGGTCGGATGTCTACGTATTGGCAAGAACGGTGGATGTGCATATTCGAAAAGTGCGAGAAAAAATTGGGGAGGACTACATCACCACCGTAAAGGGCGTTGGATATAAATTCAATATCGGCTAATTCGCCTATCATTTTTCGTAGGTTCTGATCATTTTGTACTTTGCGAGCCATTTGTTTATAAGATGGTTTATAGTGCGCGTACGCTTGCTTTGCTGCTCGCTGCTTCCATTGCGGTAGTAACGGGTTTGTTCTTGTCTTTGGTCGAGAATGTAGATCAGAGTGCGCTGATCGTTGCCACTATTATTAGTTTCTCATCGTCCTATATACTCACTTTCGTCATATTAGAGTTTTTGATTTTTCGCGAAATCAATAAAATCTACAAGATGATGGGTAAACTTCGAAAGAAGGAACTTTCCGGAATAGCCAAGGAAAAATCGGGCGCCCTCAATCCACTACGAAACATTAACGAAGAGATATTCTCCTTTGCTACCCTTAAGCAGAAAGAAATTGACGAGTTGAAAAAACTGGAAGCCTTTCGCAAGGAATTTATTGCAGATGTATCGCACGAATTAAAGACACCCATCTTTGCCGCACAGGGTTTTGTTCATACGTTATTAGATGGAGCCGTGAATGATAAGAATGTGCGAACAAAGTTTTTGAAAAAGGCGGCAAAGAGTCTAGATGGCCTCGATGAGTTAGTTCAAGATCTACTGACGCTATCGCATTTGGAAACAGGCGACATTAAAATGCATTTTGAACAGGTTGATATGCGCAAAATGTGTGAGGAAGTAGTCGAGCAATTCGAAGAAAAGGCCGAGAAGAAGAAAATCAATGTGCGGGTTTTGGCTGATCATCATGCAAAAGTTTTTGTGTTTGCAGATGCTAAACGTCTTTATCAAGTACTCACCAATTTAGTTTCCAACGCGATTAAGTATAGCGTTGAACACAGCGAGGTCGCCATCACATTCGATATATCAAAAAAGGCAGTGACTACCTTTGTGACGGACTCTGGAGAGGGTATACCAGCCAATCACTTGCCGCGGATTTTTGAAAGATTCTATCGCGTTGATAAAAGTAGAAGCCGTGAAAGAGGAGGAACAGGACTTGGATTGGCCATTGTCAAGCACATTCTGGAAGGGCATAATTCAAAAGCAGAAGTACAAAGTACCGTTGGCAAAGGCTCAGTGTTTAGTTTCAAATTGCCACGTGCAAAGGCTGATGATTCAGATTCATCAGACGCATCGTAAATTGCCGCGTGAAAAACATCAAATACAATTTTAAGGAATCCATCTTATTTGAGAACCAGGACTATGTCTTGATCAACAAACCTCCTTTTATTTCTACGTTGGAGGACCGGCACGATCCAGATCATATTTTGAGCCTTGCCAAGCAGTGGATTCCCGATGCGCAGGTCTGTCATCGATTGGATAAAGATACTTCTGGCGTACTAGCTCTTGCCAAGAACCCGGAAGCTTATCGTCATCTTAGCATGCAATTTGAGAATAGGGAAGTATCAAAGACTTACCACGCTGTAGTTGACGGCATCCATTCTTTTCAGGAGAAATCCGTTGAAGCCTCCATACTCAAACTCAACGATGGCACGGTCAAGATTTCAAAGGAAGGAAAGCAGGCACTCACTTATTTCACCACCAAAGACACTTACAAAGCCCATACGCTTTTGGAATGTCATCCTATAACGGGCCGTATGCACCAAATTCGAATCCATTTGCGGTTGCTGAAGGCACCCATTACCGGGGATGAGGTGTATGGGGGCAAGCCATTCTTTGTTTCTTCTGTAAAACGCGGATTTAATTTAAAAAAAGAAGCAGAAGAGACGCCACTGATCAAGCGAATGGCTTTACATGCATTTTCGCTCGAATTTGCCCTTTTGAACCACGAAACGGTTAAAATCGAAGCCCCTTATCCGAAAGATTTTCAAGCTCTGATTAAGCAATTGAGCGAAAACAGAAGATAAATCAGGGGCTAAGCCCCAAAAAGCTAAAAATCAAATGGCAGGTGTTGGATATTCAGTTTCTTGAACCTACTTTTGTGTCCCTTTTTAAAAGGCAATAGTTATTTTATCGTTTTAAAGCTAACAAAGTGGATCACAATAGTTACAAAACACTGAATGCCAATGATGCAACTGCCGACAAGCAGTGGGTTATCGTTGATGCCAAAGATCAGATTCTAGGTCGCCTGGCCAGTCAAATTGCTCGCGTTTTACGTGGCAAACACAAGACAAGCTATACACCCAATACTGATATGGGAGACCATGTGATAGTTATCAATGCTGAAAAAGTAAAGATGACGGGTAAAAAAATGAACGATCATTTCATGTTTTTCTACTCTGGTTTTCCGGGAGGTCAAAAGCAGGTATCGCCTAAAATGATGTTGGAAAAGCACCCTTCAAGATTGGTTGAGCACAGTGTGCGTGGTATGCTTCCAAAAAATACAATGGGTCGTCAATTGTTTAGGAGCTTGCATGTATATGCAGGTGCTGAACATGAACATGCGGCACAAAAACCTAAAGAATTAAAGTTTTAATACATGGAGATAATCAACACCATCGGACGGAGAAAGACCTCGGTAGCCCGGGTTTATGTAAAGCCAGGGAACGGTCATATTATTGTGAACGAGAGAGAATTGAAAGATTATTTTCCGTCAGAAATACTTCAAACAACTGTGAAGCAGGCGCTTACTCTAGTAAAATTAGAAGGCAGCTATGATGTGAATGTGAGTGTAGAAGGCGGTGGTACAAAGGGTCAAGCCGAAGCCATTCGTTTAGGCATAGCCCGTGCATTGGTTACGATCAACAACGAAAATCGTCCTGCTTTGCGAAAAGAAGGTTTGATGACACGCGATTCACGCATGGTGGAGAGAAAGAAACCAGGTCGTAGAAAGGCAAGAAGGAAGTTCCAATTCAGTAAGCGTTAATCGATAAGCATGGCAGAGAATATAACAACTCAGAGTTTGATGGATGCAGGTGTTCATTTTGGACACTTGACCAGAAAGTGGAATCCTAAGATGGCAGAGTACATCTACATGGAGAACAACGGCATCCATATTATTGATTTGAACAAGACACTAAAGTGCCTGGAAGAAGCCACCTATGCGATGAAAAACATCGTACGCTCTGGCCGTAAGATCATGTTTGTTGCTACTAAAAAGCAAGCAAAGGACATTATCAACCAAGAAGCAACTCGTCTTAACATGCCTTTCGTAACCGAGCGTTGGTTGGGTGGTATGTTGACCAATTTTGCTACTATCCGTAAGTCATTGAAGAAATTGGCTCAGATTGATAAGTTGATGAAGGATGATGCCTTCAACAACCTGGCTAAGCGTGAGCGGTTGATGATTGCCCGTGAGAAAGCGAAATTAGAGAAATTGTTAGGTGGTATTACCGATTTGAATCGCTTGCCTGCCGCTTTGTTCGTGATTGATGTAAAGCGCGAGCATATTGCCGTTGCAGAAGCTCAAAAACTAAATATTCCTGTTTTTGCAATGGTAGATACCAATTCAGATCCTTCTAATATCGATTTCCCGATTCCTGCTAACGATGACGCGTTCAAATCCATCTCTATCATCACCAATCATTTAGGTAAGGCGATGGAAGAAGCATTGATGGAGCGTAAAAAGGATAAGGAAGAAGCTGGGATGAAGAAAGAGGAAGATGATAAGAAGAAAGTTGACGAAGCCGTAGAGACAAATTAATTGTTGATTGGCCAAGCTCACGCCTGCCTTCCGGCAAGGCAGGCACGGCCGATTTGAAATAATCAAAACATCGGCCTTAAAGTCGATGTTTTGTTTTTTTAGGATAAGTAGTAACAGTAAATTTTTAATTAATAAAGTATGATTAGCGCACAAGACGTAAACAAACTCCGCACCATGACCGGTGCCGGTATGATGGATTGTAAAAAAGCTTTAACCGAAGCAGAGGGTGACTTTGACAAGGCTATTGAAATATTGAGAAAGAAAGGGCAGAAAGTATCTGCTTCTCGCTCTGATAGAGATGCAAAAGAAGGTTCTGTGTTCGTCAAAGTTTCTGACGATAAAAAAGAAGCCGTATTGATCGCATTAAATTGTGAAACTGATTTTGTGGCAAAAAATGATGAGTTCCAAAATTTAGGAAAGTTGATTGCCGAAACTGCTTTTACAAAAAAGCCGACAACGAAGGAAGCTTTGTTAGCTGAAGTAGTCGGTGGTCTTTCATTGAATGACAAGATCACTGAGTTGGTCGGCAAGATCGGAGAGAAGTTGGAAGTAAGCTCATTCATCCACATGAAAGGAGAGGCTGTTGTTCCTTACATCCACTCAGGTAGCAAATTAGGCGTATTGGTTTCTTTGAAAGGCGTAAATGGCAAAGATGTAACTGAGGCTGGAAAAGATATCGGTATGCAAATAGCTGCGATGAACCCAGTAGCGGTGAATGAGAGTGAAGTAGACAAAACATTGATTGAAAAAGAGATGGAAATTGCCAAGGCACAAATTTTAGCGGAAGGCAAACCTGAGCACATGATTGAGAAGATTGCCCAAGGCAAGTTGAACAAGTTCTTTAAAGAAAGCACTTTGTTGCCTCAAACTTTTGTGAAGGACAATTCGAAGACTGTTGCTCAATACTTGGACAGCGTGACCAAGGGACTTACTGTAGTTGAATTTAAGCGTGTGGCGATTGGGTAATTGATCGTCAGTGGAATGTCATGATGGAGGCTGCCCCAAAAGGGCAGCTTTTTTTATGCAAAGTTTTTGGCTCTATAAAAATGAGGTGGCGAGCCAAATAATAGCGACACCAATCATAAGCATCCCGATCATGTTAAAAAAACCTTGTTTGCGTTTTTCCGTCTTCATTTGAATCCTAGTTTTATTGTTAATCTATAATTCAATCTTCTGATCAGGATTACTGGGCGTGTAGAGTTCAGCACGCTATCACAGTAATCAGTTGTCGTAATAGATGTTAGACGGCTAATGGTCGGGAAAAGTTGTAACTTTTGGTAAATCCTTAGATAGAACGTTGCATACTGCCATGAAATGAAATTGAAAGCGGACTAACTTGAGGCTGTATTTTTTTTGAGTCGTAAGAGAATGAACCATCCCCCAAATCCAGCGTAAACAAAGGCCCAGAAAAAATAGCTAATCAGGTTTAGACTGGCGAGTTGTTTGGCGAATAGTCCGGTGATTGGAGATTGCGATGTTGCTTCGATCATATCGAACAAAACAATCAATCCAGCTAAAGCGTGGAAGGCAGAGCAAGAAGACAGCAACAAAATGATGTTGACTCCGACTTCTTTGTAAAGGATCAACGGGTTGCGATTAGCTACCCAAATCAGAGTAGCCAATCCCAACATACCGATTCCCCAAATTAACATTATCATGCAGGTTGTTTTGGTGAAGCGATTTTAATCCCAACATAGATCGCTTGAATAATTGAGAAATAGGCAGTAGCATAAACAATGTTCAACAAGGCTACCTTAACGCCACCCGCTATGACCTGAATGGGGAGTGTTTCCTTGATTGCTTCGAGCGCATCAAACATTTGCAGAAAGCCAGTGACCGTGCCAAGAGCACCAAACACAAGAATGAGCAGTCCGATGTGTTTGAACGCTTGCACTAAATTTGTACTAAATTTTTTCTGTACGAACATGTACAGAAGTAATATTATATCTAAGGAGAAGAACAATGTCAGAGGCGCCATAAAATAGATGCTTCCTTCAATGTGATGTGTGAAAAAGGTAATAGCTAGCATAGTTTTCATAAAGTTTGTTTTTAGTTTTTGTTTCGCCAAGATTAAACTATAAAGTCTCGGAGAATTTTTTTTATGACTACCGCTAGATTATTGATGGGTTAATGTCCAACTCGGTCGCGTAATGGCGAATCCCAGCGAAAAGAAGCTGAAAGGGTGTATTACACTTCACTTTCGTCATAAATCGATGAGCGATAAGGGATTTTTCCTAATTATGCGGTTGAATGAATCAAATCAGCCGCGTTCTCGACTCTTTATTCACGCGAAAGCGTTGGATGATCCATGTTATTTTCTGGCTTGTTGTGTTGGTATTTTATGTGGCTTTCTTTGGCCGAAAGAATAGTAATTATCTTCAGACGTTTTTCTTTGTGGGGCTACTCATGCCAATAGCGATCAGTACGACCTATGTTTTGAATTACTATTTGGTGCCAACCTTTCTGTTGAGGGAACGGTTTGCACTATTTGCATTGTACTTCTTCTACACACTTGTCATTTCCATTTTCTTTGAAATGATGATCGCTCTCATCACGTTCATGGTGATGGCTGAACTGAATATTCACGACATGAGCCCGGCTTCCATTGATTTATTTTTTTTATTGGTCTCTTTATTAATGGTCGTCTTCTTTGCGATGGGCATTAAGATGTTGTTGCATTGGAAGCAATCCAAGGAGGATTATCAAAAGCTGATGCGCGATAAGATCGAAACCGAGTTGAGGTTTTTGAAAGTGCAGCTAAACCCCCATTTTTTATTTAATACACTCAATAACCTTTATTACCTCACTACGGAAAAATCAAATAGAGCACCACAGGCAATTCTACAACTAAGTGAAATTTTAGACTATGTACTTCATCAAGGTAAAGCCATGCTTGTTCCTCTCGAAAGCGAATTGAAGCAAGTAGATAACTATATTGCTTTGGAGCTATTGCGGTACGAAGATCGGATTCAAATTGACAAAACGATAGAAGGTGATATCAATGAAAAGCAAATTGGCCCGATGATGTTGATTACGCTGATCGAAAATTCATTTAAACATGGTGTGATGAAAACGGCAGGAAAAGCTTGGATAAAAATGAATGTCGATTGCTCGCCTCATACTACAACAATTCAAGTCAGCAATAGTGGTCGGCCGGCAAAGCAAGGAACCGGCATTGGGCTTTCTAATTTGCGCAGCCAATTGGATCATTTATACCCAGAAAAATATTCTTTGCAGATTGACAGCGATATGGCTGATCAGTTTTCTGTTCGGTTGGTTTTAAATTCATGATATGAAAGTAAAGTGCCTTGTTATTGATGATGAACCCCTGGCGCGTAAACTCATGATCTCCCATATTTCAAAAATTGAAAGTTTAGAGTTGGCAGGGGAGTGCAGTAATGCCATTGAAGCTGGAAACTTTCTTCGTACGACTAAAGTGGATTTGCTTTTCCTTGATATTCAAATGCCCGAAATCAATGGACTACAATTTGTAGCCACTCTTAAAACCCCCCCAGCAATCATTCTCACAACTGCCTTTCGCGATTTTGCACCCGAAGCTTTTGATTTGGATGTGGTAGACTATTTATTAAAGCCAATTGCCTTTGATCGGTTTACCAAGTCGGTAAATAAATTCTTTGACAAACGGGAAGGGAAATCGCATGAAGTATTGAATCCGGAAAGTGCTGAGGCATTCATCTATTTGAAGGCAGATCGCAAAAACCACAAAGTGCATTTGAAGGAAATCATCTACATCGAGAGTTTAGATGATTACGTGAAGGTGCATTTAAAGGAAGTTACGTTAATTACTCGCGAAAACATTAGCTCGCTTGAATCCATTCTTCCCAGCGGTTCATTTGTTCGGATTCATCGCTCTTTCATTATCAACACCCAATACATTTCAGCAATCTCCTCAGACAGTATTGAAATCAAAGGCAAGGAACTTCCGATGGGAAGAGCTTTTAAAAAATCTGCCATGGCTGCACTTTCTTTAAGGGAGAAGAAAGAATAGAAATCCCAAACTTTTCCCCATCTTTGCATCAAGTCGTTTAGACTTGCAAATTGTAAAGCCCATGAAGTCCTTTATGTTGTTCATCTTCGCTTAAGAAGCTTCGATGATCATTTTTGGTTGCAAAGACCAAATCGCTTCACCAAAGGGATTTCTTCATTTATTCATACTTTTAATTTTTCAAATGAAAGCTTTTACAACTAAGGCGTTTTCTATTTTTCGCTTATTCAAAGAAGCCGTAAAAGGCTCCGAACAAAATTTCACAGAAGGAAGTATCAATCGTGCTATTTTTCTCTTGTCCATTCCCATGATTTTAGAGATGGCGATGGAGTCGTTACTCGCGGTGGTCGATATATTTTTTATCAGCAAGCTAAACAACAACGATGCAGTGACAGCAGTAGGCCTGACTGAATCGGTATTAGCGATTGTTTATTCATTGGCGATGGGTTTGGGTATGGCAGCTACGGCCATGGTAGCAAGGCGCATTGGAGAAAAGGACCATCCGGGTGCGGCAGTGGCTGCTGTCAATGCTCTTTACATTGGTTTGATTGTTTCGATCGTGATCACTCTGGCAGGAATTTTCTTTTATGATGATGTGCTGCGGTTGATGGGCGCATCGGAGAGTGTGATTTCAGTTGGCTCAGGATATACACAATGGATGTTGATTGGGAATATTACCATCGTTGCTTTGTTTTTAGTGAACGCTATTTTCCGCGGTGCGGGTAGTGCAGCCATTGCCATGCACTCGTTATGGATAGCCAATATTTTAAACATGATCCTTGATCCGATACTCATTTTTGGATGGGGACCCATACCTGCGCTAGGTGTGGAGGGTGCAGCCATTGCCACTAACATTGGAAGGGGTGCTGGAGTGCTTTACCAGCTGTATTATCTGTCAAGAGAAAAGGGAGTCATCAAAATCCATAAGGAAAATATCAAAATAGATTGGAGCATTATCACACGCCTTTTGAAAGTATCAGCTGGTAACATTGGCCAGTTTTTGATTTCTACTGCCAGCTGGCTTTTTATGGCACGGATTATTGTTACGTTTGGAAGTGCTGCCTTTGCGGGTTATCAGTTTGCCATTCGGGTAATCATCTTTACCATTCTACCCTCTTGGGGTATGGCCAATGCAGCAGCTACTTTGGTTGGCCAA
>JADBYK010000090.1 GCA_020403045.1 Cytophagales bacterium
GTCAGAGTCAGACATTTATCGTCTGACCTGACAATGAAAATCACCAACTTGGTTTTCTTACTTGGGGCTAAATCGTTGATTTTCATTCGTCAATTATGCAATGCTGACAGTACCGTCAGCATTGCATAATCTGGGTTGAACCCAGATTTGGCATTATTAGTAAAATTTTGATTAATTGGGTTGACGAATCCCTCCTTGCGTCAGGATTGTCAGGGTTTAACCTTGACAATGAAAATCACCAAATTTGTTCGTGAAATCTAGGCTAAGTTGTTGATTTTCATTCGTCAAATTCTGCAATAGTCTTTTCTATTGCAGAATTACGGTTGAAAATCTAGAGAAATAAAAAAGGAGGCCTAGACCTCCCTTTTCGATGCTAGCGATTCGATAAGTTAGTTCGACTTGATAAACTTTTTTGTGATTACCGATCCACCTACTTCTGCCTTGATAATATAGAGACCACCGGGAAGGTCATCAACCAAAAATTCCTTCTCAACTGAATTTACAATAGGCTGAACGACTACATTTTGATGAACGGCTCCTTGCGCACTTACAAATTGGAGCTGAACAGGCGTATCGTCCAGCGTATTAAACTTTACTGTCACCTTTGATCCATTGGTTGGATTGGGATAGATACTAAATGAGTTTTCAAAAAGCGATTTTTCGATTCCTGTAATTGGCCCCTGAATACTCAGGTTATCAATTGCCCAACCCCAAGCATTAACAGTCGCGTTTGCATTCATCCGGAATCGGATTAATACTTGATCTCCGGCTTTGAAATTCCCGTTTTGTAGAAGATTGACAATCCTCGATTTGAACAAAGAAGAAGTGCCATTTGATTTGCTACTGTAAGCCGTTAACCAAACGCCTTGACCTGACGCACTGTATTCTGTCAAAAAAGGTTGCCAAGTGGTGCCATTATCTTTTGAACCCTCCACATTGACGTAGTCGTTGAGTGGCTCTACGATGGCAACTTCGTCAAAAGCTAAATAAGGGTTGGCAGAACCAAGAGTAATTGGCTTAGTCAATGTATAGGTAAACGCAGATGTTGAGTTGGTCAATCCAAATCCATTTAGATAAGGATGTGAGCTATGTATAGCTCCATTGCTAAATCCGGAGGGTGTGGAAACCGAAAAAAAGTTGCCGACAAAATCTATGTTTGCCGAGTTGAAATCAGAAATGTATTGATTAACAGCTGCGCCCAATGCTATGATTGGTACTTTCAAAAAATCAGCTGACGGCAAAACCATTTCATTATCTAAGTTATCCGAAGACCTAATTCTGTATTGTATCACATCTCCGACTGAAAGAGTAGACGTAGCAAGATTCAATGTGTATTGACTGACTCCGCCAGAGATTGTGAAAGGCACAGAAACAATTGATCCATTATTTACTTTGTATTCAATCGCCAACGTTTTTAGACCACTTCCATCAGTGGCAGAAACAGTCAGGGACAATGGGGTAGCAGTGCCAATTTTATAATTTAAATGATCATGTAGCAAAATTGGTGGAACATCATCGATCTGAATTTTCAAGTTATCAATTGCCCAACCCCAGCCAGCAGCTCCGGGATCACTGAATAATCTAAAACGAATAAGCACTTCGTCTCCTGCTTTGAAACTAGACAGAAGATTCAACGTACGAGGTTTAAAAAGCGTAGGATCACCCACTGCCTGAGAAATATTATTGACAACTGAGCTATTGTATTTGGTTAACCAGTCCGTATTGTCCCGAGAATCGTAGCCCACGCCAATTGCTTTCCAGTTTTTTCCGCCATCGGTAGATCCTTCTGTGACCACATAATCATAAAACTCGGTCGTACCAAAAGTTGAATTTGGTTCGCCAGGTTCCACTAACACGATTTCATCAAATCGAATGGTAGCATCCTGTGCTTTTACGCGAATGGGAACCCGCAATTGATAACTAAAATCTAGACTTCCGGTTCCTGCTTCTGGGTATGGATGCTGCGAATGTATCGCTCCGTTCGCAAAACCTGCAGGTTGTGAAATGGTGTATCCGTTGCCAAAGAAATCAGTGGTAGGGCTATTGAAGTTATTTGCATACGAATTTTGCGCAGGTACAGTACCGATGACGGCTACTTCATAAAACGTTGTGGCCGTTGGGGCAAATGCTTGATTCAATTTTGACGAGTTATCCGTAGCCGTGATTCGATAACTTAATGTTGCGCCATCCTGCAACCCTGATGTTGGAATCGCTGCCTTGTACAAACTAAGTGTGTCGTTGTCTTGCACCAAAGCAAGATTTTGAAGCGCACCTGCGTTTATTTTGTATGCCACGATGGCGCCCTGAACAGCAATGTTATCGGTGATAGTTGCCTTCAATGGCAGGTTGGTAGTTCCTTCGCTAATAAAATCTTTGGGTGTGTGAGCAATAACAGGAACAACATTGTCAGGCCCTGCAACAAATTGAAAAGAAGATTGAAGATCAGGTTGCCCGGGCCGAATAATCTGTCCCGGTTTACTAAAGGTTCTGTTTTGTCCGGTGTAGGTGTCCGTAGCAACCAAATAGTAATTGTACGTGGTCGGAGTCACAGATTGTGTGGGCTTAGGAATCACAAAGCTATATTGATTGCCTGTGGTGGGTACTTGAGTTAACTCAACCTCTGTACCACCGTTGATTTGATATCTAAGTTTAAGTTGGTTATTAATGGTGTATCCGGCAGTGCCATCTGGACCCGCCACTACAGATATAACAAAATCATTTGAAGTGCTCTCTGTATCTTTAAGAGGTGTATGCACAATAGATGGAGCTACCCAGCCCATGTCTGCGAACATGTTTAACACAATTTCTCCAGGATTCAAGGTTGCTTGCCCCAAATCTAGTTGGGGCCGCATCAATCGGTCATTGCTGCCTGCATAAGTGGCCTGGTCTAAGTGTGCAATGCTCGACCCTCCATCCCACGTAGCTGGCGCATAAAGTTTGGGTTTTGATGCTGCCAGGCCAATTAAACTTCTTGCGGGATTATAACTTACGTTGTTACTAGTCAACGAATTATTTAAATCCATTGTATTATTTGTTAGATTCAATAGGCGATTACCCGCTCCCGTTTCAACTCCTACATCCAGAATTATTGGAGTTGGGGTGGATTGAACACCATATGAACCTACCCCATTTTCAACATCAAAAGAATCTGTGAATCCTAGTCCATGGCCAATTTCATGTAGGACAACGGTTGTAAAGTTGTAGGTATTTGGCACCGAACTATCTACAAAACTCCACCTTGTTTGTGAGCTGTTGAAAAAAGCATAGATGTCGTAGTTGTCACCAGTCGTGGGATTAGGATCTTGATTGAGCTTCTTTCCTGCTAGCTTCTCTGCCAAGGCAACCGGATAAAAAACATTCAACTTTGGTGCTCCATCAAAATTCGCAAAAGCATTTCCCCATGTTGCAGATCCTAATACATTTGGGTCTTGTGAAACCCATTGAGCAAGAATATTAATCCGAACAGATGATTGAACAAGCGTAGCCCATATGTCGACTGCCCGTTGAAAAGATGCTTGTGCATCGGAGGGGAAATTGACGTAATCTACCTTTATGTCTGCTGTTTGAACCCGAGAGCCGGCTTGACCTACAACCTTTGGAGGCAAATAGATTGGGTGATTCTCGTTACTTCCAAAACAAACAATTTTCCCGTTGGGCTTTGCCACTAGTTGACGAAAACTTTGGGAGTTTATGTTTTGGGAAAACGCACCCAGAGACCCAAGCACAAAAATCAACCCGATACTGATCTTTTTTTTCATTTCACCAACTTTTTAAGATAATCAACCACACTTTCTGTCAGTTGCTTTTCGCAACTCTTTCCACCTCGTTCCAAACCCGCCAAACATTTTTATAACAAATTTTCTCAATATCATCCTCTGTATAGCCCCGCTTCAAAAGTACATATATCAAGTTGGGGTATTGCGATACATCTTTCAATCCGGTGGGTAAACTGTCACCCACCCCATCAAAATCAGAACCGATTCCCACGTGGTTAATACCGGCAATCTTAACAACGTGATCGATGTGATTGGCTACCGTTTCCACATCGGCAAACAGTGAGGGATTCGCTTTTTTGAATTCGTCAATGATTGGCTTAGCCAACGAATCACTCATTTTCATTTTCTTCTCATCCAACAATGCGGTTAGTTTTTTGCGATTGATGTCGTTTTCAGCTCTGACGGCAGAATCCAAAAAGGTCGATCCAAAATTAATTTGAATCACTCCATTGTGCTCACTGAGTGTTTTAATCATATCATCACTCATATTGCGAATGAAGCCGGGCGTGTAAATCCGGCAAGATGAGTGAGAAGCAATACAAGGAGCCTTAGACAGTTTCATGACTTGATAAAACGTGCTGTCTGAGACGTGCGAAATGTCGACCATGATGCCTGTCTTGTTCATTTCTTCCACTATTTTTCTGCCAAAGGGGCTCAATCCATTCCAGGTTCGAGTCGTGTCGTATGATGAGTCACAAATTTGATTATCTTTTCCATGAGTAAGAGTGATGTAACGAATGCCGCGTTCGAAGAAATACTTAACGTTTGCCAAGTCGTCACCAATAGGTGCTCCATTTTCCATTCCTAACGGCAATGAAATCTTGCCTGCTTTGAAATTAGCCTCGACTTCTGCCGGAGTATTGGCGCGGGCAAATTTGTCAGGAATTTGGGCAGCAATACCATCAATCATGTTGATCAGCGAGTCTGCCAACCCTTTGCCTTTATCTGGCTGCAATTGATAAGAAGACGGAATATAAATGGACATGAATGGCGCATCTAGCCCACCCTTTTTTGCCCGTTCATAGTCAAAATCACCTTCTGTGGTCGATACAGGAATACCCATGTATTCCCGATCTAATTTGAAGTTTTTTACTTTTAAGCGATAGGGTAAATCTACATGGCCATCAGTAATAATGAATTTGTGAGCTAACTCATCGGCATACGCTCTCAACTGCCCATCATCCATCCGATCTACCGGCTTTTTTTTAGCGCAACCAAAAAGAGTAAAAACAAAACAGAAAGCTACTAGGACATTGATTTTCATTGTGTGTAGATTTAAGGTTTCAAGTTAAGTAAATTTTTGATGCCTGATTCGACTTGGGGTTCTGCTTCGCCACAAAATTAAAAACATTAGAATGCATGATAGCCGATCCAACAAGTGCCTCGGGTTCACACATTAATGGGTAGATATAAAAATACAAATCCTTACTTATGATTATAGTGGCAGATAGCGGTGGGTCAAAAATTGACTGGCGCTTTTTAAAAACAGATCGAACCATCGCACAAGCCAACAGCCCCGGCTTTAATCCTTACTACCAGCCGATTGATCATTTAAAAAAGATAATTAAAGAATCATTACTCCCGCAAATCAATGAGCCTGTCACAAAAATTTTTTACTACGGCACGGGCGTATCGTCAGAAAAAAATCAACAATTGATTCAGTTAGCATTTGCCGGACATTTTGGGGCGGCAAAAATTGAAATTGGCTGGGACTTGTTGGCTGCTGCGCGTGCGCTTTGTGGCCAAGAGGCCGGAATAGCTTGCATCTTAGGTACAGGCTCCAATTCTTGCCAATATGATGGTAAGGAAATTGTAGAAAATGTTGCCAATCTCGGCTGGATACTGGCCGATGAGGGCTCAGGGTCTTGCCTGGGTAAGCAGATAGTGTTTGATTACTTCCGAAAAAATATGCCCGAAACACTAGCAACACAATTTCATGCGAGATTCCCCTGGACGCGCGAAGAAGTGCTGGAGAAAGTGTATCAGCAAGAAAAACCAAGCGCTTTTCTGGCCAGTTTTGCGAAATTTATATTTCAGCACCTAAAAGAACCCTATTGTTATAAACTGGTCTACAAAAGCTTCTCAGATTTTTATGAAAATAATGTAATGAAGTATCCGGATTACAAAAAGTTGAAAGTCCATTTTACTGGATCCATCGCTTTCTACTTCAGCGATGTGCTTCGGCAAGTGGCCAATGACAAAGGTATTACCGTGAAAAACATTTTAGAAGGGCCCATTGCAGGTCTTACTCTATATCACCAAAAGGATTTATGATTTTAAATTCTGAATGCCGAACTTTGAATCTTGAATTGTTAACGAAAACGCCTGGATACCCAACCCCGATACCTTTGAGCACTACTGAATCTTCTTCTAATTATAACCAACTGGAGAACATGGGCTTGTCAGAATTGCTGACGAATATAAACCGTGAAGACAGCGGTGTTCCGTCCGCAGTTGGAAAAATCATTCCCAAAATACAAGCATTGGTGGAAGTCATTGGTGAAAAAATGAAATCGGGCGGCCGCCTATTTTACATAGGTGCTGGCACAAGTGGCCGATTGGGGATACTTGATGCCTCAGAAATACCACCTACCTACGGAGTACCTCAAGGGAAAGTAATCGGCTTGATAGCCGGTGGAGATATGGCGATTCGCGAGGCGGTAGAAAATGCGGAGGATGATGCCTCTCAGGCCTGGGAAGATTTGCTAAAACATTCTATAAGTGAAAAAGATGTTTTGGTGGGCATCGCTGCGTCTGGCCGGACGCCATATGTAATTGGAGGGGTGAGAACCGCCAGAGAAAATGGTATCATTACAGGATGTATCACATGCAATACTGGCAGTGAATTGGCCGCCAGCGTAGACTACCCAATTGAGGTAGTCGTGGGTCCCGAGTTTGTTACAGGAAGCACCCGTATGAAGGCGGGTACGGCCCAGAAACTTGTTTTAAATATGATCTCTACGGCTGCTATGATCCAGTTGGGCAGAGTAAAAGGGAACAAAATGGTTGACATGCAGTTGACCAATCACAAACTCGTCAATCGAGGAGTTAAAATGATCATGGACGAACTGAAAGTAAGCGAGGAAGAAGCAAGTGACTTACTTTCTCGTTTTGGAAATGTGCGCAAGGCGATTGAAAGTAAAAGATAAACGTCATCATTCTTTACAATCAATCCGGTAACAAACGTGCATCAAATTTTGCCCTATCAAAATTGGCTAAAATATTACGATTCATCGACAGATGAACGCTCTCCATTTTTTGAAAAAGAATACAATTTTGATGTCTATTCCGAGACTATTTATGGGTACTACATTGACCCTTCTTGGGACTATTTTGGCTCAGAGACTTTGTATTTAAAAATTCTATACGCTGATTATGATCAGGGGTTTGTTGTGTTAGAATTTCTGGGAGAATGGAATGATACTATCGAAAACGATATTATGACACTCAAGCGAAATTTTCTCGAATTGCTAGCTCACGAGGGGATAAACAAGTTTATATTAATCGGAGAGAACATTCTCAACTTTCATGGGTCAGACGACTCGTACTACGAAGAGTGGTTTGAAGACGTTGAAGACGGTTGGATAGCCGCGGTGTGTTTCCCGGATTTCATTCAGCAAGAACTGCGGAAATACCGAATCGATAGCTATATCAATATGGGTGGCACATTGCAAATTGAAATATGGCGCACTTTGCATCCACTGCAATTCTACCAATTGGTGAGTCAATTACTCCAACGAAGACTTAACTAGTTTTTGTCTAAAGTAGTGCCAGTTGCGCGCTGCCCACTTCAGCATCTTTAGGAACCAGGTATTGACGCTTAGTCTTCAACTCCAAACAAAGAACACGGGTTCTTTTTGTGACGCCTTTCTTAAACCATCTCCCATGAAAACTAAAGATGCTTCCCTGCGGTAGCTGTGCAACTAAAACAGCCTTATTGGGTTTGTCGTCATATGCCCGAAAAAGTGCCGTAAGTTCCGAATCGGAAAAACTAGACGCTTTAGGGTTGGCCATATGCTTTCTTAACCCCTTCAGCAATGGCAGAGGAAAAATAACTGGATCCATGACTGGCGCCATCAATTCCTGAAATGTTGTTTTCCATTCCTTACCGTGTGCACTCACTCGGTGTCCATACAAAAGATGAACTTTCAGATGTGCTACCTCGTGGATATAGGTGGTGAGAAAAAGATAGGGATGGATGTCTTGATTAATCGTTATCTGCTGAGTCTGTCCAGGCCGATAAGAAAAATCACCTACCTTAGATAGCCTTGCCTTTCGGAGTTTGAAATTAAATCGGTAGGCCTCCCAAAGAGAAAACGAATAGTCCACTGAAGCTGTTGGGACGTGCCTTTCTAAAATTTGGCGTACCTCTTTTGAATTCATGGGAATAAAAAAAGGCTTTATCTCTAAAGCCTTCCCGGGAAAACAATCTTGTGAGATTGATTACTTTACTGCAGCAGAATCAACTGCAACAGCAGCAGAATCAACAACTACAGCAGCAGCTGCAGCTATAGAATCGGCTGTTCTAATTGAATCAGCCTTTGCTTGTGCAGCAGCCTCTTCAGCTTTTTTGCCACCACCGCAAGCAACCATTGCTACTGCAAAGCCACATACGATAACAGATGCGATAAATTTTTTCATAGTTTACTGGTTATTAAAATTTGCGCAAAGGTAGCAAATTGCGTCATATTAGAAGCTTCGAGTAAGAAAATATTAGAATTTGATGAAAAATAGCCTCTAAAAATGCCCAGCCTACCACCCATTAGGATGAATCAATCGTTTGCTGAATTATTTCTTTCGAAAGAACAGCCTGATGGGCACACCTTCAAATCCAAATTTTTCGCGTAGCCTATTTTCCAGAAAACGTTGATAAGACTCCTGAATGTACTGGGGCAGATTACAGAAAAAAGCGAAGGAGGGTGATCGAGCAGTGACCTGTGTTATGTATTTTATCTGAATATGTTTGCCCTTGATAGCCGGAGGTGGATAATGAACAATTTCAGGCAGCATAGCGTCATTCAACTCTGAGGTAGGAATCCGCTTGGTCTTATTCTTATACACTTCTACAGCTTTTTCCATTACTTGGAAGATTCGCTGCTTGGTCAAAGCAGACGCAAAAAGTATCGGCAGATAATCGATGGGTGCCAGCTTCTCTTGAATGTCCTTCTTAAACTTATCGGCTGTCTTGGTATCCTTTTCTATTAGATCCCATTTATTAATCATCACAACAATTCCTTTTGTCTGCTTTTGGGCAAGGACAATAATGTTCACATCCTGCGACTCCAGGCCACGCTCCGCATCAATCACCACAATACACACATCGCTCTCCTCGAGTGCGCGCAAAGAACGAAGTACAGAATAAAACTCAATGTCTTCCGTTACTTTACTTTTCTTTCGTATACCTGCCGTATCAATTAAAATGAAGTCATTTCCGAACATTTTATAGCGCGAATGAATAGCATCACGGGTAGTGCCAGCCTCTTCGGTTACAATGCTCCTTTCATTTCCCAGAAGCACATTTAGCAAGGACGATTTTCCGGAATTAGGTCTTCCAACAATTGCAATTTTGGGAATACCAGCGTCAGGATCTTCCACGCCTTCCTCAGGAAAAATTTTGACCAGTTCGTCTAACAGCTCTCCAGAGCCAGATCCATTCTCTGCAGATATGGGATAAACCTCGCCCAGGTTCAGTTCGTAAAACTCATTCGCTTCAATAGCCTTTGCAGGTGTATCAACTTTGTTGGCGGCAACAAATACCGGTTTCTTTGATTTACGAATCACCTTGGCAAACTCTTTATCGTAACCTGTCAACCCATCTTTACAATCCACCATAAAAATAACGGCCGAACACTCCTCCAATGCCAGCTCCACCTGCCTGCGAATGGCTGACTCAAATTTATCGTCAGACCCTGTGACGTAGCCACCTGTATCAATGACTGTAAAAAATTTATCTGTCCACTGCGCATAGCCATAGTGCCGGTCACGGGTAACACCCGGCATGTCATCCATGATCGCCTGCCTTTGTTCTACCAAGCGGTTAAAAAAAGTTGATTTACCCACATTGGGTCTTCCTACTATTGCTACAATGTTTGCCATTCTTTAATGCTCAATTTTCGATGGGCAAATGTGCCGATTAGAATCCAAATTGTCATTGACGAATTGGCTAATCGACCAATTGCTCAATCATTCTATGTATCCAAAATGTTTCAACTTCAACTTCTCTTTACGCCAATTGTCAGCCACTTTCACATGGGTCTCTAAAAACACCTTCTTACCGAAGAATGCTTCCATGCTAGCTCTCGCCTCGGTTCCTACTTTTTTTAAAGAACTTCCTGCTTTTCCAATCAGAATTCCCTTTTGCGAATCCCGTTCTACGTAGATAGTAGCGCGTATCTTAATAATTTTCTCATCTTCTTTGAATTCTTCAATACTTACTGCCGAACTATAGGGAATCTCTTGGCTGTAGTTCATAAATATTTTTTCCCGAATCATCTCTGCAGAGAAGAACCGCTCGCTTCGATCGGTAAGGTCGTCTTTAGGATAATAGGCCGGATGCTCCGGTAAATACTTCTTGATCGCTGGCAAGAGTTGTTCGAGGTTGATTTCTTTTAGTGCTGAAACAGCTATTATTTCTTCAGCCTTGATGTATCCCTTCCAATAATCAATTTTGTCTTTTACCTGAGAACCCAACGCTAGATCCGCTTTATTGATAATTAGTAAAATGGGCGTGGTACTATTTTTAAAAGGAGCAAAAAGCTGCTCATCATACTTTTCACCCAACTCAACAATCAACAAAATCAGATCAGCATCTTCCAATGAAACTTTTACATACCCCATCATCGCTTCGTGCAATTCGTACTTAGGCTCTAAGATTCCCGGGGTATCCGAATAGACAATTTGAAAATCATCACCGTTTAAAATACCCATGATTCGATGCCGGGTGGTTTGGGCTTTGGGGGTAATGATCGACAGGTTTTCCCCAACCAATTTGTTCATTAGGCTCGACTTACCTACGTTGGGCTTGCCTACAATACTTACAAAACCAGACTTATGGGGGGTTGACATGCGGCTTAAGAATAAAAAACCCCTGACTCAAACAGAGTCTGGGGTTTTAGTAGCGGGGACAGGACTATGAACTTGTTCGTTTTTTAGTCGAATTCCCTATATTTTTAATTTTACGGTAAAACATTTAAGAAAACTTTTCATCCAGTCTGATTCAACTAATTTCTGGATTAAAGCGCAAAGATACCTCCTTTAGCCATGCCATAAAAGGCAGTTTTTCGAATACCTTTTGATTTACACTTTTGAATGAAGCTTCGTTGAACATTGGAAGGCTTGAAAAAATACTCGATCACGATTCAATTTCGCCTAATCGCTCCTTTGAGCCCCTCGGTATCATCTTTGTATTTTAACATTCCCTTCAATGACCATACAACCAGAATGATTGATAGCGCTATGAAAAGATATTGAATTGGCTTACTCTGAGTAAGCAACTTTACAACTATTGGTTCCTGATCCATCATCCTTTTAGTTTTCCAGCTGCCTGAGCGACAGCTTGCTTAATCATGTCTTTATATGTGAATGCAACATATATCAACACCCCTAAAACAACTACTTTGAAGACAGTGGACACGATATTACTAAACCCATCTTCCTTACAGTTTTCGCATGAATAACTCATTTTTTTTGACTTTTATTTTTTTATGAAAATTAAAACTGATCCGCCTACCAAAATCAAGAACACCATTACACCTACTAGTACGTAAGTTATTGTATTTTTTTCTTTTGCTTCAGCTTGGATTGCCGCTTGCCTGGATTGCTCTTGTGCAATGGCCGCGCGTTGCTGATCACGGGCTTGCAAAGCTGCCTGATAGCCCACATCGCTTGTATCTTCGGGCTTCCCTGCAAAAAGGCCAGCAAAAGTATTAGCTATGGCAGGAACGGCACCAAGAACAGAGGTCCAATCAAATCCTGTCGCCCCGGTAGCTGTCGCCCCGGTAGCAAACTCTAACTTTGAAATCTCGATCGGTGACCGAACGTGGTCACAAACCACCGTTGGAATATTGGAGGCTGTCATAAAATTCACATTTTTATATTTGGCCTACGATAGCCTTTTGGCTTTTAGATGCCCATGGAGTTTCAATTACGATTCTCGCTGCATCTGATCCGATTTTCCTTTCTAGTGTGAGGAATTCGGTCATGAGCTGATTGAGCGAAGTTGCGGATAACTTTTCGGAAAAGTGATAATCGTATAGTTTAAACAAGGCCTTTGCCTGAGCTATAAACTGATCATCAGTTCTTTTATTTTTATCAATGCTCCTCCAATCGCTTATGAAGCCATCGACATTAGGAATCGCTTCCTTTCTTTTTAGAAAATAGAAGTAGTAAGCGGCTCCGCCAATAGCGACTAAAACGAATATTACAAGTAATGCTCTCATGGTGTATATTTTAGAACATGCCAATAGACCAGGTACTGACCTCTTCTTCTTTAGCCTCAATTACCTTTTCTACCTGGTCAACTGGTTTAACAGTAAAGTACTCCTTGAATTGTTTGTTAAACTCCTTTTTGAATCCGTCAGGGAACGAATCAGAAGACTCGTCTACATAAGTTTTAAACATTGAAAGGAATAGCTGCTCAACGCTTTCCGAATACTCCGCTTTCTGTCCCTTCTTGAATTCTAGTAATTTGTAAACCAGATTTCGGATGTAATCAGGTAATTGAAGCATTATGTTCTCGGCCATAATATTTATCATTGCTTCATTGGTGCCTGACTGAATTCCCTCTGAAATTCTGCTTTCTACAAATTCTTCATTTGCAGATTCCCCAGAAGTAATCAGTTTACCTAAAGATTCCGCAATAATATCAAGCTTTTCAGAAAGTGAAATTTCAGATTCCTTTGTGATTACATTGTTTTTCGAGGATTCCTTTTCAGTAATTACCTCGTTTACCAATGTCTGATCTTTGGGTTTACCAAGGTTTTTAAGGGCTTCTCGAAGTAATTCCTTCGCCTCTGGCGCAATTCCGGTATTCCCTTTGTTTTCTGATATTTTCTTTAGGGCTGCAAAGATTTCAGGGTCTTTAAAAGTCACCTGCTCATTGTTTTCCTTTTTGATTTTCACAGTTTCCATTTGATTTTTTGTTTTCTACAAAGGTGATTGCTTTATTTTTCTACAGACTAATGAAAAGGCAGAAATCAGGTATTACGAAATTCGCTTTTACGTAGTTTTTTTTTCGATTTACGCCTTTCATTAAACTTCGCATGAATTGAATTTATGAACTCTTCGTCAGTTTCTTCTATTGGCATTTGGGCTGTCCCCTCTTTGCGGTCAAAGTAATCATTGAAAATTAGGTCGAAAACGTGGGCATATGGAATACGTAGAAATGCAGCCATTTTCAAAAGTCTGTCTCTGTTTTTATTCGAAGGCTTATAAGACATTGACTTGGCGACCTTCTTACTTTCATCGATCTTTAAATCTGGCTTACCTGAAGAAAAGGTATCGCGTTGACGGTTACTTTCGTTTTCCATGTGGTCTAGCAATTTTGGATTTTAAGACTTCCTCCAAAGTCATGCACTTTTGGAATTGCAAGGCAGTTCTTTTTGATAAACTTCTCTATCAAACCAACGTCCCATTCACCTTTTGCTTTTAGATATTCGCCTTCTCGCTGGATAGGTAATACTGATGAACTTAGCGGTTTAACCTGCATGGACTTAGTAGTATCTTGAAGCTTGAACCCTAATCGAGTGGCTTTTTTCCAAGCATAGTTTATATAACGTTTTAGTACTCCATAGTTTGTTTCTGGCGAGTAGACTGCAATACAAAAGATGGTGACGGTTAGCTTCTCATTTGCTCTCCTGAAACAGGTATAGAATTTACCTTCTTTAACAACTCTATTCCAGCCCGGGTACTTTCTTAATGTCTTAAAAGCTGAGCTCGCATCTGACTCAAAAAACTCTTTCCCGTCCACCCTATGAGGAATGCTCAGTTCAAAATAGATCGATGTTAAGTTTTTAGGAATAGATGAAGCGTATGCCATCCAATCAGAAATTAGACCGTCTAAGTAGATAAAATTCCAAACAGGATCAAGCCTACTTTTCTCGTATACAATCGCAATGGGTTCAAATTCACCCGTACTCGCCTTACTCTTTAAAAAAACAACATCAAGATTTAATAAGGTGGTTAATATTTGGGTCATCTCTAGGCTAACAGGTCGATCCCTGGGTGTTGATTGTAAGTATCGATATATAGATCTAGGTAAAGACGATCGGTCAATCCCCAGGTTCAGGAGCTTGTACACGAGCTCTGGCTTTATTGCGGCTAATTCTAGTGTTTCCATTTTGTTCAAATTCTATTTTCCATTTTTTCCCTCAAAAAGTTAAATGTGATAAGATGTTTCAATCTGTATCAAGTAAGGGGGGGAGGGAAATTTTTCCTAGTAAATTTTTCTCTAAAACTTGAAGTAGGGCAGACTTTGGAGAAAATTTATAAGATCATCTTTCAAAATGATCTCCTTCATATTTTCACCCATTTTTACCTTTAACTCTCCCTTATCCCGGTACTTATAAAGTGTCTTTACCGAAATTTTTGAAATCAATGAAGCCTCTTTAAAAGTATAAGCCTCGTGGTCTTGAAGTCTAAGCTTTACAATATCGTGCCGTAAACTGTTGATAACAGCAACGGTATTGTGATCGCTTCGTATTTCGCTCAAGATCATTATTGCACTTTTAAATAAGTTCTCGACTTCAGAAATCTTTTCGTCAAAGTTCATGCTATCAATTCGATTGTGACTAGTAAAGACGTAGTTAAAAAACAGCTATTTGGTATTACCATTTTCTCACGTCCTTTTTTGGATTTTGTACAATCGCCTCTTGATACATGTCGTTGCGGCTCATTATAAAGTCAACCAAGGCCTCTCTGGCGATTATTATTCGAGTGCCCTTACTCATTTGGGTCACTTTGATAAGGCCTTGCCGTACGTACTTATACAGCGTATCGGTACCATAGCCAGTAGCTCTCGAAGCCTCGATGATATTGAATGAAACTTTGTCCTGATGTTTAAGGTCGAGGATTGCGCGTTTCGTTTTTACTAGTTCGGCTTGTATGCTCTCTAGAACTTGATACTGCGCTTCAACGAATTGCTCAATAGTTGAAAATTTTGGAGCGGCCATGGTATTACTCGGTTATGCTTTCAAACAATCCGAACGCCTCCCATCCGTAGTGTTGTTGCACTAAAATGTCTCGCAAATCTTGCAAAATGTTAATGTCCTGATCGAAGGCATCACGAGATTCATGCTTTAGCACCGGAATGGAATTGGTAAGAGCCTTGATAACTTTGGAAACGCCTCCCATATGAGCAAAGTAATCTCGATTAAGATCGATTTTCTTTGGCTTGAGCATCCTTGCAGCCGCGATGTTTTCCTTCCTCGCTTCTGCGCATCTGTCATTGAATTTTTTCAAATTCTCTTCATTGAAATCCCCTTCCGCCCTAATGAAAGTAGGTATCTCTTCAGATAGTATTAGCTCAATCAGGTTGTAAGTTGGCTGATCATATTGTGTTTTGATCAGTTTATCCCTTAGCCATTTGAGTTTTTTCAAATGGGGATTCTCACTCTGTTTCTTAAGATCATAATTAATCTCATACTCTCTGATAGCCTGGTGCACTGCTCGTATCAGTGAACTGGCGTTTCCTATTTCCTTTAGATCGTCAGCGTTGGCCTCAAATGTAAAGGATGCGTTAGATTTGGTTTGTGTCTTAGGATTGACACGGGATGGGTTTGATCTTACTTTTGTCATTGTATTATTATTTAGGTTTAAAAACTCTGTTGAAAGCCCCTCCTTGGTCGTTGGGGCTTTTATCTTTTCGTTATGTGAGCGTTAGTTCACCATTGAAGAACCGTTGCACTTCTGTTCTAGGGATATAGTACTTTCGGCCGATTTGCTTTACGCGTAGCTTACCATCATTCCGGAGACTGTCGAATTTCCAGCGGCTTACCTTACAGGCGTCCATCCATTCCTGAGCTGTAAGAAAATCTGGAGCCGGTGTCAGGTTCAGATTTTGAAGCGCGGTTAAGATGAGCTTCGAGGTTTCTTGAATTTCTTGGAATTGTTCGTAGGGAAGTTCTACTACTTGCTTGATTTGGCTCATTCAATTTAGGTTTAGGGCATTAGTGCGCCTTAACCGAAACAAAACTAAGCTATCATGTTTAAATAAACAAATGTTATTTAAACATTTTATTTAAACGAATCCTTTTTTGATAGAAGGAACGATGTTTTCGCAAATTCAATAAGCTTTGAATGTGCTATCTGTAAAATCAATTTGTATGAACTATCTGGTGTTTTATCAAAAAAACGTCTGAATTGCTCGCTTGCTAAGGCTTCATCAAACCCAATAAATTTCCCGTTGCTGGAATCAAACTTAAACTTAACGACATAATTGAAGTATCGGGGGAAGAATTCTAACATCACCAAATCAGCGCCCATCGATGAATGAAATAGTCGGCTCAGCTTTTCGTATTTTACGTCATCAATTATCCCAATTAACGCTGTAATTATTTGTGATGTGGGAAGCTCCCAATTTAAAATTGCTTCTAGTTCTTTATGACCGATCTCTTTGATCTGTGATCTAAGCCATTCTTTTACGGCAGAGTTCATAAAGTCTCGCTTTAAAAGAATGTAGTGACCATAAATTCTTGACAGACTTCCTAGATAAAAATCTTTCCTTTCAAACAAATTTAGAAACGAAAGAATGGTTTCGATGTCTATTCTTTCTTCTTCTAGCTGTGAACGTATTACCCTTGCCTTAATGCCTTTACCTACAAGGACATCTTTAAATTCTTCTTCAGAAAAATACTGCGGATCTATTAGACTCTTAAATTGTGTTGTATCGCGTTTTGCTGTGACCTGTACGTAAAGAGAATATCTATTCTTTTCCGTTGGCTTCAGTTTTTTATTCAAATTGTGATTGATCGTTATTTTCCCCTTTGAGATCATAGAATTCAAACTTAGTAAAAAGCTTTGGTTAGGAATAATTGATAAATTGGTGTAGGATTATGTAATGGGATCAATGTAGTAGCTTATGGGAGAATCATTATCTTATGAATACCTGATCAGGTCGGCTTACTATGTTGGTCGTTCCGGCAAAGGAGGCGCGGCCGATGCATCGCTTTATAGGGATTGAGAGGATTGCATTAGGGCAGTGGCATCACAGAAAGAAGCCATCAAAGCCAGAATCACTCCACCCGATACACGATCGATAGAGGAGCTTGAATATCAGGTGAGAGTATCAGCTTCTCGAATAAGGGAAAATGTGAGGGAAGCAATTAGAGCCGTTCGAAGGACACCGCGCCCTAGCAACATTGAAGCTAAACTAGCAGAACTGGAGAGTGTACTTGTTATTGATTTGTACGATAAGGAAAAAATTGACTCCGTAATTGACCAGGCTTGGGAATTGTTTAAGGAATTGAAATTGCCACAGACTAGTTAACGCGGCCTTAATTCTTTCTTTGAACCAGGGGGACAAGGGGCAATGGCAGAAGGGTATGGAAGTGTGTTGCACGCTAATACACACCGAATAGAACTTTCTCCGCTGGTTGTGGGCATAGCGCATCCGGCTCAGAGTTGGGCGATCTGTTACTACTATTGATCCCCTGCGGCCGATCTTTTGTTTTCTATATTTCTGAATTAGCTCCTATCAAACTTGCGGGGTTTATTATAGGCAAATAAGCTCTATCAATAATGGTATTTGCAGTCATTGGGATAATCATTCCTCTAGCCGTGGAGAAAGATATGCCAAGTATTGACATATGAAGAATTTTGTCAAGGCTTTTGTGTTCGCTTTCTATTTGAATATTTTCTTCTAAGTTTTCAACTCGATATGTAAAACCAAATTCGAATGCTCCCGACTTAAATTTATTTTCATTGATCGCAGTCTCTACATAAATGTCTATATTCAAATGGATAAGAATTATTCTATTCTCAATATCGGCTTTCGTATTAGCGCTGAAGTCAAAAGAAAAGCCTTTTACCTCTTCTAGATTACTACTGTTCACCGAGAACGAGAGGCAAGAAGCCTCAATCATTTGAATCTTGTCTAACTTAGTACTCATGCTACCATTGCGTAAGATTCTTGCTCACCAGCAATTGGGAGAACTGCCCCCAGAGGTTCAACATTTTTTTCCATTCGCGTTATTTCTACAAAATCAAAATTGAAATCTTGCTTAACAACTTCAAAATACCCCGTATAATGGAAATCGTGAAACGTAATTGCTTTCTCTGCCATCTTTAAGAAATTCATTTGACTTTGCAGAGGAGTAGTCACAATCTTTTCATTAAGGATAGCCTCAATCTTACTCAGACTTTTTAGAGTGAAATTGTGTGTCCCGGTAAGCCACTTGCTTATTTCAGACTCATTCTTACCCAATAGGATAGCTAAATCCCTCTGGGTTTTACCTTGCTTCTCCAAGATCGAATGGATTTCGTTTGCAATCTCAAGAGAATTATCAATAAATCTCTTTACCTCGTCTGGAACTTGGCTAACAGCATAATCGAAAATCTTACTCATAGGTTTTACTTGTTAATAAATATCAAAATCTAGGTTGCCTGAAAGTTTTCTTCCTGTAATGGTGATTTGGCCTTCACTTCTTCTTTTTCTAATAATTTTTTCAATTGTTACGATCGTGTCAAAATGCGGAAAGGCATCTGGGCTATCTTGTACCTTTTGAGATGTTTTTATTCCACCGTTTCCAAGGATTATCATTTGATCAGAGAGCCTTATCACATAAAGCCTAAGACGTGACGAGGTGATTGGTATTGCTTTAGCGCCCTTTTCAGGTCTAAAGTACCTTTCAAGCGTCCCCATTTCTTCACCCATTTTATTGAGCCAGTAAACGATCGTTGATAGATCTTTTTGATACAAAAGATCATTGATAAATTTAGATATGAATTCATCTGTTTCGCAAGTAGGACTTCCTTCTAATTGAAGTGTATAAAAAGTAGCCTTTTCAAGTGCCTTATATGGTACTACCTTTAAACGCTTCACTTAAAAGTTAAGTTTGCAAAACTATCCATAAATTTTGTTAAACCAAGTCTTGAGGTGGAATTGTGTCCTAAAACGCTCATTTGGACTATAATTTACATCTCAAATCTAAAAATAAATTAAATTGACTGCCTGTACAAAAGAAGAATTTAAGCCCAGATAGGTTAATGGGTTCTATAACCCAAGTACCGAAAAATCGAATCTAGCCACTCTAGCATTAATATCTCTTGCAGTAAGCTCGAAATACTCCTTTGTAGTGCTTTCTTTTGAGTGTCCGGCTATTTTGGCCGTGTGTTGGGTCTCTAAGCCTTGTGCCTCCCAGAATTGAATAGAGGAGTGCCTGGCGGTCTTATTCATGAGCTTCTTTTTAATGCCAGCGAGCTCAGCCAGTTCTTTCAGCTTGAAATTGTATTTCTGTTCGGTAATAGTATTGGGGAATACAAGATCCGGATCTATTCCCTTTTGGCCTTCAAGAATTTCAATGGCAAAGGGAAATTTGTGGATGGGCGCTATGAAAGTATTTTCGTTTTTAAACCGTTCCGCGACCAGGCAATAACCATATTCAGTTCTTTTCACATCTGTCCATTTCAGATTTCGTAAGTCGGAATAATAGAAGCTTGCGTAAAAGCAAAAAAGCCAATGCTTTCTAGTTACTTCCAGATCGGGCCGGTCTCTGGGAATCTTCGACTTTTTAAGTTGGGTAATCTCCTCGATCTCAAGATAAACTCGCTTTCCCTTTGTCGCTTTTATCCCGAGATCGACATATAAAAATGGATCCTTCTCTAGATAGCCATCCTTGACAGCCTGCTTAACCATTACTTTGAATGGATCGAAGTATTTGTGAACGGTGACTCCGATCATTCCTTTCTTCTCTAACCAGGAGGCGAAGGACTGGAATAGATTTTCATTCAACTGACTGAAGTTAATGGTCGGGTTGAATTGGTTTAAATAGCCAACGAAAGTGCGATACTTTTTAAGGGTGTTGTCTGATTTTCCCCTTACTGTTTTCATGAACTCGTCAACGAATTCGTTGAAGACATTTGGATCAGCTTTTTTCTGAAAGTGTTCAGTTATGCCTTCAATTGAAATACCATTGCCGAATAACTTTTGACGATACTCGTACCTATGGAGAATCTCCATTTTCTTCTTAATGATGGAATTTATTTCGAAGGAAAATGGATGAGACTCTTTTATCCATCGGTTCTCCTTTCCTAGCCAGAATTTTTCTTCAATCCTTTCATCGATCGAGAAATACTTTGAGTTCCGGTCAACCGTAACCCGTATAAAGATGGTATGCTTGCCGGATTTATTTGCTCGATTGTTTTTATTGAGAATTGCAGCGTATGAGTATCCCACGTGTATCTGATTTACATGGGCAAAAGTGGGAAAACACACGGGAAAACATTTCCCTTAAACTACCTTAAACTAACCTAACACGAAACGCGGTTTTTAGGGTCTAACTAAAAGAAAAAGAGACCGTTAGGTAACGGTCTCTTTAGGGTTCGTAGCGGGGACAGGACTCGAACCTGTGACCTTTGGGTTATGAGCCCAACGAGCTACCAACTGCTCCACCCCGCGATTTGGATTGCAAAAGTAGAACCAAAGGGATTAATAAACAAGCTCGCACCAAAAGGAAAGCTTCTCAAGACGAGAGGTGTCTTCCCAAAAATGGATTTACCGACTCCTGAGTTGTAGGAAAGACAACCCAATTCATATCTTCAAAAAAGTGGCTAATCCCTTGAATTTCTGAGTAATGTTGATCATTCATCCCCAACTAGCGCACCATTGTAAACGGTCGTTTCGACTGGCATAGCGATTGGATAACATCAACGAAACCTTCAGCCGTGAAAATTTTCATCATTATTTGTACCTCCATTCTTATTGTAACAGGGCCCTTGTCAATGGCTACCACAAAGCACATCAGCCCAGAAATCACAACATTAACAACCGAGGATTTGCTGGTGTTGAGAGCGACCCGAAAGTTCAAAGGTGCCGAAATTGAAGTGTTTTCATCTTCCGGCTATTTGGTTACATCTGGAAAATTAAACAAGAGAAAGATGATTATCGACTTCAAAAATGTAAGAAGCGGCTCCTACTTGATCCGAGTAAAAAAAGGTAACACAAAAAAGGAATTTAGTTTTAGAAAAGAATAAAAGACATCCCTTACCAACGAAAGCAATCAAGTCTTCGCCAAACGTATTGGTTCATTTTATTTTACTTGTCTGGTAATAAATCTGCTTTTTTTCGAAAGTCGGAAATCAAAAGCAAACCAAAGAAGGTAATGATGCCATTGATAATCAACACCTCAATTCCAATCTTGTAGCCTCCGAACCAATTCTGTGAATTGGCACTTAATATATAGGAGAGCGCTGGCGCCAATACACAAACGAAAGGAACGAGCACTCCTTTGATCTTCCATTTTGTTAATAATCCAAAAGAGAAAAGTCCCAACAACGGACCATAGGTATACCCTGCCACGTTGAGCACCGCATCAATAACAGATTTCTCATTCACCTCCTTGAAAATAATAATGATCAACAGAAACAACACAGAAAAGCCCAAGTGAACCATAAATTTTTGCTGCTGTTTCACTTTCTCTGGCTTCGTTTTGAAATGAAGGAAATCAATACAAAACGAGGTGGTCAATCCCGCTAAAGCCGAATCTGCGCTCGCGTAAGAAGAAGCCGTTATCCCCAAAAGAAACAAAATGCCAACCAGGCCACCCAACTCGTTAAAGGCAAGGCGTGGATAAAGCTCATCCGATAAAGCCGGTATCGATAGCCCTTTTTGAGTGCTGTATAGGTAAAGTAAGGCACCCAATGTCAAAAACAGAAGATTAACAACAACTAATGTTAGGCTGAACCAAAACATATTCTTTTGAGCATCTTTTAATGTTTTGCAGGTTAGATTTTTCTGCATGATCTCTTGATCCATGCCAGTCATTGTAATGGCAATAAAGGCACCGCCTAAAAATTGTTTCGGGAAAAACAAGGTTGAGTTGACATCGTCAAAATAAAAAATTCTGGAAAGTCCTGCAGCCTGTATGGAATCGACCATCGTCAACAAGGAAAAATCCAGTTTATCGGCAATTTGCCAAACTGTAACAGCCACTGCGGTCACCAGGAAAAGTGTCTGAAAAGAGTCGGTCCAAACAATTGTTTTTACACCCCCTTTAAAAGTATAAATCCAAATAAGCCCAATGGTGGTAGCAACCGTCACGATGAAAGGAACACCCCATGCATCAAACAAAAAGAGTTGTAAAACAGTAGCTGCCAAAAATAGCCTAAGCGAAGATCCAATGGTTCTGGAGACTAGAAAAAAGAATGCCCCGGTTTTATACGCCCAGTTGTCAAATCGCTGCTCTAAGTAGGTGTATATCGAAATCACGTTGAGTCGATAATACAATGGCATCAACACACCAATGATTACCCAATAGCCTACTAAGTATCCGAGCACAATTTGAAAATAACCAAATCCAATTTTGCCCACATTTCCCGGTACAGAGACAAATGTTACTCCTGACAGAGAAGAGCCGATCATACCAAAGGCGACAAGGTACCAAGGTGACTGACGATTGCCGGTAAAGAAGGTATTGCTATCCGCACCTTTCGAGGTGAAATAAGAGATGATAATTAGTGCTAAAAAATAGACGACTAAGATAGAGGCAACTAAAACTGGCGACATACATTAAGCATTAAGTATGGCAAACTACACTAAGTTGTCTACAAATAAAACTGAAATGAGGTTGAGCTTCACAATCGAACTGATTGCAGTTTACTAAAGGTTTCTTTTTTTCTCATGGAACGCCCCCTTGAATTCAGGGTCTTCGTAGCGTTTTTGACGATCAATTTCTCTCGCCATGTCTTGCAACTCTTCACGAGGTGTTTCAGCAATTAAGAGTTGATCAGGAAGTTTTTTTATTGGAATCTTCTCTCGTATTATTTTTTGAATTTTATCGATATGGTACTTCTCTGAATCAGTGACTAAAGTAATCGCTTTTCCACTTTGAAAAGCACGGCCCGTGCGACCAATGCGATGCACATAATCTTCATACACAATAGGCACATCAAAATTGATCACGTGCGATACATTGGTGACGTCTATTCCGCGTGACGCAACATCGGTAGAAACTAAAACACGGAGCTTGCCTTCTTTGAATTCAGTCACTGCATTGATGCGACTATTCTGACCTTTATTGGAATGAACAACTTTGGCAGGGCCATATCCTTTGCGTTCTATGAATTTGAAAATATCGTTCGCAGCATCTTTGGTGCGGGCGAACACCATTACACGATTGAATGCTTCTTTGTCCTGAAGGACATATTCTAAAAAATTAATTTTCGTTCGGGAGTTAGGTACCCAGTACAACTCTTGTTCAACCTTGGTTGGAACGGTTGCCGGTGGCGTAATCTCAACTCGGACTGGAAATTCTAAAAATTCCTGTGACAGGCGCTCAACGCGTTGAGGAAAGGTAGCAGAGAACAATAGATTTTGCCTTTTAGAGGGAATCACTTCAAATATCTTTCGGAGTTGAGGCATAAAACCCATATCGAGCATCCGATCTGCCTCATCCAAAACCAACGTTTTAATTTGCTTGGGAGCAAGTTCATTTCGTTGATACAATTCCAAAAATCTTCCGGGTGTCGCTACGATAATATCAACTCCGGCTTTGATATTGTCAATTTGTGTTTTAGGTCCAACTCCTCCGTAGAGATGTACTGTCCTCAAGTCGGTGTATTTCGAAAGTGCAGCGACCTGGGCGGCTACTTGAACTACAAGCTCTTTTGTTGGCACTAGGATTAAAACCCTGGGATCAGTCCCCTGTGCAAATTTCGCTTTCATCAAAACAGGGAGTAGATATGCAGCTGTTTTACCGGTACCCGTCTGCGCAATGCCTATTACTTGTTGTCCGCCTAAGATAAGTGGAATACACTTTTCCTGAACCTCGGTTGGATTCGTAAAGCCCGCATCTACTACCGCATCTAGTAACTGTTTATTCAATTTAAAATCGAGCCAATTCATAGCAAATTTTTAGAGGGATTAGTTAAAGATCAGGTGAGTGGTGCCCTATCTTTACAAGGTAATGAATACTACACTCATAACGAACGCAAAAATAGCAAACGAAGGCAAGGTCTTCGAAGGCGATGTACTCATAAAGGGATCTTTTATTGAAAAGATTGGGAAGAACTTGTCAGGCGAGCATGCACACGTCATCGATGCCAAGGATAAATTGCTATTACCAGGCGCAATTGATGACCAAGTACATTTTCGGGAGCCCGGGCTTACCCATAAAGGCACTATTTACACCGAATCGCGTGCTGCTGTCGCTGGCGGTGTAACGAGCTTCATGGAAATGCCAAATACTTCACCTCCGGCTTTTACCCAAGCTTTGCTGGCGGACAAATACCAAATTGCATCTAAGCACTCATTAGCCAACTATTCCTTTTTCATGGGTACTTCTAATGACAACTTAGACGAGATAATGAAAACGGATCTTCAAAAAGTTTGCGGATTAAAAATTTTTATGGGCTCTTCAACAGGAAATTTATTAGTTGACGATTCTACTGTTCTAGAAGCTGTCTTTTCACGCTTCCCTTCATTGATTGCAACACACTGCGAGGACGAACCAACGATTCGAAAAAATCTGGCAGACTTTAAAGAGAAGTATGGAGATAATTGCCCGATCGCCTACCACCAGATTATCAGAAGCGAAGAGGCCTGCTACAAGTCATCGTCTTTTGCAATTGGACTGGCCAAGAAACATGGTACTCGCTTGCATATTCTCCACATCTCAACCGCCAAAGAGACCTTTCTTTTCGATAACTCTATACCACTAGCAAAAAAGAAAATTACAGCAGAAGCATGCATTCACCATCTTTGGTTTAATGATGCTGATTATGATCGATTAGGGATGAATATCAAATGGAATCCTGCGATCAAAACTGCACATGATCAACAAGAAATTTTGAAAGCGGTAATAGATAATCGCATCGATGTCATCGCGACAGATCATGCCCCGCATACCATCGAAGAAAAAAACAATACTTACTTTAATGCTCCTTCAGGTGGTCCGCTTGTTCAACATAGTATTGTAGCCATGCTCGAGTTCCAACGACAAGGAAAAATCACTCTCGAAAAAATTGTAGAGAAGATGTGCCACAATCCCGCCATTCTTTTTCAAATCGATCGACGTGGTTATATACGAGAAGGGTACTATGCCGATTTAGTTTTGGTTGATCAAAATAATCCTTGGACTGTTCAAAAAGACAACATATTGGCTAAATGTGGATGGTCGCCTTTTGAAGGAGAGACTTTTCATTCAAAAGTTACTGATACATGGATTTCCGGTCATCATGCATACTCAAATGGGCTATTTAACGAGGCAAAAATGGGCGAAAGACTCCATTTCCTTCGGGGCTAGCTTTGCGATTTGAAATTGGCTACCTACATTTGCAGTCCTTATCCAGTTACGCGGATGATCAATCCTCCTTCGCTAAAGCTCCGGAGGACAAGATGGTGGATGTAGTTCAGTTGGTTAGAATGCTAGATTGTGATTCTGGAGGTCGCGGGTTCGAGCCCCGTCATTCACCCTTCAACTAAGACCCCGAAAAACTCGGGGTTTTTTATGCAAATGGAATTTTACGTATACATCCTTCAATCCGAAAAAGACGGTTCCTTCTATTTCGGTCAAACCAATAA
>JADBYK010000091.1 GCA_020403045.1 Cytophagales bacterium
GGTAGCTGATGCACAACTCTTCAAAAAAGGTGGATTTAAGAAATTCAAGTCAAAAATGGCGTTAATAGATTCGTTTTAAGAGACAGTGATGTGAGGGGCGGAAAATGGAGTGCGGAAAAATGGTGATGCCATAATCGATTTAACGAAGCACAGGAAAGGCGATGAAAATGTGGCTGTAGTTTCCCCCAACAGTTCCATTTGCTTTATCATGGTAATCACTTTTGGAGATTCAAAACGCAAATACTTTTTCAAGTTGTATGCTAGTGCAGCCATGATCACATGTTTGTTGGCTTGACGTATGCCTCGTGTGTTCACACGCTTCATGTTCATAAAGTTAAGTAAGGTACCCAAGACAGGTTCAACTGTTTTGCTACGGATGCGACCCATTTGTTTGGCATAGGGTGTTTGCATTTTTTTATGCATAACATCGTAGAGTGGTTTATGGATGCTGTCCTCTATCTTTTTAAACTTGGTGCTCTTGCCGCAACAGGCCACGCGCAGCGGACAATCTTTGCAAACCGATTCGCTGCTCCGATATGTTTTTTTGTGATAACCTTTGCGATCTGATCTTTCGCCTTTGCAGGGCAGTATTGCTTTTTTCCCACGCTGGCATTCATACTGATCTTTCTCTTGATTGTAGATAAATCCTTCGCGATGCGCTATGTATTGCCCAAAGTTGGGGATGTAGGCATCCACATTTTTTTCCTTCAGGTACTTTAATACCTCACCACTAGAGTAGCCGGTGTCGGCTGTGATTTCTTGTAGTGCGATATTATTGTCAGCTAGATTTTCTTGTGTAAGATCAAGAATATTGGCCATACATTGCGAGTCCCTTTTGTCAGCAAAATCGGCACATGCCCCTGTGATGACATGGTGGGCATCATCCACGGCCACTTGCCCAAAGTAATTCAGCTGCCGTGCCTTTCCAGGCTTTACAGATATGCGCGCATCAGGGTCAGTGGGGGAATGGTGGGTGTAGTTGCTCAAAAACTTGGGGCGTATCAAGTTACCTTGTTCATCTACTTTTTTGGAGTTGGTGTTACAGGGCTGGTCTTGATAGGCTTCTGCCTTCCAGGCATGATGCTGATCTACTTGCTTTTTCTTTTCTGTGGTAACGGTGCTTTTCGCTTTGTCTTCATGCATTATTTTCTCTTCGCTGCCTTCGTTGAGTTCATCGGCATAAGCTTGGGCATCGTCTGTGATTTCCTTTTCAATAAGGGAGTCCAAGCTGGCATTGGCTTTGATGAAGGCACTGTCGATTGCTTGCCTCTTGCCACGCACCATTCCTTTGTCAACACAGAGGCTGAGGATCTTTTTGAACAAGGTGATAAATACTTCTTCTCCATAGAGTTGGCGTGTTCGGCTGATGGTGCTGAACCATGGCAGTTCCTCATCAATATCGTAACGGAGGAACAAGCGCACGTCCAAACAGTTGGAGCAGTAGCGCAGCAACTGGCGGTCGCTATTGATGTTGTTGAAATATCCCACCAAGATAATTTTGAAGAACACTACTGGGTCTATACTTTCATTTCCCTCTGAGCCATAGTACTTACTAGTGGCTTTGTAGAGAAAATGGAGGTTAAGGGCAGCCTCTAGTTTTCTGTAAAAATTGTCTTGAGGAACAAGCATGTCCAGATGAACCTGGTACATGATTTTTGGTGAGAGGTCTTTTCGTCCTTGCATGGTGCAAAGATAATTTCCGTTAGTATATTTATAAAGTAGTTGTGCAACAGGCACAATGTATTTGCGTCAAGCGGGGTTGACGCGTAATCCAACGTTTTCGTATCTTTAATACGTTCGTTGTCGGGGACAAAGCGTGGCTTCGGAAGCCCCGCTCGAACGCAAATACTCACGCTGTGTGCCAGGCGCTAAAAAGTCCCGCGAACAGTGACGACACAGACGACAACGTTTGGTTCACGCAGAGAACCGGACGAAATTTAGAAATATCGGGGCTAAGAAAATTTCTAAAGTGTTACGCGGACAACTCGGTGCCGCTGGACGAGTTTTCGTTCCGCAGAGAGTTGGACGACTTTGACCGAGCCGTTAACGTAGAATTTGACTGGACTTCGAGAGCAAATTCATCTACTTGGATTCGAACGCGTCAACAAAACCTTACGGACGACTTGAGACAAACAGTAAACAAAAATGTTACGATTGCGCGCACGGGCATGCAACAAAAGGCATAATCGATGTCGGGGTGACGTGTAGCTCAAAGTTTCTACCTTCGTTCAACGTTTGGTTTTGGGGGCAGGACGCGGCTTCGAAAGCGCACCACTGAAGAAACACAAACGTTATGCTGCATTGCTTTTGAACAATTTGGAGATCTGAAACAAAATACTCATTTTTGACGTCAGTAACGTAAAACGACACTATGATAGTTTCCTTTGGCTCAAAAGAGACAAGAAAAATATGGGACGGTGAAAGAATTAAGGGTTTGACGACTGACCTACAGGAAATTACAAGACGAAAACTGAGAATGCTTAATAACTCACAAAATATTATCGATCTTCAAGTCCCACCATCGAACAGACTTGAAAAGTTAAAGGGAAATTTAAAGGAATATTATTCCATAAGAGTTAATGACCAATGGAGAATAATATTTAAGTGGGACAAGGGGAATGCCACGGACGTAGAGATATTGGACTATCATTAATAAAATATAAAGATGAAAAAATTAAAAAATATACATCCGGGTGAAATCCTACAAGAAGAATTTTTAGTACCCTTGGGACTAAGCGCCTATAAGTTGTCGAAAGACGTTGGGATACCTCAGACAAGAGTTTCAGAAATTATTAAAGGTAATAGGAGAATAACAGCCGACACTGCATTAAGACTTTCAAAATACTTTGGTAATTCTGCGAAGTTTTGGCTTGGCCTTCAGGACGACTTTGAAATTGAAGAAGAAGAGCAACTTAAATTTAAAGAGTTGAACTTAATAGAGCACTATCAAAGCAACGCAGCATAACAGCATGTGTCTGCTATGGTGCGGTGACGTGTTGCCCAAAGTTTATATCTTCGTTCCACGTATGGTTTCGGGGACAGGACGCAGCTTCGGAAGCGCACCACAGCAGAAACACACACGTTGGCGGTCAGGCAAGATGACAACTAGACACCAAACTAAACATGCTATAAAACGAATCAGGTGTAACATGCAGAACTAAATTTGTAGAACAAAAAGTGGAATACAAGATTAAGGTAACAACAACATATAAGTGTTCATTAGAACGTGCCTTTAAGACTCCGATGCTTTGTGACCTTTCTAAAGTTCACACGGGGTTTGGTTTAATGCCTAAAGTGACACACTGTAGCGAAGATGAAAATTGGGGTCAAGTTGGGTCAAAGAAAAAAATATACGCTGCAAAATCGTTAACACAAAAAGGCGGGTTTGTCTCGGTTGACCATATACTTGAACGAATAGAAAACGATTACTGGAAAATTCAGGTTGACGACTTTCAATCCTGGATGTTAGGTTTCTATAAATTTGTTGGAGAGTGGAAAACGACTAAAATCGCAACGGACAATGTTTTAGTTGAATACACATATACATTACACTCGGACAATCTGATGTTTTATCCTTTAAATTGGTTATTTGCAAAGGCTTTTTGGAGAATGTATATGAAAAGAGTGTTAGAAAATGTTAAACAAATCGCATACGACAAGGAACCGTACAAATATGAATAGTGATCTTTGCGTCAAGCGGGGTTGACGCGTAATCCAACGTTTTCGTATCTTTAATGCGTTCGGTGTCGGGGACACCGCGCGGCTTCGGAAGCCCCGCTCGAACGCAAATACTTACGTTGTGGGTAATAGCATCGGACAAATATGAGACTTCTGATAATATGTTTTTCAATATTGACCAATCTATCATTGGGACAGATTAACGTGTTGACTGACTGTTTAAATAGTCAGACTGACCAGGTTAAGTGTTTAAACTTCGGACAAATAGGATTTGATACAGACGACTTGACATTCAAGAGAATATCTAAACGTGTTGAAAGAATTACAGACATTCATGATACATTATCTTTAGCTTACATCTTACCAACTTACAAAAGAAAAATTACTAAAGAATTCAAATTATTTAAGACCTCGTTTTTAGGAGTAACTAAAGTAAACGATGTTGTACAATCTTTAGAATTATATGGTTGTGTAAAAGTGGACAATTTGGACTTCTATGGAATTAATTTAGGTTCAAAAGTTGAAGACTTGATAAGGAGGTTCGGACAACCCGAAAAGATAAAACCGTTTGACCATTTAAAAGGTGAAATTTGGGAATATCCAGACAAGAGGTATTCATTTGTAGTAAAGAGTGACATTGTGGTAATTATTAAATTGAACAGAGCGGGTTAATGCTACTGCCCACAACAAAATGCTTCTGCAATAGCGCGTTGACGTGTAAGCTATAAGTGTTATCTTCGTTCCACGTTTGGTGTCGGGGACAGGCGGTTACATTGATGCTTGGGGACGTGGAACTTTAAAAATTATAACAGCGTGCAGAGAGGCCGAACTTCCAGAACCAGAAATGAAGGAAGAATTTGGAGGAGTGATGATAACGCTTTTCAAAGACCGGTTTACAGAGCAGCAGTTAAGGAAAATGGGGTTGAATGAACGACAGGTGAAAGCAGTATTGTATGTAGTTGAAAATAGAAATATTACGAATACCAAGTATCAGGAACTATTTTCAGTTTCAAAACCAACAGCAACTCGGGATTTAAGTGAATTATCCGATGAAAAGTTTAGAGTGTTTGAAAAAAGGGGAGTTACCGGAGCAGGAACTGCCTACTTTTTAATGGGCTCATAATGAGCTCAATGGGCTCATGATCGGCTAATATTGGGCTCAAAACTTAGAAGTCGAGAAAATTTAATTGGCCGAATCAATGGTTCTACAAGAAATGGAAACAGCTCAAGTCAACTATGATCTCACCTTCATTACCTGAACAGGTTCAGCTATGGGACAAAAACGCGCTTCGAGAGCCGCAGCTGCCATAAACAGAGGTCGTTCTGTGCTATTCCCACCATTTTCGATATGAAAATCAATTTCGAAGCTAAGGCTCGGGACAAATCGAAGTCTAAAAACAGGTAGTGACGACCGAATAGGCGCTGATGACTAACGCTTCACAAAGTGTTAGTCAGAATTTCGAAAAAAATCGTTTCCAACTTAAACTTTTCTGTAAAAAGCATATCTAACGAAAATAACTTTCAAAATTTTAAAAAATGAATAAAGCTTTGTTTCTTTTAATCGTAATTTCTGCTTTTGGTTGTAGAAAAGATGACGATAATGCAAATCCGACAGTAATTCCTTATCAAGATGGTTTGACAACTAATTTCATAACTGTCAATAACATTACACGGAAGTATTTAGTGTACAGACCAACTGGAATGACAACAGTAAATGCAGTTGTAACTGTTTTGCACGGTGGTGGTGGACTTGGACTTGATGTAGCCGAACTAGGAACTCACCCACTTTCTGTTTTTAGAACGATTGCAGACAGTGAGAGGTTTTTAGTTATTTATCCAGAAGGATCTCTTGATATTCAAGGAAATCCAGGTTGGAATGACTGTAGAAGTGATGATATCTCAGGTAGTCAAGGCGATGATATTACGTTTTTGAAACAATTAAACGCCAAATTAGTATCTGACTTGACTATTAACTCATCTAAAATGTACTTGACAGGAACGAGTAATGGAGCATTAATGACTTATTCTTACGCATTTCAATTTCCAGAGACTATTAAGGCTATTGCGGTTTCAAGCGGTAACTTACCCGAGTTTACTGAAAATGGAGTTTGCACAAATGGTTCATCAATCCCATTGCCAATTTTGCTAACGCACGGAACAAGCGACCCAGCAATGCCTGCAAATGGTGGATGTGTTGCTAACTTGGGCGGTGGTTGCAATCGTGGAAAAGTAATATCCCAAACAGCAACAATAAGCTATTGGATTCAAAGGAATGGTTTGCAAAATATTACGCCTGCAATATCCAACTTTGATGTAAATACAACAGATGCAGGAAACGTAGAAAAAAGAGTTTATAATGGAGCAAAACCATTAGTTTATTATGTATTAAATAATGCAGGACATTCTGTTGCTAGCAAAACTGTTTATTTAAATTCTTCACCAGCAAATGGTGTTCAAAATAGAGATATTGAATATGCAGAAGAAGTTTGGAATTTTTTCAAAGGACTTCAGTGAACCCAGCGCACAACAGAGGTAGCTGTTGCGCAACCACCCAGCGAAAAAGGTTTGTTGATAATTGAGCACCCGCTTCTGAATTTTTGCTTTGGAAGAACCACAAATTATCGAAGTAAGTGGTCGCCAATTACGATGCCCACTTACTACGACAATCAGTAGCGAATGACAAATGCGAATGGTGCCTGAACAAACTAAAGGGTAGCCTGAAAATCCCTTTACCAAATAGAGCTAAGGTCCCAGCCACTTTTTATTTTTACGTTTCCTACTGGCTGAAGCCTCATTTCTCCAGGATTCATAAAAAACTGATCGGTTAGCACCTGAGCGCCATCGTTTATAAAAATCTCAATTACTGATTGATCAACAAAGATACTTACTTCTATGCTCGATGGCTTCGAAGGAACCAACACCGACTCAACGGACGAAAAATCTTTTTGAAAGGAATGATTTTTAGTTTTGGTCCGATCGCAGGTGAACTGGCCATTGGCATACCCAAGAACAACTTTGTCGTCTGCGCCTTGCGATAAAATGAGTTGGCTGCTGTCCGCCATATAAATTTCCATTTCAAAACTGCCGGAAGTGGGTTGACTCAAAACTGCGCGTTCCTTTTGCCGCAGAGATTTCACTTCAAAGATGGGTTTTGATGCCAACTGGATTTTGTCCTCTACCTTTACCAAGCGGAGTTCTCTTGGCAATGACATAGCACCTCGCCACGGATGAGTAGGAACTTGATTAGCATATGTCCAATTGTTTAACCAACCTATCATGATCGTCCGCTGGTCAGGCATATCATTAAAAGTGATTCCAGCATAGAAATCTTTTCCGTAATCCAAAAACTGATGCTCGCTGTTGGCATCCTTTCGAAAAGTGTTCCCGTCAAATTCACCCACAAAATATTGCATGCCCACAAACTTGCTACCTTGTGGATGTGCACCCGATAAAGAAAGAACCCATTTCATCTCATTGGTACCATCCAACTTCAATTGATACAAATCCGGGCATTCCCAAACACGGGTCGTATCGCCCGCGCCTGTAAATTCACCGCTCAGTTTCCATTGCAATAAATTCGATGATTCATAAAACTGAACTTTGAAAAGATCGGGCACGACTAATGCCATGACCCACTTTTTTGCAGGACCATGCCAAAAAACTTTGGGGTCGCGAAAATCCTTTCGTTGTATATCGAGTATTGGATTGTTCGCGTATCGTTTCCACGTTCTGCCTTTGTCCGTACTATAAGCCAGACTCTGGTGTTGTGCAATCCCCTGACCGCTTTTGTGGACGTTGGATGTGTAAATAGCAATCATCGCATCAACTCCAAATCCTGCTGAGTTGGCATGATCTACTACCACTGTTCCGGAAAAAATCATGGTGCTATCTTGAGTGGCCGGATTGGCATACTCTTCAATCGCAACGGGCAGATGTTTCCAATGCAACAAGTCGGTACTGACTGCGTGCCCCCAACTCATGTGCCCCCACGTGGTTCCGAAAGGATTGTATTGATAGAACAAATGATACTCTCCTTGTAAATAGACCAACCCGTTCGGATCATTGATCCAGTTTTTAGTGGGTGAGAAATGATAGCGGGGACGATAGAGTTCGTTGTAGGCAGTCAATTCATTTTGTTTCGAAGGGAAGCATCCCACGAGCAAACTGAAAAACAAAAACGCCAAAAAGTAATTACGCATCTTTCAACAGTTTTAAGGAAGCTGAGTTAGTACAATACCGCAGGCCGCTCGGCTCGGGTCCATCGGCAAACACATGCCCCAAGTGTGCATCGCACACATTACAAAGTACTTCTACGCGTACCATGCCATAGCTTAGGTCTTTATGATAGGCAACCACGTTCTCTTCCACCGGTTGGGTAAAACTGGGCCATCCCGTGCCTGATTCAAATTTTAGTCGGGAGTCGAACAAAGGTGTGCCGCAACAAATGCAGGCATAAAGCCCCGGCTCATGAGCTTCGCAGTATTCTCCGGTAAAGGCTCGCTCCGTTCCTTTAAGCCGTGCCACTTGATATTGTTCAGCGGTCAGCTGCTTTCTCCACTCCTGCTCCGACTTCTCTACCCGAATAGGCGGAACAGGGTTACCCTTAGTTGAAAATCGAATCACGTCACTCCACTTTAGCATATTATTGTATTAACGTTTTATTTGATGGTCAACAGAGTGCTATTACCTTACCGTTGCCTTGCGCACAATCCTGGAAAACAAGCCAGGAAAAAATCGTTTTACATATACTGCAAAAACTTCTTTTGCACCACCAATATAAACTTCTTCTTTCCGTTTTTCAATGGCGACCACCATCCGCTTAGCAAGTTCCTCGGGTGAAAGCCCGTGGTCAGTGGTTTTGTCCATTTGGTTTAGTTTACTCCCATCCCCCACAACAGCGTTGAGCGTAATGTTGGTGCGTATCCAGCCCGGACAAATCAACGTGACGAAAATATTTTCCCTCCAAACCTCCGCGCGCAACGAATCAAAAAATCCGTGCAACGCATGTTTGGCTGCTGCGTAACCCGAACGATAGGGTGTTCCTACGATACCCATGACACTGCTCGTTACCACAAAGTGCCCCGATTTTCTCGTTAAGAAATGCGGCAACAGAAATTTAGTAAGTGCCACAGTTCCAAAATAATCAATCTCCATTAACACGCGATCGACTTCGAGGTTAGTTTCCCTCGCCAGGCTTCGTTGTGAAATCCCCCCATTGTTAATCAATATGTCTACTTGGCCAAACATCTGGATAGCCGCCTCGGTACTGAGTTGTAATGTACCAGATTGAGCGAGATCCAACGGCAACACTCGAATATTGGGCTGGACAGAAGCCAGGCAATTTCCTTTTACTCGCTCCAATTCTTCCTTTCTTCTGGCCGACAGAATGAGCCTCGCCCCTTTTTTTGCCAATTGATATGTAAGCGCTTCACCTATGCCTGAAGAAGCTCCGGTGATCCAAATTACTTTGTTTGAAAGTCCAGCCATTGCTATTGTCCGTTTGAGGAAGTACTTTTTTTATCTTCTGCGAAAACCCAAATAGAATAAATACCCAATGCCGTTCCAAAAGGGAAAGAAAATAATTGAAAACAACCCAATACCAACAACAGGGTAAGTGCCCAGCTCTTGTTGTTGAGCAAAGCGATACCCCCGATAATAGAAGGGATCGCAAATAAAATAATGATGCCAGTAGAAATAATACTAACAATGGGCATAATGATCTCCAATATTCGCGGCACATCCGTTTCGGATTGATCAAAGATAAATGGCAATAGCGCAGTTAAAAAGACAGACAAAAACAACATCGCCATAGATAAAAATACACCACTCACAATGTGGAATATCGCCAAAATTCGTTTATGAGTTTCCATGATTTTAAGGGAGTTAATTTTTCTTTTGGTATTGTACAAAGTCAAACGCAAAAAGATGCCGGTTATCAGCATCATGATGTACGCGAGATACTTCCTGCCATTTAGATTTATCTACTTCAGGAAAAAAGGTATCTCCCTCCAGTGTTGCGGCAATTTCAGTTAAATAAAGTCGATCGGCCAACGGCATGGCAAGGTGATAAATCTCTGCGCCACCAATCACAAATAATTCCTTCTCTCCGGCCTCGTTTGCAATAGTCATGGCTTTCTCCAATGAATCGGTAACAATACATTGAGGTGCCTGGAAGTTGATGTTTCTGCTGACCACAATATTTTTACGGTTTGGCAACGGTCTGAATTTTTCCGGGATTGACTCGTAGTTTTTGCGCCCCATTACCACATGATGTTGCTTGGTCGTATTCATAAAATACTTCATATCGTCTGGCAAATGCCAGGGCAAGTCGTTATTCTTTCCAATAACGCGATTTTGAGTAAGTGCTGCGATGAGAGAAACGATCATTAGGTCAACGGTCGATGGTCAATGTAAATTTATCAAGCACGAAGTGACTTATCATCAGCCATTACAATTTATTTCCTCTAAAAAAATCCGCTATAGTCATTCTCTTTTTCCCCTCAGGTTGCCATTCCTGAATGGAGATCAGTCCGTCTTTTGTTCTAATACAAAGATATGTTTTGTTGTCGGTATCTACTGCACCAACTGGCAACGCTCTACTCGAATTGTTCAACACTTCTTCCTGCACTCGAAAAACCTTATACGTTTTTCCTTGAAAGACCGTCCAGGCTCCGGGATAGGGACTTAATCCCCGAACAAAATTACGAATCTCGTTACTCGGCTTATCCCAATTCACTTCACAAGTCTCTTTGAAAATCTTAGGTGCATGACGTATCTCCACCGCTGACGGTTGTGGTAAAATTGGATAATCGCCAGTTTCAATGGCGCGCACTGTTTTTAAAACCAAAGCCGCACCCTTTTTCATTAAGCGTTGATAGAGTGTTCCCACATTGTCATCATCGAGAATGGGTTCTTTCTCTTGAAAGATGATGCTACCGGTATCGATATCATGCTGCAGAAAAAAAGTGGTCACACCCGTTTCTTTCTCTCCATTCATGATTGCCCAGTTGATTGGCGCAGCTCCCCGATATTGTGGAAGTAAAGATCCATGCAAATTGAATGTGCCATAAACAGGCATTGCCCAAACAACTTCAGGCAGCATCCGGAATGCCACCACCACTTGAAGATTGGCGTTATAGCTTCTCAACTCTTCGATGAAATCTGGTGATTTTAGATTGGTGGGCTGCAAAACCGGAATGCCGAGTTTCTCTGCACATTGCTTCACAGGTGAGGCTACCAGCTTCTGCCCACGTCCCTGCGGCTTGTCGGGTGCCGTGATCACGGCCACAATATTGAACTTGCCCTCGGCCAATACTTCAAGGCTTGGAACAGCAAACTCAGGCGTACCCATAAAAATGATGCGAAGTGCTTTCAACTCAATCTTGTTTTTGACTACGCGAAGGAACAGATACTGAAGAAGATTTCAAAGATGAGGGGTCAATCTTTGAATATCTCAATTACCATGCACTGATTTTTTATTGTGACTAAACGCATGTGAACGAATTATGTTAGAAAACAAACAAATGAAAACAGTTCGTCCTTCGGCAGAAGTGAGCACAAGCTCAATGGCCGACATCGCTTTCCTCCTACTGACCTTTTTTTTAGTTACTACTGTAATTGATGAGCAACGAGGAATTCCCATGCTATTGCCACAATGGGTAACGGAGAAGCCAGTGCCACAGCACACAAGAAACATATTTAGCATCCAAATCAACTCCTCCAATAGATATTTGATTGAAGGAGAAGCAAAGGAAAATCTAGTTGGCATACGAGAACGAATCAAGAAATTCATTTTAAATAATAATGCCAGCCCCAAACTTTCAGAAAGCCCCACAAAGGCAATCGTATCTTTAAAGGCAGATCGCGGCACAACCTATGAAAGTTTCATAGCGGCCCTGGATGAAGTCCACGCGGCATATCTTGAGATTTACGCCTCTCGCGCTAATATGAGCGTAAAAGAATTTAGAAATCTCGACCTAAAGTTTCCACAAAGGAAAGCATTGCACGACAAGGCGAAGGAAGGAATACCTATGAATATATCAATTGCAGAACCATCGAAGGTCGAAAACTGACAAACAAAAAAAGGCTGCCTCGTTAGAGACAGCCTTTTTTGAGACGATAACCGCCAGAACTAATTCTGCTTTCCACCCATAAGCACCAGGTCACTCACGTTGATTTCAGTGATGTAGCGCTTTTCGCCTTTATCGGTTTCGTAGTTGCGATGTACCAGCTTGCCTTCCACACATACCTCTGATCCCTTTTTCAAATACTTACCCGCCACGTCTGCCAGTTGCCCCCAGATCACAATGTTGTGCCACTGTGTGTCTTCCACCTTTTCTCCTTTTGCATTCTTGTACGAATCGGTCGTGGCCATGGTGAAGCTGGCCTTCTTTGACTTGTCGAAGTCTTTCACCTCCACATCCTTGCCTAACCGACCGATCAACTGCACACTGTTTCTCAAGCTTTTCATAATTGTAAAATTTAAATGGTTAAAAATTGTTTTTTGTTTTTGTCCCCGACTGAGTTGTTCAGCGATTGACGATGCAAAGGTGTGGGGAGGCCAAAAAAATAGTCGTTTGTTATCCAATTACTTTCGTTTATATTCGTTTAGAAACGTTTAAAAACGGATATAGAAATAGCCAAAAACCGATTATTTATGCCAAAAACGCAAGAAAAAGCCTGCTTAGAGTGTGGCGAAAAAATCAAAGGCCGTGCCGACAAAAAATTCTGTTCGGACCAGTGCAGGGTAGCCTACAATAATAAATTAAACCGTGATGAATCGAATTATATGACCAATGTGGTCAACCTGTTGAGGAAAAATCGGAGGATCTTAATGGAACTGAACACAACGGGAAAAACGCGTGTGAGCAAAGAGTCATTGGCCAAGAAAGGGTTTGATTTTAACTATCATACAAGTCAATACAAAACCAAAGAAAACGCGATTTACTATTATTGCTTTGAACAGGGCTACTTGCCGGTGGAAAATAATTGGTACCTACTGGTCGTGAAAAAAGAAACCATGTGATTATTTTGTTAGGATTTTTAAATGGCGATGACAACCATAAATAAACTGCTATATTTATCCTATGTGGAACCTACAAGGAAAAAAAGCATTAGTGACAGGCGGCACCAAAGGTATAGGCCTGGCCATTGTAAAAGAGTTTTTATCGCTGGGTGCCGAAGTATTGGTGGTCGCGCGCGATACAAAGAATATTCAAGGCAAAGTAAAACACTCTGCCAATCTGTTCACAATGGAGGGAGATGTCACCCATCCAGCATTTCGCATCGCGCTACTACAAAAGGTGAAAGAGAACTGGGGCAAATTAGATCTGTTGGTCAACAATGTCGGCACCAACGTCCGCAAAAAATTTGTTGACTACACCGAAGAAGAATATAAGCAACTATTTGAAACAAACCTTTTTAGCCTAACTGAAATCACGCGCTTGAGCTATCCTTTTCTTAAAGCAGCTGGCAATGCGAGTGTGGTTAATTTAGCATCAGTCGCGGGGTCATTTGATGTTCAAACCGGGCCACCTTATGGTATGACCAAAGCTGCCATCATTCAGTTCTCAAAACATCTGGCTGCCGAGTGGGCAAAAGACGGAATTCGGGTAAACACGGTTTCGCCTTGGTATATTCAAACACCCCTCACTGAATCGGTATTATCTCAACCCGAACGACTTGAAAAAATTCTTGCCCGAACGCCCATGAACCGTGTGGGCCAGCCCGAAGAAGTGTCTAGCTTGGTGGCCTATCTATCAATGGATAATGCCAGTTACATTACCGGACAGAATATTATGGTAGATGGCGGCATGAGCGTAAAAGGATTGTAGATTTTTTTTACAGAAAAAAATAACAAGAAAGATGAAAAAACTATTAATACTCTTACTCTCAATGGCCGCCATTGGCGCTCGCGCTCAGACCATCAAAAATCTTGCACCTGGCAAACCAGAAGAAGCCGGCTTCTCTACCGATCGTTTGGCTCGAATTGATCAATTGATCAATGAGTATACGTCAAAAAAGTGGATTCCTGGCGCGGTGGTGCTCATTGCTCGAAATGGCAAGATCGTCCACTATAAAGCCTACGGTTATAGCGATTTCGAAAAACAGACACCTCTGAAGAAAGATGACATCTTTCGGATGGCATCGCAGACAAAAGCAATTACCAGTCTGGCGGTGATGATGCTTTTTGAAGAAGGGAAAATTTCGCTGGACGATCCTATCTCTCGTTATATTCCCGAGTTCAAAAATCCAAAATTGCTGGGTACGGTAAATTGGACGGATACCACTTACTCCACTAGTCCAGCTAAAAATGAAATTACAATCAGGCATCTTCTCAGCCACACATCCGGTATCGACTATGCCGACATTGGCAGTCAGGAATTCAAAGCCATCTACGCAAAGTCAAAAGTACCGAGCGGAATTGGCACCAATAACATTGTTCTGGCAGACAAAATAAAAATTCTGGGAACACTCCCACTCAAACATAACCCGGGTGAACAATTCACCTATGGACTGAATACCGATGTGCTTGGCTATTTGGTAGAAGTGGTCTCAGGTCAGTCACTTGATCAATTTTTCAAAACCAGAATATTTCAACCCCTTGGGATGAATGACACCTACTTTTACCTGCCTGAACAAAAATACAGTCGATTGGTAGGTCTTCATCAGACAAGTGGCGGTACTCCGAAAAAAATGTTGCCACCGACCGGTAAAGGAATCAACCCTGACTATCCCGCGACCAAAGGAACATACTTCTCAGGTGGTGCAGGATTGAGCGGCCCTGTTGAGGACTATGCGAAACTCCTTCAACTGTTTTTAAACAAAGGCGAATACAACGGTGTTCGACTGCTTAGTCGCAAGACCGTAGAACTAATGCTCACCAATCAATGCCAACCACCTATTACCAACCAGTTTGGTTTGGGTTTTGGATTGGAGACGGAAAAAAATGATTATCAATCTGTTTTTAGTATTGGTTCATTTTCATGGGGTGGTGCATTCAATACACAATACTGGGCCGATCCAAAAGAAAAATTGATCGGGCTAATTTACACAAACATGTATGCATCACCGAACTATCAGGTCGGTGATAAATTTAAAGTGCTTACCTACCAGGCGATCGCAGATTGATTATAATGCACTGCACTAACTACGAACATCCGCCTACTCTTGAACAGAAATCTTTTTGTGATAGCCGTTGGCGAGTTTGTTGAATGGCAGCGTCACACACAGAAACCCTTCTTCTACCGTAGCAGAGATATTGGCAACATCAATAAAATAAGGAATGGCTTTGTGATAGATCACTTTTGGTATTTCGATGTTTGTTCCGTTTGATAAGAATTCCTGCTTATAATAGATACTCAGGAAATTATTTATCACTTCCACCTGAAGTGTCGACTCTGCCACACCTGGCACCTTACACTTTATCTCCCGATGGTCTTCGTGTTGTTCTAAATCAACAATAGGCTGGCTTACTCCACCACCTATCGTATTGGTTATATCAATAGAATGTAATAACTCGGTCGGAATCAGTCTACTCTTTTTCATTTTCACTATTTTGTCTTGCTCTACCAACAATCAACATACCATCGAAAGTTCCAAGACAAAAGGACAGCAACTATGAAAACACTACACTAGACTGAGCCTATTCGTCCTAAATTTAATAAATACAAATACTCTTACATGAAATTTTGGCAGCCAGGTTGCAACAAGCGTGTTTTTTAAAGAAGCCAGTTTGCAACAACCCAACTTTTATTAAAAATAAATTTGCCGCGAAAAAATATACGCTACATTTGAATGTGAGTGATTTAGAGACAACCGGGTTACAAGAAAAAAGCTATTTTAAAATCGCCTTTGGGCTTGCCGTTTTTACCATTCTTTACAATCTCACTGAAGGATTGATTGCCACTTGGTTTGGCTATCAAGACGAAACGTTAGCACTTTTTGGTTTTGGGGTCGATAGTTTTATTGAAATGATCTCCGGTCTTGGCATTGCCGTAATGGTCACCAGAATACAAAAAAATGCAGCTAGTCAACGAAGCGAGTTTGAGAAAAAAGCATTGAGAATTACCGGTGCTTCTTTCTACTTATTGGTAGCAGGCCTCATTGTTTCATCGGCTCTGACGCTTTACGTGAAAAAGATACCTATAACCACTTTCTGGGGAGTTGTCATTTCTATTGTTTCAATTTTAGTAATGCTATTCTTACTTCGTAGCAAACTTCGAATCGGCAAGCTTTTACACTCCGATGCAATTCTGGCGGACGCAAGCTGCACCAAGGTTTGTATTTACATGTCTTGTGTTTTACTGATATCAAGTGGGATCTATGAACTGACAGGATTTGCCTATGCCGATGCAATAGGTACGCTGGGCCTGGCCTGGTTTTCTTTTCAAGAAGGTAAAGAGTGCTTTGAAAAAGCTACTTCCGAAAAATATTGTAGCTGCGAACACTAAATGTCCGACTTCTTCAACTTTAAATAACTGAAGTAGTTGAAGAGAAAAGTCCAGCCAAGCGCAATAGCCACGGCTGTAATGCTCACATAATCTTGTATCTCCTGAAACGCATAGCGTGCGAAAGGCAGCGGTACCAAATTAGTGATAGACTCCAATGGGAAAAACTGCTTCAACCATCCGATGCTTGGATTCAGGCTTTCTTGAAACAAATTGACTTTGATGATCGCTTCAATCATGTGTGATAGCATCAATAATACAATCGTAAGTCCTGAGCGCTGTACAAAAATTCCGAGCATCAATGCGTAAGACAAAAAAGCAAAGATTTCAATGAAGTAGGCAAGTAAAAACTCAGTGCCTACCAGCATGTCTGACCAAATCAATTCAGGCGTATAAATCAAGCCGGTAACCATCACGATCAACAACAGCATGCCCACACTCATCACACTTAGCAAAAGGTTGGTCAACACTTTTGATAACACGAACTCGAAACGACTCATGCCGTCAATAATATTTTGCCGAAGCGTACGATATTGGTATTCGTTTGTGACAGAAATTACAACCATTATCGACAACACCAGTTTGAATAATCCGCTGAACCAAATCAGGTTTTGCCAGATATCTGGAAAGTGATACAATGGGATGCGGTTTACATTCAGAGAAGAGCCAAAGTCTTCAAACTTGCTGGCGATCCATTTCAAGATCTCCATCCCGCTGGCGGTTGAAAACCCTAGGGTTATGAAATACAATCCGCAAATGATCCAGAACGTGCGGTAGCTAGTCATTTTCTTAAGGTCGATTTTCAGTAAGTGAAGCATGGTAAAATTTTAGATGTACGAATTAAGATTTACGAACTAATGTGCCTCGGCCAGTATTTCTAAAAACTGCCTCTCCAACGTTTTCTTCTTAGTGACCAAGTGAGAAGAAATAATCCCCTTTTCAAACAAAAACTTATTCAAATCCTGGCTATGAAAACCGTCTTTCATCATTACTTGAAAAATGCCATTCTCTTTTTTTATAGTTGCACTGCCAACAAATTGCTGTAACAATACAGAGAGATCATCCTGGTAGGCCTGCCCGTTCGCTAGGTGAGCCATTACCTCTACCGTCTCTTCGCCCTTGCCCACTTCATCTACAGGCCCGCTGTGCATGAGCTTGCCTCTACGCAATACGGCAAAGTGAGTACATACTTTTTGAACTTCATCTAGTAAGTGGCTTGCCAAAATAATGGTTTTGCCATCGGCTGCAATTCTCTTCACGATTTCCCGTATCTCTGCAATCCCCATGGGGTCGAGGCCGTTTGTTGGCTCATCCAAAATCAAAATAATAGGATCGCTTACCAAGGCAGAAGCAATTGCCAACCGTTGCTTCATCCCCAGTGAATAGGTTCTGTATTTATCATCCTTTCGTGCGCTTAACTCAACAATATCCAACACCTTTGCTATGTTCGCAGGATTAGCGCCCTTGATCATCGCATTCAACTCGAGGTTCTTTTGTCCGCTCAGGTAGGGATAAAAAATAGGATGCTCAAGCACGGCTCCAATTTTTTTGCGCGTGAAGTGGGTGGACGGCTCTCCAAACCAAGAGAAACTACCGGATGAAGGATTCGTTACCCCCATCAACATACCCAGTGTGGTTGTTTTGCCACTTCCATTTGGGCCGAGCATACCAAACACCTGACCTCTTTTTACTTCCAGGTCAAGTTGGTTGACCGCGCAAAGCTTTCCAAAATTTTTGGTCAGCTTATTTATCTGCAATACTGTTTCTGCCATTTAGGTTTTTTGTAGAAGTGAGTTTTAGCTTCGTCTATACAAAATAGTGGGTTCGTTAGACAGGCAACAGCGGCTAGTCCAACACATGGTCTTTCTTCTTTTTCTTTGCATCTCCACTGGCAAAGTCTTTTATTTTCTTACCAATATCTGTGCTTCCGTCAATTGTATTGAATAGGGCGCTCACTCTATTGATCGCCACTTTACCGAGCACATCCAATACATAAAGGCTTGCAGAATCACTCGCTAAAATGACCGTGCCCTTCACGTTGCCATTTACCTCTCTCACAAACACATCAAAATTTCTTCCTTCCATTCTGCCCGACATCACTTCTTCATAGGATTCTCCCCGATAACTCTTTTTCAAGGCCGCATAACCTGCTTCTTGAAATTTCTCTTTGGTCTTATTAATCATCACAAAACGCATCTTTTCAATATCCTTGATTAACTCATCAAAATCTTTGTCATCTTTTTGGTTAAGCATTTTTAACGTATTCTTATAAAAATATAAGGACATGCCCTCGTATTTTTTGTCGAGCTCAACGGTTGTCTTTGTTTGAGCCAACAGTTGGCCCGAAACAAACAGAAGAAAAAAAAGAGTTTTCATTTTTATAGTTGGATAAATGTTGTAACGGGATCTAACAAATCAATAGTCAGCTGACAACCATAACGTGCATTCCCAAAAGAAGATGCAATTTGAACAAAAAAAATCACCCCTACTATTTTCCTAACGCAACAGCAGGGGTGATCTTTTGAAAAGGATAGTTAGTCCTTCTTTTTATCTTTCACTTTATCCTTCATCTTGTCCAAATTTTGAAGGCCATCAATGTTCACCGATTTTCCTATTTTGCCCATCTCCTTCAGGTCAATTTCTCCAAAGAGAGACATTACCAAAAATTCTTCGTTGCCTCCTAAGACCATTACCAATTCACTGATTTTTCCGCCCGATTCTTTGGTAAAGAACTTCATGTCTTTGTCCTTATCGCGCACGATCATCAATTCTTCAAATTGACCTGCCGGCACCATCGACAGCGCTTCTTTGTAAAGTTCACGAGAATTACGCGCATCATCTTTTTTCAAAATCTTTAATCCTTTGATTTTGCTGATGGCGCTAATCATTGCTTTCTCATCCTCTGTGTTTCCATCAATATTCGCCATCATACTGAACATCTTTCCGCTGATGCTCACTTTGCTAAAGCTCTCGTCTCCATCATACTTATTGAAGAACTTCGCAATTACATCGTTTTGCGCTTGCGCAGCCACCGACAACAACACCATCATCACCACTCCCACCATTACCTTTTTCATAACATTTTATATTTTAGTTTTTACTTTTTAAATGTTCACTTTTTTTTGATCTGCCTGCTTGCCTTGTATCTTCTGTTCCGCTTCATTAAACATCTCAATCTTTGCTGCTTCTTTGTGTGCCTTGTTGAAACTATTAGAAATCATCATCAACGCTTTCTTCGTTTCCTCCAACGCCATTCGCGGATCGCTGAAGGTGTCCTCGGTTTCAGCCGGATACGCCTTCCGCACTTCCTCCCGGATAAAAAACCCAGCAGCGGCCACTACTGCGATACCAGCCGCAATGCGAGCGTAGTTGAAGTACATTTTAACCGATCTACCAGCCGGCCGATGTTCCTTGATTTTTTGCTTCACCTCTTCATCAAAACCGCTTGCCTCTATTTTTGATCTGCGTTGCAGTTCAAAATATCTGAAGAGTTCAGCCGTCTCATTCATTTCTGTTGGCACGCTGCCACGAAAAAAAGAATGCAATTTTTGTTCTTCCTCCAGCGATGTCTCGCAGTTCCAATACTTCTCCAGTAATTCTTTTACCCCATTAGAGTCCATACGCATTCAATTTTAATAGCCGCTCCCGCACAAAGTTTCTCGCTCTAAACAAATTTACTTTCACCTGGCTCATGTCCAGTTCCAGAATTTCACAAATCTCGTTGTAACTGTACCCTTCTATGTCACGAAGGTGCATTACCTGCCGTTGTTTTTCGGGCAGTGCTTCAATCAATTCATTTACCCGTTGCATGCTTTCATGTATTTCTGTTTTTTCGTACGGTGTCATACTTTCCTGACGAACTTCAAAGCCTTCTTGCATCGAATCGGTCGTTCTGCGTTCTTTTGAGCGAAGGCGATCGAGCGACAGATTTTTGGTGATGCGCATACACCAAGCCTCCATGTTGTCAATCGCGCCCATCTGTTCGCGTCCGTTCCACACCTTTATCATCACCTCTTGCACCACATCCTTAGCCTCCTCGCTGCTGCCCAAAAGCCTGAACGCAAACCGAAAAAGCTTGTTTTTCGTAGGCAGCACCTGGGTTTCAAAGACTTCGATATTCATCGTTTCAAAAGCTAGACGGCAAGGGTTTACAGATGTTACAAGCTAATTCTATTTATTTTTCTCGACCTTCGAAGCCTAAGCGAAAAGGGTTTGGCGGCCTGGCGGGCTATCCACTTCAAGTCCTCCCCCGATGCGCGCGATCCTACACGCATGCAATCGGGGTGTGGGCTTTCCGTTTCTATCCCTGCCGCGGAGCGAAAGTTACCAAGAATCAATGAAGTTGACTTCTCTAGAAGCTAAATACTACCTTTAAACACATCAATCCGCTATGGACCAAGCCGAAAAAATCATCATTTACGCTGCGTTTGACAACGCCATCGAAGCTAACATTGCGAAGACCAAATTAGACGCCTATGGTATCCCCTGCTTTCTGACCGAGGAAAACTTTACCGGACTCTATCCCTTACGCAACGATATCTTTCCTGGAGTTCGGCTCCATATTTTTGAAAGGGATTTTGATCAGGCAAAAGAAGTTCTTGAAGACATAGAATAGATAGCCCTACATTTTCAATACCGTAAACTCCACCCTGCGATTGCTTGCTCGCCCTTCGCATAAAGAATAAATGCAAAAACAATAAATTGATACTAGTAAGTGATGCCAAAAAACCCGCGTTTGCTTTGGAGAATCATTAATAGTATTATGACTAACGCAATGCCGTTAAAAATGAACATTCTTTTATGCTTGGAAATGGAATCTGTCATCTTCTTTGACGTGATACGCGCGATAGTAATAAGAACCACTGCAATCAGCATTCCCGTGTTGTGCTCTACCAGCCAATAGCGAAGTGTAGGATCTTTCATCGAGGCTCCGCTAAAAATCACAATAGGGCTTACAAAAAAAAGAATAATGCCCAATAGCAACTGCGTGTGTGTGAGCATGAATAGGCCTAGTCCTAGCTGGTCGTCCAACTTAACATAACCTGTCTTATTCAACCACCCAGCCAACGACCGAACGATTATCCATACAAGGCTGATTAATATAAAATAGCGAAGAATTGAATGGGTGGCCAGTAGTAACGAATGCATAAGCGATAGTTTAGTTTTCAAATGGAAAATTAGCTCAAGAAAAGGATATTTCCGCAAGCGGCCATTAATTGTTTGTTTCGAGCCGTTGTCGCTATCTTGCCAGTCAATTCATAGAAGTATGAAATTCAAAACCGTTTGGCTCCTTTTCTTACTAGCGCTTCCAGGTGGAAAGGCACTGGCGCAACCCGATACGGTAACTGTAGGAGCCTATGTTCTTAGCGTACACGATATCAATTTTCACGATAAGGAATACACCGCCCGATTTTGGCTTTGGTTTTTGTATGGAAATCCAAAGTATGATTTTCTTACCCAACTGGACATCCCTGCCGCTAAAAGCTACGAACTGTCTACCCCAATAGTGGACAGTCTAAACGGGCAAAAGTGGATCATGATGAAGATGAAAGCCACAATGAAAGAAAAGTGGAACGTACAAGATTTCCCTTTTGATGAGCAGCATTTGAGCATGCAAATTGAAAACTCTCAATATGACAGCAGTAGTATGATTTTCAAAGCGGACAAAAAAGGTAGCCGTTTCAGTCCCACCGAAGCAATTGATGGATGGAACATTCGTGATTTTAAAGTTTCTGTTGGAACGAATCACTATGAAACAGGCTTTGGAGATGCCCGCCCAGGGCGCAATCCGCAGACGTTTTCTTCGTTCACCATCGAAATGAATTTGCAGCGCGATGCTGTTGGTCTTTTTATGAAAATATTTCTCGGTATGTACATCGCTTTTTTAATTGCGATGATCAGTTTTGCGCCTAAGCCGTGGGAGCACGAGCCTCGCTTTGGCTTGCCCGTGGGTGGTCTATTTGCTGCTGTCGGTAATAAATATATTATCGATTCCTTGCTACCGGAATCTTCCACGTTTACGCTAGTCGACACATTGCACACACTCACCTTCTTTGCCATCTTTAGTATTCTGCTGGTCTCCGCTATTTGTTTGCGGCTGTACGATGGTGGCAAAAAAGAGCAGTGCGTACAAGTAAACAAGATCGGATCACGGGCAATTCTTGTGGTCTATGGCTTGACTAACCTGATTTTTGTAGGATCTGCAGCATTCAATTAATCTAATACCCCAAATGAAAAAAATTCTGGCAGAGCTGTTGACCATTGGTGATGAAATTCTCTACGGCCAAATTGTGGATACCAACTCGCAGTGGATGAGTGTGGAGCTGGATAAAGTGGGTATTAAAGTGATTCGTAAAACTACTGTTGGCGATCAGGAAGATGAAATCCTCACCGCTTTTGCAGAAGCTGAAAAACGCGCTGATATTATCTTAATTACCGGGGGGCTTGGCCCGACCAGCGATGATTTGACAAAACCGCTACTGGCCAAATATTTTGATTGTAAATTGGAAATCCATGAAGAAGCGTTGCAGGAAATTACAGCATTCTTCAAAAGTCGCGGCAGAGAAATGATAGAACCCAATCGGCAACAAGCCGCACTTCCTGTCTGTTGTACAAAAATAACAAACCCCATTGGCACCGCACCGGGAATGTGGTTCGAAAAAAATGGTAAGGTTTTTATGTCAATGCCAGGAGTGCCGCACGAGATGAAAAAGATGATGACCGAGCGAGTCATTCCTAAGTTGAAAGAAAAATTTCAAACGCCAAACATATATCACAGGGTCATTCGCACGATAGGGATCGGAGAGTCGTTCCTGGCGGAAAAAATTGCAACGTGGGAAAATAGCTTGCCCGAACATATAAAACTCGCCTACCTACCGAGTTTGGGCGAGGTAAAGCTTCGCTTAACTGGATTTAGCAATTCTTCGTCACAACTCGAAAGCGAAATCGATGTGTTAGTAGAAAAGTTGAAGGTCATTGCTGGCGACTATATTTATGGCTACGGTGACGAGTCAATTGAAGTGGCGATTGGCAAAATGCTGCGCGAGCGCAAACTGACGCTTTCGATGGCCGAAAGCTGTACAGGAGGATACCTCACACACTTAATCACGAGCGTGCCAGGCTGTTCCGATTATTTTTTAGGCAGCATGATACCCTATGCCTACGAAATAAAAATGCGACAACTGGGTGTAAAACCGGAAGTACTGGAAAAATATGGGGCTGTGAGCGAGCCCACGATTATTGAAATGGCCAATATTGTCCGAGCGAAATTTAACACGGACATAGGTGTTGCAACTAGCGGCATCGCAGGTCCTGGAGGCGCTACGCCTGAAAAACCAGTTGGCATGGTGTGGATTGCCTACTCCGATAAACATCAAACGGTGACGAAAAAACTTCAAATCTCTAACGATCGAGCGATCAATATTAAAATGGCAAGTATGGCCGTGATTAATTTAATACGGATGAGTTTGCCAAAGTAATATGAACAAGACCTCCCTCTTTTTCTTATGGATGATGGTGACTGCTGCTACTGGATTGGCGCAAGAAAACGATTCCATTCAAAAAGATACTGCGCGGGTGATCTACGAATTTGTACTAAAAGATGGTACTCGATTGGTGGGTCAGGTATTGGATCAAAATATTGAATTTTACACCCTAAGAACCCTCCATTTCGGCACGATACAGATCGCCACTAACCAAGTAGTGAGCATGATTCTGCAAGACGAAAAAGTGACTAGAAATCGATCTTCTTCTTATTATGAGAATCAGTTTGGCTTTAAGTACTTTTTCTTTCCAACGGCCATAGCGGTTGAGCGTAACAAGTGGTATTATACCAACCAATATCTTTTCTTTAGTAATTTCACCTACGGAATAAGCAAACGTGTGAGTGCCGGCCTTTCCTTCTTTACGTTTGTGCCAACCACCTTCATCTCGCCTACCGTCAAGATTACTTTTAACCCCGAAAACAAAATCAAATTTGCGGTGAGTGCTCAATATATCTACGTCCGAGAAAACACCAGAGCCAATGCTGGTTTTGTTCAAGCCATTTTGACAAGCGGTACAGCACAAAACAACTTTACCGTTGGCATAGGTGGTCTGGTTTCAAATCGAGGCGTGAATGAGGGAGCTGTTGTCACTTTTGGGTTTGTAAAGAAAGTATCCGCCAAGTTGACGGCCATTTCAGAAAACAATATCCTAATAGGAAGAACTTCGGGTGACAATTCGCTTGGCTTGCTCTCTGCTGGCCTGCGATTTGACCGAAGAACTCATGCTTTTGATTTGGGCCTACTTGTACCCACTTCCGGATTGGAAAGAAATATCTACCTTATACCCTATTTGGGTTTTAACTTGAGGTTAACCAAATAAGAGTATCCTACCCCTTATAATTTACTGACCCCATGGGAATTGCGTCTATTAATTTTCGGCAAATTGGCAATTCTCAAAATCAAATTCCGCAATAAATCAATCGTTAGCATCCAGCTCTAAAAGTAGTAACTTTGGATTTTAAACCTTCATCGTATGGCGCAAGTAGAATTGATCATGCCTAAAATGGGCGAAAGCATTACCGAAGCTACTATTTTGAAATGGCTCAAGAAGCCAGGCGATAAAATTGAACAGGACGAAAGTGTGCTGGAAGTAGCAACCGATAAAGTAGATACCGAAGTCCCATCGCCTTACGCAGGCATATTGAAAGAGATTTTAGCCAAAGAAGGTGATGTTGTTAAAGTTGGTAATGCAATAGCTATCATTACTTCGGATGTAGCGGCCGGAATTGAAACTGAAAAAGTTGTAGTTGAACGTAAACTTGCTGAGACACAAAAAGAAGTTTCTTCGTCCACCAATGGCACTGCGAGCCATGCTGCGTCTGTTGCAGCACCTACTGATTTCAAAAACGCGAGTCGATTCTATTCGCCCCTGGTAAAAAACATCGCCAAAGAAGAGCACATTGCGCTGACAGAACTGGAGTCGATTTCCGGAACAGGTGCCGAAGGCCGAGTAACAAAAAAGGACATGTTGGAATTTATTCAACAAAGAAAGCTTGGCCAAACAATTGCATCCACCCCACGCACTTCTTCTGCTCCACTAGTCCCCGCATCCATTAGCAGTGGTGATGAGATCATTCAAATGGACCGTATGCGCAAAATGATTGCCGAGCGTATGGTGGATAGTAAACGAGTATCTCCACATGTTACCTCATTTGTAGAGGCGGATGTAACCAACATTGTATTTTGGAGAAATAAATGGAAGAATGACTTTCAAAAGAGAGAGGGAGATTCACTTACGTTCACACCTATCTTTATTGAAGCCGTTATGATGGCCATCAAAGACTATCCGATGATAAATATTCAGATAGACGGAGATCGGATCATAAAAAAGAAGGATATCAACATCGGGCTGGCAGTAGCATTGCCAAGTGGAAACCTGATCGTGCCCGTGATCAAAAATGCAGATCAGTATAATATCACAGGTTTGGCGAAAGTGGTGAATGACTTAGCGAAAAGAGCCCGTGAGAACAAGTTAAAACCGGATGACTTATCAGGTGGCACATTTACAGTTTCAAATGTCGGAAGCTTTGGCAATGTAATGGGAACTCCAATCATTATGCAGCCACAAGTCGCAATTCTGGCGTTGGGAGCAGTTCAAAAGAAACCGGCCGTCATGGAGACTCCCTACGGAGATGCGATTGTGGTGCGACATAAAATGTTCCTTTCTCACTCGTACGATCACCGTGTGGTGGATGGCTCTTTGGGTGGAAGTTTTGTGAGAAGAGTCGCTGATTACCTTGAGAAGTTTGATGCGAACCGAAGCATATAGAAAGGACGAATGAATTTAGAAGTCAGAAGTTAGAATTTCTGATCACCAGAAAAATCTTAAATCTTGTATTAAAAATCATAAATTCTAAGAATGAAATTCGGAACAAAAGCTATTCATGCTGGTGTTGAGCCAGACCCGTCTACTGGCGCGATCATGACGCCAATCTTTCAAACCTCTACATATGTACAGGAGTCACCAGGTAAACACAAAGGCTACGCCTACGCGCGAGGTGCAAATCCTACTCGAAACCAACTACAAAAAAATATCGCAGCCTTAGAGAATGGAAAGTTCGGTTTATGCTTTTCTTCAGGAATGGGCGCCACCGATGCTGTGCTTCGTTTACTGAATCCTGGTGACGAAGTAATTACAAGCAATGATTTATACGGTGGATCTTATCGTCTTTTTACCAAAGTGTATGAACGAGCGGGTGTTAAATTCCACTTCATTGATTTGACGAATCCTGAAAATATAGTACCGCTCATCAACAAAAGCACGAAGCTATTGTGGTTAGAAACTCCTTCTAATCCATTGATGCGGATTATTGATATACAAGCCTGCGTGGCTATTGCCAAAAAACACGCTATACAAGTTGCCGTTGATAATACGTTTGCTTCACCTTATTTACAAAATCCGCTAGATCTTGGAGCTGACGTAGTGATGCATTCGGTTACGAAATATTTAAGTGGACATAGCGATGTCATTATGGGTGCACTTGTCGTGAACGATGAACAGCTTTACAAAGACTTGGCTTTTATTGCCAATTCTTGCGGAGCAGTTCCTGGGCCACAGGACTCTTTCTTGGTCTTGCGTGGAATCAAAACATTGCATCTGCGCATGGAGCGTCATTGCTTCAACGGAAAAAAGATAGCTGAATTTCTGCGTAGTCATCCTAAAATCGGAAAAGTATATTGGCCAGGATTCGAAGATCATCCAAACCACATCGTTGCAAAAAAACAAATGAAGGATTTTGGCGGAATGCTTTCTTTTACCTTGAAAGATGATCGGTTGGAAAAGGCTATTACGTTTATGGAAAACGTTGAGCTGTTTTCATTGGCAGAATCTTTAGGTGGTGTTGAATCACTGATCAACCATCCCGCATCCATGACGCATGCCAGCATTCCGAAAGAGGAACGATTAAAAAATGGATTGAGCGATTCGTTGATCCGATTGAGTGTCGGAGTGGAGGATATAGAAGATCTTATTCAGGATTTGGAAAACACGCTGACAAAAGTATAAACCACCGTCACGAAATAATTCGACTGGCTTAACTAACTTTTTGTTTCGATGTTGGGAATTGAAACGACAAATTCGCTTCCCTTCCCTTCGCTACTGATCAGTTCAATAGTACCCCCTAATCGGTCAATCAAAGTCTTGACGATAGCAAGTCCTAAACCATTGGAACTCTCTGACGATGTTGGTTTTGCACTTAATTTTTTGAATTTTTTATAGAGCGATAACTTATCGGTATCAGTAAATCCAGGCCCTTGATCCCTCACGTTGATTACTGCGTTTTGATTTTCTATTCGACAGCTTAAAAAAACCGAACTACCCACTTTTGAAAACTTGATTGCATTGGATAGCAGGTTTTCAATGATTCGATTTATGTAGGAAGGGTCTGATACAAAGAATGCAGCATCTGGAAAATCTTTTTCCAATCTTATATCTTTCTCTAACGCGATCACCTGAAAGTAAGAAATACTATCGCTGAGCAACTTGACCAAATCAAAATTCTGGTAAGAAGGCGCATTTGAGTTTTCTTCAATGGCGTGCGCGTCAAGCAAATCAGCTATCAAACGGGCACCTGATTTAGTAGAATCACGGATCATTTGAATATAAGTCATTTGATTCACGTTGAGCGGGCCTTCCTTTTCGAGCAAATACGCAAGTCCTGAAATTCTATTTAGTGGTGCCTTCAGGTCATGTGCTACAATGCTCATGATTGTATCTTTCTCATGATTGATATCCGAAAGTTGCTGATTTCGTTTAGCCAATGCCTCATTTTGAATGTTTATTTCACGTTGGTGATTTACAATCTGGATATTTTGGGTGGCCAATCTTTCGTTCAACATTTTTCTCCGCTTGCTAATTTGCCAATACAAGACAGCCAATATTGAAAGAAAGGCGATGACGAATACGGCCAATACATTCACAAACCCTTGGCGATCCACCAGCGCTTCGGTCTGTGCTTGACGTAGCTTAAGTAATTCATTTTCCTTTTCTTTCGATTCAATCTGCAATTCAAATTGTAGCTTTTCTACTTTTCTGACCAACTCCAAATCTCCAATCGAATCTTTAAGGATCAAATAATGATTCATATTCACGATTTCCTCTTGGCGATTATTTAGCATCTTGGATACTTGTGCTAACAAATAATAAGACTCTAATTGAAAAACAGATTGTTGGCTGGATTTCGAAAGTTGGAGCGCACTACTGAACTGTTGCCTGGCGTGGCCATATTTCTTTTCAGCCAGATAGATTCTACCCATCAACAAATGCGCTTCAGGCAACCTCCTAACATTGCCTGATTTCTCAATAAAAGCAAATCCCTTTTCACCAATATTTCTCGCTTCGGAAATCCTGCCCTGCCGCAAGTAGTTCTCCGCCAACAGAACTTTCGTTCTAGCCAGATTAATCGAATCATCAATGGTTTGGTATACTGAATCTGACTTTAAAAAATAAAAATTCGATTTTTCCAAGTCATCCATTTTCTGATAGAGCGTACCTAATTGTGTATAAGCAGACGAGATATCTCGCACTTTTTTTAGCTGCAATCGAGTGGCCAAGGCACCGAGTAGCGCTTGTTCTGCATTCACAAAATCCTGCTGCGCCAGATAGAGAACTGCCAAACTTTGTTTACTGTAAGCAATGCCAGATTGATCACCTGTTGATGTAAATATCTTTTGGGCGTTTATGAAGTAGGGTAGTGATTTTGAAAATATGCCCTGCTCAAATAAGAGCCTGCCAATATTATTATTCCCATATGCGAGCTGGATAGAATCATTTTGAATAGTAGCCACTCGAACTGCCTGCTGTCCAAGGTCGTATGCCTTCGAGAGTTTCCCTAAATAATGGTAGGCAACCGCCAAAAAATTAAGAGGCTTTGCCAAATTTGTATTGAGCTTTTCTCTTTTACCAAGCTCATACGCAAGCTCACAGTAGTAAATTGTGCTGTCTGGTTTCGCAAAACGATACTCCCACCCAATTGTATTTAAGAGTTCGAATTGCTGATCTTTAGGGGTTATTTTTAGCTTTAATTTGAGACTATCGATGAGAGCCTTATTCTGGCCGAAGACTGGAACTACCAAAAACACCAAAAAGCATAAAAGCAAAACACTCTTCATTTTTCGCATTCCGAAATCAGTGTGTAAGATACTCAATAAGCTCCGCTATCTAAATTGTATATGTTATAAAATGTTTAAACAAAATGCAGCAATAACCTTTCCTTATCGATCCTCTTCCACGAAATTCATATCGCGGCTAAATGTCTCCTCCACCCATTGCAGTGACAGGAATGCGATGATAATCGTAATAACTCCGACAACCAAAGCTCCATAAATTACTGCGGGCTCTCCCCCACCCAATTGCTCGCGCATAAAACGAAAGCCCAATGTAAGAGGCACGACCATGCCACGGATAAAGTTAGGTGCCGAAGTAGCAACAGTGGAGCGCAGGTTGGTACCGAACTGCTCTGCGGCCATGGTGACAAAAAGCGCCCAATAGCCGATGCTTACCCCCAATAAAAAACAGGTCAAGTAAAAATTAAAGACAGAACGACCTGGTGTAAATAAATACACCAAAATCATTACAGTGGTAACGATCACATATAAGAACACGACTTTTTTCCGCGAGCGCAACGCCTGGCTGATAAAACCACTGACCAAATCGCCTACAGCTAAACCAATGTAACTATACATCACAGCATCTCCTGCTGAAATAGTGCCATCAATATGAAGAGCCTTTGCAAACTCCGGGGAAAAAGTGATCAAAATCCCAATCACAAACCAGATAGGCAATCCAATAAAAACGCTCCCAACAAATTTCTTAAATCGCGTAGAATTACTAAACAGCTGAAAAAAATTGCCGCGTTGAACGGTTTGCTCCTTCAATTTTAAAAATACACCTGATTCAAAAATACTTACTCGGGCAACCAACAAAACAATACCCAAGCCCCCGCCTATGAAGTAGGCAATCTGCCAGTCAAATTTTTTGGCTATAAAATTGGCAAGCACAGCTCCCATTAAACCGACCGTGGCCACCAACGTTGTGCCATATCCGCGCAAGCGTGTAGGCAACACTTCTGAAACGAGTGTAATGCCCGCGCCTAACTCCCCCGCTAAACCAATACCTCCAATAAAACGAAGGACTGCATATTGATTGACCGTGGTAACAAAACCGTTCGCGATGTTGGCAAGTGAGTACAACAAGATGGAGCCAAAAAGTACAGACAATCGTCCTTTCTTATCGCCCATTATCCCCCAAATTAATCCGCCCAGCAAAAGACCAACCATCTGGCTCTGCAGCACAAATTCCCCCTGTGTCAGAAGTTGGTCCTCAGGCACTCCTATAGATTGCAAACTCGTTCGCCTGACGATGCTAAAGAGAAGTAAATCATAGATGTCAACAAAGTAACCAAGAGCGGCTACAATAACGGGCACGCTCCACAATGGCTTCAGACTATGGTCTTTCATTGAAAAAATTTGTTCAACCCAAAATATACGTCAATAATAAAATTCAGATCTACTAATCTAACGAATACTTCCTTACGTCAGGATTGTCAGGGTTGAACCTTGACAATGACCCTGACAGTATCGTCAGGGTTCATTCGTCAAATTATTCAATAAATTTTCTATTGCATAATTACGGTTCAAAATAGCGGTTTTATCGGACATTCAATCCATCCATCATTATCAAGTTTTTGCCATTTATAAAAAACCACCCGATTTGTTCATCAATTCGATTTAATATCGAGCTTAGAATCATAACCTCATCGATATGCAAAAGACTTATTACGTTCTCATTTTCCTCCTGGCTGGGGGCATTGTATTGGCTCAAAAGAAAGAGGCAAAAACAACATTAACCTTTGACGAAAAATTGTACTCGGCATTGGAATGGCGCAGCATCGGCCCATACCGTGGAGGCAGATCAGCCGCAGTAACAGGAGTACCCGGAAAGCCAAATCTTTTCTATATGGGCGCAACCGGGGGTGGCGTTTGGAGAACAAATGATGCTGGAAATACCTGGACAAATATTTCGGATGGTTTTTTTGGCAGCTCAATAGGATCGGTTGCCGTTAGCGAGTGGGACAACAATGTGATTTATGTAGGGCAAGGCGAAGGAACCATCCGGGGAAATGTCTCTTATGGCCATGGCATGTGGAAATCAACGGACGCTGGAAAAACTTGGACTTTTGTTGGATTGAAAGAATCTAAGCACATTCCTCGCATTCGGATACACCCCAAAAATCCGGATTTGGTGTATGCGGCCGTATTGGGCGATTTGTTCAAATCTTCAGAGGAGCGGGGCGTCTATCGAAGTGACGATGGTGGAAAAAATTGGAAACGCATTTTATTTGCTAACGCCAATGCGGGTGCGGTTGACTTGTGTATGGATCCCAATAATCCACGCATACTTTATGCATCGATGTGGAGAGCACGAAGAACACCCTACAGCATGGAAAGCGGAGGCGAAGGCTCTGCGATATATAAAAGTACCGATGGAGGTGAGACCTGGAAAAATATTTCTACAAACGATGGATTGCCCAAAGGAATTTGGGGCATTTCTTGCGTCTCAGTTTCTCCTGTCAATTCTAACCGCGTGTATGCCATGATTGAAAATGACAATGGAGGTGTTTACCGTTCGGATGATGCAGGACAAACCTGGAAAAAAATGAATGAAGATCGGAACCTCCGCCAGCGGGCATGGTATTACACAAAAATTTATGCCGATACCAAAGATGAAGACATGCTGTATGTAATGAATGTTTCCTACCACAAATCAAAAGATGGTGGCAAAACATTCCAATCCTACAATGCACCCCACGGTGACCACCACGATCTGTGGATTGCGCCAGAAGACAATCAGCGCATGGTTATTGCCGATGACGGTGGTGCACAGGTTTCTTTTGATGCCGGTGAGAATTGGTCGACTTATGGAAACCAACCCACTGCGCAATATTATCGCGTGACTACCGACAATCATTTTCCTTATCGGATTTATGGCGCACAACAAGATAACTCTACCCAACGAGTAGCCCACCGGACAGATGGCTTTTCAATTGGAGATCGTGATTGGGAGCCAACAGCAGGTGGCGAGAGCGGACATATTGCAATAGATCCCACGGATAATGATGTGGTGTTTGGTGGTAGCTACGATGGTCTTTTAACAAGAAAAAATCATCGCACAGGTGAAGAGCGCGGTATCAACGCGTGGCCAGACAACCCGATGGGCCACGGAGCAGAAGGTGCGAAGTATCGGTTCCAATGGAATTTCCCGATCTTCTTTTCTCCGCATGACACAAAAAAATTATATGCGGCATCGCAAAATTTGCATGTAAGCTACAATGCAGGAGAGAGTTGGGAGCTCGCCAGCCCAGATCTAACTAGAAATGATGCCTCTAAAATGGGTTCGTCTGGTGGGCCGATCACAAAAGACAATACCTCGGTAGAATATTACTGTACGATTTTCGCAGTAGCGGAATCTCCTTATGAAAAAGATCTCATCTTGGCGGGCTCCGATGATGGACTACTCCACATCACTCGCGATGGTGGAAAAAATTGGACAAAACTTTCTGTAGCCGGAATGCCTGAGTGGACAATGATCAACAGCGTTGAATTTACGCCTCACGAAAAAGGTGCAGCCTATGTGGCCGCTACAAGTTATAAATCAGGTGACTATCGTCCCCTTCTTTTCAAAACAAAAGACTATGGCAAGACCTGGACAAAAATCACCGATGGCATCGATCCTACTCATTTCACACGTGTAGTAAGAGCGGACCAAAAACGTTCTGGTTTGTTGTATGCCGGCACTGAATTTGGCATGTATATTTCTTTTGATGATGGCACGAGTTGGAAACCTTTTCAACTGAACCTACCCATCGTTCCAATCAATGACCTTACGATCAAAAACGACAATCTCATTGCGGCCACGCAAGGAAGAAGCTTCTGGCTGATCGATGACCTTACTCCACTGCACCAGCTGAATGATGTGATTAGTAAGAGCGACACGCATCTCTTCAAACCAATGCCGAGTTACCGCATGAATGGTGGCCAGGCCGGGCGAAGAGGGCAGCCAAAAAACGAAGGTGTAAACCATCCAAATGGTGTGATGATCCACTATTTTGTGAAAGACACAACCAAGCTTGTTGCCTCATTAGAAATTCTGGAAAGCAGCGGTAAGCTGATCAAAAAATTCGCTACCAAACCAGATAAAAAAGCAAAAGAAAAAGAAGACGAACTGAAGCTGAAGCCTGGCATGAACCGTCAGGTTTGGAATATGCGCTATGCAGATGCGGAAGGGTTTGATGGACTGATCATGTGGGCCGCTTCACTTACCGGACCGAAAGCCATGCCTGGTATGTATAAAGCGAGGCTGATCGTGAATGGTAAAGCGATGGAGACTGAGTTTGAAATCCTGAAAGATCCACGAACAAGTGGAACGCTAGCAGACATCAAAGCGCAGTTCGATTTCTCTATCGCGGTTCGCGACAAACTCTCTGAAACAAACAAAGCCGTTAAAAAAATTCGTACAGCTCGCGAACAAATCAATCGCGTAACAGAGCCGATGAAAGGCAAAGAGGACATGAAAGATGTCAACGATATGGCAAAGTCAATTTTAGACGACATGAAGAAAATTGAAGAAACGCTTTATCAAACCAAGAACAAGAGCGGGCAAGATCCGCTGAACTACCCTGTGCGACTGAATAACAAACTGGGTGCTCTTGGGTCAGAAGTTGATGGCAGCGACTTTAGGCCGACTGAGCAAGTAAAAGCGGTCTATAAAGAAATCACAGAGAAAATTGATGAACAGCTAAATTTACTTAACAAAGTAATGACAGATAAGGTGCCTAAGTTCAACGACCTTGTTAAACAAAAGCAGGTGAATGCAATTTCTATTGGTGACATTATGTAGCAGCCAATTTTCTACTTAAAAAAAGCCTCCAGCAGTGGGGGCTTTTTTTGTAGTGCATTGACCATGACTCCCAGCAAGAACTAATTGCACTGCGACCGTTCTGCCTCAGGTAATTTATCTATGTCAAAGCCCTACATTTAAATAACAATATCTTAAAGCCAATTTACTATATTTACGCCTCTTTAAAGAAATAGGAACGTTGTTAACAAAAAGTACAATTATAAGATGCTTTGCTTGGGTGTTGCTCATTCAGGTCATTAACATTTCTATCGATCCAGTTGATCCTATCGCAGAAAAATTAGGACGATTATCCCGGGAAGAAGATCTAGCCATAAATGATATTGAAAGTATAGCCGAACTTTTATCCGAACAATTCTTGGGGATCGACATCGCAGAACAAGACGAAGATGACGAAAACGGGCTTGTAAAATTCGCAGATCTCTACATTACGCAATCCTCCATTGAGATCAAAAAAAAATGCCGACCTCCTCGGCAATCTTTTTTTCCATTGGAAAAGAAGCTCACCTCAATTGTTATTGATTTCACTTCCCCGCCACCGAGAGTAGCGTAGCTGTTGTATTCTTTAGAGAAAATTATCTACTGAAATGCCCCTGAGGTGTTTTAGTGGTCTTCAATTTTCCGTCATTTTCATTTATTATTTCACTTACTTTAATATGCGTATTAAGAAATCGTATCTCTTTTGGAGAAACTGTTTGATTGGTTCTTTCATAGGTCTCCTATCAGGCTTGCTTTTATCGGCCTGTTCATCAAACAAAAAAGATAGTGCAATACAGGAGAATTTTTCCGTCACGAATCCTATTGTCGTTGACACTATCTATACCTCTGAATATGTGGCCGACATTCATTCATTACAAAATGTAGAGTTAAGGGCTCGGGTAAAAGGTTATATCGAAAAAATTTATGTTGACGAAGGACTTCCCGTAAAAGCAGGGCAACTACTCTTTAGCATAAGCAGTCAGCAGTATAGACAAGAGTTATTGAAAGCCAAAGCGATGCTCACCAGCGCTATTGCCGATTCAAAAGTTGCTGAAGTAGACTTAAATAATGTAAAGACACTTGTAGAGAAAAACATCGTTTCAAAAAGTGAGTTAGAGATGGCAAAAGCCAAGTTCGATGCTTTTCAGGCAAAGATAGAAGAAGCCAAGGCCAATGAATCAAGTTCAGAATTACAACTGTCATTCACAGAAGTGCGCGCTCCGTTTAGTGGTGTGATCAATCGCATACTATATAAAACAGGGAGCTTGATTGACGAGGGTACACTTCTCACATCACTTTCAGATAACAGTGAAGTATTCGCTTATTTCAATGTTTCGGAAACTGATTACTTGGACATTGTTGAGCAGGGAAATGAATCAAAGAAATATGACGTGGAGTTAATCTTGGCCAATCACCAGCCACATAAATACAAAGGAGTCATTGAAACAGTTGAAGGAGAAGTAGATAAATCAACCGGCAACATTGCGTTTCGCGCCAGGTTTAAAAATCCTGAGTTGGTTTTAAAGCATGGCTCTACGGGAAAGATAAAATTGAATCATGAAATCAAGAACGCAATACTTATCCCTCAGAAGTCAACCTTTGAGATTCAGGAGAATCTGTACGTGTATGTTGTCAATGATAAAAATGCGGTTGAACTGCGAAATATCAAGTCAACACTTAGAATTCCGCATCTCTACGTCATCGCGTCAGGCCTCACCCAAAACGACCGAATTCTTTATGAGGGAATACAACGAGTAAAAGAAGGTGACAAAGTTGAACCCAGGCCAATAACAATGAAAGTCATATTACAGCAACTTACTAAGTTGTGATAGGTAGCTAACCAACGATCTCTTCAACCAAAAAATAATCATGACCACACGATTTATAAGTAGGCCTGTTCTTTCAATTGTCATCTCCATTTTGATAACACTAGTCGGTGCATTGTCGCTCACCCAATTACCGATGACCCAATTTCCAAATATTGCCCCAACAGAAGTAACGGTTACTACAAAATATACAGGAGCTAATGCCGTTGTTTGTACGAAAGCCGTTGTGACGCCTCTTGAAAGAGCCATCAATGGTGTGCCTGGTATGGCGTATATGTCATCTGTATCAGGCAATGATGGTACTAGCGTCATTCAGATAATTTTTAAAGTCGGCACCGATCCCGAAGTGGCTTCTGTAAACGTGCAAAACCGAGTGGCTGCGGTATTGGATGAACTTCCTCAAGAAGTTATTAAATCCGGTGTTATTGTGGAAAAGGTTGTGAGCAGCATGTTGATGTATATTAACATCTTGAGCACCGACCCGACACAGGATGAAAAGTTTTTATACAACTTTAGTGACATCAATTTATTGGCGGAACTAAAGCGTATTGATGGAGTTGGGTTTGCCGACATCATGGGTTCACGCGAGTACTCGATGCGCATTTGGTTAAAGCCCGATAGAATGGCAGCCTATAACATTTCCTCAGCCGAAATAATAGAATCTTTACAAAACCAAAATATCGAAGCTGCACCGGGAAAGGTGGGGGAAAGCTCAGATAAAAAAAGCCAGTCACTACAATACGTAGTTAGGTATACCGGAAAGTTCAATATGTCTGGACAATATGAGGATGTTGTTTTAAAATCAAATGCCGATGGAAAATTACTGCGATTGAAAGATGTTGCTGATGTAGAATTTGGCTCGCAGGATTATGATGTTCTGTCGAAAGAAAATGGGCAACCGTCTGCAGCTATTATGCTCAAGCAGCGATCCGGATCAAATGCCAGCAAAGTAATCAGCGAGATAAAAACAAAAATGGAAGAACTGAAGCAAACTTCTTTTCCTGCCGGAATGGATTACACCATCAGCTATGATGTAGCCCGTTTTCTAGACGCCTCTATTGGAGAGGTGATAAAGACATTGATCGAGGCTTTTTTGTTAGTATCGTTGGTCGTATTCATTTTTCTGCAAGACTGGCGTTCAACCATCATTCCCGCTCTTGCTGTTCCGGTTTCTCTGGTGGGCACGTTCTTCTTCATGCAACTATTTGGTTTCTCATTAAACCTGATCACTTTGTTTGCATTGGTACTTGCCATTGGCATTGTGGTCGATAATGCGATTGTGGTAATTGAAGCGGTTCACGCTAAAATGGAAAAGTCAAATATAAGTCCTCTAAAGGCAACTGACGAAGCCATGAAAGAAATCAGCGGAGCGATTGTCGCTATCACGCTGGTGATGTCAGCGGTATTCGTTCCGGTCGCATTTATGTCGGGGCCAACTGGAATTTTTTATCGACAGTTTTCATTAACTATGGCGGTTTCTATTGTGTTGTCGGGTATTGTTGCTTTGACCCTCACCCCTGCACTCTGTGCCATCATTCTAAAAAATTCTCATGGCCAACCTAAAAAGTACAGCAGAATGAATCGGTTGTTTAACGGTTTCAACCACTGGTATGAGAATCTATCTCAACGCTATCAGCAACTATTGAATGCAATCGCCTCGCGAAGAGCTGTTACCATTGGAATACTACTCATCTTTTTGGTTGGCTCGGGTGTACTGGGTAAACTGCTGTCTTTTGGATTCATACCCAATGAAGATCAAGGTACATTCTATGCTAGCGTAACTACACCTGTTGGGGCAACCCTGGAAAGAACATCGGCTGTGGTAGACGAAATTGAGAAAGCTGCTCGTGACATGAAGTTTACCGCTTCTGTATCGACATTGGCGGGTTTTAATTTACTCACCGATGGCACCGGCTCTACGTATGGAATGTGTATGATTAATTTAAAACCCTGGGAAGAACGATCGGAATCAATAGAAGATGCGATCAAAGTGCTCCGGGAAAAAACGAAACATATTCAAGATGCGCAAATAGAGTTTTTTCCGCCTCCCGCAGTGCCCGGCTATGGTAATGCCAGCGGATTCGAATTACGACTGCTGGACAAATCAAAGAGTGATGATTTAACCCAACTAGAAAAGGTAGCTGATGACTTTGTTGCCGCTTTGAATAGCCGACCGGAAATTCAAAATGCGTTTACCAGTTTTGATGCCAGTTTTCCGCAATACCTAATTCATATCGACAATGATAAAGCGGCTCAAAAAGGTGTTACCACCCAAACCGCGTTAGAAAATCTACAAACGCTCATTGGAAGTTATTACGCCACCAATTTCATTCGGTTTGGGCGACTATACAAAGTAATGGTTCAAGCACTACCGGAATATCGCTCACGACCTGATGATCTTCTGAAACTGTACGTGGAAAACAGCGAGGGAGAAACCGTTCCTTATTCCGCTTTCATCACTATAGAAAAGGTATTTGGACCCGAGCAGCTTACCCGCTACAATATGTACACATCTGCCATGTTAAATGGTGAAAATGCCCCAGGCTATAGCAGTGGCGATGCCATTAATGCAATACAGGAGGTTGCCCGGGAGACATTGCCCAGAGGTTTTGGCATTGACTGGGCTGGGATTAGCCGCGATGAAGTATTAGCCGGCAACCAAGCTGTTTATATTTTCATTATCTGCCTTGTATTTGTCTACCTACTTCTATCTGCACAATACGAAAGTTTCTTGTTGCCGCTGCCTGTTATTCTTTCTTTACCAACTGGGGTTTTTGGAGCACTCTTCCTTTTAATGCTAATGGGATTGGAAAACAATATCTATGCACAAGTAGCTATGATTATGTTAATTGGCCTGCTGGGCAAAAATGCAATTCTTATAGTGGAGTTTGCCTCGATGAAACACCGGGAGGGGCTGACCCCTCTGAAAGCTGCCATTGAGGGGGCAACCGTCCGTCTACGACCTATCTTAATGACATCCTTTGCATTCATTGCCGGATTGATCCCCTTGATGTTTGCGTCAGGAGCTGGTGCAATTGGAAACCGTACGATTGGTACCGCAGCAGCAGGCGGGATGTTATTCGGAACAGTATTCGGGGTAATCATCATACCAGGCTTGTATTTCATTTTCGCTACAGTATCGGAGAAACATATTCCTAAAGGACTGCACGAAGAAGTTCCATTCACTGAAGAATTAAAATTGAAATGAAGAACTATAAATACATCATACTCACTATTTTTCTCACGGCTAGCCTGATTGGTTGTATACCTACACAGCCAATGTATCAGATGTCAACGAAAATCACTCCGATGTCATATGCAATCGGTAGTAATTCGTCTGCTATTGCCACCATTAGTTGGAAAGAGTACTTCTCTGACAAAAATCTGATTGCACTGATTGATACTACGCTTGCAAATAACTTTGATGTACTGATTGCATTACAACGAGTTGAAGCCGCAAGAGCGGGGGTGCAGTTTAGTAAAGGTTTGTTATTGCCATCCGTTAGCATAAGTGGTACTGCAGCCATTCGAAGATATGGCCGATACACAATGGACGGTGCGGGAAATGCCACCACAGATATATTACCAGGTCAAACCGTACCTGTCAATCTCCCCGACTATTTTGTAGGATTGCAAACCTCATGGGAGGCTGACATCACAGGCAAAATACAAAATAGAAAAAAAGCGGCCGTAGCTAGATATCTGTCCAGTATAGAAGGAAAGAATTGGCTGATCACAAATTTAGTTGCAGTGATAGCATCCACTTACTATGAATTACAAGCACTCGACATTGAGCTGGAAATAATACGCGAGAACATTTCTATTCAGGAAAATGCGGTGGCAGTAGTAACTTCACAAAAGGAATCTGGCGCGGCCAATGAGTTGGCAGTAGAACAATTTCGCGCCCAACTTCTTACCACCAAGTCACTCGAGGTAGAAATTGAGCAGCGAATTATAGAAACAGAAAACCAAATCAACTCTTTACTAGGAAGATACCCCCAGCCAATAGAACGCGGTAAAACTATTCTAACACATATAATTCCAACTCAACTACATACGGGTGTACCATCAGATTTACTTCGCAACCGCCCAGATATTAAGCAAGCGGAGCTTGAACTAGTAGCAGCGAAAGCAGATGTTAAAGCGGCAAGGGCAGCCTTTTATCCTTCGTTGAGTATTACAGGCGGATTGGGATTTCAGTCATTCAGATCAAATCTCCTATTCACCACACCTCAATCTTTCGTATTCAGTCTCGTAGGAGGATTGTCTGCACCCCTAATTAACCGAAGTGCAATCAAAGCGCATTTCAAGGGGGCAAGCGCATATCAAGTAGAAATGCTGTACAACTACCAGAAGAGTATCTTAAATGGATATGTTGAAGTTTACAATCAGCTAAACAATCTAAATAATCTACAACGCATCTTTGGCTACCAGAACGAAAAAGTGAATATATTATCTCAATCTATACAAACATCCAATGACTTATTCAGGACGGGGCGAGCAAATTACCTGGAGGTGTTGTTGACTCAACAAAATACACTGAACGCGAGACTGGACTTTATCGATGTAAGGAAGCGTCAAATGCTATCCCAGATCAATATTTATAAAGCGCTCGGGGGAGGATGGAAGTGATTTGACAAAAGGCAACGTGCCACACATTTCCAATATGGCGTAGCACTCTTTACCGGAAAAATAGAACTATGCTATGCTTCGAATCAAATAAAAGCAATTACTTCGCCAATACCAGTCTGCCTTTTTCAGTAACGCTCATTCCCTTTACGACTACATTCATTCGATAGATATAGACTCCGTTAGGAATTGCGTTTCCTGCATTATCCATGGCAGTCCATGAAAACTCGTTGGTGCCAATAACAAAATGCTCTACTTGACTTCGTCCGAAACTTTGAATCAGTCGGCCATCTAACGAATATATCTGAAGCGAAAAATCATCGGGCAAACTGTTTCCACTCAAAACGAAACTAAAATAAAACGAAGAGGTGGAGGGATTCGGATACACCGATTTCAAAACAAGAACTGTATTGTCGCTTACACGAAAATCGATCTCATAAGGCTTTACGCCACTTTTGTTTCCGCTGGCATCTGTGCCTTCTACCCGCAATGTATACGGGCCCTCTGTCAAACTTTGAGGAGCAAATTTAACTTTAAACGGCTCCGTGGAAGTAGCCGGTGACCAAGTAACGTCTGGCCGACTAAAATAAATAGGCGCAAAGGGGCAACTGGAACTGCCACATTCCGACTTCAGAAAAATGGTCACACCTACCGTATCTTTCTTCAGTAAAAAAGGATTGTCGTCCGAAAGTTCAATCTCTATTTTAGGCTGGTTAGACACAAAATCTTTGTTTTGAATCACCCGACCATCTATTCGCACTTTTAAGGTTGGTGCTGTTAAGTCGGGACGGACATTCAAATAATCTAAAAGGTTTACGATGTTGTTATCATAATACTGTTCGGGCAAAATTTTTGGATTTACAAAAACAGAAACATCATTTAATCCAGCCTTCAATTTCGTGTCGATACTGAATGAAATGCCGGTAGTCTCACCTGGCTTTGGAGCATCTATAAAAAAAGATAAAGATTGATTTTTTCCGGAGTTCTTTGTCAACACATCGGCTCGAACAGTGAGTTGACCCGAGAACTGTTTATCAGAAATATTTGTAAACCCAAATGATTGGTCGGTAAATGTTTGCCCTTCCTGCACTGTCTGTTGAGCAATAGTTCCCTTCCTTATAAGCGTTCCCTCGGCAACTGTTTCATACAAAACAATCCATTTACGCAACTGGGCTGCCGAAAGATTTACGGCATCTTCCATCTTCATTTCCAGTCTTAGCAATGGGTATTGTTTCGCATCGATAAAACTCAAGTCCAATGTGCCCGTTGCATTGTCTCGTAACATTGTTTCGACACCGAGTAATGAAACACCATAAATCGCAAAACTAACTACATCGGTCGTTTGAAGCTCGGTAACCTGATTGACCAAACGAACCCAATTTTTTGCAGGGCCTATCACAGTCGACTTCATACTTCCATTTGAAAACCGACCTGTGATTGTCTTTGCAACAGACAATGATTGCGCGGTAGCCGGTGCAACACTGGATTTGAAAACTCGGGCTGTGCCTACGGCTGCGCCCTTTCTACCCAGTATTACGATTGGCTCTCCATCCAACAAAAGATTGATTTGTGCCGCGCTGATTCCAAAGTTCCCCAATTTGGTTTTCACACTAGTTGGCCATGCCGTGTACCCGGGATTTCCGATTGAAAAAAGAACCACGGAGTCACTTTGCTGTATAGCATCTACGTAGGTTGCCAAATCATCATTCAAGCCCGTTTCAAGTTCTGAAAACAAAAAGCTGTTTATCAACTGTGGTTCCCTTCCGCAGGTGCGTGGGTCTTGAAAATTAAAAGGAATGCCTGCATAAGGCACGGCCGTGTTTTTGTTAAACGCCACAAGATTAATAGTGTTGTTTCTGCAAGGCTGACCTTGAGATGCCACATTGTATTCAACATTATTAATTTTAAATGATACGCTCGTGGGCGGTATAGGGTTAGTACTTCCGAACGTGGTCACAGAAAAAGGCTGCACACTTTCTAAGTAGTTCAATTTTTTTAACTGTGCATCTTTCAGTAGACCGAACACTTGATTTTCATTGTACTGGGGGAACTTCAGTTGCCCCCATCCTTCCGATCCATTTTTTATAAAGGTAAACGAGGTGGTCATCCACTCTGTACTTTCATTTGACTTAGGCTTATCGAATCGGGTACGCCAATAATAAACCGTGGAATCAACCGGAAGCAAATTGACCGAAACCTTGGCAAGTACTTCGCCCGAAACTACTTGTGATTTTAAGAATGGGCTGTTAAACAAATTAGTCGTATCTATCTCGATGCGAAAATCTCTGACACCGGATATTAAATCAGTAGCTTGAAATACGATATCCAGGGACTGCTTGCTTACCAATGCATATGGAGCCGGAAAAAGATTTTTTGTTCCATCCGATGAAATCAATCCATTAAATGAAGCGGAATTATTGAGTTTACTAATTTCTTTAATGGTATTGAGAGGATCAATAATTACAGTGAATTGATTGAGGCCACCACCCGCTGCGTCCCGTTTCACGCGAAAAACTACCGTGTCTTGATTCAGCACATTCTGAAAAACAGAGTCATAGCTTTTTGACGTATTGTCTCCAAACGTTCGGATCAATCTCATGGGAATGTTGCCACTGCCCGTTGCGCCAATATTTCTACGCACAACCCGCACACCAAACGAGTTGCTTTGAGATGTAATTGGTGAGCCATCAATTGATTTTAAAGACAGCGATGTATTATCAAGTGAGTAATCCGGTTTAGCGGTTCCAAAAAGTTTTACAGCCGGATCGCCCAACAACACCATTTGTTGTATCTGAGTAACGCTCGATATGCCAGAACCGAATGAAGTGAGGTATCGACTCGCCACTTCTTTCTGCACATCACCAATTCCTTTTTGAATAAAAGTAGTATCGGCAAAACCTACCCGATAAAACAAATCCGTATACGCTCTCAGGGCGTTGGTAAATCCAAACGAGCTGTGGGCGATAAAATTTCTCGCTCCTTTGTTTGCGGCCAGTATCCAGTCTTCACCAAAAATAGTCCCATTCAAAAAAAACGCCCCCGCGTTGCATCCATTGATGAGGAATACCGGATACTTGCCCGGATTATTGTAACCTAAAACCGGATCTGATACAAAACCAATATCAATATCAATAGTGCCGGGAGACGAGTGTCCAAAAAAGGTAATCAGGTTCGTCCCTTTGTTCACCTGGTCAGATACGTTAATCAACTGAGACGGATTTGATTCTCGCTTTCCGATAGTAGTGATGTTAGCGCCCCAATTTTTTCCTGTGGCCACTTCTTTAAATCCATCTACATAACTTCTAAACAATGGAAGTTCGAAAGGTTGTATACCGCCACTGAGATGAAGACCTTGCTTTCGCCACTCTTGTGCCAGGGATACGCTTTCTGTCTCGATGATTTTATTTAGGTAAGCCGCCACTTGAGTAGGATTCGAAGCTGAAAGTCTACCCGTAGCAACTTTCGGTTCGAACGAAGTTCCGCCTAACCCTGCCGTAAAGGCCATATCACTTGCAGGGTAACCTGCCGTGGGAACTAAATCTCTGAACTCGCTGGCCGGCAGCAATTGTCGCTGGTAGCTGGAGTAAGAATAAATATCTCTACCCTTGCCAATGATAAATAAGTACTTTGGCTTTCCCTTATCAACCATCCATCGCATAAACTCATATATCGCTAGTGAAGAGGTCTCTCCATAGTTGAACTGATCGTAGAGTTGATCTACTGCAATAGTAAGCGTATCATATTTTCCACCTGCGTTTGAAGCTCTGTATGCAGCATAGGATTGTACTACATTGGGGTAGCCAAGCGCGGGTTTCATTAAGGCCCGATGTGTTATGATTAAAAAATCAGGAATCGTTGGATTGATCGGCCGAAATGAAACAGGTTTTATAGGAGGTGTTGAGGTGATGCTTGCAGCAAACAATTTCCTGACTAATGATGTATTTGGAACAACCGCACTTAATGCACTTCCCGCTGTGCGTGTTCCAATGGTAAGTACATCATCCGGATTAGTTACATCCCACAAACGTGTGTTGGCAGAAGGGTTGTCAAGCTCGATGTAGGATTTATTGGTCACGTTCGATTGAAGAAAAAACTTTTTTTCACTTGCCGATGAGGTATTGAAACTTTGTGGAAACGTTATCTTTAGAAAGGCAGTGCTAAATTGAAACCGGTTTGTAACGTCCACTCCCGCTTTCAATCGGATTGTTATTTTTCCATCAGCACCGATGTCGCTCCAGTTGAGTGGCAACGAAAGCAAAGGCGTTTCAAATCCAAAAAAATTGGCAGTCGTCAACGACCGCAGCGCACCCACATTTGCACCAACTAAAACCTCAGCACTATGTGCAATGTTGTCACGCCCCACCAATAGTATTTCAATTTGCGGAAACCCCGCAGAAGGAACAGCATTCGTTACTGCATCCAGCGCATAATCGATCGATTGATTTTGCTGTAATGGTGTTCCGAACCAGCCCTCGCCTCGCACAAATTGCGTGTAGCTTATTTCGCTATTTTGTGCTTCTCCACCCGAATAGCTGTTTCCCAGCACCAACAGTCTTTCTTCAGTGTGAAAATTCTCTTTGGGAATACCCGATATATTCACCTCCGAAAAAGCGGCCATACGCTTTCCTGCCGGAGGAATCAGTGAATAGGTAAGAAAATAAGCCGCTGTATCGCTATACAGGTTATACAGATTATGAGGTTGCGCAGAGGGCGGCTGATAAAGTTTTTTGTCGAGTGTGCCATCATTTTTACGTCCAAAGAATTCAATAAAATCAGTCGCATTAAAAACAGCATCCGCTTCGCCTTGTACAAAAATGGCTTGCTCCACACCACGGTGATACAGCTTGATTAGGCGCGGATCGACTGAATTGACCGGAAAACTAGCTGCTAAAAGATTTGCATAGGTCAGTTTGTAGATGCCTTCCTTTGCTATCGAAATCTTGAAATAGGCCTGATTATTATTTATCCAACCATTGGCATATTGCCCGCTTGCAGAAAAGGAGAACAAAATGAGCCCAAAAGCCAACATTTTCATACAAAGCCCCACCTTTATGCTAGTCAAATAGTTCACACAGATCAATACGAATTCAAAAATAGTGGTAACAGGGGATTAAAACTATTTGTCGTCAAGGGAACAATACCGCCACCAATGGGTTTCTTATATAAGAATTTTTTCACTTTCTGTACATTTGAAGATAATCGATTTCTATGAAAAACCTTTTACTCATCGCTTTCTTGGCCGGCTTCACTCCTGCTCTTTCGCAAACAGAGACAGAAACTTTTGTCAAGGATTTTGACGATCGAAAAAATAAGTTACAACATGATGGCATGGTTGTATTGGGTTCTTGGGCAAGTGCGAATATCATCGGGAGTGCCATCGGGTATGGGCTTTCAACCAGTAACGAAGAAAAAGAATTTTACATCATGAACGGCTCGTGGGGTCTCATTAACCTTGGTCTCGCTTTACCTGCGCTATTGACCAAGCCAAAACCAACGGCATCGCTGTACGACCTTCAAAGAAATCAAACAAAATTTGAAAAGATATTCTTAGCCAACGCGGTGCTTGACGTGGCCTACATTGCAGGAGGTTTTTACCTGAAAGAATATGCAAGCAACCAGTCGGCACTGAAAGATCAAGAACGATTTAATGGGTTTGGCAATGCAATTATCCTGCAAGGTGCAGGCCTGATGGCTTTTGATATAGCGATGACACTGCTTACTACTAAAAATAGGAGAACCCATTTAGATCCTTTTTTGAAGAAGACCTATTTCTCGTTCTCTGGCAATTCACTGCGCTTGGGGTATCGGTTTTAAAGAAATATTCGTCTCTTGTTTCGCTAATTTGTAGTTGGTATTTTAGCTAAATTGGGAACTTGTATCTCCACTTTTTCAAAACATGCCCCTTAGTCTCAACGAAATTAGAAAACGTGCTACCGAATTTTCCAAAGAATGGGAAAATGTGACTGACGAGCGTGCGGAGGCGCAGACGTTTTGGAATAACTTCTTCTATATTTTTGGTGTATCACGTAAGCGAGTAGCCAGTTTTGAAAAGCCCGTAAAGAAAGCCGATGGACATCAGGGATTTATTGACCTGCTTTGGAAAGGGATTGTATTGGTAGAACATAAAAGCAAAGGCAAAGACCTTGAAACTGCTTACAAACAAGCAAAAGACTATTTCCCTGGCCTCAAAGACGAGGAATTGCCACGGTACATTGTGGTTTCCAATTTTCAAGACATTAAGCTTTTCGATCTGGAAAGCAATACCGACTCTGAATTCAAACTAAAAGATCTGTACAAAAACATAAACCTATTCGGGTTTATTAGTGGATACCAGCAAAAAGTTTATAAAGATCAGGAACCTGTAAACATAAAGGCAGCCGAACTAATGGGAGGTTTGCACGATGCACTTCTGGCCAATGGCTATCAGGGGCATGAATTAGAAGTGATGCTCGTGCGCTTGTTGTTTTGTCTCTTTGCCGAAGACACAACCATATTTGAGAAGCAGCAGTTTACTGAATACATTGAGCTACGCACCAATCCAGACGGCAGCGATCTGGGCATTCACCTTGGGCAACTCTTTCAAACATTAAATGCAGCCGAAGACAAAAGACAGAAAAATCTAGACGAGCAAGTAGCCGCTTTTCCTTATGTGAACGGTTCACTCTTTGCCGAAACGATTAACCTTGCATCTTTTAACAGCGAAATGCGCAGCAAATTATTGAAGTGCTGCTATTTCGATTGGAGCATTATTTCACCTGCCATCTTTGGTTCTATGTTCCAAAGTGTAATGAATCCAAAAGAACGCAGAAATTTGGGCGCTCACTATACCAGTGAAAAGAACATTCGCAAAGTAATCGATGGTTTATTTTTAGATGAGTTAAAAGAAGAATTTGAAAACATCAAAGCCAACAAATCAAAACTCATAAAATTTCAAGACAAGATCGCCAAACTTAAATTTCTCGATCCCGCTTGCGGCAGTGGTAACTTTCTTATCATTACTTACCGCGAGCTGCGTTTGTTGGAAATTGAAATACTCAAAATATTATTCAAGGGCCAATACGTTACCGATGTAAGTACCCTAAGCAAAATTGATGTAGACGCTTTTTATGGCATAGAGTACGAAGAATTTGCTTCGCAGATTGCGCAAGTGGCCATGTGGTTGATCGATCATCAAATGAACATGAAACTCTCCGCAGAATTTGGAGAATACTACAAGCGCTTGCCATTGCGAAAAAGTGCAACCATTGTGCACGGAAATGCTTTACGCATTGATTGGCAAAGTCTGCTAAATCCAGTAAATAGTATCTACATAGAGGCCGAGCATGTTAACATCTATAAAGGCGAAGAGCCTGTAGAGAAATATAAAGTAGCCAATATAAAAGCTAAAACAGTAACGATTGTTGAGGGAGCCAAACCCAAAACAAAAGAAAAAACAACGTATGATTATGTTTTCGGGAATCCGCCCTTTATAGGCACGGCTTATCAAAACAAAGAGCAAAAGGAAGACATGACAAAGGTTTTCAATGGAGTAAAATCATTTGGAATGCTTGACTATGTAAGTGCTTGGTATTTGAAGGCTGCCAGTCTTATTCAGAATTCAAAAACACAAGTTGCTTTTGTGTCAACGAACTCCATTTCGCAGGGCGAACAACCAGCCCTGCTTTGGAATGAGCTTTTTAGGCTTAATGTAAAAATCAAATTCGGTCACCGTACATTCAGATGGAATAATGAAGCAAAAGGCAAAGCAGCTGTACATGTAGTAATAATTGGTTTTAGCATAGAAGATAGCCATAATAAGAAACTCTTCGATTACAACGACATTAATGGCGAACCTCTTTCTAGGAGAGTAAAGAACATAAATCCTTACTTGGTTGCTGGTGACGACTTAACTCTTGCGTCCGTCAATAAGCCTATTTCTAGTGCTCCCCTTATGCAATCAGGAAGTGCGTTGCGAGACGGAGGCTTTTTGATTATTTCTGATGTAGAGAAAGAGGCATTTGTTAAAAAGCACCCAGAAGCAAAGAAGCTAATAAAGAAATTTTATCATTCTTGTCCGACTAAACTAGTCTAAAAAGTCATATTTCCGTAGGGGAATTAGGTCTTAAAATGACGCTTGGTTTTTAGGGGTAGTTGCCTTACTCGATGAACAAAGGAGGGTCGCTGCTTTTTCGCCAAGCGGTATA
>JADBYK010000092.1 GCA_020403045.1 Cytophagales bacterium
CAAGTCGGATTTACGGTTTCTGAGTTGCCTTTCCAGTTCTTTGTACACCTTGCATGCCGCAAAAGCAATGCAAATGTGAGCTTCAATTCTTTTTCGTTTAAAGTGATAAACAGGACGGATGCGTAAATCCGTTTTTTCTGTTTTCCGCACTTGTCCCAAAATCTAGCGTAAGAGCCTGATACTCAAATAGTGTTTTTTGAAATTGGGTGTTGCACGGCTATTTTTAGGTATGTTCCTAAGAAAAATCAAGAACCGATCGGGTAGTAGTTCTGTACAAATAATTTCAAAGGCCAATGGTAAGTACAAAGTATTGAAAACTATTGGGAGCAGTTCTACGGAGCAGGAGTTACAAAAGCTTTGGTTTTTAGGCAAGCAAGAAATTGCAAGACTTTCGGCTCAGTCGACTTTGTTTGTATCCGAAAAAGACACCTTGGTTGAACAAGTGATGAATAGCTTGGGCAATGCCAGTATTAGAACAGTGGGGCCAGAACTAATCTTTGGAAAAATCTACGATTATATAGGGTTTCAGGTAATTGAGCAAGAGATGTTCCGTCATTTGGTGATCTCGCGTTTAGTTTTTCCCTTGAGCAAACTCAAGACGGTGGACTACCTATACCGCTATCAAGGTGTTCAGTTAGATATTGATGCGGTATACCGTTTTCTGGACAAACTCAATAGCCGTTTGAAAGCGCAGGTCGAGCAAGTTGCCTTCACACACACCAAAAAAATATTGGAGAACAATTTAAGCGTGGTCTTTTATGATATGACCACTCTTTATTTTGAAGCCAGTGACGAAGATGATTTGCGTAAGACGGGCTTTTCCAAAGATGGCAAGCACCAACACCCACAAATTTATCTTGGCCTATTGGTGGGTTTAGGAGGCTATGCCATCGGATATGAAATTTATGAAGGAAGCATTTATGAAGGATACACCTTGATACCTTTCTTGGAAAAGGCTGCTGCTAAATTCAATCTGGGTAAGCCTATCGTAATAGCGGATGCCGGATTGTTATCAACGGGCAACCTGGCAGAATTAACGCAAAGGAACTATCAGTACATCATCGGGGCAAGATTAAAAAGCGAATCCAAGATCATTAAGCAAAAGATACTGTCCACCTCATGGGAAGAAGGGCACGTGATGAACATAAAAAAGGATGACGGTACCAAGCTCGTAGTAGCGTTCTCCAACAACAGGGCGGCCAAAGATCAACACAATCGTCAGAGAGGGCTTCAACGATTAGAAAAACAAATTAAAGCAGGCAGGCTTACCAAATCAAACATTAACAACAAGGGGTACAATAAGTATCTCAAGATGCAAAGTAAAATCACCATCGAAATTGACTATGAAAAATTCAAGGCTGACAAATTATGGGATGGGCTGAAGGGCTATGTGACCAATACCCAACTAAGCGGCAAGTAAGTCATTGAAAACTATAAAAACCTTTGGCATATTGAGAATGCATTTCGAATGTCAAAAACGGATTTAAGAATAAGACCCATTTACCATCGCTTAAGACATCGTATTGAGGCACACGTTTGTATCTCCTTCACGGCCTACTGCATTTATAAAGAACTTGAACGGGTACTGTACAAAGAAAAGTCAACGCTATCAGTAAAAAAGGCAGCGGAGCTCACCCATAACATGTATGAAATAACTTTCACGATTCCAGAATCCAAACACACCCAATCTAAACTGCTCAAAATGGACAATTTACAAACTGAACTGTACCAAATTGCACAAAAAAATTTCTAGGGTGTTGCAACGCTGAAAACAGGGGGTAAACGATAATGCGAATAGCTATTCAATGCAGGGAATTTTTAGGGGTCTTCAACCAAACGTCTCCTCAGTTCAAGGTTTTAGACAAGAAGTACTAAGCAGAAATGGCAACTTCCAATCAAATCAAGTCAATCAACTAGTGACAAGTTATCAATACTAAAAAACAAAAAATAGCCTTGCTGAATAAAATATTTTTGGCAAGGCTATTTTAAATTCTTGCATCGAAAACATAAACGTAACATCATTGTTTTTGCCGTTATGAGGTTTTTCAGGATACCTATTATTCCATTTATAATTTTGTCGGCTTTCAGGTGTGAGAAAGAATCCGAGACCTCAATGGTGTATTTCAATTTTGTTGTCCCTTTACAAGTAAAACCAAATGGTAGTCAAATTAACCTTGGTGATACATTATGGCTGTCAGCCAATTTCCCCGACACCGTTTTGGAATTCAATAGCAAAAACCATTATAAACTCGAAAACTTTCCATTTCCCACTAGAATTGGACTTTTTAGGCTAACATCGGTTCAAAAATATCTTTCAGAGCAACCGTCAGCTGTTGAAAAATTTGCAATCAAAAACTTTGTCGGTTCAGCTAATAATTTCAATGATACGTTTGGCGATTTTAATCTTCAATACAGTTCAAATACATATCGGGCCAAAATTGCTCTCGTACCTAAAACTAAAGGAGTCTTTTCGATTTTCTTTATGGGCCCAGCTCAAGGTTCTGTTAACTTAACATTTATAAGTCTGCCACCGTTAAATGGTGTAAAGAGAAAACCTGTTCAACACGAGTTTTTTTACTCCATCAACAGTGGAGAAACTAACCATGATTTATTCGTTCAAAATTGCGCATCTGTTCTCCCTAACTTAAGCAATGACTTAACCATTTATGCTGAAAAAATGGGCACATTTACTTTTGAGGTAAAGTAAAAATCCCGTGCTGTCAGGTCTTCCGACCTGACACATACCCCTTACAACAAAAGAAACAAATCGGGTTGCTCATGAGCATGTGCCCAGCGCGACAGCAACATGTTTGTTGTAGATGAAAAAAAATCGTCAGGTCGGAAGACCTGACAACACAGGAAACTTATTTAAAAAAAAGAACTTCTTTTACATAACGTGCCCTACCCCCACCTCTGCCTAACACATCAAACCAATACCGCCTGCCATCGGTTGTTGTGTCCGCCCAAGTTCCAAATTCTTTCTCATTTTGCTTTCGCTTGACAGCGTTCATTTTTCAAAGGTAATCAAAATCAAGAGTAATATCTTTTTGCAGTCATGTCTTCCGACATAAAACAAATGCGCTTCACAAAAAAAAGGATGAAATAAATCTAGCTGCTTATAATCATGTAGCCAAGGGCAACAAAAACTTATTTAAAAAAAAGATCGTCTGCTCGGAAGACCTGACGACACAGGAAGTAACGTGTTGGTGATAAATTAGATTTTGCCATGTCGCTACGTGGCAGAAATCATTTTACACGATAACTGCATTACTACAGTTTGATGACCTTGCCTGAGCCGGTGACATTTACTACAATATCAGCAGGATTGCCTTGATAATAAATATTGCCACTGCCAACAATACTTGCATTCAAGCTAGCGGAAACGGCAATGGTAATATTTCCACTACCCGCAATCGCACATTTTGCGGTAGTGGAATTTACTTTCAACAAACTCAAATTGCCAGAACCTGTAATGCTACAATCAATAGAAGGCACAGTAGTGGTGCCACTTGAAACGATGTTTCCGCTGCCGGTAATCGCAAGTTTATTTAATCCATTAAAAGAACTTAACAAATCCATATTCGCGCTTCCGGTGATGTAAACCGCATTTAGGTTTCCGGTTAAAAATACTTTGGCCTTTGCTTGTGAATTGCTAATGGAGATATTTTCGGGAATGGTTTTAATTATTAGTCTATTACCCAAAACTTCAAATTTCACGTATTGAATGATGTTCTCATAGTCAGAATATTCTACTTTATTTTCCGTGCCTTTTGTAACTTCAATAGTACAATAACTTCTTACTTCAATTTCGGTAAAGGAACTTAATGCTAGTGTTTCATTGACAATATTTCCCTTTCCACTGATTCGATTGATAGTTTCTTTTTGGCAAGAATACACAAAGAAAGCAACAAGAAATAAAATTGAAATCAATGATTTTGGCACTTTCATACTTATGGGTTTTATGTTTATAACTCTTTTCAAGATAACTGGTTGTTAGTTTTCGCTTGTGTTTTACAAAATCAAAATTCAATTCTATAACTTAACACTGGAATGAGACCAAGTTGGTATTGATATCTGATTTGTTGCGAATTGAAATTGAGATATTGATTGAGTGGATTTTGTCGATTGGTAAGGTTGCGTATGTCAAATGACCAGATGTGTGCTGCCTTTGCCCGGCTTTTCCTAAACCCAACGTGCACATCCAAACGAAAATAGTCAGGCATAATAACTTCAAAACTTCTGGCATAATCATATACTTGCTGCCCTTGCACTAAGCTATTCGCGATGTCAATGGGTGTTTGAGGGCTGTTGCCGGCCCACGAAACACGGGCATTCAATTCAAAAATATTTGATTTTCTTAATCCAATTCGGTATTCCTTTCCTGCCAAAGCCGTGAAAATATGCCGCCCGTTAAATGAGGTATTTCGCACCACCCCGTCAGCCCCACGGTACTGCGATTGGTATAGCGAACCAGTGAATAAAAAGTAATATTGATTGGAAAACCGCTTATCGAAACTAAGTTCAACACCATAATTATCACCGGTGCCCTCGTTAGCAAGTGGTATTGCCTCATTTCGGGTGATATTGGTAGCGAGGTAATCGCTGATTACGTTTAGTGCAGAAAAGGCTGCCGTGTAGGGATTTGATATGACACCACTATAAACAGGTATGTGATAGAGCTTTTGGTAATAGACTTCTGCGCGCAAATGGAAGGTTTTCCAGAATTGTTTATCATAGGTCAAAACATAATGTAGTGCTTTCGATAAATCTAAATCTCTGTTCAGCAACTCGATAGATTGGTCTGGTTGTTCAAATTTTTGATACATAAGCGTAAGTAGTGGTAATTGACTGTGAAGCCCTACCGCTGCGCCAATACTCTCCATTTCGGAAATCTGATATGACAACCCTACGCGTGGTTCAAATGAATATTTGTTTGTCTGCAATAAATACATTCCATGAAGGCCGGTGTTGAGTGTGAATTGATTTCCCAGGTTCTTTTTCCACTGTGCGTATGCTTGTATATAGTGGTCGGTGCCATCCGAATCGAGCGGAACTTTGAGTTTTTTGTTGTCTGCAAAATCAATGTACCGCTGGCTTAAGCCAAAATTCCGGTAACTGAAAATAAATCCCGTGCGAAACAAACTCCCGGGAGAAATTTTATTACTGAGTTGAGCCGAAAAGCGGACTGACTCAGCTTTGTTTCGGGCCCTGAAGGTCTCACTCGAAGCATTGTTGACGGCTTGTTTTTCAACGAATTGATCTTGAGTGGATGTGCCCGACAACGTGGTGACCACGGATAAACGCTTGTTGATATTCTTCGTAAAAGTCATGCCACTGATTAAACTTTTGGTAGTCAAAAAACTGCCGTTCCCGGAGGCACTGTTATTGTTAAAAGTGCCATCACCCAATACACCCCACACGTTAAGCGCACCAAACGAAAGTGGAAACGACATGTTGAAAGAAAGGTCTTGGTAGGTAGGGGCAGCGCCCTCGGGCAGCACACCAAAATTGACTAAAATGCCAGCCGTAGAGTATCGGTAGTTAGCCAGGTACGTTGATTTCTTCCCTTTCTTAAAAGGACCCTCTGCCGCTGCATCTATTCCCAAAAAGTTCAGTTGAAATGATTTTTCGCTCCGTTCCTGATTACCTTTTCGAAGTTTCATATCCATGATGCCCGAAAGGGCATTGCCATACTCTGCCGCAAATGCTCCGGAATAAAAATCAGAGTTATCGAGCAGATTAATACTCAGCATACTAACAGCTCCACCTGACCCCCCGAAAGATGAAAAGTGGTTTGGGCTTGGAATCTCTACACCCTCCAAACGCCATTGCATACTATTGGGCGAATTACCACGAATGGAAATACTGTTGCTAAAATCACTCGTAGCATTGATGCCGGGATAGGCAGTGATCATGCGCGCGGCATCATTAAAATTAGAAGCAAACCGAATTGTTTCTTCCACCGAAAAAGAACGGCCACCCGATAATGAAAAAGCGTTAACCGGTTGCCCGTTTGATTGTTCGGGGCGAACAACCACCTCTTGCAATTGGGTGAATGCTTCTTTCATGCCTATTGTAATCACAGGCTCTTTGCCGGTGTAAACGAGTACATCATTCTGCCGGGCATCCTCATAGCCGATGTAAGTTGCTTGAATGGTATGCCTGCCCACGGCAACGTTTGGTATCATAAAATAACCTTCAGTGTTGGTGGTACTTCCAATAATAGAGTCGTATTCCTGTATCACTACGTTTACTCCTTCCAATGGTTCGCCCGTATCTTTGTCCACCACTCTTCCGCGAATATTTTGGCGCAATGGGATGGATGTAAGGGTGATACTGTTTCCAATCCTTTTGTAGCTTACGTGAAGTGGCGGGAGCAGTTGATCCAACACTTCAATCAATGTTTTATCTGTAGCCTGCAATGTGATAATTTTATCAACAGGTACTTCTTTGCTGCCGTATGAAAAATTCACATCATAAATTTTTGTTAGTGTGAATAGGGCATCTTCAAACCGAATGGAAGCGTAACTGAAAGAATGTCTTTCCAGCGCTTGGGCATACGATTCTCTGATTGAGGATAATTGCAACAAGGCTGCAAAAAAAATCAGTTTGTAACGGTGTGTGCCCGCAAAATTTGTGATAGTACTCAAAAGCAAGTGTGCTTTCATCGTAACGTTGTTTTGGAGATTAACGGTTGGAAATTAGATACCCGTGCGGTGTTTTCTTCCAACGCAGGTGAAGTGAATAACAAATTGTTTCAAGTGCAGTTTCAACAGATACCTGCTCAATCGTTCCGGTAAATAAGTATTCTTGCGGTTCATCTATTTGAGATTGAATGGACACGTGGTAATGTTGAGAAAGGTCTTTGATCACATGCGCGATCGTTTCATTTTTAAACTCTAAAATGCCGGTGCGCCACGCCAACGTATTCATATTCACCAACCCGCTCTTTACCAATTGATGATTTTTGTTGGCAACTGCTTGATAACCTTTTTCGATATCGACCGAAGATTTGGGCATTCCATCTTCATTGTAGGAAAACCTGACTTTACCTGATAACACCATCACACTGGCTTCATTTTCCGTCAGCCTTACATTAAAGGAAGTGCCAAGCACACGGGTGTGATAATCTTCGCTTTTGACCACAAAAGGTTTTTTGGGATTATGAGTTACCTCAAAAAAAGCTTCCCCTGTGAACCGTACCACACGTAGCGAATCGGCATCAAAGTCCGTTGGATAGGAAATCGAGGAATGTGCATTCATCCACACCTGCGTACCATCGGGCAATACTATTTTCCTCAATTCACGCGCCTGGGTGCTCACTGAAGTTAGTTCGATTGCGCGAGGCACGTTGTTCATTTGCCAATACGCAATACCGATGAATCCAATTGTCAAAATTGCCGCAGCAGCCCAACGGAATACCAGTGGCGTTAAATACTTTGTTTTTAAATCAGGAGCGATTCTTTTTTCAACCTGAATCCAGGCTTTTTCGGTATTATATTTTTGCGTTTCGGGTACAACATCGGTGTTGCGCAGAATCTTGCTCATACTTTCCGCCAATTGACGGTTGGCTGCATGTTGCTGAATCCAATCATTCAACTTCTCAGCCTCTGGCATAGAAATGGTGTGATGGTGCATTTTCACCATCAATTCCCAAACTTGTTCTTCATTCATAGCGGTTTTGCTGCAACTTTGGATGTATGATGCAGAAATGTGGTAGCACCCCTACGTGAGGAGTAAACTTTTTTTAAAAAATATAGAAGAGGGCCATTGCCAGTAGTGAGTCTCGCAATATCTTCAATGCCTTGTGAATTTGGTTTTCAACTGTTTTCGTTGATATGTTAAGCTGTTCTGCGATCTCATGGTAGGTCATCTGCTCATAGCGGCTTAGCATGAATACTTCCCTGCATCCCCGAGGGAGTTGCTGCAACGCAGTCGTCAGCCTTTGTTGTGATTCGCGATGAAAAATCTCCTCTTCGGTGGGGTTACGGGATGCAGATTGGCCGGCACTAAAATCGATCAGTTGCTTTTCTTTTGTCTTTTTTGAGCGCAGATACATCAGGGCATTGTTGATAGCCATTCGCTTCACGTATCCTGGCGCTGCGCCATCCCTCAACAAAACCGGCTTTGTTTCCCAAAACTTCACAAATGCCTCCTGGACCAAGTCTTCAGAAACTGCTGTATCTCGCACCAGCAAATTAACGCTTGCGCAGACGTAGGCATAATGACGTTGGAAGAATGCACTAAACTCTTTTTTTTCCATCGGCACGGAACATTTACCCTCGCGGCTGGATGCAAATCCATAAAGTAAGTCCAATAATCGGCCAAAAATCCAACTTTTCTCTGTTGTTGCTATGAAAAATTCGTAGTTCGACAGACTAAATTATCTGAGACTATGGTATTTGATTTAGACATGATTCGCGCCTTGTATGCGGCCATTCCTGCGCGCATTGCAGAGGCCAGAAACGTGTGGGCAAACCCCTTACACTTTCAGAAAAAATATTGTATTACCACCTTCATCAAGACCAAAAACCCCACCTTGGTTCGTGTCTTCACAAACCAACTCTCTTCAACCCAACTCTCTTCAAAACCAAGGCGCGGGTGCCAGCGATGGGTGCCATCAGTCGATCGAATCACCCTGTACCAAACGTGATAGTACCACTGCTAAAATCGTAGCAACTTAAACCCAAACTATGCATTAGGAATGCATAGTTTGCCCAGGGGGTTGACGAATACTGACGGTACCGTCAGTATTGTCAAGGTTAAACCCTGACAATGAAAATCACCAACTTGGTTTTCTTACTTGGGGCTAAATCGTTGA
>JADBYK010000093.1 GCA_020403045.1 Cytophagales bacterium
AGGAATGCATAGTTTGCCCAGGGGGTTGACGATCCGCCTGAGGCGGATGTCAAGGTTAAACCCTGACAATGAAAATCACCAACTTGGTTTTCTTACTTGGGGCTAAATCGTTGATTTTCATTCGTCAATTATGCAATAGAATTTCTATTGCATAATCTGGGTTTAAAATATCAAGTTTATAACATAAACTAATTTATATTTGTTGCGTTATAAACAAGTATGGAAACACAAAACGACAAGCTGAGCCCGCAGCAAAGCCTTGATTTAATACAGAGCATGATCAACGAGGCAAAGGGCAACGTGCGCGACAATTCCTTTTACTACCTCTTTTGGGGTTGGGTATTGATAGTCGCTCACATCGGAAGTTTCACCTTAATCAAGATTGAGTTTGACTACCCGTTTTCGGTATGGCTAATTGTGATACCTGCGTGGATCATCTCATTTGTTTATGGATCACGGCAAAGGAAAAATCACAAACGCACAACTACGCACCTCGCAAAGATCAACATTACGCTGTGGGTTAGTTTTGGTGTGTTGGCCGTTGTCATCCCTTTTTTTGGTAGCTTTATTAATTACCAAATCAATCCGATAATTCTACTGGTTGGAAGTATGGCTACTTTGGCTTCGGGAGTCATTTTAAAATTTAAGCCGTTGATGATTGGTGGAATTATCTTCTTTGTCTTCGGATTATCTTGTTTCTTTTTTTCAAATGAAAATCAGTCGCTGCTTTCCGCATTAGCTATTGCGTTGGGCTATCTGATCCCTGGCTACCTTCTAAAATCCCAGAAGAGATAACAATGTTCAAAGAACTTGATCCCCTACTCCACTCACAACTCCGGCTTGGCATCATGTCGTTGTTACTTGGATTAGATTCTGCTGATTTTACTTTTCTGAAAGAAAAGACAGACTCTACTGCAGGTAATTTGAGTGTGCAACTGGATAAACTCTCGGAGGCTGGGTACATACTAGTCGAAAAATCGTTCAAGGGAAAAAAGCCATTGACTACCTGCCGGATCACGAAGAAAGGTATTAGAGCATTTGAAGACTACGTCAACTCGCTAAAAAGCTATATAAAATAATTTTTTTATCCATTTAGTTTACATTATAAACTTGTTTACAGTTATGAAAAGATTACTTATTTTTGTTTCGCTACTCCTCATTGTCACTCTCATCAGTACACCAACGATGAGCCAATCCGCAAATGATCTGATGTATCAGGCATACATCACACAGAAAAAAGAACTATGGAAAAAGAGTGTAGAACTCGCCAAAGTTGAGTTCAAACAAAAACCAACGGACGCTCATGCGCACCTTAGCTTAGGAGTGGCTCATTATGGGTTGTTGCTAAGTACGATGAATACTGAAGATGAAGATTTATTCGATGAGTATGTTTCGGCTACCAAAGATCGGCTCAAAGAAATCATCGATCGTCCTTCAACCGCTGCCGAAGGCAAAGGTTTGTTATCAGCTGTTCTAGGATTGCAAATGGCCTATCGTCCTATGAAGGGAATGTTGTTGGGTGGCAAAAGCAGTAATCTCGCAGCAGACGCGAAGGAACTGGCACCGACCTCTCCCCTAGCCTGGCGGTTTTATGGAATCAATAAGTTGTACACGCCTTCTTTTTTTGGAGGTGATATCAAAGAGGCCGTGCTGGCATTGGAAAAGTCAATAGGGCTGTTCGAGTCAGCAACAAAGATCTCACAAAACTGGATGTACTTGGATACCCTCGCACTGTTGGGGCAAGCCTACACCAAAGCGGGTGAAAAGGCAAAGGCAATTGCTACGTTTGAAAAAGCTATTGCAGCCGAAGCGGACTTTACCTACGCCAAGTTGTTGCTCGCCAAAGCAAAAAATAGCTGATACAAGACACCCTTCCGCTCAATCCCTGTCAATCATAAACAAAATACCATGCGGCTACTGATCTCATTTCTGTTGTTCATTATCGCTAGTCTTGATTGTGTGAGTCAACCAACGATAACTGGAAAGATTACTGACCAGCAGGGCAACTCCCTTCCAGGTGCGAGCATCTACATTCTTAACACACTGGATGGCGTTTCCGCGAATTCCGAAGGAACCTATACGCTCGTTACTTTTGAAAAAGGAAATCAGGTAGTGGTAGTTTCAAGCATTGGCTACGAAAGCATCAACCGATCCATTATTCTTGAAAACAAAATATATACCCTCAATCTCAAATTGAAAGAAGCAGTCGGTGAGTTGGATGAGGTCGTCATTTCTGCGGGAACAATAGAAGCTACCAACGACCGCAAGGTAGCCGTACTCCGTCCGTTAGATATTGTAACCACCGCAGGTGCTGCGGGAGATATCATTGGCGCCATACAAACATTACCCGGCACTACGCGAGTAGGTGAACAGACAGGTTTGTTTGTGCGTGGTGGTGATGCCAGTGAAGCCAATGTGATCATTGACGGTATGGTCGTGCAAAACTTCTTTACCAGTGATGTACCCGGCATTGCTCAACGAAGCCGCTTCTCTCCTTTTCAATTCAAAGGCACCTCGTTTAGCAGCGGTGGTTACAGTGTGCGGTATGGTCAGGCGTTGTCGTCTGTGCTGGAATTAAGCACCAACGACTTGCCTGCAAAAAGCAACGTGAATGTTGGCCTTAACATGTCGGGGCTATTTGGCTCAGTGGCAAAAGTGTTTGGAAAAAATTCGTTGGAGGTAACGGGAAGTTATATCAACGTGGCTCCATTCTATAATCTGGCGAGCACCAATTTCGATTTCTACAAAGCACCCGAGGGTGTTTCCGGTTCAATGCGATGGGTACACAAAAACGGAGATAAAAGTCTATTCAAGTTGCTGGTTAGTCATGGTGGATTTAGCAGCGGAACAGAGATACCTGATATCAACAACGCGAGTCAACGTTTTCGTTTTGGAATAAAAAACAGCAATACCTACTCCAATGCTTCTTATCTCCAAAACATAAACAGCAAATTGTATTCCTTCTCGGCTGTTTCGTTCGGTAGAAATGTAGATGACATCAACTTCGGGGCAACTCCTTCTAAAACGGAAGAATGGCGTTTGCAAGGCCGGACAGAGTTAGGTTTTGAAATCAACAACAATCTTCAACTTCTTTCCGGTGCAGAGTGGCAAAGGTTTAGCGTGAAGCGAAACTTTGATACGTTCAACTCAGGATTTGACGAAAAGCAAACATCCATCTATACAGAGCTTGAGTGGAAACCTTCCCGCAAATTTGGCGTGAAGTCCGGTCTGCGCGGAGAGCACAGCGATCTGCTAAACCAGTTTGCCATCAGCCCCCGCATATCGGCCGCTTACAAAGTTGGTAAACAAAGTCAGGTATCCATTGCCAGTGGCGTCTTCTACCAAAATCCGAATAACCGATATCTGCTCGCTAACAAGTTGGCAAGTTTCCAGCGGGCCATCCACTACATCGCCAACTATCAATGGATTACAGACAAGCAAACGTTTCGTGTAGAAGGGTATTACAAATCATATGATCGTCTGGTGAGAGAGTTGAATGAACCCTTTAATCCAAATGCCTTTCGATTCATCTCGGGTGACATTGACAATTCCGGAAATGGCTTCGCACAGGGCATTGATGTCTTCTGGCGCGATCGTAAATTGGTGGAGAACCTCGACTACTGGGTTTCATACAGTTGGGTAGATACTCAGCGTCTCTTTGAAAATTTTACTACCCGTGCCACGCCCACTTTCATATCTGATCACAACCTTAATGTGATCGCCAAATACTTTGTTGAACCACTGAAAGTAAACATAGCGGCCACGTACACCTTCGCTACGGGCAGGCCTTACTACAACCCCAACAGTGCTGAGTTTCTGAATGATCGTGTGCCGCATTTCGAAAACATCTCTTTGAATATAAGCTATGTTACAACCATCAGAAAAGTATTTGCGGTGTTCTATGCAGGTGTAGATAATGTGACCAATCGCAAGAATATTTTTGGTTATCGCTATTCGACCGATGGCGTTCAGCGGTTTCCGATCGAGCCTGCACTCTACCGCTCCGTTTTTGTGGGAATGAGTTCTTCGCTCTCTGCCTTTAACCGAGATGAACTTTAAAACATGTAAGCAATCGCTAAACAAATCAATATTCACTTTAACCATTCAACACTATGAAAAAGCTAATGATCTTACTATTTCTCGTGCTCACTTTGAAAGCTCATGCGCAAACAATCGAAGAAGCAATTCAAAAAACGCTAAGTCAGTTTAACCCCGGAGATCGTACTGCTACAATGGCGGCAGTCAATCGTTTTGATCTGATTGCCAAAAAGTGGAATACCGATTGGGTATCGCACTACTATGCCGCCTATGCCAAAACGATAGCCGGTGCTACTGAGACTGACATGACAAAGAAATCTCAGTTTTTTAACGAAGCCGAAAAGAGTTTAGAGGCAGCCAAAGAAAACGGTGCAGCCGAGAACGATGAAGTCTACGCACTACTGGCGATGATCTCGAGCAATCGCATCGGGCTCGATCCGGAGGCGTGGCAAAAACACATGGAAGTGTACAATGCCAACCTACGCAAGGCCAAGCAACTTCGAAAAGAAAATCCCAGAATCTATTACATTGAAGGCATCAGTAAGTTCTATACGCCCGAAGCTTATGGAGGCGGCAAGAAAAATGCGCTCATCTATTTCGAAAAAGCGGAAGAGTACTTTAAGAAAGAAACCAAGAATGATATACTCAAACCGTATTGGGGACAAGAGCATAACGAAACAATGCTAAAAGGGTGTAGGGAATAAGATCAAAAGGAGGCTACTTTCTCTTACTATTAAAAAAAGTGTTTAATTTTAATGCTTTAGTGTTTAGTGAAATACGCCCTTATTCTTTTACTACTATTCTCTGCATGTGCTTCATCATCTGGCAAAAAGGTGGTCAAGCCCCGCTATCATCACGTGTGGCCAAAAGGGAATAAGTATCGCATTGATATCCCCGTTGGCAATCGGCACATACACCTATTTGAGCGCAAGAGAACAAAGGTTATTCGTATGAGGTAGCCTTTCCTAACTCAACCCTTTGAGCAACGTCTCCACGTTCTTCCGGAAAAACATCTTGGCCGGATTCACTTGATTAATATAAGCGTTAATAATCGATCCATAGAAGATCGCCATAAATGCGTTAGTGATATCTCGGGTAGATGTTGTTTTGGTTATTTCCTTTTTGAAGATAGCCTCCAACGAAAACTTCTCGATCATTTGATCCAGCGATTGTAACTCAATCAACTGAATATCTTTTACTTCAGGAAATAATAGTTTTTTCTCTTCGGCCTTTAGCGGAAATGGTTTTATCGTTCGTCCCATATCTGACAGGTAGCCCACCCAACTTAAAATAATACCCGGATGAGCTTCGAAGTCTTCACTTATTTTATCAAATAAATATTGGATACCGGCCAAGCCCTCTCGCGGTTTCTCTTTTAGCTCCACTAAGCGCCTTAAACTCCAGACTCTGAAATAGTACAGAAGCAGATCTTCCTTCTGTGGAAAGTACTTAAAGAGAGTTACTTTGGATATTTTTGTTTTCTTACAAATTTCATCCACATGAATTTTATCAAATGATTTAGTTCCAATCATTTTGATGGTGTGATCCAATACGGACAATTTTAAGATGGCTGCTTTTTCTTTTCGAAGACTCATAGTAAAGTTCGATCCTAAATAATACATTTAAACCGCAAAACCAAAATCTAAATCCATGAAGAGTCTGTATTTCTTACTCGTCACCACTCTGCTTGTTGCATGTCAAAAAAACAAAGACGATCAATCGCGCATAACCGGGGTGATAGCCGACTCTGCTATGGTCGTTTCGGCCCATCCACTTGCTTCGGAAGTGGGCGTGGCAATCATGAAAAAAGGAGGAAATGCAGTCGATGCAGCTATTGCTACTCACCTGGCGCTTTCGGTAGTTTTCCCTGCCGCAGGAAACATTGGTGGGGGCGGCTTTATGGTGGTAAGATTGAAAGACGGAACAGCTGCCACGTTGGACTTCCGCGAAAAAGCACCTGCCGCTGCGACCACCAATATGTATTTGGATGAAAAAGGTGAGGTCATTCCTGATTTGAGTGTAAAGGGACATTTGGCTTCTGGCGTTCCCGGCTCAGTAGACGGTTTGGTAGAAGCGCACAAGAAGTTTGGTACGTTACTATGGAAAGACCTGGTTCAACCAGCCATCGATCTTGCAAAGAAAGGATTTCCTCTTACCGAACGGGAAGCCAGTTGGTTCAATCAGGCAAAAGAAAATCTTGAAAAATACAACACGGTAAAACCCGATTTTCTAATTCGAGATAATTGGAAAAGTGGAGATACCATTCGTTGGGAGGCGATGGCTGCCACGTTAGAGTTAATTCGTGACAATGGACGAGCAGGATTCTACGAGGGAAAAACGGCAGAAAACCTCGTGGCTGAAATGAAACGTGGCAAAGGATTGATCACACTAGAGGATTTAAAAAACTATCATTCTTCCTGGCGTGAACCGTTGATTTCAAACTACAAGGATTACAAAGTTATCTCGATGCCACCTTCGTCAAGCGGTGGGATCTGTCTATTACAACTGCTTAAATCGGTTGAGCAATATCCTATTAAAGAATGGGGCTTTCATTCAGTAAAAGCAATTCACTTGATGACCGAGGCCGAACGCAGAGTATTTGCAGACCGTGCCAAGTTTTTAGGTGATCCTGACTTTTTCAAAGTGCCAAGCACGGAAATGTTGTCTCAGGATTATATCAACGAACGGATGAAATCCTTTAATCCTGAAAAGGCTACGCCTAGTTCAGAAGTTAAGTCAGGCTCCATCCCGGGCTACGAATCGGAAGAAACAACACACTTCTCCATCGTTGATCCAAACGGCAACGCTGTTGCGGTTACAACTACTTTAAATGGTTGGTTCGGCTCCTTTGTGGTCGTGGATGGCTCAGGATTTTTTATGAACAACGAGATGGATGATTTCAGTATGAAGCCCGGAGTACCAAACATGTATGGAGCCATTGGTGGTGCCGCGAACAAAATCGAACCCAATAAAAGAATGCTCAGTGCAATGTCGCCCACCATTGTTGAAAAAGATGGAAAGCTCTTCATGGTGGTCGGAACGCCCGGTGGCACCAAAATCATCACGGGAGTTTTTCAAGCTATCTTGAATGTGATTGAGTTTGACATGACCATGCAGGAAGCCGTAAATGCAAAGCGCCTGCATAGTCAATGGCTGCCTGACGCCATTCTTCCAGAGAAAGGCGCGCTTAATGAAAAGGACAGTTTGGCGCTAGCAGGTATGGGACATCGATTTACATTTATAAAGGGAACAGGCTTTGGACGAGTGGATGCCATTCTTGTAAGAAAGGACAGAAAGTTGGAAGGCGCTGCTGATTATACTCGTGGTGACGATAAGGCAGTGGGTTATTAATTCTTTATCATTTACCACTTGCCAAATTAATAATACCTTCGCCAAAATTTTAACAATGAGTCTACCCAATATTCAACAACTCGAGAGAACCGCGTCCCAAATCAGACGAGACATCGTGCGTATGGTTCATACTTGTCAAAGTGGCCACCCCGGTGGCTCGTTGGGTTGCACCGATTTTTTCGTGGCACTGTATTTTCATCAACTACGTCACACTCCAAGTTTCAATATGGATGGACAAGGGGAAGATTTGTTTTTTCTCTCGAACGGTCATATTTCTCCTGTTTGGTATTCAACCCTTGCTCATGCGGGGTATTTCGACAAAAAAGAATTGGCCACATTTCGATTCTTGAATACCCGTTTACAAGGACACCCTGCCACTCATGAACATCTGCCAGGCATTCGTGTCGCTTCCGGGTCGTTGGGTCAAGGACTTTCAGTAGCATTAGGGGCTGCGCAAACCAAGAAGTTGAACAAGGACAATCATTTGGTGTATGTGCTAATGGGCGATGGCGAGCAGCAAGAAGGGCAAGTATGGGAAGCAGCTATGTATGCCGCTCATAATCAGATGGATAATGTCATTGCAACCATCGACTATAATGGTCAACAAATCGATGGCCCTGTTGACAAGATTGTTTCTCTTTTGAGCCTGAAAGCAAAATGGGAGGCTTTTGGTTGGACAGTGCTAGAATTTAACGGCAACAGTATGCAAGAAGTGGTAAATGGCCTTTCGCTGGCAAAAACGTTGGCCGGGAAAGGAAAGCCGATTTTGAATTTGATGAAAACGGAAATGGGTTTTGGTGTAGACTATATGATGGGCTCACACAAATGGCATGGCGTAGCCCCTAATGACGAAGAATTAGCAAAAGCGCTAGCGCAATTGGAGGAAACCCTTGGAGATTACTAGAAGCCATCTCAAGAATATTAGTGTTGTCAGGTTGATCCCGATAGCTATCGGGATCAGGCTGACAGTTACGGCTTCTTGTTAATAGTGTCGCTAACGATCTACGTGAAGCCTACTTATCAAGGTGCCAACCTATGAATAATCCACTTCTCATCTGTTAGGTAGTACACAACCCGGTCGTGCAGTCTGCTGGCACGTCCTTGCCAGAATTCAATTTCGATTGGGGTAATGGCAAATCCACCCCATTGCTTTGGCTTAGGCAATAGACTCAACCCCTCAAATTTTTTCTCGATCTCGCGTTCCCTTGCTTCAAGAATATCTCGGTTGGCAATGATTGAACTTTGAGGAGATGCCCACGCGCCTATTTGACTGCCTCGCGGACGGCTTTGAAAATACTGTTCGGATGTTGATTCTTGCACGCGTGTTGCAATTCCTTCAATTCGCACCTGACGTTCTAACTCTGGCCAAAAAAAAGTCAATGCACAGGCTGGATTACTGTCCAACTCCTTACCTTTCTGGCTCTGATAATTAGTGTAAAACACAAATTGTCGCTGATCCAATCCTTTTAAAAGCACAATTCGTGCAGAGGGCCTACCGCCTTCAGAAATTGTCGAAAGTGTAAAAGCATTTGGTTCGGGAATGCCGGCTGCAAGCGCTTCTTTAAACCATTTATCAAATTGACCGATGGGATCTTTGTTAACATCACTGATATCTAACGAAGCCTTTGAATACTCTTTTCGTAATTCATCCATTCCTTTCATATCCTTTTCCATTTTTTTGAAAAATTAACAAATCATTCGTTTGGTTCTAAGCAATACCTATACTTTATTGGCTGCGGTTTTACCAGAGTTGAACAACTTTTTTTCTGTCTGCTCAAGAACGTAAATCGAAGCATTATGGATTTTTTTCAATACAAGAACACACTTATCCCTGCAAAAGGTAGAATACTGGCCTCCGAGCCATATCTACCCGATCCTAACTTCGAACGTACAATTATTATATTGACCGAACACAATGATGATGGATCCGTTGGATTTATATTAAACAAGCCTTCTGAAACCGAGGTATCAGAAGTAATGGACAGTATTAGAAATTTTCAATCAAAAGTCTGCATTGGCGGACCTGTTCAGCAAGATACACTTCACTTTCTACACCGCATCCCAGATTTGGCGGATGCCATTTTAGTTACAGAAGGGATTTACTGGGGTGGCAACTTTGAACAGCTTATGCTTCGCATTGAAACGAATCAAATAGACCCCATTGATATCAGGTTTTTTTTGGGCTATAGCGGGTGGTCGCCAGGACAGCTAGAAGAAGAAATAAAGGCAGACTCGTGGATCCTTAGTGATCGGGTTAGCCAAGAACTTATCTTTGAAACACCGCCTGAGGAAATGTGGAAAAAATCACTCCAGCAGCTGGGTGGGCGGTTTTCAGTCTACTCCAATTACCCGATAGACCCGAGCATGAATTGAGCAAATTTTGTATTTTTGGCCACTTATGTGGAAAAGTGCTGTATGACAAATGAAAACAACTTGCCCGAAGAGAACGACAAGATCATGACAAACGAATTAATGGAGGAAACAGAAGCAGCAGGTGGTGCTCATCTGGATGCAGATATTGAAGTCAATGATCTGGCCGAAGAAAAGCCAATTGATTTTACCACGTACAAAAAGATAGACTTTGTCAACTTGGTCAAAGACCTTTCCAAAGAAGACAACTTCAAACGAATCGATAGCCTGTTGAAAGAGATCAAGCCATTGTATGACGAGATTCGCGAACATGAAAAAAAGGCAGCTCTTGAAAAGTACCTGACTGAAGGAGGAACAAAAGAAGATTTTGAATTTCGAATAGATGACCTTGACCATTTATATGATGCCACACTCAAATTCATCAAAGACAAGCGCAATAGCTTCTACAAAAGCTTGGAAGACCGTAAAAACGAAAGTCTAAAACATAAAAATGAAATTCTCGAAAAATTGAGAGCGCTGGTGGATGGCGAAGATTCACCTCAGGCTTTTCAACAGTTTAAAGAGCTTCAAAAAGAATGGAAAAATAGTGGGCCTGTTCCGGTTGCTCATTTGAAAATGCTTTGGGCAAACTATAACGCTATTATAGATCGTTTCTATGACCATCGCAATATCTACTTCGAACTAAAAGAGTTAGACCGGAAGAAGAACCTGGAGGCAAAAAAAGAATTGTGCGTGCGAGCTGAAAAACTAGCCGATGTCAAATCCATACAAGATGCCGTAAAAGAACTCAACGAACTCCATCACGAATTTAAACACATCGGCCCAGTGCCGAAAGAAGAACAAGAGCCATTGTGGCAACGGTTCAAAGCAGCCTCAGATGCTGTGTATGCAAAGAGAGATGTGTACACGGCTAATTTGCTGGTAACGCTGCAACAAAACGAGGCAACGAAAATTTTGCTAAACGAAGAAGTAAGTGCTTTTGGCGCTTTCAGCTCAGATCGGATTAAAGACTGGAATCAAAAGACAAAAGACATTTTAGAGTTACAGAAAAAATGGGATGCGGTGGGTGCTGCGCCCCGCGCACATCAGCGTGAGCTGAATAAGAAGTTTTGGACAGCCTTTAAATTGTTCTTTCACAACAAGAATGTGTTCTTCAAAAAATTGGATGAAGAGCGGGTAAAAAATTTAAAAATCAAAGAGGCGCTGGTACAGCGAGCAATTGAGCTAAAAGAAAATCAAGATTGGGAAAAAACGTCCAATGAATTGAAGAATCTTCAATTACAATGGAAAGAAGTGGGCCCAGTACCTGAAAAATGGAGAGAGAAAATCTACCAGCAATTTAAAGAAGCATGTGATCACTTCTTTGGACAACGTAGAGGGTTGTTGGAAAAAGCTGATCAGGAACAAGAATTAAATCTCATTGCAAAAGAAGCATTACTTGCCGAGCTTGAGCGTATCTCGTCAGAAAAGACGGGCACCTTGCAACAGATAAGAGAGATTCAAAACAAATTCAACACACTTGGCTTCGTTCCAAAAAGAGCGGTGGCATCGATCAAATCTCGCTTCAACGAATTGGTGAGTAGAGCCATCTCTTCCATGGAAAATTTGAGTGCTACCGACAAAGAACAAGCAGCGTTGGAGATACAATTAAGCTCACTTAAAAGCGATCCTGACGCAGAACGAAAGATCTATCATAAAGAGCAGACGATCCGGAAACAAATATCTAAAGCTGAAAACGACATTGCCGTTTTACAGAACAACCTTTCATTTTTTGATCGGGCAAAAAATGCTGATGTATTAAAAGCTGAATATGGCAATAAGATTAAAGAGGCTGGGGAGCATTTAGTCCAGTTGAAAAAACAACTAAAAATGTTAAATCAACCCGCACAAGGCTTGTAAAACCCGATTCTTACTGTATTTTTGCGCCTCGTTTACGCCTCCTTAGCTCAGCTGGTAGAGCAACTGACTTGTAATCAGTAGGTCGCTGGTTCGATTCCGGCAGGGGGCTCTGAAAATCAGGCAGTTACATTAAGTTGTAACTGCCTCTTTTTTTTGATACATACAGGATACATACACCTTTTCGCGTTGTCTTTTTTGTTTTTCAGGAAGTCATAAAAAAAACCGCTCCAGAATGGAAGCGGTTTTACAGAAAAACATCAGTTGCCTTATGCAACTGCTACAGAGCCCAAATACACACTGTTAGCCACCTTCGTGCCGTCTGCGGAGATAAAGCCTAAGAATACCTCTACGCTTTCTCCTGAGTACTCAGAAGGCACAGGAATGGTCGCAGAACCGACAGACCTTTCAGGACCGGCACTGGTGAAAATTGCCTCACCTCTTGAAGTGTTCAATAGAACAATTAAAGATTTGTCAGTCGCCACTGCACTGCCACTTGCAGAGTTGTCTGTCCAGGTTACTTCAACGCTGCCAGCGCTCGGTGAGGAGGCTGCCCCGTTGGCTGCGCCTGTAAGATTTCCGCGACTAACCAATGCACTCGCATAATCAATCATGAAATTCGGGTAAGCCCCTGTGATTGCATTATTCAAGTTGTAAGACATGGCCGCGTTGAATTGCGTCATCTTGTTTGCGTACAACTTAAATCCTGTTCTCAGGAAGTCAGTCATTGGCTGCAAAAACAGCAAAGCGGTAGAGAACTTTGTTCTTTGGTCAACTTGACCTTCTGTCCTTGGATTCGCTACGCTGGAAGGTTTGATTCGAAGATAATCGATGCCCTTCCAAGTTCCACCGATTACATTCCCGACCTGGCCTGATACGCCACCGAGAATACCTTGATTAATTTTTCCCATCTTTTTTAAAATTTTTAAGAGTTGAACATTCGCTTGGACTTGACATGGATTTAACATGAACTTGTCCTTCGTCAACTAAGATACTTCAAGATGTAGGGAGAGTTTTGTTTTAGGGTTTCATTGCTTCGGAGTGCTTTACTTTGCTTTTGCTTCACTGTTAATTGTCGTCAGTCTTGAATTATTTTGGCTTTGTGTCTTTCATCACTTCAGAAAAGATAGCTTGCCTTGCTGTGTCAATCATCTTCAATGTGAGCTTGAGTTTTTTTTCATTAACATCTAATAACTTCAATGCTTGAATAGATTTTTCAAATGCCTGTTCATTAGTACTCGCCTTCGTTTCGCTTTCATGAATTAACTTCTTGATGTCATCAATAGTAATAAAAGGAATCACTGAACCTTTCAGGTAATAGTGAAATGATTTAGACCTCCACAATCCGAAGCAAAGCCAATACATGAAATCTTTATCAGCTTGATTTTCTGTGATGCATATGAAGCAATTAGGACAAGGGCTGTCCAGAGGTTTGCCGCTATTTAATCCTTTGCTAAGAATGAAAAAATGCGGCTTTGAGTAATTACCTTCTGGTCTGTGTGTTTTGATGAGAAACGATTTCATGGAATGAGCCTTTAAAATTTTGCTCGCTTCGCTTCGCACGGACATTTTCAAAAGAGAAAAGAAAAAAGGAAAAAAAAGAAAAGAGAAAGCAATCTGACAGGCTGGCTTGGGAGTAAAGCAAGGAGGAACGGAATAAATGAAGGCGCTGCGCGGTGGCATGTGTTTATGCCGTAGTTCCTTGCTTTACGATTGTGTGGAGGCAAGTGCGGCCAGCCTAACTTTGCTTGATTCTTTTGTTTTATGTTGATGACTGAGTTTTGAATCCAACGAATGAGAAAAAAAAGCCCCCTAAAAAGGGAGCTGTGAAATTGTGAACTCATACCTGAAAATGCGGATGAGGAAAAGTTCCCCACGGAACCTGCGTGGGAAACCAACATGGAACGAAAACTTTGCCCAATGAATGGGTGCTTTGCCTACCAGCAGCCACCAGCCGCCAATAGATAACCTAAAGATGTATTTAAACATAATGAGCATCGCACCACGGGACCGGCTGAAAAGATGCAAGGGCCGCCAAAAGAAAATACTACCTGAAGGAAGGAACGAGGAACGAGAGACTGACTGAGGGTGGAGATTTTGTTTTGAAGCGGGCGAAGCGAACCCTTGAAGCTTTTTCAGTCCGCAAGCCCGTAAATTGAATTATGTTTGAATGCAACGGGTCTTAATCTTCAATACTCTTTCATTGTGTGAAAACTTTATTAGGTGGGATTACTGTGCGAAAGAAGTGCGTTGGCCTTTGTCGGTCTTGCGAGCCGCCCAAGGGCGAATGGAACGGAGTGGAATGAGTCCCGCGAGCAGGAGGTAGGGTGTGAGCACGGAGCGCGAATGAGGAACGAATGAGTGCGGTGCGAACTATGAGGAAGTGCTGGCAGCGTTGGAAAGTGTCGGGGAAGTCAGCACGCACCGAACAAGGGCTGGCGTGTTTTTTTGCTTGTGTGTGTTTGGTTGTTGAAAGGAGTTGGATGTGAGTCGGCCAACATGAAAGGATGCAAAAAACATGACAGCCCGCAGCCCGGACGACAGCGCAGGCGAGCACAACAATGGCAGCGGGTGGACTGAAGCCTGCTGAGTGAAAGAGGACGGAATGAAACGGAATGAAGTGGAATGAGCTTGCGATGGAAGTGAATGGAGTTTGTGGTTATATGCGTTGGATGGTGCGGAGGTGATAACCCAAACGGAATGAACGGGCGTTGTGGTGAGCGAATGGAACGTAATGTAGTGTAATGATGACGATTGAACGAAGCGGGCTACAGGACACAGGAGCTGCCGTGACGATTGACGCAGCCATAGCAAAAGGCATGACAGCATGGAGCGAAGCGAAACCTTTAGGCGAACAGTTGGTGCTGCTTGTGCGGATGCAAGTGTGTTTGGAGCAGCACGGACTGTGAGTGCTGGCGTGAACTTTTGCGGCAAGGAAAGAGGAACACCATATTATCCTGCGGGGGGATGTGCGGTGGGGAGTGTCCTACCCCTCAATCCTTAAAAAGGGCGGCAAAAATAGTATTAATTTTGAATCATTCTATATATTTGACAGTTAGATGGATAAAAATGGCCACAATTAATCAAATATCGGACTATGTTATTTTCAGATGTAAGGCTGAAGGTAATAGCGATTTGAGTGCCTTAAAACTTCAAAAATTGCTCTATTACATACAAGCTTGGCATCTCGCATTTTATGGTGCCAAAGCTTTTGATGGAGGGTTTCAAGCATGGATTCATGGCCCAGTGAATCGTGATATTTATGACCTTTATAAGGACACAAAATATTTGTACAGCGAGATGACTATTAGCGATGTTAAGGACGCTGATGTTATTAATAAAATTGAAGAGCCTCTTAAAGTACATGTCGACACTATACTTGATTCTTATGCAAGTTTTAGTGCTACTCAGCTTGAAATTATGACACATCAGGAAGACCCTTGGATTGAGGCAAGAAAAGGGTGCCAACCCAATCAAAGATGTGAGAACGTCATTAGCGAAGCTACCATGCAAAAGTATTACGCTGCAAGACTAGGTAAATGAAGCTCAATAAGCCTGCATTGGGCAAGCCTTTTGACTTACAAAAGCCTGTACTAACTAAGACCCCAGAAGCTAAAAGGCCTGTTTTAGGAAAAGGATTCCTTGATGATAGGAAGTGGTCGTTTTCGTTTAAATATTTTGGACAAGATAGATACTTTGGACTGGGAGATTCAGAACCTAAGTGGTTCGTTTCGCTTTTAGAAAGGCTAAAGGATTTATCCACACAAAATATTGATAGCTTTTTATCGGACTACGGAGTTAAGGATGCATATAGATTTCATAAGATAGATTGGAATGCTACAAATATTCCGATACATAGAAAGGATATTAATTGGGTTGATAAGAACATCATTGACAATGAGGGTGATTATCCATTCTTTCAATTCCAAGTGAGTAAGGGTAAAGGAAGGGTTGTGGGTTTTTGGGAGCCTGGGTATGATTGTTTTTCATTCTTGTCCGACTAAACTAGTCTAAAAAGTCATATTTCCGTAGGGGAATTAGGTCTTAAAATGACGCTTGGTTTTTAGGGGTAGTTGCCTTACTCGATGAACAAAGGAGGGTCGCTGCTTTTTCGC
>JADBYK010000094.1 GCA_020403045.1 Cytophagales bacterium
GAATGAAAATCAACGATTTAGCCCCAAGTAAGAAAACCAAGTTGGTGATTTTCATTTTCAGGTCAGACGATAAATGTCTGACTCTGACCGCAAGCGTCACGAGGTTTAACCTTGACATCCGCCTCAGGCGGATCGTCAACCCTCTGGGCAAACTATGCATTCCTAATGCATAGTTTGGGTTGAAAAAAAACTACTCCAACGAGGTCTTGTTGAATAGCAAAAACCCAATATGGAGGAGTACGCCTAATTGACGTCTTTTATCGTCATAATAGTTAGCACTGATGCTTACTGGGCCAACTGACGTGTGGGCAACTAAGCCCGCAGTAGCTGCAAAATAAATTTTTGTTATGTCTGAATCGAGTTTTGCTTGTTGGTCTGGTCCATTTGAAATTCCCGCTAACGGTTTAAATCCATAGGCCTCAAGCCGTAAATCCAGACTTTTGCGAAGCGAAAAAACATTGCGCCACCCTCCCGCAACATAGTTAAACGCCCTAAAATTTTCCAGCAATAGTGTTCTACTATCCTGCATCGGGTTAAAAGCCGGGGCATTAATTATTGTTCCAAAGTAGTTTGAGAAGGTGGGTTGATTGGAAAAAACTCCCTCAAGCAGATATCCTGAGCTGTACTTTCCTACTTTGAAATATTGTTCAAGAGTAATTTTCCCTAGAACCCAAGAACGAGAAGTTGAAGATGTTGTGGTTAGCAACGAAGTAGAACCGGGATTAAGCCTTTCATCCAAATTAAACCAGTTCGCGCTGAAGGAATAGGATCGCCCTTGTGACGCATACTGTTTTCGGTTCAATGAATTAGAGGAAAAGTTTATGCCCAAACGGTTTCCTTTTATTCCCAACACATCAAGCGTATCCGTTGAAATCAAGACGTCCCTATCGATGTATTGATCTTGATTGTTTACAAACGCTCCATTCAGCACTAGCTTAAATTGATCACCAACAGGGAAGCCAACATTTACCCCGTACTTTCGATCGATCCTCTCTAACACAGTAGGAATAAATTTTTGCTGTATGATGTCATCTCCCTGCAGAAAGCTCCAGCTATTGATGATGATCTCCGGCTCTACATAAAACTGGCCGATAAATGGAAAATCCATTCGCCCTTTAATATGTGCTGACTTATAGAAATTACCCGCGAAAAAATTCGCGGTAAGATGCGAGAGCGCTCTGTTAAAATAGTAATAATTTACGCCCAAAAAAATACTGCTGATGCTTCGCGTGGCTATCACTCCCCCAAAATCTACTTGAAAATTATTTTGCGGTCGCTTGGTCAAGATAAAATCAAAATTTTTGGTGGTCTTGTTACAATCAAAACTTGGATAGACATTATTAAAAAAGGGCTCTGAAACTAATTTATAGTAGGCTGTTTTTATATCGTTTTGATAAAGTGGCCGTTTTCCGCTCTTAAAAAATCGATTGAGGTAAAGTTGCTGGCTTCGCCTAAAGCCCTTAAATCTGATCTCGTCTACGACAATTGGGGATGCCTTGCCGTTAAACCTAGTGCGCCCCTCTGTTACTTCCTCTAGTGTTCTCCGGCTTAAAATTTTTGATTTTATTTCAGGCATTTGGCGTAAGGTTTGGCGGTATCCACTGTCAATCATCGCGCGCGCGCTAGTGAAATCAAATGCGGTGTAATTTTGCAAGTCCGGCTGGATATATACACCATTGCCGGGCACATCATTGGGATTTGATTTATCCAATAACATGTAAAGCAACGAGCGCGAAATCAACTTCTCATCTTCCCCGTGCGGGTAGGTATTATACACTTTAGAAGATACATTTGAGCCAATAATGACGTCAGGCTTAAATTCACGTTGAGCTACATCGACAGGAAAATTATTGTAGACTCCACCATCGAAGAGGTACTTTCCATCTACCCGGATCGGGTTATAAAAAAAAGGTGCGGTTTGGGTAGTTCGAAGTGCGTCACTCAGCACACCTTTAGAAAGTACTACTTCGGCTTGGGTAAAAATATCAGAAGCCATCACGCGAAGTGGAACAAACAAACTATCAAAGTTATTTTTGGAGATGGCTGAAGGCTGCGCCATCTTTTCCGCTAATGCGAAATTCAAGGATAGGTCGTTGGCAATCGTAGAGTTGATCAAAAAATTAAAAGTCGAATCTAACGACAGGTTGAGCTTAAGAAAGGAAGCATCATTCTCTTTCTTGAAATAATAATAGTCTCTACCCAATTCCAGACGTCCATTTACCCAGTCCAGAAATTCGCGGGAAAGTGCTATGTCTTCGATTTGCTTTGGACTTATCCCTGCCGCATAATAGCCGCCAACAATGCCGCCCATTGACGTACCTGTCAGATAGTCTACCGGAATCTCATTTTCTTCCAGTGCCTTTAATACCCCAATGTGTGCAAGACCCTTGGCTCCACCTCCGCTGAGTACTACGGCCACCTTCTGCGAATAGCTGACAGACGTTGCCAGGAAAAAAAAAGCTAAAACAAACCTCACTCGTCTAGGCACTTTATTTTTCAATAAAGATAGAAAAGTAAAACCTTGGGTGACTAATTTCTTGCGACAATTACCTCGCGGGCTGCGGGCTGCGGAAATGAAATCAATTGCAAACGCTTGCTAAACGATTCTTTGACTTCACTAAATCTTTCAATGTGTTCTTTTTGCACCGGCTGAGAAGGAGGTAGTTCGACACGTAGGGCGTCTATCTGAACTCCGTTCCGCCAAAAGCGGTAACATAAATGAGGACCTGTTGCCAATCCGGTGCTTCCCACGTAACCAATGGTTTGACCTTGTTTTACGCGCGTACCAGCTACCACACCAGCAGCGATCTTTGACATATGTAGATAACCGGTTGTGTAGGTGCTATTGTGGCGAATCTTCACATAGTTTCCATTGTTGGTCGTATACCTGGCCTCTTCCACATTTCCGTCACCTACACTACGTATGGGCGTCCCTGTTGGGGCTGCGAAGTCGGTACCGAGATGCGCACGAAAAACTTTTGCTACGGGATGAAAACGATTCAGGTTATAGCGCGAACTAATGCGTGTAAATTCAATCGGATACTTGAGCAATGCTTTTCGCAAACTGTTACCCTCTTCATCAAAATAATCCAGCCCTTCGCCCTGGTCAAACGGAAAAGCATATTCTCCTTTGCCAAAATGTTCAAAATAGATGGCCAAGACTCTTTCAATACCAATTGATTTTCCCTCCACCAGGTTTTCTTCATAAATCAATTTGAACTGATCACCTTTTTGCAACCGCTGAAAATCGACTTGCCATCCAAAAATATCGACAAACTTATTGGTCAGTTCATGAGAGATATTCAACTCCTCGATTGTTTCTGATAACGATGATTCTATTCTGCCGGAAATAGATTTTTCGAGCGTGACCACCTCGCGTTGACAAATTTCAACCTGCAATGAATCTTTCAAATGAAATATTACATAGTCGATTGCGTTTGGTTCATAAACCAAAGCGCGTGCCGTTTTCAGCGAATCATTGTCATGAATGAGCGTGTACTTTTTGTGTGCTCCTACCTTGCGGAAGTCAAAAATCTTTCGTGACAAGGAATTGAGTTGCTGAAATATTTTTGGTTGGACATGAACCGACTCGAACAAATCAAAAAAGCGTTGATTCCTTTTTACTTGGTCTTCAATTACCTGTAGATCATCGACAACCATTCCATAAAGAACAACTGGCTGTTTTATTTCTGTTTCTACTCGTGTCAAATCGATCCCCTGAGCATAGTAAGCCGTTCTGGTAAAAAGACTGCTGTAAGAATCCAACAGAAAAAGTAGTGCAATGAAAATAGCTGCACCCAAAACTGAAATCAGAGTCTTTTTTGACAATTTGAACAAGACAAAGTGTGGATTCAAGGCTATATCGGATTAAAGCAATACAAGATTAGGCTAAAATATCGGCTAAGTAAAATTGCTGGGTGTACGCCAGTGTTGCATTTCTCCTTGACCCTTGTGGCTTCTTTGTGTTCCCTGTGGTAAAAATGCAAACCACTAAGTGCTCAAAGGTTGCACAAAGTACACCATTGAGCTATCCACCTTAAGCAAAACGGTCGTACACCCAAATAGCTAATTGTTAGCCTTGAATCGTTTTTTCCCTTCTTCTAAAAACTTTACAAAATTTTCAGCACTCAGATCATAGGGTTTTGGAGACACCAAAACCTTTTCATCGTTACCTACCAATACGTAGAAGGGTTGCGCATTATTGTTCAAGCGCGTGATCTGCAGATCCGCATTTTGTTTGCCGATGGTCTTCTTTACTTTTTTATCATAAGAAGAAGTATACCATTCATTTTCCGGCAATTTTGTTTTGTCATCTACATATAAAGCCACCACGACAAAATCATTTTTCAATCGTTGCAGTACCTGCGGGTCGCTCCATACACGTGCTTCCATTTCGCGACAGTTGGTACACCCGTGCCCGGTAAAATCAATAAACAGTGGCTTGTTCTGCTGACGAGCGCAGGCAAGTGCTTGCTTGTAGTCAAAATAGCCATTGATGCCATGCGGCAAATGAAGAAACTCATCGTACTTAGGCGTGTCACAAATTTCATTTGTTTTTGTGTTTTTGCTTGCCGATAACAAATCAAAATCATGCGTTGATTGAGGTGGCAAGTAGCCTGCCAATGCTTTCAATGGAGCTCCCCACATACCGGGAATTAAATAAACAAGAAATGTAAAAGTGGTAATAGCCAACGAAACGCGCAGTACACTCACCGTTTTGTTCTCTGCGTCTTTGCCTGTATCACCCGGCATTCTAAAGCCTTTCATGAGGTAAATACCTATCAAAGCAACAATCACAATCCAAATAGCCAGATTGATATCACGATCTAAAATCCGCCAATGAAAAGCCTGATCGGCAATACTTAAAAACTTGAACGCTAGGGCAATTTCAACAAATCCCAGAACAACTTTTACCGAATTCAACCAGCCACCTGACTTAGGCAAAGACTTTAGCCAACCCGGGAAAAAAGCAAAAAGAGTAAATGGAATGGCAAAGGCTAACGCAAATGCAAACATGCCAATAATTGGCTTAATAAATTCTCCTCCTGCGGAAGAAACCAAAATGCTTCCTACCAATGGCCCCGTGCAAGAAAATGAAACAAGCACCAATGTAAAAGCCATAAAAAACACGCCAAGTAAGCCACCCTTCTCTGCCTGTTGATCTACTTTGTTGATAACAGATCCCGGTAAGGTAATTTCAAACAGTCCGAGAAAGGAAAGTCCAAAAACAATAAACACCAAAAAGAAAATCAAATTAGGAATCCATTCGGTTGATAGATGATTGGCCGTCTCGGGGCCCATCAAAGGAGCTAATACGGCACCGATAACTGTGTAAATAGCAATGATGGATCCGCCATAAATCACAGCTTGCAGTTTTGTTCCCCTACCTGTAAAAAAACTAACCGTCATCGGAATCATCGGGAAAACGCATGGCGTTAGCAACGCTGCAAGTCCGGCCAAAAAAGCTAAAAGAAAAAATCCCCAAAGTGATTGACCCTTTGTTTCGGCTTGAATTAAAGTTGAATCTAAAATAGGACCGGAAATGGTTGCCAGTTGCTGGTTGCCGGTTGCCGATTTTACCGAGTCAATACCTTTTGTTTGCGAACCGGAAACTGGGAACTGGGAACCGAGAACCTCCTCTAACTTTTGAGTTCTAACTTCTGAGTTCTTGCCCTCTACTTTAATCTTATCAAACACAAACTCCCCGTTTCCCGGCACACATTGTCCTGTTATTTCTGTGCAAACCTGATATTCGTATTCTCCCTCTACTTTTAGATTGGCCGCAAGAACTTTTATCCGTTGGCGAAATTCGGCAGCGCCCTTAAAAATCTTCACATCGCATTCAAAGATCTTATCGTGCTTATCAATTGGATGGATGGCTTTCAACTCCCCCACGAGTTGATAACTTGAATTCGGCCTAAAAGTAAAGGTTGTTTTGATGGGGCCATCTTCGCAATCAAATTCAGAAGAATATAAGTACCAACTGTTATCGATGGTAGCTCTAAAAATCAGATCTAGCTCGTCTCCAATTTTTGCAGATTCTGTTGTCGTTGATGTGGACCATTTGGCCGGATTCAGCACTTGTGCTGACACTGAAAAAGTAAAAGCAAATGCCCCAATGAGGGCTAAAACCCAATTCTTTGACATCTTATCGATTGATTTGGTCGTAAAAGTAACGAAGCCTTGCGAATTTGATCGAGGAATAAACGCATTGGTCTATTCGTAGACAAAAAATTTCCCGTAATTTTCTGACCTTATTAGCAACATATTGTCTTTAAAACCGTCTGATAACAAAATTTAAACAATTTAAAACCCTATCCAATGAAACGTAAATTGATCTTTACCCTATTAGTCGCGGCCTGTGCCTTTTTCGTTCAAGCCCAAACAGCCGATGAAATTATTGCCAAGTATTTTGAAAATACAGGTGGAGTTGCAAAATGGAAAGCTCTTGAAGGAATTAAGATGAGTGCTAAAGTTAATCAAGGCGGAATGGAAATACCATTGGTGATTACGCAATTGAAGGACGGGCGTCAAATGACCAAGGTCACTTTTCAAGGAAAAGACATTATGCAAGGTGTATTTGATGGTAGCACTTTATGGTCTCACAATTTCTTGAATATGAAAGCTGAGAAAAGTGATGCTGAAACAACCGAAAATTTCAAGAAAGATATTGGAGAATTTCCCGATCCGTTTTTGACTTATAAAGAGCGTGGGCTCAAAGTCGAGTTGTTGGGCAAAGAAACAATTGACGGCACAGAAGCTTTCAAAATCAAGTTAACAAAAAAGCCAATCAAAGTGGACGGGAAAGATGCTGAAAATGTAGTATTTTACTACTTTGATGCTGAGAATTTTGTTCCACTAATGTCTGAGTCAGAAATCAAAGAGGGACCTGCCAAAGGCCAGATTGCCCAAAACAAAATGAGCGACTACCAAGAAGTAAACGGATTAATGTTTCCGTTCTCAATGGCGCAAGGTGTGAAAGGTCAAGCGGGTGGGTCACCATTAACGATAAACGCAATTGAGCTAAATCCTAAAGTAGATGTAGCCGCATTTGCTTTTCCAAGTGAAAAGTAATCTAGTTTCCAAATACAAAAGAATACTTCAAACCAACATTTGAAGTATTCTTTTTTTATAGTCCATTCAAAAACCTAAAACAAGTTAAGTATGATGAAACAATATCTGTTAGTTGCCTCTATTCTCCTCTTAACCATCACCACTTCTTTTAGCCAAGATGCCATATCGAAAGGGAAAGAATTGTTTGGCGACATAAGGGCGCGCCATATTGGACCCGCGCTGATGAGTGGTCGCATTACTGACATGGAACTTCACCCGACCAACGACCGTGTGATTTTTGCAGGCACTGCTGGTGGTGGCGTATGGAAGAGCAGCAACGGTGGAGCTACCTTCAATCCCATTTTTGATGAGCACTGCCAGTCTATTGGCGCGGTAGAAATCGATCCGTCTGACCCTGATAATGTAATTTGGGTAGGTACTGGCGAAACATGGACCCGAAATAGTGTTTCCATTGGAGATGGTTTATACAAGACAGTGGATGGCGGTACCAATTGGATCAAGGTGGGGTTCGAAAAATCTGAACGCATTGCAGGCATCCAAGTAAACCCAAAGAATAAAGATGAAATTTATGTAGCTGCACTTGGGCCACTTTGGAATGACAGTGAAGAGCGTGGCCTTTACAAAACGATAGATGGAGGTAAAACATGGAATAAAATCTTATATGTAGATCAAAGAACGGGTTGCAGTGATCTTACGCTTGATCCAAAAGATCCGAACATCGTGTATGCTACGTTCTGGGAATTCAGAAGGCAGCCGTGGGCATTTAGCTCAGGCGGTTTAAATAGTGCATTGTATAAATCTACTGACGCAGGAAAAACTTTTAACAAAATTCACAACGGATTCCCGAAAGGAAAATTAGGACGATTGGCGATTGCCGTTGCGCCTTCTAACCCAAACATTCTCTACACGGTTATCGAATCAGAACAAGACAAAGACAAAGGATTGTATCGTAGCGATGATGCAGGCGCAAGTTGGAAGCAACTCAACAATGATTTCGGCATTGTCGTGCGTCCCTTCTATTTCTCTCGGATAGAAGTCGATCCAAGGAATCCAGATGTAGTCGTCAAAGCAGGTTTACTCGGTTCAATTTCCCGCGATGGCGGAAAGACTTTTAAAAATCTTGGCCCCAACCACTCAGATGTGCATGATATCGTTTTTGACATTAAAAATTCTGATAGAATGTATGCTGCAACAGACGGTGGAATTTATCGCTCGTGGGATGGAGGCTCCACTCTGGAGATTGTAGAGAATATGCCGGTGTGCCAATTCTATCATGTGAGCGTTGACAATGAAGAACCCTACAATGTTTATGGTGGGTTGCAAGACAATGGCAGTTGGTTTGGGCCATCCCGTTCGCCCGGTGGCGTGGAAGCGCGTGACTGGAAGCGAATTGGAGTAGGAGACGGGTATCGTGCCTATCCGCACCCAACCAAAAAATTGATCTACTCAGAAATGCAGGGCGCAGAAAACGTTTGGCGTTTTGATGTAGCAAAAGATCAAGCCAAAACTATTCAGCCGTTGGCTGGTGCGGGTGAAACTGATAAGAAAAATAAACTTCGTTTCAACTGGAATGCCGCAATGGCCATCAGTGCACACAAACCCGATCGTTTTTATATGGGCAGCCAATACGTACATCGCTCAGAAGATATGGGTGAAACGTGGGCAAAAATTTCTCCAGATCTCACTACCAACGACCCGAAGAAACAAGAACAAGAAACATCTGGTGGATTATCTCGCGATAACTCAGGCGCAGAAAATCATTGCACCGTTTTTACCATCGCTGAATCCCCGCTGGATGAAAATATCATTTGGGCCGGTACCGATGATGGAAATTTGCAAATCACAAAAGACGGTGGCAAAACTTGGACAAACGTAGCTGCTAATGTCCCTGGCTTACCCAAGGGAACGATGGTATATCATATTGAAGCAAGTGTGTTTGGCAAAGGTAATGCGTATGCCGTTTTCACGGGATACCAAACTGGTGATAAAGGCACATACATTTATAAGACCACTGATTTTGGTGCTACTTGGAAATCAATTGTAACTGCTGACATCTACGGCTTTGCCAGAAACATTCAAGAAGACTATGAAAACGAAAATCTGTTGTTTGTGGGTACTGAGTTTGGATTGTACATCACGCTGAATGGTGGAAAGAACTGGTACAAGTTCACCAACAACATGCCCGCAGCAAATGTGCACTTTTTGGAGCTACACAAAAAGACAAATGACTTAGTGATCGCCACGCACGGCCGTGGAATCATTATCATTGATGACATAAGTCCGCTCCGTCAGTTAACAGAAGAGAACATGAATAAAGATCTTCACTTCTTTAATACTAAACCCACGATCATAGCAGAAACAAATGGATTCGGTGGAGCAAGTACTGAAACGCAATTTGTCGGAGACAACCCAAGCAGCGCGGCAAAGATTATTTATTATTTAAAAAAGCGACATACCCTTGGCAAAATGTCATTGGAAATTCAAGATGCTGCTGGAAATAAAATCACTGAACTTGGGCCTGGAAAATCCAAAGGTATCAATGTGGTGGAGTGGAATTACAATACCAAGCCCCCCAAGATGGCTGCTGCTAAAACCTTTGCGTTTGGCGGATTTACTTCACCTCGCGTTCCTGCTGGCGTTTACAAAGCGGTGATTCAAAAAGGAAAGGAAACGTATACCAATGATATTGTTATTCAATACGATCCTAAATCAGATATTCCCTTGGCAGATCGCAAGTTTCAAGAAGAGGCTACTAAAAAATTATTTGATATGGCCGAGGAGTTAGCCTATATGGTTTATACACTTGATGAGTACACTAAAATTTCCGAAAGTGTGAAGGCTAAGAATGCGCAAGGTGCAAAAATTGCAACGCCATTCATTGGCGAATTGACCTCCTTGAAAGAAAAACTAGTGGTAACCAAAGGTGACAACTATGTGGGGGCTGCAGAGCCACAGTTGAGAGAAAAAATGGCGGAGTTGTATTCGAAAGTTGCAGATAGCTACTACAAGCCGAATCAAGCAGAGCTCACCAACTTATCAGCCATCGAAACTCGGTTTACTGAGAGCAAAGCCGAGTTTAAAAAGATAAAAGAGAAAAACCTTCCTAAGATAACAGCTTTTCAGTCAAAGGATGGCCCTTTGCAACCTATAGTTTTAAAAACCTTTGAGGAGTTTAAGAGAGAGCCTTAAAGGATTTTTTCAAAGTTTACTGTCAACCTCCAGGTTTCAAAAAACCTGGAGGTTTTTTATTGCCTTGGTGTTGCTGTGCGTGCCTATTTCCTTTAGCCAACTGCGCCAGGCTTTCTCACTTTTTGTATACAAGGCTTTTACTCCATCCCTCTCTTCCACAAACTACTTTGAATAATGCTTATAGAAAGCCACAATCGTTTCAATGCCAATCAAAAAGTTTTTGATACCATAGTGTTCATTGGGTGAATGGATCGCATCGCTATCCAGCCCAAATCCCATTAGCACTGTATCCAAGCCCAACTCCTTTTTGAACAACGAAACAATAGGGATACTGCCACCATCTCTGGTTGGAATTGGAGCCTTGCCCCATACCTCTTCAAAAGCGCTGCTGGCCGCACGAAACGCCTTTGAATTAGTGGGCGTTACAGCAGGCTCGCCTCCATGATGTGCAGTCACTTTTACCTTTACAGACTTGGGTGCAATGGATTGAAAGTGTTTCGTGAATAAGTCTGTGATCTCGGTGCTGTTTTGGTTGGGAACCAGACGCATAGAAATTTTAGCTGAAGCCTTTGAAGGCAATACCGTTTTTGCACCTTCGCCTGTGTAGCCTCCCCAGATACCATTAACATCCAAAGTTGGGCGAGTACCCGTGCGCTCCAAAGTAGTATAACCCGCTTCGCCTTTTACATCGTTGATCGCTAACTCCTTCTTGTATTCATCTAGATTAAAGGGAGCTTTGTTTAATGCGTTTCTTTCTTCGGCAGTTAACTCCGCAACTTTGTCATAAAATCCCGGAATGGTGATCCTTCCGTTTTTATCATGCATGGAAGCAATAATTTCGCTCAAGACGTTGATCGGATTGGCTACTGCTCCCCCATAAACGCCCGAGTGCAAATCGCGATTTGGCCCGGTCACTTCTACTTCCATGTAACTCAATCCACGCAAGCCCACCGTAATCGAAGGTGTATCAAGAGAAATGAGGGACGTATCTGAAATTAAAATAACATCCGCTTTAAGCTTTGCTTTATTTTCCTTCACAAATGTGCCAAGGTTATCCGAACCCACTTCTTCCTCACCCTCAATCATAAACTTTACATTGCACAAGAGTTGATTCAGTTTCATCATGGCTTCGAAGGCCTTGATGTGCATGTACATCTGACCTTTGTCATCGCAAGAACCACGCGCATAAATTTTACCGTCTTTGACGACTGGTTCAAAAGCAGGAGAGTCCCACAAGTTTAACGGATCAGCCGGTTGAACATCATAATGACCATAAACCAATACAGTTGGTTTTGAAGGATCAATCATTTTTTCTCCGTACACAATCGGATGTCCTTTCGTCTCGCAAAGTTCTACCTTATCAGCTCCAGCATCTTTCAGTTTTTGAACGACATACTCGGCCGCTTTGCGCACATCTGGTTTGTGCTTGCTGTCAGCGCTGACCGAAGGAATGCGGAGAAGATCGAACAATTCGGAGAGAAAACGATCTTGGTTGGTTTGAATGTATTGGTTTATCATAGTACAAATTGTCTTTTTGAATAGATCGATTCGTTTTTACGTGCAAAATATCTTCTTTCAACCGATTCCGCTACTAACTGTTAGCTAAGATTACACGATTTTTTTAAAATACTTGACCTAAACCAACTAATTGGTGTTCCAAGGCTTTAAATTTATTTCTTGAAAAGTCCCCTTTAAGCAATTTTCAAGAAGTGAACAACCAAAATAGCCAAGGATTATACCGCGAAGAGTTTGAAAAAGATTCGTGTGGTGTTGGTTTCATCGCCAACATTAAGGGAAGAAAATCGCATCAGGTAATCACCGATGCGCTCACCATGCTTGAGCGCATGGCCCACCGCGGAGCGTGCGGCTGCGAACCGAATACTGGCGATGGAGCTGGCATTCTTATACAGGTACCTCACGAATTTTTTATTGGTGAATGTGGCCGTCTTGGTTTCAAATTACCTGCCTATGGAAGCTATGGCGTTGGCCTGATGTTCTTTCCACGCGATGTTAAGGTGCGGGAGGAATGTAGAACCTTATTAAATCGGCAAATCAAAAAAATGAAAATGGGACTCCTCGGCTATCGGGTGCTCCCAACAAACAACAAGGAACTTGGAGAAACCGCATTGTTGGCAGAGCCTGTGATGGAGCAGGTTTTCATAAGGCGGCTAGATGCAGGAGTTGATCCCGAAGAATTTGAACGCAAACTTTTCATACTCAGAAAATACGTCACGCATTTAATCACCGAATCGATCAAGGGTGTCGATAATCAATTCTATTTTTCTACGCTGTCTTACAAAACAATTGCCTATAAAGGCATGCTTACGAGTGGACAACTAAAGCCCTATTTTCCGGATTTAGAAAATGACGAGGTGGTCTCCGCGTTGGCGGTGATCCATTCTCGTTTTTCTACGAATACTTCTCCCTCCTGGCGCTTAGCTCAGCCGTTTCGATTCATCGCGCACAATGGCGAGATCAATACGGTGCAGGGCAATATCAATTGGCTAAAATCTAAAGAAGCTTTTTTCTCTTCGCCTCACTTTACTCGGGAAGAGTTGAACATGATTTTGCCAATCTGCAACCCCAGGCAATCTGATTCTTCCAATCTTGATAATGTAATCGAGTTACTCGTTCATGCAGGGCGACCGTTGCCTCATGTGATGATGATGCTCATCCCAGAAGCTTGGGATGGCAACGAGGCGATGACAGAAGAAAAAAAAGATTTTTACGAATACCACGCTAACTTAATGGAACCCTGGGATGGCCCCGCTTCCATCACTTTTACCGATGGGAAAATTGTGGGTGCCACCTTGGATCGAAATGGGCTAAGACCTTCTCGCTTTGTGGTGACTGACGATGATTTCGTGGTGATGGCCTCTGAAGTAGGCGTGATTGACATCGATCCAGCTAAGATAGTTTCGAAAGGTCGCTTGCAGCCGGGAAAAATGTTTGTGGTCGATTTAGAGCAAGGCCGCATCATCAGCGATGATGAATTGAAGAAAGATATTTGCACACGCCAACCTTACGGGAAGTGGGTAAAAGAAAACAAAGTACGCCTTATCGATTTGCCAGAGCCCGGAGGAAGTTTTCATAAATACGATCCGATCACATTTTTAAAACGTCAGATTTCATTCGGCTACACATCCGAAGACTTGCGGATGATTTTAGCGCAAATGTGTGAGACGGGTAAAGAAGCGTTGGGCTCCATGGGTAACGATACTCCATTGGCCGTGCTCTCCCGACAAGCACAGCATTTGTCGAGTTACTTCAAGCAACTTTTCGCTCAAGTTACCAATCCTCCTATTGATCCGATTCGTGAACGCTTGGTGATGTCGCTTGCGTCACATGTAGGTGGCTCACTCAACTTATTGGAAGAATCTCCGGAGCATTGCATTACGTTGGAATTACCAACTCCCATCTTATCCAACAATGAATTAGAAAAAATTCGATACATCGATCACCGCCATCTGCAAACCAAAACGATTTACACCTACTTCAAAGCCGATGGAGAACCAGGATCATTGGAGAAAGGACTAAACCGTGTCTGTCAATACGTGACCGATGCGATTGAAGATGGGTTTACTATTATCATTCTTTCCGATAGAAGTTTTGACAGTGGTCATGCGCAGATCCCATCATTGTTGGCAGTATCTGCTGTGCATCATGATTTAATCCGAAAAGGTCTTCGCGGAAAAGTGGGGTTGTTGGTAGAGGCGGGTGATGTGTGGGAAACTCACCACTATGCCACACTTGTGGGCTTTGGTGCTTCTGGTGTTAATCCCTATTTGGTGTATCAAACCATTCACGACATGAAGAAGCGGAACCTCTTTAGTGAAGAACTCACCGAAGAGAAGGCGCTCTACAACTATAAAAAGGCAGTTTCCGGAGAGTTATTGAAGGTGATGAGCAAAATGGGCATCAGCACATTGCAATCGTACCATGGAGCTCAGATTTTCGAAGCCTTGGGAATTCATCAAGAAGTCATCGACCCATATTTTACCGGAACGGTTTCTCGCATCGGTGGATTAAAATTGGATGACATCGCCAAGGAAGCATTGGCAAAACATTCACTTGCTTTCCCAAAAACAGCCAATTCAAATCCAAAATTAGAAGTTGGCGGTGTGTATCAATGGAAGCAGCGTGGTGAAGCGCATTTGTTCAATCCGCAAACCATTCATTTACTGCAGCAATCGACTAAAGCAAAAGATTACAGCCTTTTCAAAAAGTATTCGACTCTCATCAACGACCAAAGTGAAAAAGCGATAACGCTTCGCAGCTTGTTAAAATTTAGAAAGGCTAAGTCTATTCCACTAAGTGAAGTGGAGTCGAAAGAAAGTATTTTTAAACGGTTTGCCACGGGGGCGATGTCGTTCGGATCTATTTCCCATGAAGCGCACAGCACCTTGGCGATTGCGATGAATCGCATTGGTGGAAAAAGCAATTGTGGCGAGGGTGGTGAAGATGAAATTCGATTTGTAAAAAAAGCAAATGGCGATTGGGAAAACTCTGCCATTAAGCAAGTCGCTTCCGGACGGTTTGGGGTAACAAGTCATTACCTGACCAACGCTAAAGAATTGCAAATTAAAATGGCGCAAGGTGCCAAGCCTGGTGAAGGTGGTCAGCTACCAGGTCATAAAGTAGATGACTGGATCGGAAGAGTACGTCATTCAACACCTGGTGTTGGGTTAATTTCACCTCCACCCCATCATGATATTTATTCTATCGAGGATTTAGCGCAGCTCATCTTTGATTTGAAAAATGCCAACCGCGAAGCGCGCATCAGTGTAAAGTTGGTCTCTGAAGCCGGTGTGGGTACCATTGCGTCTGGCGTGGCGAAAGCACATGCAGATGTGATTTTGATTGCCGGTCATGATGGCGGCACGGGTGCATCGCCTATCAGTTCGATACGTCATGCCGGATTGCCGTGGGAGCTAGGCTTGGCTGAAGCGCATCAAACGCTAGTGAAGAATAAGTTGCGTGGAAGGGTTGTACTGCAAACCGATGGACAGATTCGCACAGGAAAAGATTTAGCGATTGCCGCTTTGCTTGGCGCAGAGGAATGGGGAGTAGCAACAGCCGCATTGGTGACTTCCGGCTGCATTATGATGCGCAAATGTCATTTGAATACTTGCCCTGTTGGCGTAGCCACTCAAAACAAAGAATTGCGGGCGCTCTTTACCGGTAAGCCGGAGTACGTGGTGAACTTATTTGAATTTTTGGCGGAGGAGCTGCGTGAAATCATGGCTGAGTTGGGCTTTAGAAAAGTGAGCGAAATGGTGGGGCAGGCCGATCGACTTGAGTTGAGTGAAGGCGATGCGCATTGGAAAAATCAACACTTGGATTTGTCCCCGTTGCTTTTTAAAGAGCCCATGAATTTGGATGTAGCCTTGTTCAAGCAAGAAGAACAAGATCATGAAATTGAAAATGTGCTCGATCGGAAATTGATCGCCAAAGCACAAGGAGCGTTGAAGAATGTGGAAAATGTAAATGATGGTTTTTCTATTTCCAATCAAGATCGTGCGGTGGGGGCGATGCTTTCCAATGAGATTTCAAAAATCTATGGCGGGCCGGGTCTGCCAAAAGATACAATCCATTATAAATTCACAGGCACAGCGGGTCAAAGCTTTGGTGCTTTTACTGCCGGTGGCGTAACTTTTGAATTGGAAGGTGATGCTAATGATTATTTTGGAAAAGGGTTATCGGGAGGAAAGCTGATTCTCTATCCGAATAAAAAATCAAACTATAATGCAGGAAAAAATATCATTGCGGGCAACGTTGCTTTCTTTGGTGCCACCTCCGGTGAAAGTTATATCAATGGAATGGCCGGTGAACGTTTTGCCGTGCGTAATTCGGGAGTGCAAGTCGTTGTAGAGGGCGTGGGCGATCATGGCTGCGAATATATGACAGGAGGTACTGTCGTAATCTTAGGGGATACCGGAAGAAACTTTGCTGCCGGCATGAGCGGTGGTGTTGCCTATGTGTGGGATGTGAATAAAACCTTCGTGAAAAATTGCAACATGGAAATGGTGTTGTTAGATACATTGGAGAACGATGACGAATTGCTGTTAAAGAAAATGATCTTATCGCATCATGAATTTACTCAAAGCAAAATAGCGGCTCATATCTTAAGCTACTGGCAAACCGCTTTCAAACATTTTGTAAAAGTGATGCCGATTGATTACAAGGCGGTGTTGGAGAAAGAGAAGTTGAACAAGTTTGTGAGTGTGACTATTCAGCAGTCTGTGAATTAATTAAAAGACGGGTTGTATTCTCTCCAACTAAAGCAGCTACAATTTTTAGAAGGAGAATTTTTTCAAGCTAAAATTTGATTATTAAAAATTTGCGAACGATATTCAAGGATTAACAAAAAAACCATGAGCAAAAAAATCAATACTCAAGTACTTGTTTTGATCGTCTTAATGACAGGCTGTCTACAAAAAGATATTAAGGCACCTAGTCTACCAAAAAAGCAAATTATAAGATTGGTTGAAGATGATATCCTAAAGAATTATATCTACCCAAATATTAAGTCCAATGTTAATTCAAGAGGCAAACAAGAGATCGATTTTTTTAATAGTGCTGATTGGTCACGAGTACTGCGCGAGCAGTTTGATTCAGGTAAAACGGTATACTCTGTTCCAATACCATCCGTTTTGGTAAAAGGAAAATTGGTTTTAAGAAATTTGATTATTGTTAATCAAAACAAAGTATTCTATCCCTATACCATAAGAATGCACACCGATCAAAAAACGATACCTAATATTGAATTGACTAATTTGAATGACGAAATTTTGCTTTCAACTTTTAATAATGCGCCATCTGCAAATGGACGTAGTGCTTCAATTGAATGTTATGAAATCATGATCACCTTCCCTACGACTATAGAAGTAGGTGGATACTCAAGTACAACATATTATACAGAAAGCTATCGGGCATGTACTACTTCTGGCGGGAGTATTGATGGGGGCTCAATAAGTTCTGGTGATGGAAGCGTAGGGGGTAGCAAAACTTCATCGAAAAATATTTCTATTGTGGACAATAAGCAGATGCTGGATGATTTAAGACGAGAGCAAATCAAGGATTCGGTCTATAATTTTATTAAAGATTCATGTCTTCAAGCCATGGTTACAAAGGCAGTTTATGAAAACATTGATAACCAGATATCAAGAATTATAAATTTGATTTTTGAAAATTCCGAGCCTTTCGATTTGAGCTTTCATGAAGTTAATGATTTACCTGCCACTACTTTAGGTGAAGCAAATGTATCTCCTCAAGACAATGGTAGGATTTTGGCGGATGTGTTTCTTAACGTAAATTCGTTGCCGATTGCTTCACAAGAAATGATTATTTCTACAATCTTCCATGAAGTTTTGCACGCTTATCTTGGTTATTCAAGAGACCCTAAAAAATTTAATGACCATGAAGAAATGGCAAGTAATTACATTAATTTGATGTCGTCTGCTCTCAAAGGGCTTTTCCCTAATATTTCAGACAATCAGGCTCGCGCATTATCATGGGGTGGGTTACATGAGACTTCAGCGTGGCAAAACCTAGTTAATAATAACCCAATTAAAGCGAACGAAATCACGTCAATCAATAAAAATCATGCAGATGGCAATTCAGGAACTAAGTGTCAATAGATTATTATTTCTATTGGCAATTGGCTTAATCTCTTTCCCACTGTGCGGCCAAAACGCAAGAAATGGCAGATTAATTTCAAATCAGTTAATCTCACCTATAACCAGAGAGATAAGGGCCTCAATAAGGAAAAGTGATAGTAATAGTAAGATCAATTGCGATCCACATTTTTTTTCAATTAAATTTATTATTAATACAAAGACTTTTATTTGTGATACTGTTATATACTCAAAATCGGTATACCAAGAATTGAAAGCAACAACTTCTTTACTAGTAAAGAAGAATAATATTGATTGGCGTTCGGTGCTTAACGAGCTCAATCATGATTGCATTAAAGAAAAAATCGAAATGATTTTGCCAATTCATTTAACCAGGGACAAATGCCCTTTGTTGAAGCTTGATGAGGTTTCTTGGTGGCCAATTTTTAACGAATTAATTATGATAGAAAACAGAAATTTATACGAAATAGTTATTTTAAGTCCAGTGCGAACCTCTATTATAGACTACTAATTTTTCTTATCGATAAATATTTAAAAAGTACGCATTTTAGTAAAAACGCAAATCAAGAAAGTCAAATTGAACTTATGCGAATCAAGAAAGATGATAATGACGCATCAGAAACAAATTACAATTAGGCTTTTTACTTTTTTATGCCTGCGGGTATTTTGCCATACTTCATTTGGACAAAATGCAAGTGATGTAAAATTTTTAGGATCACCAGCCGATCAGCTTTTGTATCAAATTAGAATGGGGATTTCAAGTTATGCCAGAAAGACAATAGACTCAAAAAATTGGTGTGAGATGAATTTCTTTTCCTTGAAATTTATCGTAAATGGGGTATCGCATAAATTAGATTCTGTGCTATTCTCGGAATCTGCGGATAGAGAGTTGATAAAAGTAATTTCACTACTCATAAACGAAAAAGAAATCAATTGGGATCATATCATTAAGAGATTAATTCATAATCCAGTTGATAAAAATTATGGATTGATGGTTTTTGTATCTGTCTATCGTGACGGATGTCCACTTAATAAATTATATCCACAAAGTGCATGGGCTGGTTACAATGACTTGTTGTTTTTGGGTAAGCCTACTGAGCAACAAGAAATTGTTATATTAGGCTCGATGGAAGTTAACATTTCTACTAATTGACATTTTTCATCATTAATTTCCATCCGGTTTTGGGCGATCCAAACCGAAGTGTTGAAGGTGGAGCGTTGATTTTTGGTACACAGTATAATTTGTGATATGAGGGCGGGATCAACTGTTCGAAAGTCGAACTCGCCCTCTAAGAGCTGGCGGCCACTTTGTATCGCGTTGCGGGTAGCACTCTTACTCTTCGTTTTTGGTGGAAGTGTGCTAGGCAAGCAAATGAAAATTTGAATCGGGGATAAAAAAGTATGGGAAAACCAACCGGATTTTTAGAGTTTGAAAGAGAATTGCCAAAAAAGCGCGATCCGAAAGAACGCATCAATGACTACAATGAAGTAGACGCAGCGATAGATACGCGTATTGGTATAAAGCAGGCTTCGCGTTGTATGGATTGTGGCACTCCGTTTTGTCATTCAGGCTGTCCGCTAGGAAATATCATACCTGAATTCAATGATGCGGTGTATCAGGGCAACTGGAAGCTCGCCTATGAAACGCTTATTTCAACGAACAATTTTCCTGAATTCACGGGAAGAATTTGTCCGGCACCCTGTGAAGCTTCCTGCGTATTGGGGATCAACAAACCCCCCGTTACGATCGAGTACATCGAAAAGATGATTATTGAAAAGGCATTTGAAGAGGGTTATGCCAAGCCCCGAATGCCTGTCACGAGAACAACAAAGAAAATTGCCATCATCGGATCTGGCCCGGCAGGATTAGCGGCTGGCGCTCAGCTCAATTATGCCGGGCATGATGTGACTGTTTTAGAGCGTGCTGATGAAGTGGGTGGGCTACTCCGCTACGGCATCCCTGATTTTAAATTGGATAAACAGGTACTCGATCGCAGAATCAACCTGATGAAAGAAGAGGGCGTCAAATTTATTGTGAATGCAACGGTAGGAGAAAGTATTTCGATTGAGCAATTGCAAGAGGACTTTGATGCAGTGCTTCTCTGCATTGGCTCTACGATTCCAAGAGATTTGCCTATACCCGGTAGAAATTTAAAGGGTGTGTATCCTGCAATGGAATTTCTCACTCAACAAAATAGAAGAGTGAGTGGCAAAAAAATTGAGGAAGAAGAAATTTGGGCAACGCATAAAAATGTAGTCGTGATTGGCGGAGGAGACACAGGCTCAGATTGTGTGGGCACTAGCAATCGCCATCACGCAAAGTCAGTTACACAAATTGAAATCTTAGCAAAGCCACCAAAAGAGAGAACCACTAGCATGCCCTGGCCAAGTTGGCCAATGATACTGCGCACATCCTCCTCACACGAAGAGGGTTGTGAACGCAATTGGTCCATAGTAACAAAAGAGTTTGTCGGAGACGAAAATGGAAACCTGACGGGTTTAAAAATTGCTGAGGTGGAAGTGAAACAGGCAGCAGGCAAACCACCAGCATTTATTGAAATCCCAGGGACAGAAAAAGTAATCCCATGCGAATTAGCTTTGTTGGCAATGGGGTTCCTTCACCCGCAACACAATGGCCTCCTTGATCAACTAGGAATAGACTACGATGACCGGGGAAACATCAAGTGTCAACGCTATCAAACTTCTGCAGAAAATATTTTCGCTTGCGGAGATTCACGAAGAGGTCAGTCACTAGTAGTTTGGGCAATTAGTGAAGGGCGTGAAGCGGCACGAGCGGTAGATGAGTTTTTGATGGGGTCGTCTGCTTTAGACGCAAAAGAGAAAGGCGCATTGAGTTTAGTGAATTGACTGTGCTGAGATTCGTGAATGTTTCCCTTCTTTTACGTTCAATCAAGTAATTTACTGATTGAAATAGCGCATGAGGAAAATTCTTGAATCCGAAGTCTATCTGTTTTTACTCAATCCCAAGTTCGTAGTTCACGAACTTCCATTCTTGGAGAAATACAAAAATCTAAAAGCAGCTTTTTTTTTAAATGTAAGGATGTTGCTGGTTTGGGGGATAATCCTGGCTTTCATTTCCCTTGTTTTCTCAATGATGGAGGTAAGCTCTCCTTTTTCAATTCTTTCTCAGCGCTTTCGTTCCTTAAAGGAATTGCCAAAGCTAAATGTATTTCTCTTTGCAGTGGTTTTGGCACCGCTCATCGAAGAGCTTACTTTTCGAGGGTTTTTAGTTTTCACAAGATTTATGGTTGGCCTTTCTGCTGGCGCTTTTACATACTCCTTTGGACAAGTATTGTTACATCCCTATTTGAGTCGCTACTTCATAATAGTGACAGCATTTGTGGTTCTATGTATAACGCTTCTCGTTTTGAAAGAAGACAGATTGAAAATTTCGTTGAGAACAAAAAGACGGCTGCTATATTTTTCGTGCACACTTTTTGCACTGGTCCATATTTCGAATTATGATGTGAGCAATGTCTCGGTTGGGGTGACTTTAGTTTTGCTATTTGCGGTAATCCCACAAGGCGTAACTGGCATATGTCTATCTTTTGTTAGGCTGAAAAATGGAATCGCTTGGTCGATATTCTATCATTCAATCTTTAATCTAATTTGCATCATCCCCTTCTTGCTAGGCCACTAAAGAATCCTACCTAGCCATCGCGATCAAGTATTTCGAACAGACAAAAGGAAATCATTAACTTTGCGAGGAATCTTGTCAACTTAGCACTTCTCAAACCAATTAATATGTCCATCCAAAGCAGATTTAGTCAGCAAGACTTAGAGCGCATCAAAGCGGCCGTTCGCACTGCCGAAGACAAAATATCGGGAGAAATTGTGCCCGTTTTTGTAGAACGCAGTGGTACTTATTCAATAGCCGTTTATCGTGGGTTTCTGCTGCTGGCCGGATTAGCTTTTCTCGCGATCATTGTTTTTGACCGATATATTCCCGCACTGGCCATCTACGATCCATTGTTGATCTTCTTATCCATTACGCTGGCTGGTTTTATTGGCGCAGGGGTCACTACTTTTATCGAACCCTTAAAACGCTTGCTCATGAGTCAATCGCACATGGACAAAGTGACTCGTCAGCGAGCCGAAAATGCATTTTTGGAAGAAGAAGTATTCAATACACGGCACCGCACGGGCATCATGCTTTTCATATCATTTTTTGAGCACGAAGTAATCGTGATGGCAGATCGCGGCATCAGCAAAGTGGTTGAACAGAAAGAGTGGGACAAAATGGTGCGCGCCATTACAGAAAACGTAAGGTTGGGCAAAGTAACAGAAGGTATAGAAGCTGCTATTTTACGCTGTGGTGAGATTCTTTTAGAAAAAGGGTTTTTGAAAACAGTCGATGATGTGAATGAGCTTCGGGATGATTTGAGAATGGAAAAGTGAAACGATTTTTGCGATGAGTCATTTTTCAATGAAGCCAAACCGAATGTATTTCTCCCTACGCTGTTTTCTAGTTGCTATTGTTCTATTGCTTAATGCCTCCGCATTTGCGCAGCGAGCGGTGCCGGCACATGGTGGCGTATGGGTTCACGATGAAGCCAATGTACTTTCGCCCGGAACAATTGCCCAACTAGAACAAATACTAAAAGCAGAACGCGACTCCACCTCCAATCAAATTGCCATTCTAATTGTTCCGTCATTGGAAGGAGAAGATATTGATGGCTTCGGCATTCGTGTGGCTGATGCCTGGAAAGCGGGCGATGTAAAGAAAGACAATGGTGTCATCTTCATTGTGTCCATTCAGGATAGAAAGATGCGCATTGAAGTGGGGCAAGGACTAGAAGGAGTTCTAACGGATGCGTTGTCAAGTCGAATCAATCGAAATGAAGTCGCCCCGCAATTCAGACAAGGAAACTACGATGCCGGAATTCTGGCAGGCACCATCGCGATCATTCAGGCCATCAAAGGAACCTATGTAAACGAAAATCCACCCCAGCGCGGCAAGCGTGGTGGTCGCTCGCCATGGGCTACCTTAATTTTGATCATCATCATTATTATTGCTCTGTCGAGGCGCAAAGGAGGTGGCGGAGGTATGGGTGGCTACTGGGCTGCTGGCATGGCCGGGTCACTGTTAGGTGGTGGCGGACGCTCGGACGGATCATGGGGAGGCGGTTCCGACTTTGGAGGCGGGGGCGGCTTTGGGGGGGGCGGTTCAAGCGACTCGTGGTAGCCATCACAAAAACGCTGATTCACTACGTAAGACATTTCATGTAAACTTGATCTATCAAAAAAATTTACATCGGTATGGGATTTAGTAAGTCTATTTTTGTTTTTCTGGCTGTCGCCCTTTCTGTAATCACAGCATCCGGGCAAAAAGCAATTCCCGAGTTGTGGGGTCAACGTATCCATGATGACGCGCGTGTGCTTAACCAAGAAACAGTCGATCAACTTGAAAAACAGTTAAGCCAATACGAAGACTCTACCGGCAATCAAATTGCAGTTCTCATTATTCAGTCGCTAGAGGGCGAGGTGCTTGAAGATTACTCGTTGAAAGTTGTCGAAAAATGGAAAATGGGTACGAAGGCGAACGATAACGGAGTGCTTGTTTTGGTTGCTATTGACGATCACAAAATGCGTATTGAAGTAGGGTTGGGCCTGGAAGGCGTGTTGACCGATGCCATTTGCAATCGCATCATTCGAAATGAAATGGCACCTGCGTTTCGAAGGGGCGACTATGATGCAGGTATCACGGCAGCCATTCAATCTGTTGTTCAGGCCGTTGGTGGTGAGTACTCATCAGACGATCGAAATGAAAATTCGATAGACAATATGGATGTTAAAACAAAGATTATTGTCGGACTGATCATCTTCTGCTTTTTGGGAATCTTTGCAGGCATCGGTCTATTTTCAAAAGGCTATATGGCTTGGGTGCTGTATGTTTTTTTGATTCCGTTTTATGCCGCTTTCATGGGTCTGATACTTGGGTGGTGGTGGTTCTACGGGTACTTGATCCTGTATCCTCTGCTCCGCATTTGGGTGATCAAAAGCGGTAGAGAACTAATGGAATGGCAATCGGGCCGGGTGGGCGGATCGGGTGGCGGCTGGTCTTCATCGGGAAGCAGCGGCAGTAGCTTCTCCGGGGGCGGTGGAAGTTTTGGGGGTGGTGGAAGTAGTGGTGGGTGGTGAATTGCCAGCGCGCTGTATTAATGACCACAAAAGGCGAAACAATTCAAGCCCTTCGCTTATTTTTGCCCATCTTTTTAAACAAGCACTATGAAACGCGACAAAGTCATTTTTGACCTCATTGAAAAAGAAAAGCAACGCCAGGAGCACGGTATCGAACTGATTGCCTCTGAAAATTTTACTTCAGCACAAGTGATGAAGGCTCAGGGTTCTGTGCTTACCAATAAATATGCCGAAGGGCTGCCCGGGAAACGCTATTACGGGGGATGTGAGGTAGTAGATGAAGTAGAGCAACTCGCCATTGATCGCATTAAAGAATTATTTGGGGCAGAATGGGCTAATGTGCAGCCCCACTCTGGCGCTCAAGCCAATGCAGCAGTAATGCTTGCCTGCCTAAAACCTGGCGACAAGATTCTGGGATTTGACCTTTCTCATGGCGGCCATCTTACCCACGGGTCGCCTGTTAATTTTTCCGGCAAGTTATATCAGCCTTCTTTTTATGGAGTCGAACAAGAAACCGGATTGATTGATTTTGACAAAGTAATTGAAATAGCTCAGCGTGAAAAACCCAAGATGGTAATCTGCGGAGCGTCTGCTTACAGTAGAGACTGGGATTATGAAAAACTTAGAAAAGCAGCAGACAGCGTGGGCGCATTATTGTTGGCCGACATTTCGCATCCTGCAGGTTTGATTGCACGTGGCTTGCTAAATGACCCACTCAAACATTGCCATATCGTAACCACTACTACACATAAAACATTGCGTGGCCCTCGCGGAGGGTTGATCATGATCGGCAAAAATTTTGACAATCCCTTTGGTTTGAAAACGCCAAAAGGAGAATTGCGAAAAATGTCATCCTTGTTAGATTCGGGAGTGTTTCCGGGAACACAGGGTGGCCCACTAGAACATGTTATCGCAGCAAAAGCGATTGCATTTGGCGAAGCGCTATCAGATGAGTATCTGGAGTATATCGTTCAAGTAGCAAAAAACGCAAAAGCAATGGCAGATGCGTTTGTCGCAAAAGGGTATAAGATTATTTCCGGTGGCACCGATAACCATTTAATGCTGATTGATCTTCGCTCGAAAAATTTAACTGGAAAAATTGCTGAAGAGTCATTGATCAAAGCAGACATAACTATTAATAAAAACATGGTTCCATTTGATACACAATCGCCTATGATCACTTCCGGTATGCGAATCGGTACGCCCGCAGTGACCACGCGTGGGCTAAAAGAGAAAGATGTTGTGAAGATTGTTGATCTGATCGATGAGGCATTGGCAAAACCAGCTGATGAAAAACATCTGAAGGCAGTAAAGCGCAAAGTAAATGCGTTGATGAAGCGCTTCCCTTTAAACTGACCATTATCGTTGTGATTTTGTGTATTTTTACAATTTTTAATAATGAATCCGGAAGATCAAATAAAACAATTAACGGTACTAATGGCCGAATTGATCCCAACCGTAGATCGATTAGCGGAGACACAAAAAAAAACAAACCTGGAAATATCAGAAATGAGGCTTTCTAACATGCGTCTTGCAGAGGCTATCGAAAAATTGATTGGTAAGCTGGATAAGATCGATCAATTGGAAGAAAGGCTAATTCGAATTGAACGAACACTTTTCAAGTAGTGAATCACCTTTTGTTTTTTTCTCGTGCTCTTCCAAACCAGCGTTTTCTATCAGTTTCTATATAATCGAATTTGACGCAGCGGAATTTTTTGAATTATGGCAGAAGAAAAAGAAATGGCATTCCTCGATCACCTGGAGGAGTTGAGGTGGCACGTGGTGCGTTCCGTCAGCGTGATTTTAATTGCAATGATCGCGTGCTTTGCTTTTATAAAAGAGATTTTTGAGTACGTCATTTTCGCGCCTGCTAAAATCAATTTCCCCACCTTCAAGTACATGTGTGAATTGGGCAAGCTCTTTGGTTTCAATGACCTTTGCGTGACTGACCTGCCTTTCAAACTCCAGAGTCGTAACATGACGGGGCAGTTCATGATGTCCCTCACAGCCTCTTTTGTCATCGGCTTGATTGTCGCTTTTCCGTATGTTGCTTGGGAGCTCTGGCGCTTCGTAAAGCCTGGGCTTCAGTCAAAAGAAATAAAATATTCCAAAGGGGCTGTTTTTGCCGTGTCGTTTCTCTTTAGTGTCGGAATTCTATTTGGCTACTATATTCTTGCTCCCACCACCATCTGGTTTTTGGCAACGTATTCGATTAGCGACATGATTGTCAATGAGTTTGATATTACTTCATATGTATCAACCATCGCAAGCTTGATCTTAGGCTGCGGTATCTTGTTCCAGTTTCCCATGGTCATTTACTTTCTTTCTAAAGTGGGTATTGTGACACCCGAGCTAATGCGCAAATACCGCAAGCATTCTATTGTTGTAATTTTGATTCTCGGTGCTGTCATTACGCCATCCGGTGATCCTTTTAGTTTGACGGTGATCTCTTTACCTTTATATGTGCTTTTTGAAATTAGCATCTATATCTCAAGCGTTGTTGTAAAAAGGAAGTTAAAACAAGAAGCGGCTGAACTGCGTGCCGATCAACAAAACTCATGATGACAAAAATTGCTATCGGGGCAGACCATGCCGGATTTGAGTATAAGGAGATTCTCAAAAAATGGCTTCAAACAAACGGGTTTACCGTAGAAGACTTTGGCACACACAATGCTGAGTCGGCCGACTACCCCGATTTTGCTCACCCTGTTGCCCGTGCGGTAGAAAAAAATGAGTTTGATTTGGGGTTGCTGCTATGTGGAAGCGCAAATGGGGTGGCAATGACTGCCAACAAACATCACGGTATTAGAGCCGCCATCTGCTGGAAAGAGGAATTGGCTGAACTTGCCAGAACACACAACAATGCAAACGTACTTTGCATTCCTGCCCGGCATGTAAGTGTGGAATTGGCTGAAAAAATTCTAGATAAATTCCTGCATTCCAGTTTCGAGGGTGGTCGGCACGGCCGAAGGGTTGATAAAATCAATTGTTGATTCTATAGTACATATCCGCTTCCCGTCTGAATTGACTTTTCATGCGCGGAATTTTTTCTAAAAATGGTTGCAGGAGATTTTGCTTGTCAAAAATAACATCCGGTGGGTCTTGCTGGAAACATTGATCTATGAAAACCACGTTCTGAAAAAATTCAGGATGCTCAAAAATACCTTTCGATAGATTCCAATTTAAAAAACAACCCGCCATTTCATTTTTGCTGTATACCTCAAACTCATCTCCCAACACAAGCACTCTTTTTTCTTTGATCACGGGCAAGTCTGGAGAAGCGGAAGGAAAAAGTGTTGCGAAATTTACCAATGAAACTTTGCCCTTTCTGGTCGCCCAATTCATCGTCAACAACCCAACAAGAAAAATCCAAAGCACCATTTCAGCTATTCTCTTTCTACGAATAAGTAACAGGTAGTGGCTGATAAAATAAGCCAACGGAGGAACGAACGTGAAGAAACTATGCGGTGTGCGTGCACGCGTAGCTACGATTTCAACAGCCGCCACGAGCAGCCACAGAAACATCACTTGCAGCAATTGCGATTGGTACTTGGTAAAATGCGCTTCCCGATTTAGCATAAAGAGTGAAAGAACAAAGTACAAGATGGGCACAATCGCCAACACGAGAATCGAACGGAAACTCACCAAAGCCCACGTCTCCAACGTCAGATTTGGGAGATAAAAGTACTCTGCCAATGCAGCCTGATTGTCCCAAAAGAAGTAAAACAAAAAAATTATGGCGTGTGGTAATAGAAACCCAAAAACAAGAAGGAATGCCTTGCGAAAAGTAACTCGGGTAAAAACCATGAGTATCGCCAACGTGCCTATTAGAAAAATGGTGTAGCTAAAAACCAATAAAGACGCGACTCCTAGATATACTCCCAAATTTAAGATGATCTCATCACGCTGAACTTTGAATTCAATCTCTTTAAAAAGATTATTTAGAGCAAACAACAATGCTGTGGAGGCCAGCAATTCGGGCGAAACCGACAACATATCAAACGAGTAAAAGGCAAGTAATCCAAAAACCAGCGATGGCAAATAGGTGTTTTCGTTGTAGGCTTTGTTGTTGATGAGCAAAATCCCAAAAAAAGAAGCTTGGAAGAAAATGAACAGAAGGGCCAACAGATGTCTTGCCGTCAACGATCTCCCAAAAAGGGCTTCTAGCCATTTGAAAATCCAGGCGGTGAGGGGGGCGGTGTCATCCACCAACTGGACGTATAAAGACTTTCCACTATTAAGTGCTTCTCCTATTAAAAAGCTCTTCAACTCCTGAATGGTAGCCATGGCCGGATCAATCAGCATAGGCAAACTGAACAGACATAAGATCAGCAACAATGCCAATAAGCGATAAGGGTCGTTCAGGCGAAAAAAACGAAGCACTGGTTTTGTTTAGGTTGCAAATAAATCAAAAAAATGTCTGATTGCTGTTCTTTCTTAACCGCAGGCTAGCTACTAAATTTCATAAGTGCTAGACTACGCACAAAGACTTTTGTACTTTTACTCTATGAGCGGCACCATAAGACAGCAAAAGTATAGTAAACTGATTCTAAAGGAATTGAGTGACATTTTTCTGAAAGAAAAGTTCAATATTCTTGACAATGCGTTTGTGACCGTTGCCGATGTAAAAATGAGTCCTGATTTAAGTGTGGCCACTGTTTACATCAGCATGACATTGGCAAAAGATAGAAATGCAATTTTGTCGAAGATCAATGCAAAGAAAAGTGAAATTAGAAAAGCTCTTGGTACCAAGATACGCAATCAGGCCAGGATCGTGCCTCACTTAAATTTCTTTATTGATGAAATTGAAGAAAATGCTCAACGCATTGAAGACATCATCAAGAATCTGAATATTCCGAAAGAAGACAAGTAGCTTGAATCTTCCCCTTTTCATAGCCAAACGATATTTCTTTTCTACGCGGAAAAAGAATTTCATCAACTTGATTTCCATTCTGTCCATGGTTGGGGTAGCTTTCTCAACGGCTGCATTGATTATTGTTCTTTCCGTATTCAATGGGTTGGAAGACTTGCTTCGCTCACTTAACTCCTCGTTTGATCCCGAACTGAAAATTGAAATTGTTAAAGGAAAATCATTCGAAGTAGACGATGCCCTTCGCAAGAAAATAGAAGCAATCGAAGGCGTAGAGATCGTCACAGATGTCATAGAAGACTATGCCTATATGCGGTACCGCGATGCCGACATGGTAGTAACTATCAAGGGAGTCAGTGATAATTTTCTCGATCAACATCGCTTAGACGGTCATATTGTGGACGGAAAGTTAAGGCTTGTAGAAAACGGTGTTAACTATGCGATCGTTGGTAGAGGCATTCAATATGCACTCTCAATTGGTATAGAGAATAACATCTATCCGCTCCAAGTCTTTTACATAAAAAGCGCAAACACCTCCACGTTTGACGTTTCGAAAATTTATAGGCGAAAAAATATAGAGCCTGGTTCTGTATTTTCCATAGAAAAAAATTATGATGAAAATTATGTTTTTCTACCCCTTTCGTTTGCACAAGAACTACTGGACTATGGTGACAAGCGAACTTCGCTCGAGATCAAAACTGTAGCTGGCGCGAATATCAAGAAGGTGCAATCAAGAATTAAAGACCTTCTGGGCGAACGATTTTCTGTGCTTACCAATGAAGAGCAGCACAAGGATCTTTACAAGCTACTCAAAATGGAAAAGCTCTTCGTTTTCATATCACTTACGCTCTTGATTTTAGTGAGTTCGATCAATATTTTCTTTTCATTGATGATGCTTGTGATCGACAAGAAAAAAGATGTTGCAATCCTGTCGGCAATGGGCGCAAGTCCAACACTGATTAAGCGTATTTTTCTAACCGAGGGGGCTCTTATTGCGTTTCTGGGCGCTGGTATAGGCTTGCTATTTGGTGGGGCGATCTGCTGGCTTCAAGATCAATATGGGCTTGTTGGAATGGGCATGGAAAATGCACTGGTGGCCAACTATCCGATTAAACTCAAGGCAATTGACTTTGTAACAACCTCCTCTGTTATTATTGCCATCACTTTTTTAATCTCTTTTTACCCTGCGTCATTGGCAGGCAAATCCTTTTCCACAAAGGAGCTTTAAGATGTAATGATGATGTAGGTTATGGGCGAAATTCCGAAAATAATATTCATTCAAAATAACTACTTTGCAAATCCGCTTATTCTGAAAGTATCAGAAAATTGGTTTTCTGGTGTCTTTTCAAAGCTTTTTTGCCAAAATCAGCATAGGCGGCAATAAATGAAAGTATCAGCTGCCCAACCGTTTCAAATCATTTACTCGCTCTACCAGCACGAGTACCTGGGCTATATTTTCGAGTCTTTTATAGTCCACTTAGATGAAAAAGGGAAGCTCACCTATCAGCACCAAAATATCTCTGCAAAAAACGCTAGAGAGTTTTCAAAAGGCCTGGATACAAAGGATTTTGAGTTGATTGATATGATGGACAGCATGAATCAGGATGCTGTGCTCAGGCACTTTTCAAAAAAAATAATGAAACCCGATGAGTTCTTTAGCCGGGTGTTCCATAAAGAAAAGGGTGATGAACTACTGCAAGAACAAATCGAAGCCTACATGGAAAAACGTAGAGCTGCTGTTTTGGAAAAAATGAAAGGCAAGTTGCTTTTTGAAATGGGCAACGATGGTGAGCCAACTTGGAGAAAGCTAGAAGTACTGGAAAAACGAGCAACCATTCAATTCCATTTTCAACGAGGTGAAGAAAGCACAAATTATTTCCCCATCATCACTTACAATGGCAGCAAAGTAGAGATACCCAACCCTGCGGCTTACCTCATTTGCAAGCAGCCTGCGTGGATGGTCTTCAATGGGAAACTATATGGGTTTGAGAAATTTGTCGATGGCAAAAAGCTACAGCCCTTCCTAAATAAAAAGCATGTAGTGATTCCAAAGAATCTGGAAGAAACATACTATAACCGATTTGTAGCCCCGCTTATTGCTTCTTTCGATGATATTGAGGCACGTGGGTTTGAGATTGCCAAACATGAATACGATCCGCATGGATTACTTACCATATCAGAGTTGCCTCCGGCTAATGAAAAAAATGTCCCTACATTATTTGAATCGGGAGATTCGCAAGAAAGTCATAGCGATGAGGCAGGAAAAATAGTGTTCGACCTATCGTTCCGATACGGAAAATACAAGTTTCGGGGAGATGCGTTTGGCCCCGTGAGTGTGACCGTGGAAAAGAAAGATAATGATTACGTGTTCCACCGAATAAAAAGAAATACCGACACGGAAAAAAAATCTGCGCAAACATTGATTAAGCTTGGTCTACCCCTGCGCGGCTTTCGGTGTGCACTGGAAAAATCACAGGCGTTTTCATGGCTGAACGAAAACAGGGTCAACTTGCTCAACCTTGGCTTCGAAGTAAGCCAACCCGAAAACAGAGACAAAAAGTATTTTGTGGGAAAAGCCGTGATCGAGCTCGAAGTAAAAGAAAGCATTGATTGGTTCGATATTCATGCAAAGATTCGTTTTGGGGAATACGAGATTTCATTTAAGGAATTGCGCAAGCTCATCCTGAAAAAGAAAGTGGAATTCAAATTACCTAACGGTGAAATAGCGATTATCCCCGAGGCGTGGCTAATCAAATATGGGGATCTTTTTGCCCTTAGCGAGACACATGGCGATCATGAAAAGCCAGTACTAAAAAAACACCACATCAATTTAGTCACAGAATTGGAAGGTGGACATTTGGCCAAAGTGCAGATTAGCGATCGACTACGAAACCTTCAGTCGTTTACGGGCATTCGGGACTACCCATTACCGGCACAGTTCATTGGTACGCTCCGCCCCTACCAAAAAGCGGGCTATAATTGGCTACGCTTCCTAAATGAGTTTCACTTAGGCGGCTGCCTTGCAGATGACATGGGCCTTGGAAAAACCGTGCAAACACTCGCTCTTTTACAGTCAGAAAAAGAGAAGGGTAACGCGGGCACTTCGTTATTGGTGATGCCCACTTCATTGATTTACAATTGGGAAATGGAAGCCGCCAAGTTTACACCCGATTTAAAAATACTCATTTATACTGGCACCTTACGAAACAAAGACATATCTCGCTTTGGAAAATATGATCTGGTGCTTACCTCTTATGGCATAACACGATTAGACATTGACGTACTGGAGAAATTCTATTTCAATTATATCATTCTGGATGAATCGCAGGTGATCAAAAACCCAACGGCCAATATTGCCAAGGCGGTGATGCAATTGAAATCGCGATTCAAGCTAACATTGACTGGAACGCCACTGGAAAACACGACACTGGATTTGTGGTCTCAGATGACGTTTATCAATCCGGGTCTTTTGGGTGGTCAAACATTCTTCAAAAAAGAGTACCAGCAACCGATCGAGAAAAAAGCTGACGAAGCAAAAACAAAAAAGTTGAATGGCATCATTCGGCCGTTTATGCTACGCAGATTGAAGTCGCAAGTGGCAACCGACCTACCTGAAAAGGTGGAGAATGTTTACTACACAAACATGACTCCAGAGCAAGAACAAAAGTATGAAGAGGTGAAATCTTTTTACCGCCACAAGATTCTAGAGCTAATTGATAAAGAAGGGATAGGCAGCTCACGCATTCAAATTCTGGAAGGGCTTACTAAGCTGCGTCAAATCTCCAATCATCCGAAAATGGTTGACAGTCATTATTCGGGTACATCGGGCAAACTGGAAGATGTGTCGCACATGATTGAGAATGCCTTGTTGGAAGGTCACAAACTTTTGGTGTTTAGCCAGTTTGTAAAACACCTGGATATCGTCAAGGAAATGCTCAAAGACAGAAAAATTCCTTTTGCCTATTTGGATGGTTCCAGCACAGATCGCAAGGAGCAAGTAGAAAAATTCAACAAGAATCCCGATCTGAAGGTGTTCCTGATTTCGATTAAAGCAGGGGGCTTGGGCCTTAACCTAACAGAAGCGGATTATGTTTTCATTCTTGACCCATGGTGGAACCCAGCCGTAGAAGCGCAGGCAGCCGATCGCGCCCACCGTATCGGGCAGAAGAAGAAAGTTTTTACTTACAAGTTTATTACTCGAAATACGGTGGAAGAGAAAATTCTCAAGCTGCAAAAACACAAGTTAAAACTCTCTGAGAATCTCATACAAAATGAAGAGAATGTGGTGAAAGCGCTCACCCGAGAAGACATAGAAATGTTGATGAGTTGATAGCTTGGATTTTGGGTGCACCTACTAAACAAGTTAAGATACTTCCCACTAACAGGTTATTAACAGGCCTACTTTTAGCGCTCGTTGGCGCAGTTCTTTTTTCTACCAAAGCCATTTTTGTAAAGTTAGCTTATCGCGACACGAACATCGATCCTGTCACTTTACTCGCCTGGCGAATGATCTTTTCTGTTCCTTTTTTTACAGGCGCTGCATTTGTTTCTTCCAGCCACAGCAGCAATACAAAATTCACAATTAAAGAATGGGTACTCATTGCAATCATTGGTTGCCTGGGTTACTACATTAGTAGCCTACTTGACTTTCTTGGGCTTCAGTTTGTTTCCGCTAGCATTGAACGACTCATCCTATTCATCTACCCTACCTTAGTGCTCATCATGTCTGCTCTATTCTTCAAAATAAAAATAAAGCCCATGCAATGGTTAGCTGTGACTATTACCTACGCGGGTCTTGCACTTGCCTTTGTGAGTGAAGTAACCGGACAAACAGTAGCGAATGGAAACTTTGTTAAAGGTGCTGTCTACATCTTTATCTGCGCCTTCACTTACGCTGCTTACATTGTGGGAAGTGGAAGGATGATACCCAAAGTGGGCGCCAGCAAATTTAACAGTTATGCAATGAGCTTTGCTTCCATTGCTGTTTTACTACATTTCTTTATCGGAAGCGAAGTTTCCTTGTGGAACTTGCCTTCGTTGGTTTATTTGTATGGCTTTCTTATGGCCGTTTTTTCTACCGTACTCCCATCCTATTTCGTAGTAGCTGCTATTGATAGGATTGGATCTGGCAATGTGGCTGTAGTGGGCAGTGTGGGACCCGTCTCGACTATTATTCTAGCTTCCCTTTTATTGAGTGAACAGATTACTATTTGGCAAATTACCGGAACAATCTTGATACTTATCGGAGTACTTATTATCGGCCACCAAAAATGACTCAGTATTTCATTTATGCTTTAGGCTTTTTGGCACAGAGTCTTTTTGGCGCTCGCTCTATTGTGCAGTGGTATCTCTCGGAGCGCGAAGGCAAGGTGGTGTCGCCCACTTTGTTTTGGGTGTTTAGTCTTTCTGGATCTTCATTGTTTCTGCTTTATGGTTTAATCCGGCAAGATATCGTGATTTTGATTGGGCAATCAATCTCCTTCTACATCTATATTCGAAATCTTCAGTTGAAAAGGGTTTGGTCTAGGATCCCTTTGTTTTTTCAGCTTCTTTTTGTGGCCATTCCTCCATCTATTCTGCTTCTTTGGTTTCAGCAAGAATCTACTTTCGCGTTCAAAGCCGACTTGTCTTTTACATTTATGCTTGTTGGCATTGCTGGCCAGTTGCTATTGAACTGTAGATACCTCTATCAATGGTATTTTTCTGAAAAAGCAAACGAGTCTGTTTTGCCGTTGGGTTTCTGGATAATCAGTCTTGCGGCTTCGGTAATGGTTGTAGTATATTCTATCGCCCGACAGGAGCCGGTTCTGTTGGTGGCTCAATCGCTGGGCATCGTGGTTTATCTGCGCAATATCATTATCTACTCGAGAAGCACACCAAAGGGTCAAAGTCGGATAAACAATACCGGCTAATAATCTCGAATTTTGACTTTTACCTTACTTGATGCTTGCCCCCTTGGCAAGAAGAACTAATTTTGTCCTTAGTACCTATGCAAATCCTAAACTCGATCCTCGCTTGGGTCATGAAAAAACGCATCCACCAGATGGAGCTTTTCATGAAATACCCCCATGAAGTACAGGACGAAGTGCTTAAAAAACTAATTGCCTCTGGTCGCTATACCCAATTTGGACAGAAATATTCATTTGAAGATCTGGTCAATTATGAGGATTTCAAAAAGCGCGTGCCTGTACATACCTATGAGCAACTCTATCCCTACATCGAGAGGTTGCTGCATGGCGAACAGAATATTTTGTGGCCATCAGAGGTGAAGTGGTTCGCCAAATCCAGTGGTACTACAAATGCGAGAAGCAAGTTCATCCCCGTTACTTCCGAGGCATTAGAAGATTGCCATTTCAAGGGGGGGAAAGATCTTTACTCTATTTTCATTAACAACTATCCAAACACAAAAATATTTTCAGGCAAGGGGCTGGCCATTGGCGGAAGCTGTCGGGTAAACGAGTATGATCCTACCTCTACCTCTAGATATGGCGATGTCTCAGCGGTCATTATGCAAAATCTTCCTCCTTGGGCGGAGTTTATTCGAACGCCAAGTTTGGAAGTGGCCCTGATGGACAATTGGGAAGAGAAGATTGAAAAACTGGCTCGCGAAACGGCACGTGTAGACGTAACTCAAATTGCAGGGGTTCCTACATGGACGGTCTTGTTGCTGCAATACATACTGGAGCTCGAAAAAAAGCAGTCTATGCTGGAAATCTGGCCGAATTTGGAAGTATTCTTTCATGGAGCTGTCGCTTTTAAGCCGTACAAGAATTTATTCAAATCACTTATTCCCGGAGATCAAATGAAGTACTGGGAAACCTATAATGCCAGCGAGGGGTTTTTTGGAATTCAAGACCGGAAAGATTCAGAAGATCTTTTATTAATGCTTGACTACGGAGTGTTCTATGAGTTCATTCCTATGGAGGAAGTAGACAAGGAATTCCCAGACGCGATCAGTTTGCAAGATGTGGAGATCGGCAGAAACTATGCAATGGTTATTACGACCAATGCGGGGCTATGGAGATATAACATAGGTGACACCATCAAATTCACCAGCACCTCCCCCTATCGCATCCGAATATCAGGACGAACGAAGCACTTTATCAATGCATTTGGAGAAGAGGTTATTATTGAAAACGCGGAAACGGCCATAACCCGTGCCTGTGAGCAAACGGGTGCCGTTATCGATAACTTTACTGCCGCCCCCATCTATTTAGAAAAATCGAAAAGAGGCGGTCATGAGTGGATCATTGAATTTAGAACTCAGCCTACAAGTATCAGTGAGTTTACCGAAGTGTTAGATCAAACGCTTCGAAAAGTCAATTCAGACTACGATGCCAAGCGAGCGCATGACATTGCATTGGTAGCCCCCAAAATTCACAGTGTTTCTGAAGGCACCTTTTATAATTGGATGAAAAAGCGAGGAAAACTAGGGGGACAAAATAAAGTCCCTAGGTTAAGTAATTCACGTGAATTTGTGGATGATATTTTGGCGATGGTGGCGGAAAAATAACTTCAGTTTTCATTCGCTGGGCTAATCTCTTCAATACAGGTAACTTTAACCACCGGCCCTGCCATACAAACGCTGGCTGATTCTGCCAACTCGTATCCGATCTTTACTTTTTTGCCTGCTTCAAAAACAAAGTCGAGCAAAGGATCTTTTGGCATCTCTCTTGGCAACGGTGGCGTTCCACCGTCATATAAGCGAAGTGGCTCCAGGCGTGTACCGTCTTCTAGTTCAAAAACAAAACCACAGCCATCTAAACCAGTAAGGTCTCGCACTGTGGCTTGTGTTGTACACCCTGCCTTTTGAATTCCTTCCTCCTTTTTGCAAGAAGAAAAAGTCAGAATAAAGAGCAAAATCAATCCAATCTTATACATAACTCCAGCATTTTTGATTTTAGACACCTTTAAACGGCAAAGGTTGGAATGAGACACCAAAAAATTCAATCGCGGAAAGAGTTGGACTCAATGATCAAATTAGAATTTCGGCATTTTAAATCATACGAGTGACCAAGAGATACGCCCCAATTTCCTTCTGCGACAGCCACCCTCCCGCTGTTAGTAATGTTCTGGATGGCAAGACTCAATAACTTCTCACCTGTGTCGCCCAAAGGAAGCTGCGCGCCATTGTCGGCATCTACGATGTTAGGGGTAAACCCATTTCCATAGTCAGATTGATCAAGACTATTGAACGATTTAACAATAATAGGTTGCATTCCCCATTTGTTCTTTGGATCATTCGCTTTATAAATCGTTGTAGAACCAACGTTTTTTCCTGCTGTTGTTGCGCCAATCAAGTACACATCCATAAAAGGGCGCAGCCCATTGATTAACAACTCGCTGGCAGATGCGCTTCGCGTTCCAGTCAAAACATACACGCGGTTGTTTCGTAGCATTGATCCCACATTCTGAGATTTGCTTTTGAACCTTGTCAATAAAAACTCTGAACCATATCTAGGATCGTTCAAGATTTGAGCGGTGAGTGTGCTATTGTATTGCCTTTTGGCAAAAACCTTTGAGGCATCAACTCCCTTACCAATCAAACTCGCCAAATTGACTGTGGCTGTCTCCGCTCCTCCGCTATTAAAACGCAAATCCAAAACAAGATCTGTTATACCTGCTGCCTTGAACCGCGCGAAAACTGCATCCATCTCATCATTGTATTGCGTACTGGTTGCCGTTGGTCCTGTTGAAAACAAATTATAGACATAATAGCCGATTTTTCTGTTGTTCAAGGTAATCACTTTATCCAAGAAATTTGGATTCTCTGCATACTCCACAGTCGTTAACGATAAGGTTTTTGGCGCTCCTACCGCATTTGTGGAAAAGTTGTAGGGACGATAGGTAATCGAGTGAGGCTCGCTAATCGCCTGTAGCAGTGTCTGATAATTTTCGATTGTAATCTGTGTGTTGTTGATTTGGTCGATCACATCCCCACGATTTAGTCCCGCAACTTCGGCTGGAGATCCCTTTTTTATGTACAGAATCTGCGCCAAAACATTGTTGTTTGTTGAGCTGGCACGATAGAGTGCAAATTCATAGCCTGCTTCTTTAGTGACTCCTTGCAAAGAATTAAGCAGCTCCTGATAGTTATCCTGAATCCAGGAAAAACGATCATCTGGTTTTGTCAGCAGCGACTCAAAAAATTTATCGGGTGACAGGGCTTTATTTGGCGAGGCCGGGATTCTATCTGTCCAGAAATACACTTCTTTCATGTTATCCTGAATCCAAGAGTTGACGTAGTCAAACTCACCAGGTTTCACTTCGTCTTTCGAACATGACGCCAATGATCCTATCACTACTACTAGTGCTGTGCTGAGCAAAAATGGAAATATCCTTTTCATATCACTGTTTTCTTTTCTTCGTAAGACTTATCACGTTTTCGGTTTGTTGAACCCTAAGAGGAACATTTTCAAATCTCTTTTTTCGAATGACTAACACATCGTAAAGTTTGACTGCAGAAATAAAAAAGGTGCCGCATTTATTTGTTCTAGCTACTACTTTACCTTCACTTGATATAACCTCTACGCCACTGATTTTGTTTCCCTTTGGGTTTGTAACGATGCCATAGACAGGAATCTTTCCATCGCTGCTTACTAAATATACGCCTCCTTTTCCTCTGGGGCCAACCAACTCGATGGCTTGCTTTCCTTTGATATAGTCTATCCTTTCAAATTCGGATAAGCGTAGCGTATCACGAACTGGTTTGCCGTTAATAAATATTACCGCACGGCTCTTTAACTGCACAGAATCGGTTTCTGATTGTGCGAAGCACGCTCTACTAATTCCTAAAAGAAAACCGCTTAAAAACCCAATACGAAGCATCATGTTCTTCATAACTCTAAAATTCATAAATTATTTTTATACCTTCCATTGTTGATCATGAATCCTTTCGATTTATTTTGAATATCCCCTGTGGAAGATACTGATATCGCAAAAAATGAAATCCAAATTGCTTTGCCACCCTGGCAACTGACAGGCAGCGGCTACATTCTTCTCTATCGCTTTACAAAAGCCTTTGTTGCCGAACACGGTTTTCTGGTTGATTTTCAAAAAGAAAAATTCGTTAGTGGCTGGGGAGCAGTGATGCTCGTAGACTATCAAACTTCTCCCGTTGGTCCTTACCACGAATTGCTATTTATTCCGGGGCTTTTTTCATTCAACAAGAAAAAGGTGTTCTCGATTTCAAAAATTTACGTCTCCACTCAAAATAGCGTCATCAATGGAATAGAAAACTGGGGCATTCCAAAAGAGTTGGCCGATTTTCGGTGGTCAAAAGAACGGAGTAGTGAACACATCGATATTAGGAAAAATGACGTGCCCTTTTTCCAGGCAGATTTTATCAGAAAAAACATCGGATTTCCTGTTTCAACAACTGTACTTCCACTTACGATTGTTCAGGCGAGCAACCGAGGTTTGATGGAAACGAAGCCCAAGAGCAGTGGTATGGCCTACTTGACAAGTCTTCGAAATGTAAAAGTCAAAAGTGAATTCTTTCCTGACTTGTCAAAAGTCAAGCCATTGCTTGCTATCCGAGTTGAGAACTTTAAAATGGAATTTCCTTTACCAACTTTGGTATGAATTTAAAAAATGAAAATCTAGCAGGCACAATGAATGGTGGACTCTTAGATATCGGTAGAGATTTTATTGGCCTCTTCTTTCCCAACTATTGCTATGGATGTAAGCGATCATTGGTAAAAGGAGAAGACACCCTTTGCACGATCTGCCTGATTGATTTGCCAAAAACGAATTACCACTTGGTCATTGATAATCCGATAAAAAGCCGTCTCACCGGGCGGTTGCCAATTGAACACGCAATAGCCTACTTAAAATTCAGAAAATCGGGTATCGTGCAGCATTTGCTCCATGAACTAAAGTATAACAATCACCCAGAGATTGGGGTCAAACTAGGATCTACCTATGGAAAAGAACTAGCCCAAGCAGGGTTTCAAAATGAATTTGATGTTATTATTCCCATCCCATTGCATACAGCTCGTTTGCGAAAAAGAGGATACAACCAGAGTGCAAAATTTGCAGAAGGCCTTAGTCATGGGTTGGGAGTTCCATGGTCTGAAAGCATCTCCGTGCGAAAAAAAACTACGAGCACCCAAACCAAAAAATCAAAACAAGAGCGCTGGGAAAATGTGGAGGGAGCCTTTGGAATTCATTCTGCTGAAAAAATCGTTGGCCAACGGATTCTATTAGTGGATGATGTTGTGACAACTGGCGCGACATTGGAGGCCTGTGGCCAACATCTTATCAAGAACCAATGTCGCTCTTTTAGTATTGCCTGCATTGCGGAAGCGCAATAAAAAAACCCTCTTAAGGGAGGGTCTTTTATTAATGCATAAATTTTTGTTAGTAGTTTGAACCCGCGCGAATCATCGCGCAACGGAATCCAATGGTTGCAGTTGCCGAATCTTCATCCAAGAATCTGCGTGTTCCAGGAGACATCCAGTAAGCAACGTCTTTCCACGAGCCGCCTTTGTAGACTCTAGCCTTGTCGCTTATAAGAGATACGAATTCATCTTCTCCTGTACCCTTTACATGCCTTTTTGTATATTTCTTTTCAATTTGGCGTTTGCCGTCTGCTCCATTTACAAATTCTCCATTTGCCCCCTTTACTGAGGCCGTATCCGTTTTATACTGAGGTTTATAGATTTGGCTACGATCCAAAAAGTCGTCTCTTCTTATCGGGTTCAAATCGTCAAAATCTTGGTGTGATAACGGACGGTAAACGTCCATGACCCACTCGCTAACATTCCCTGCCATATTGTATAAACCGTAGTCATTGGGCGGGTAGTCATATATATATGAAGTGATCAGGGCTCCGTCATTTAACCGGCCTGCTATACCGGCATAATCCCCACGTCCTCTTTTAAAGTTGGCCAAAAATGTACCCATTGCCTTTCCGTAGGGGTTTCTCAATGCATGCCCGTCCCAAGGGTAAAGCCGCTGGTGAGTTTGCATTTCGTCCAGCCATAAAGTTCCTATCATGCCCATTGCCGCATATTCCCATTCAGCTTCTGTGGGAAGCCGGAAAGCAGGAACAACATGACCCGATTCAAGAGGTACTTTTTCACCATCCTTATAACCAGCCTCCACAGCAAGCCTCTCATTGACTTTAGTGGTTCGCCAGACTGCATAATTGTTTGCTTGGTTCCAATCAACCCCTACAACCGGAAAGAAACGGAACCCCGGGTAATGCAAATAATAATCGACATAAGGGTCGTTAAAGGCAAGTTTAGACCGCCAAACCAATGTATCGGGCAAAGCGTTCTTATACTTTATTCCGTAGGGGGCGTCAGGACCCTGACCTTCTGGGTCCTTTTCCGTTTTCAAATAATGCAGGTATTCTAGCCAGTGAATGTTGGCTACTTCTGCTTCATCCATATAAAAAGACGCTACCGAAACTGTTCGTTCAACATTGTCGCGGGTAGCCATAATATCTTCTTCGAAGGAACCTAAAACTACTCTACCTCCTTGAATATACACCATATGAGGTAATTGATCCTGATCTTTGTAGGGGCCCACATCAAACAACTTTTCGTCTTTTTCACGGGCATACTCCAAACCAGTGGCAGTACTCACTTGACCGGGGTTTTGAGACGTGGGAAATCCCCCTCGCTTCAAGAAGCAGGAGGAAAACAAAAATGACAGCGCAACTACGAATAAAAGAGACTTGTAATACTTCATTTGCTTTACGTTATAGATCAAAGGAACCGCTAATATAATGAGATAAACACATGTTTTCCAAAGCGTAGCCATTTTTTGATAAATCCTTAATGGAGGTGAATTCCAACACTTTTCCAACTAACGGAGCCAAGTCGCAAATATTTTAAAGCCAAATTGGGATAGAAAATCTCCATTTGAATAGCTTTGCAAGCAAAAAAGGTGGAGAATATGGCTGGAATTACACTGGCACGGTCTTTCCTTTCTAAACGCCAAAGCAATGAGTATGAGAAGCATTGAAGTTTTTAGGCTGTCGTCTTTTGAAAAAAAGTGTGATTTGGTGATTGCCGATTCCTACTACATCACCTCTCGCAAACTAGCGGACAAAAAAATCTATCTTTATCATATTGGCGAGTTCTTTGTCGAAGTACATTACTCTTCTGTGGATAAGAGAGTGCTGATGATCAGCGCCTTTGACGATATTGCAGGAATGGAACCCTATGTCGAAAACGTTTCCTTGCGGGAATTGGCATTGTAACATGTTGTTATTGGTAACAGAACCTCGATTGCTGCCTCGACATTTGTGATTTCTTCTACCGTCAAAATCGGCTTGCCTCCGGTCTCTTTTACTCGACACTTTTTTGGGTGAGTTTGCACAAACGCTAAAATTCTTCCAAACACGTCTGATTTAAAATATTCGTCTTTGCCGGAAACGAAGTAGCCTCTGAGCTTATCATTTTTTAAACTAATCTTTTCGAAACCCAGCTCTTCGCCCATCCAGCGTAGGCGAACGGTGTTAATCAATTGCTCGACCGCCACGGGTAGGGAGCCAAAACGATCGACCAAAGAACTAGAAAACTTCTGCAGCTCTTCTTCATTCTTAATATTATCCAACGATGAATAAAGTTGGAGACGCTCACTGGTATTGTTGATATAGGTGTCAGGAATAAGAATCTCCAAATCAGTTTCGATAATACAATCCTGGACGACCAACTTTGCCTTCGCAGTTAACTCTTCAGCAAAAAGATCTTTGAATACTGTTTCTTTCAGCTCTTGTATTGCGTCATCTAATATTTTATGATAAGTATCAAAGCCCAAGTCGGTGATAAATCCACTTTGTTCGCCACCCAGTAGATTACCTGCGCCACGAATGTCCAAATCTCGCATGGCCACTTTAAATCCGTCACCCAGTTCAGAAAACTCCTCGAGTGCAGCCAGTCTTTTTCGCGAGTCAGAAGATAAAACAGATGTGGGAGGTGTAAGCAAGTAACAAAATGCTTTTTTGTTGGATCGCCCTACTCGCCCTCTCATCTGATGTAGATCACTCAGTCCAAATAGATTCGCGTGGTTGATGATAATAGTATTAGCGTTTGGTATATCTAATCCTGACTCTATAATATTTGTTGACACCAACACGTCATACTCGCCTTCAATGAACTTGAGCATCACCTTCTCGAGTTTGTCGCCATCCATTTGTCCGTGGGCAATACCTATTCGCGAATCGGGCACCAATTTGAAAATGACATTGGCCACCTGATCGATATCGCTTATTCTATTATGAACAAAAAAAACTTGCCCTCCTCTTCGCAATTCATGACTGACGGCATCACGAATGATTTCTTCGTTGTAGGTATGAAGTTCAGTCGTCACCGGTTGACGATTAGGTGGTGCCGTGGCAATAATGCTTAGGTCACGCGCTCCCATTAACGAAAAATGTAGTGTGCGCGGAATTGGAGTTGCCGTAAGAGTAAGCACATCCACGTTAACTTTCAATTCCTTTAGTCGGTCTTTTACTTTCACACCAAATTTCTGTTCCTCATCTATCACGAGCAATCCCAGCTCCTTAAACTCTACGTCTTTGCTAACAACTCGATGCGTTCCAATTATAATGTTGACGATACCCTCCTTAACCTGCTTAATAATTTCTTTGATTTCTTTTTCTGTCTTGAATCGCGAGACATACTCGATCTTCACGGGGAAATTTGCCAGCCGCTCAGAAAAGGTCCGATAATGTTGCATGGCAAGAATCGTAGTAGGCACTAGCACCGCCACTTGTTTTCCCTCAGTCGCGGCTTTGAAAGCAGCCCGGATGGCCACTTCCGTTTTTCCAAAACCAACATCACCACATACCAGGCGATCCATCGGGTGAGGTTGTTGCATATCATGCTTCACATCTTCTGTGGCTTTGGCCTGATCTGGCGTATCTTGATAGATAAAGGATGACTCTAGCTCAGCCTGCAAAAAACCATCTTCTGCATAGGCAAAACCAGGCGCTTGCTTTCGCTTGGCATAAAGCTCAATCAGTTCCTTGGCAATGTCTTTTACTTTCTTCTTTGCTTTTGCCTTTTTCCCTTCCCATTCACCGCTACCTAACTTGCTGATGGAAGGAGCTGCTCCCTCTTTGCCTGAATATTTTGAAATTTTGTGCAACGAATGTATGCTCACATACATCATGTCATCATCGCGAAACACCAGACGTATCGCTTCCTGTTCTTTGCCGTTCACCTCCTTTTTTTCCAATCCGGCAAACTTGGCGATGCCATAATCGATGTGAGTAACAAAGTCTCCGGGTTGTAGCGTCTGCAACTCGCGAAATGTAAGTGCCTTTGACTTTGAAAATTTTTCTTTGCTGCGGTAGCGATGGTAGCGTTCAAAAATCTGATGATCTGTATAACAGACTATCTTTAATGTTGGATCAACAAAGCCTTGCCGTAAAGAAAATTCCAGCGTTTGAAATCTCAACTCTGGGTGTATCTCTTCAAAAACTCCGTGCAAACGTTCTGCTTGCTTAGGTTGCTCAGCAGCAATAAAATTCACAAAGCTTTGCTGTTGATACTCCAATAAATTGGAAGCTAGGAGTTCAAAATTTTTGTTGAAAGAGGGTTGGGCTGATGATTTTAACTCAAATGTCTTCTGTGGCTCAAAGAAATAACGAGAACCAAACTCAATCCTTCCAAACTTCTTGAATTGCTGCTGTAAACTTTCGTCTGTCTCAAACAACTGGTTTGGCTCCAGCACCACTTTTGTCTGCCCGCTTTCGCGCAGAATTTTATCAAAGTTCTGGGTGGCTTTTTCAAAACAGCGAGCAATAATGTCAGTGGTAAGCACCGCGTCTTTTATCCAGATTCGAGACGAGGATGAAATAAAGTCAAAAAAAGACTGGCGCTCTTCCAATATCAGTCGCGTCTGCACATTAGGCATTAAGCTGATTTTTTCCTGCACGTCAACTGACAATTGAGAGCCCGGATCGAAGCTTCTGATGCTATCTACTTCATTGCCATACAACTCTATTCGGTAAGGACGTTCGTTGGCAAAGGAAAACACATCGATGATTCCCCCGCGCATAGCAAACTGACCAGCCTCGGCAACGAAATCTGTTTTCTCAAAGTCGTAGGTATGCAGGTACTCTTCTAAAAATTCGCGATCGAGCACCTCGCCTTTTTGAATGACAAATGTGTTGGACGCCAATGATTTTTTGTTGATCACCTTTTCCGATAGCGCCTCGGGGTAGGTAATGATGATGTTGCCATCTGGATGGTTACTAAGCTGATTTAGTACTTCCGCACGCATTAACACATTTGCATTCTCTACTTCATCATACTCGTAAGGACGTTTGTAGGACATCGGGAAAAGGAAAATCTCCTTCTCGCCAAGCAGGTTCTGAATATCATTTAAAAAAAAGGAGGCTTCTTCGCGGTCGTGTAAAATCACAATGTGATTTGCTCTAACACTTTTGTGAACCGCTGCCACTAGAACAGCATCTAGGCTCCCGTGAAGGCCTTTAACCTGAATAACATTTGAGGTAGACGCACGAATCCCTTCGGCCAAGGTTTGGATATAACCATCCGCGCGATAAAGAGAGAGGAAATCAGATGCCTTCACAAAAAGAGGCGCAAATATAATCAGTTCAATGGATCCGTTTACAGCTTCCTCTTTTTTGGATGGATAATTATTACCTTTGACCACAACTACAATTCATTCATGAGGATCACCCATTATCTGGTTTTGGCAACAGCTCTTATCTGTTGCAATAAAAAAGAAGACAAAGAGCTTTCCTCTTTTGATCAGATCCAGACTCAAATATTGAATACCTCGTGCGCAATCTCGGGCTGCCACCAGTCCTCCAAAGATGTCACCTTTCTTCAACATGGATTAGTCCTTGAGAAGTCGACCTCTTATGATAATCTAATTAACAAAAACCCTAAAAATGGAAATGCTTTAGTTGATAAACTTTTGCTGGTGAAGCCTTTCAAAGCTGACGAGAGTTTGCTCTACCACAAGATTCATTTTGCCGATCACCACCAAAGCGACTATGGAAACCTAATGCCTCTAGGTTTGCCTCCGTTATATGAAGGGCAAGTAGAGTTTATTCGAAGATGGATCGAAGCGGGTGCCCCAAAAGCAGGAAAAGTAGTAGACGAATCTCTTTTAGAGGACAAAACAATTATGGTAGAACCCTTTGAGCCTCTGGAGGCACCGCCAGCAGGTAAAGGAATACAGGTTGTCATCCCTGCGTTTGATGTCGCTCCCAATTTCGAGCGTGAATTTTTTGTGTATAAGAAACTGGGCAACACCCAGGACATTTATGTGAATCGCTTTCAAATAAAAATGCGACCTAATAGCCATCATTTTTTGATGTATGACTTTAATGATCAACTGCCCTTACTATTCAAACCCTCTTTAGATGTAATAAGAGATATACGAAACCCAAATGGAACTAGTATTCCCTTCAATATGATAACCATGGCCTACCACACCTATGTAGCTGGCAGCCAAACCACGTATTCTGATTTTCAGCTACCAGAAAATGTAGTGTTTATGTTCCCGGCAGGGGTTGCGATGGATTTAAATTCACATTATGTCAATAAATCCACCACAACCATAAAGGGCGAAATATTTATGAATTTATATACTGTTGAATTAACCCCACTAACGAAGATTGCTCGGCCCATTAACTTTGGCAATCAATCTTTTAATCTGCCCCCTAAGCAAAGAACTGTCATCGTAAAAGATTATTTGTTTGATCGACCCGTAAAGATTATTTCACTTACTTCTCATACTCACCAACTCGGTGAGAAGTTTGTGATTAAAATTAAAGGTGGCACCCGAAATGGCGAAGTCGTCTATACCAGTTCGGACTGGCATCATCCTGAGACCACTAATTACAGTCCTCCTATTTTGCTCAAGTCAAATGAAGGTTTGACATCTGAAATTACGTACAACAATACCAAAGATGTTGCCATTAAATTTGGCTTAACGAGTGAAGATGAAATGGGTATTATTTTTGGGTATTTTATCGAGAACTAGTTTCTGTTCAGTTTAAGGATGTATTATCTCCGTAACTTATGTTTACTGATTTCCCTCTCTTCGGCAATACTATTAATCCTTGGGCTAATTAGACCTTGGATTATGTTGTGGTGGGAAGATGTACAAAACCGAAAGAAGGTAATTAAGGTATATGGCACACTATCACTTTTCTTTTTAATAATGTACTTCCTGCTGAGTGCTATTTAATTCTGGAGGCCAAGACAATTGTCTTTTTCTTTTGATCTGAAAAGCCAATCACGTACTTTTCTCCTCCATCTTTCAGTTTCAGTTTCTTTTTTAATTCCTGAGCAGACAACGGATAATTGCGTGTAGCCACATTTGCTTTGCCCTCCGGCAATAGCTCCTTCAACAATTGTAAGGTGGGATTTAACGCTTCTATTTTGAAAACACGGCCGGGAAAATCAGTGAACAAGTTTGGCGAAGTGTAAAGGTGTGTATTGGCTTGCAGCTTGCGAAGTCCAAATTTTTCTGCAACAAGTTTGAATGCCCCCGATTTCAAGATGGATGCGTTTGGCTCGTACAAATAATCTAGGGGTGATGAAAAAACCACGGTAGCAGCTTTTTCTTCTGAGGCCGTAAACAAAAATCTCTCGACTACGGATCCTTCGTTTGAGAGGTTAACCGTATCAATAATCGGCTCGCCCTCGAAACCAAATTTCTGCAAAAACAATAACTCTTTGCATTCATTCTCTACCGAAACTACGACTACCTTAGTGACATATATTAACTCGCGTAGAGCCTGTTGAATATCGAGCAGCGGAGATGCTTTGGTTAAGATAAAATTTGAAAAGGAAAACAATACCTCTTGCAGAGCTGCGATGTTAGGTTGGCAGTCGGCAAGCTTAAATACTTTTTTTAATTCGCTTCTGCGAGAAGGGTCGATAAAAAATAGGTCAGCTAGTTTTGTATTGGCCTTCAAATACTCTTCTGCTGTTTGTCGCACATGCAAAATGGAGGTTCCCAATAGTCGGTGATTGTGTGCCGCTATCGATGAAAGGTTTTCATTTGGCTCAATATGAATGACTTCTAAAAACAACTTACCCAGAAAAAAAGTGTCGACACCAAAGCCACCTGTAAGGTCAACCAATAAATTAAAATCAATCAATTCAGATTGTATCAGCGCTGCCTTAAACTTCGCTGTGGCCTCCGAAGAACTCTGTTCCAGATTGCCAGAAGGTGGGTATACAATAGACGTTGTCTGGTACCAGGATGGAAATTTCAATTTTGCTTTCCGTCTGCCTATAACTTGGTTAGCCATTTCGGAAGAAGAGATGCCTAAAATCTCCTTTTTTGCGAGTAACAATTTCTTCTCATCTATGCTTTCGTTTGCGCTGAGGTATTTTTGTACTTCGGGGGTAGATATTAGATGCAGTTCACTTGATCGCATGAAAGCAAAGTTGCAAATTCGCGCGCGTTTAATTTAGAAAATGAAGAAATCTCCTCTCTTTGTTCTATTCGTCACCATTTTTATTGACATGCTCGGATTCGGGATCATCATCCCTATCCTACCGATCTTCACAAAAGAATTAGGCGCACAAGACTATCAGGTCGGGTTGATCGCGATGATCTTCCCCATCATGAATTTTCTGTTTGCTCCCTTTTGGGGAACGCTCAGCGACAGACATGGAAGACGACCCATCATGTTACTCAGCATTTTCATTACCGGCATAGCCTATTTTGTCTTTGCCCAGGCCAATGTTCTACTCATTTTGTTTTTGTCGCGCATGCTTTCAGGTATTGGGTCGGCTAACATCTCGGTTGCACAAGCCTACATTACAGATGTTACGTCACCGGAAGAGAGAACAAAGTCACTAGGCTTTCTGGGGGCTGCTTTTGGTATCGGCTTTATCATTGGTCCATCATTAGGTGGATTTCTGAAAAGTATCTCATCGACAGGAACCGTAGATTGGGTAGGTTATGTAGCTTCTGCTATGTGCTTTGTTAATTTGATAATGGCTTACTTCCTGCTTCCGGAATCGCTTAAAGAAAAAAAGAAAAATTTACCATTCAACTTTAAAGTAGTAACAGGCATAATCACTGAATTAAAAAAACCGCTGGTCAGTCATTTACTTTGGATCAATTTTATTTTCATCACTGCGTTTATGCTCATGCAGATTGCCTGTTCACTAATGTGGAAAGAGGTGAACGGATTAAATGAAAAAGAAATAGGTTACGTATTTGGTTTTGTGGGCGTAGCAACAGCCATCGTGCAAGGATTGTTAGTGGGCCGAATGGTAAAGTGGTTAGGCGAAGTAAAAATGATCTACTATGGCATTTTCTTTATGGCGATCGGATTGGCCATCCTGCCCATAACTGGAAATCGATTCTTTATGCCTTTTGAATTTGTGGGGCTTGCCTTAATTGCCCTTGCTAATGGATGTCTTACTCCTGGCATTACCTCCTTGCTATCAAAATTCGCCAACCCCAAAGAAGTAGGTCAAGTGCTTGGTGTGAATCAATCGTTTGGCTCTGTGGCACGGGCAGCGGGAATGGGACTAAGCGGCTTTTTGTACAGCTTCAATTTCCATATTCCTTTTTTAGTTGGCACATTACTGATGTGCGTCTCGATTTTTTTTATCCGATCGTTCGAAAAGCGAGAAGATGTGTTGCCTTGAAAGTTCCACCACGAAGGTCACGAATTCTCCTCCAAGGGCACAACGAAACAAGTTGCCGTGTACATTGCCTTCGTGGAAAATCTTCACCAAAAAACCACGTCAACTGGTAAATTTTACTTTAACCCAAACTATGCATTAGGAATGCATAGTTTGCCCAGGGGGTTGACGATCCGCCTGAGGCGGATGTCAAGGTTAAACCTCGTGACGCTTGCGGTCAGAGTCAGACATTTATCGTCTGACCTGACAATGAAAATCACCAA
>JADBYK010000095.1 GCA_020403045.1 Cytophagales bacterium
AATGCTGACAGTACCGTCAGCATTGCATAATCTGGGATTAAAGCCAACTAAAGACAGGATTATCCCCCGGGGTCAAGGACACTGGGGGATTTTCTTTTTTGGACAGATTTCTAACCACATTAGTATCCAGATTCAGAGGCCAAAAACCCACAGGCGTCATGGTGGTAAACTCAAAACATTTCTTCATTTTTGTATGAGACCAAACGTAACTCAATCCAAATGACGCGTATTATTTGTCTTTTATTCATCGTGCTGGCGGTAGGTTGTACAAACAATGATATCAATAAGAAGTTTGATTGTTCAACTTCTGATCTCACCATTGAGTTAGCAAGTAAAACCAATACAACCAGTTGTAATTCCGTTAACGGAAAAATATCAGTAGGTGCCAAGGGAGGTAAGCAACCTTATAGTTTTAGTTTAAATGGAGGTGTTGGTCAAACGGGCGGAGATTTTTTGAATTTAGGGGCAGGTAGTTATAGTGTCATAGTAACGGACGCAAATGAGTGCAAAGTAACTTCGGTAGTTATAGACATCAGTGCACCCGACTCTAATTTGAATGCGACCGCTGTTGCGGTTAGAAATAATCAATGTACGAATCCAAATGGCTCGATAACTGTTACTGCTTCTGGCGGCAACACGCCTTATTCCTTTCAATTTGGAACGGCTGGGTTTACTAGTAGCAATGTGTTTAACAACGTTAAACAAGGAACTTATAATCTAATTGTGAAGGATGCTACGGATTGCCAGAAAATCATTGCAGTAACCGTACCGCGGGAGAACACAAATACAAGCTACTTGAATACAGTAAAACCCATTTTGGATGTCAGCTGCAATCTGGCTTCATGCCACTTAGGTGGATCAAGAGATTTGACCGATTTTCAAAGGTTAAAGAATCTAGCGGCCAGCGTAAAATCAAGGACTGCAAATAAATCAATGCCCCCCAGCGGTTCCTCTCAATTAACGCAGTCTCAAATTGATTTGATAGGTTGTTGGGTAGATGATGGTGCTCTTAATAACTAGTTTTAAAATCAGCCCACATGAAAATTATCGCAATTCTTTTTTTTGTTTTATCAGGGACGTGGTGCGCTGCACAGAAATTGACGGCTGAAAGAACTTTTGTTTCTTTCTTTTCAAAGGCTTCCATTGAAGATATCAAAGGAGAGAACACCAAAGCCATGAGTATCTTTAACAGCGAGACAATGGACATTGTGTTTTCGATTCCTATTAAAGAGTTTGAATTTGACAAAGCGTTGATGAAGGAACATTTTAATGAGAAATATCTGGAGTCTGAGAAATTTCCTAAAGCAACATTCGCGGGGAAAGTGAGTGGATTTTCAATAGAAACGAATGGTGACCAGAATGTAACAGCAAAGGGCAAGATGACTATTCATGGTGTAGCTCGTGAAATTGAAGTGCCAGGAGTGATCATGATGGAAGGTGGGCGACTTATAGTAAAAGCTGTGTTTAAAATTAAACTGGCCGACTATAAGGTAAAGATACCTCAACTCCTTTGGAAGAACATTGCTGAAGAAGTGGAGGTGAAAATTGATTTTGTATATAAGAATCCTTAATTAACTAAAAATTAGTAACAGATGAAGCAAAGTTTATGGTTAGCTCTGATGGCATTCTCCTTGCCTCTGTTTTCCCAAGATGATTTATTAAAGGAACTGGAACAAAGCGAAAAACCAAAAGTAGAATACACGTCTTCCACATTTAAGGGTTCGCGTTTGGTGAATGGACAAACCGTAGAAGCGAAAGGAAAAGGAGAATTGGAGTTTATCTTTTCTCATCGATTTGGCGCCATCAATAGTGGTTCTTATAATTTATTTGGATTAGATCAAGCCTACGTTCGGTTAGGTTTGGAATATGGAATTACCGATCACTTAGGCGTAGGTTTTGGCCGAAACTCTGTAGACAAGACGATGGATGGTTATTTGCGTTATCGTTTTTTGCGCCAAAGTTCTGGAGCGCGTAACATGCCGTTTACCGTTACGGCATTCGTCAACGGGGCTATAAAAACTTCGCCACAGGAGTTGCCGCCCGGATCCATTTACACTGATCGGCTGTCATACACTGGTCAGTTGTTAATAGCCAGAAAATTTTCTCCCGGATTGTCACTTCAACTGATGCCAACGATTATCCATCGCAATGCGGTTGACAAAACAAAAGAAGATAATGACCTTCTTGCGCTGGGAATTGGTGGTCGATTAAAAGTTACCAGAAGCATTGCCCTTACATCCGAATACTACTACCGAATGAATCTGAAGGATGGTAATCAATTCCGTAATTCCCTGGGTGTCGGGATTGATATCGAAACGGGAGGGCACGTCTTTCAACTGGTGCTAACAAATGCGCAGGGGATCACCGAGCGTGCTTTTATTGGCGAAACAACGGGGGATTTTTTCGCAGGCGACATTCACCTCGGATTCAATGTCACCCGCACTTTTCAAGTAAAAAGAAAGAAATAGCAACTAGTAGTTCTTGAAATAATCTGGCTGTTATTTAGCTTTAGGTTTTTATCGAACCTCCACTTGCTGCTCGCCTCTATAGTTGCCTACCTGTTGGTCACGATTCTTATCGGCTACTGGGCTTCGCGCAAAGTAAAAACTTCTGGTGATTTTATGTTGGCGGGCCGAAGCTTGCCCATTTTTCTTAGCGCTTCCGCATTGTTTGCAACTTGGTTCGGATCTGAAACAGTGTTCGGGGCTTCTTCCGAATTCTTAAAGGGTGGTTTGTACTCTGTGATTGAAGATCCTTTTGGCGCTGCCTTATGCTTGTTGCTCTTCGGATTGTTTTTTGCGCGCAAGTTGTACAGCATGAATTTGCTCACACTCGGAGATTTTTTTAAGGTTCGTTTTGGCAATCGCACCGAGTTGGTAGCTAGTTTTTTTCTGGCGCCACCCTACGTGGGATATATCGCAGCGCAATTGGTTGCCATGGGTTTAATCATCAATGTGGTGACGGGTTTAGAAGTGTGGGAGGGCGTTGTTATTTCCGCCTTTGTGGTCACTTTCTATACCTACATCGGAGGCATGTGGGCGATCTCAATAACTGATTTTTTTCAGAGCATTGTCATCGTAGTTGGGTTGTTGGCATTAGCAATCATATTGGCAAACAAAGCGGGTGGGGTCACGGTCATACTGAAAGAGGTGCATCCTTCTACATTTCGATTTCTGCCCAACTGGGATTTTAAAGAAATCATGCTCTATCTCGCGGCTTGGTCTGTGTTGGGTCTTGGTTCGCTGCCCTCACAAGATATCTTCCAACGCGTGATGTCATCAGGCTCGCAGAAGATCGCTGTTCGTTCCTGCTTTATTGCAGCGGGTCTTTACCTTACTGTTGCGATGTTACCTCTTTTCATTGGCTTGTGTGCCAAGCATCTTTATCCCCAAACCATCTCAGTCGATGCTCAGTTGGCATTGCCTAACATGGTGCTTGCCCATGCGAGCCTGCCCATCCAGATTTTATTTTTTGGTTCCCTGCTGTCGGCTATTATGAGCACAACCAGTTCCGCAATACTCGCCCCTGCTGCTATTTTTTCTGAGAACCTTATTAAGCCGCTATCAAAAGGTAAACTAAAAGACAAACAATTATTGATCATTACACGACTATGCGTTTTAGGTTTTGCGGGAGTAGCTACGGTGATGGCTTGCCTACGAACCAATATTTACGAGCTTGTGGGTGAATCCTCCATCTTGAGTTTGGTTTCGCTGCTTGCGCCACTCGTATTGGGTTTGTATTGGAAACGGGCAAATGGAAACGGGGCTTTGCTTGCCATGGTACTCGGAACCCTTACGCTGGGTTTCTTTTCGTTCTACGATGTTGGTTGGCCGGCTTTACTACCAGCTACATTGGTCAGCTTTTTGGCAATGATTGGTGGTAGCTTATTTTTGAAGACTAAAGAATTTGTATGACGAAAATTGAATTGCATAGAACAGACAACGACCTGCGTATGGAGGCCGTAAATGACCTAGGACACACGGTCGTCATGGATGGCTCTCCCGCTGATGGTGGACATGATAGTGGCTTTCGGCCCATGCAAATGCTTTTGGCTGCGATGGGCGGGTGCAGTGCAGTAGATGTAGTCTCTATTTTAAGGAAGCAACGCGTGGAGCTGAAGGATATAAAGATCACCGTAACTGGCGAACGGGAAAAGGGTGCTGTCCCATCTCCCTATACTGAGGTGCATGCCCATTTTAAACTTTATGGTGATATTGATTTAGAGAAAGCGAACAAGGCCGTTGCTTTATCGGTCGGAAAGTATTGTTCCGTGGCCAAAACGTTAGAAAAGACCGCGAAAGTCACATTTAGTGTTGAGGTAATAAACAACTAGTACATGAAAGACAAACGAAATTTTGAAACAGATGCCATTCGTGCTCAAGCAGAGCGCACTGACTTTCGCGAGCACTCTGTACCATTGTATCTAACATCCAGTTTTGTTTTTGAAGATGCCGAACAGGCACGTGCTTTATTTGCCGATGAAGTTCCGGGAAACATCTACACTCGATTTTCAAACCCGAATAATACGGAGCTCATTAACAAGCTGTGCTTGTTAGAGGGCACCGAAGATGGAATTGCTACTGCTTCCGGCATGGCTGCCATGTATTGTAGCATGGCCGCGCTACTTAAGGCAGGAGATCACGTGTTGGCGTCCCGTTCGGTATTTGGCTCTACCCATCAGATATTGAATACACTTTTCCCTCGTTTCAATATTTCGCACACCTATGTCGATTTGAATGACCCATCGACTTGGGAGAGCAAGATTCTGCCAAATACAAAAATGATTTTTGTTGAAACTCCTTCCAACCCCGCATTGGATATTATCGACTTGGAGTGGCTAGGAAAATTGGCAAATAAGCATAAACTGATTTTGAATGTCGACAATTGCTTTGCGACTCCTTACTTACAGAACCCGGCCAAGTGGGGTGCGCATTTAGTTACTCATTCGGCCACAAAATTTATTGATGGGCAAGGGCGTGTAATCGGGGGAGCCATCTTGGGCAGAAAGGATCTCATTAAGGAGATTCGTTTCTTTGCGAGGCACACGGGTCCATCGATGTCTCCATTCAACGCCTGGGTACTTTCCAAAAGTCTTGAAACACTGGCCGTTCGGATGGACAGACATTGCGGGAATGCCCATAGTGTTGCTCAACATTTACAGAGTGACGCCCAAGTGGAGTATGTAAAGTACCCGTTTCTTCCTTCGCACCCGCAGTTTGAGTTAGCCAAAAAACAGATGCGATTAGGTGGGGGAGTGGTGACTTTTGAGGTAAAGGGTGGAATTGAGCGGGGGCGAAGATTTTTGAATTCGTTGAAGATGCTATCCCACTCTGCTAACTTAGGAGATACGAGAACGATCGCCACTCATCCTGCCTCTACTACCCATTCAAAATTATCAGAGGCCGAGCGTCTTGCTGTAGGGATCACTCAAGGGTTAATTCGTGTATCTGTAGGACTCGAAAATATAAATGATATTATAGCAGATATTGATCAGGCTTTGCTAGCCAGTCAATAGGCGAGGGAGACGGTAGCCGGAGACTAGTCTTTTTTCTCAGCCTTTTTTTCCTTTAGATAATCAATATAACCCATGGCCGCTGCAAAACCGATGACCACTGCCAGAATGATTACGAAAAGATTAGCACCGTCTGCTACGTTTTGATTGAAGAACATAAAGTATTTCTTTAGGGTTCAAAGGTAGTAAAATTACAATACGATCTCAGTTGGGAAAGTGATGTTTTTTTCAACATCTAAATCTGTAATTCGGCTTTGTTTTTTCTCAGTACATCAATGATGAAAGTAATGTGGTCAGTGAGTTCCACACCAAATAGTTCTACTCCTTTGTAGACTTCGTCTCTTTCTACTTTGGCAGCAAAGCCCTTGTCTTTCAATTTTTTGATGACAGATTTTGCTTCAAGCCCTGCAACCCCATCTGGTCTGACTTGCGCACAAGCGACAATAAAGCCGGTCAATTCATCACATGCCAATAAGGCTTTATCAAGCGTGGTCACATAAGGCACATTCCATTTTGTGTAATGGGCGGAGATCGCATGCGCGATTTCCGTCTCCCCAAGTGCTCTTAATTTATCGACAATTATTTGTGGGTGCTTTTCTGGGAATGCTTCATAGTCGGCATCATGTAGTAGACCAGCGATCGACCATTGCTCGATGCTTTGGCCCAGCTTTTTTGCATAGGCTTCCATTACTAACTCCAGTGTGCGCATATGCCGTAGCAAACTCACGCTTTTTGTCATTGACTCAAGAAGTACTCTCGCTTCCTCCCGCGACATTATCTACTTTTTACTTTTCCTTTTTGAAAGGTAGAAATTTACCAGTGATACTATTACGATAACACCGAGAACGATGCATGTAATTGCCAATCGGGCGTGTCGCAATTCCATACTATTCAATTCTTCCTTTGTTTTTAGCGCGTCCAGTTCTTTCTCACGCTCCTGCAAATCGAGGGCTATCTCCATCTGCGCAATCTTGCGTGAACTTTCCTCTCCAAAAATTTTCTCTTTAACGCCATCATACCTAACCATGGTTTCATACGCCTCCTTCATCTTATTTTGCTTCGCGTAGTTATAGGCCATGCTCTTCAAAATATTTGGCTCATAGACAAAAGCCTGCAACTGACCACTCTTTAAAAGAGCGCTATCCAAATAGGCCTGCGCTTTTAAACCCTGTCCGGCACGTGCATACACTTCGCCCAAATTTGCTAAGAGATTTAATACGGTCAACTGATTCTCTTCCTTTCTGGCTACTACTAAGGCCTTTTCGTAGTACCCCACCGCACGCTGATAGTTACCTTGTCGGAAATAAATGTTTCCAATATTGTTCTGCGGATCTGAATACATCTTCCCGGATTTTTGACTGAGTTGCAATGCCTGAGAGTAGTATTTGAGGGCTTGTTCAAAGAGCTGAAGGTCGCTGTGCAAATTACCTAGATTATTCATGGAGAAAATCATCTTTGACTGGTCACCCAACTCAGTGAATTGAGCATGTGCTTCTTCAAAATACTTCATCGCCTGGCCATAATCCTTTTTCATAGAATAGATGGTTCCGATATTACTTTTGGTGGTGGCTATCCCATCCTTATTCTTGAGCTTATCGTAAATCCGAAGAGAAATAAGGTAATATTCGAGTGATTTATCCAGTGCGCCCTGGCTACGATAGGCAACACCGAGGTTGTTGTAAGAGGCAGCCATACCCTTTTTGTCGTCTATTTCTGTTGCCAATGTTAGTGCTTCGCAGGTGTATCCAATGGCTTTCACCGGATCGGAATTCATGTACGCCCTAAACAGCTCATTCAAGGTTTTAACCTTTTGGTCGCCTTTTGCTGTCTTCAAGACATTTTCCAAACTGTCAATTGGGTTGGCAGCCAATAGATTAGAAACAACGAATAGACTTACAAACAGGCATTTTTTCATAACTGGCTTTACCTTACAAGCATTAAAAATAGTACATTCTTTCTTAAAATTAGAATCTCTTTTTGATTGGGTTAAGCCCTTCTATTCTGTAAATTGACAAACCATTTAAAGTCGTTTTTTCCATGCCAAAGTCAATTATTGTATTTTTTCTCTTTTGTTCGGTTCAATTGGCTGGCCAAAATCCCGTTTTCGACAAGGCAATCAGGGAGCCCATTGATCGCCTTTTTCTTGGAATGACACGTGGAGACAGCGCCATGGTTCGGAGTGCTTTCACGGGGCAGGTTACTATGGCAACTATTTCGAAGGGAATGGCAGGGCAGCCAGTTATTCGCTATGAAAATGGTATTAACGATTTTTTAAAAGCCGTAGGAACGCCTCACTCTGAGACTTGGAACGAACCTATCTGGGATTTAAAGATCAATGTCGATGACGATTTTGCGCAAGCTTGGGCCAGCTACGCGTTTTATGTTGGAAAGCAGTTTAGTCATTGCGGTGTCGATGCCTTTCATCTTGTCCGTGGAACGGATGGTCAATGGAGGATTTTTCATTTAGCTGACACAAGGCAGAAAGAAGGTTGTAACATCCCTGACGACATTAAAAAAAGATTTAAATGAAGATCTCTATCAAGTTTGTTTGCGCGGTGGCATTGAGCCTTTTTGCGTTCACCGTTCTTGCCCAACAAAAGGTGACTACGGTTATCCTTGTTCGTCATGCCGAAAAGATGATGGACGGCTCATCGGATCCTGACCTGACGGAATCAGGTAGGAATAGAGCTGTTTTGCTGGCGAACCTGTTGAGTAAAGCAAAGATCGATGCGATCTATTCAACTCACTACAAGCGCACAGAAAATACAGTGATGCCATTGGCACAACGCCAGGGGTTGATTGTTCAAAATTATGATGGCGGAAAAATGGCAGAAGTAGATGCTATGTTGGTTAAACATCAAGGAGGAACTATTCTGATCTGCGGGCATTCCAATACTACTCCCGCCATTGTCAATTACCTTACCGGGCATAAAGATGAATTCAAAACTTTTGATGATACTGACTACGGGAACGTGGTGATTGTGTCTCGCTGCGATGGCGAAGGAAAAGTGACGTGGCTTAGATATGGGAACTAGGCAGGGTCAAATGTCTTTATGAAACTGTTTTTTTTGAGCTCCCTAGTTTTTACGACCATTTTATCAACTGCACAGGTAGGTGGGGATGAGATCAGAAAAAGCATCTTTTTTGATGGAGGTAGTTACGAGATTGACGAATATCAGGTAGTTGAACTTTCGCGATGGTTAGATTCGATTCCAAACCTGCTTAATAAATATGAGATTCAATTGATTAGTCACACAGATCCGATTGGGGGAAAGCGTTACAACGAGTGGTTGTCAAAAATGAGAAGTCAGTCTGTTTTTCTATTACTACTTTCAAAAGATATTCCCGAACACATCATTCACTCAAAAGATTGGGGACTGGAAAACCCCGTCTATTCGAATGACAACTATCGCGGAATGATGCTCAACAGAAGGGTAGATGTGATACTACATCCGGTCGTTTTCTGACATTGTTCAGGCATCCATTTTCGGGCACCTTTTTTCTCTAGCGACCGTTAGGAGACAACTGGAAGGCGCTTTAAGCCGGGTAAGACTCTTAAACTACCTCGGCAAATTAGTTGCCATAACAGGTCAACCACCGAACAAAGCCAACCACTCCAACTTCCATTTAGGGTTCATTTAAACCCAAACTATGCATTAGGAATGCATAGTTTGCCCAGGGGGTTGACGAATACTGACGGTACCGTCAGTATTGTCAAGGTTAAACCCTGACAATGAAAATCACCAACTTGGTTTTCTTACGTGGGGCTAAATCGTTGATTTTCATTCGTCAATTATGCAATAGAATT
>JADBYK010000096.1 GCA_020403045.1 Cytophagales bacterium
AATACTGACGGTACCGTCAGTATTGTCAAGGTTAAACCCTGACAATGAAAATCACCAACTTGGTTTTCTTACTTGGGGCTAAATCGTTGATTTTCATTCGTCAATTATGCAATAGAATTTCTATTGCATAATCTGGGTTTATAAAAGAACCTCGCTGATGGCGGGTTTTTTTTGTTAGTTCAAACCTCTTTCTATCTGCTGTGAAACGATTTGTAGTTGACGCAAAAACAGTCAGATCACTTTTACTTTTGCTAACTCCTTTTTTGTTTGTTCTGCGGATTGAAAGTGAATCGTAGGTAATCCTATTTTTAGAGCGCCTTCTACATTTTTAATGTTATCGTCAATGAAAATCGCTTGCGCTGGATTGATTTGATAACGATTAAATAATATCTGGTAAAATTCCGGAAAGGGCTTTCGCGATTTCTCAACACCCGAAACAACAATGCCATCGAACCAATGAAGAAAGCCGAAGTTGGCTAATGCCCATGGAAAGGTTTCAGCAGACCAATTAGTGAGGGCGTAGAGTTTGTATTTTTTAGATTCCTTGATCTCAGCGAGTAGTTCTACTGTTTCGTGAATACGGCCTCCAATGGTTTCTTGCCAGCGTTCATACCACGCGCGAATGGCTGATTCATGATCCGGAAATTTGGCAATCAGTTCATTCGTGGCTTCTTCAAAAGAGCGCCCGGCATCCTGGTGATCGTTCCACTCAGACGTGCAAACATTTTCTAAAAACCAAGTGATTTCCTCTTCTGTATTAAAAATTTTGCGATAAAGGTATCGCGGATTCCAATCAATGAGCACACCGCCCAGATCAAAGATGATAGTATTAACCGCTAAAGAGAGATCAGGAATGTTAGAATTCAAATTGATAACTCAGCAAAGGTGAATGGACTTTTCCTATTTCTTTTGAAGCCAATACGTATGATGAACCCTGAAGTTTATATACTGTAACTTCTTTCGAGAATGGCTCAACGATCCAATATTCTTTTACTCCAAATTTTTCATATAGCTCTTTCTTAACAACGAGGTCATGTTTATTATTACTAGGCGAAAGTATTTCAACCAATAGGTCGGGCACTCCTTGGTAAGGAACTTCGTCTAAGGGTTGGCTGGCGTTTTCCTTAGAGATGAAAATTATGTCGGGTTGAACAGCATTAGCTTCACTGTCGAAATAAATATCGAGAGGCGCATGAAAAATCTCCCCTAAAAAATTACGATCAATAAATTCATTCAGTTTGATTTCTAGTTTTCGGCTAATCCGTTGATGTAAGTTTGTTGGGGTAGGTGACATATAGATCTGTCCATTTATAAGTTCAGCCAACGTTCCTTCTGGTAGCATTTTAAATACTTCCATGATCGTGCGCGGGGGGGATGGGATTTGAGCTATCATGATTCTAAATTACAAAATTATTTTCCAAATGCCCAGTGCAAAAATATAGGCATTGCCTCTGCCCACGTTTCAAGGTTATGCTTGCCATCTTTCATTTCGTAATACTGGATATCATGGAAAGGTCGATACCCTTTTTTTGTTAGTTCAGCAATCAAGTCTAGTGTGTCATCAATGGAATCAATTATTCCATTCTTGTTGCGATCACCGATTTCATCCAGTGCGCCTGTTTGTAACCAGAATTTTAAATTTTCTTTTTTTTTACCGTGACGAATTTCCTGGTGCATTAATCGGTCGCGGTGATCTGAGTAAAACATACTGTGGCTATTGCGCTTTCGCCACCAAAACGATCCGCTGAACGCACCCACTTTTTCAAACAGATCAGGGTGATTCCAAGCGATATCTAAAGCACTAAGCCCACCCATAGAGCACCCTGCTATTACCCGATGCGCTGGGTCCGTGGATATAGGATATCGATTTCTTAGAAAAGGCAATAATTCACTTGTGATATAAGTCGAATAGGCCTTTGCGCGACTACCTCGTTTTAGGTAGTCTTTTCTGGAAGCCACTCCGTACTCTTGAAGCCGATCAGCGGCTACCACACCGGCAATGATAATCGGTGGTATTTGTTGTTTCTGAACCAGCTCCTCTACCGCGTTTTTTACCCGCAGCCCGTCCATATCTTGCCCATCGTTAAGTAACAATAATGGATAGATTGGCAGATTTAGTGCCACAGGAGTCAATATGTTGACGTCCACATTTCTATTCAGCAAATTCGAGTGAATACCCGTTATTTTTTCTTCTCGATAGTCAATCTTTTGGCTGTTTATTGTGGACAGTTCTGACACGGTTTGTCTTTAGATTAATTTTTTACCAAATTTAGAAAAATCAAAAGTAGTAAATCTCCACTCAATCCCTGCCCTATGCCCCATGAACATCTCCATCGCTGGTATTCTCCTCGGTTGAGCCAACACATTAACGTTTTGGCATTTGGTCATAGGGGTTATCCGGTCATTCTTTTTCCTACTTCAATGGGTAAGTATTATGAGAATAAAGATTTCAAATTGATCGAGAGCGTAAACTGGTTTCTGGATGAGGGTCTGGTGAAAATTTACTGTGTAGATGGGATCGATGAGTTAAGCTGGTATAACAAAGGTATCCATCCTGCCGACCGAGTAAAAAATCATATTTGTTACGATCAGATGCTCCTTCATGAATTAATACCTCTCGCTCAAAACGAGACAGGGGTGGGTAGGGTAGCTACTGCCGGTTGTAGTTTTGGCGGCTACCACGCCACGAATTTTGCCTATAAGCATCCGGAAGTTGTCAGGTATGTTTTTAATATGGGCGCTGCCTTTGATATTAAAGATCAGTTGGACGGATTCTATAATGACGATGTCTTTTTTAACAATCCTCCGGATTTTCTACCCGGAGCGAATGATGGATTCTTATGGGATCAGTTTACCGTTCTGGGAACGGGCACTAACGATATGTGTTGGGATGCCAACGAAAAAATGGCAGGCGTTTTACGCAATAAAGGGATTCACCATTGGCTCGATGTTCGGCACGGTGCCAATCATGATTGGCCTGTATGGCGGGAGATGTTTCCGCATTATTTATCGTTGATTAAGTAAATAAGCGTGAAATGATGCGGCTTGGGCAAATAAAAAAGGTGAGATTTAAGTTTACTATTTCGATCCATAAAGCTAATCTTACACTCAACTAATGATTTTTTCCGTTTACCAAAACTTACCGCTATGAAAAAAATAGGAATTTTACACGGCATGGAGCGCTCATTTCCCGAAGCATTTGTTGAGCGTATCAATAAAGCAGGATTAAAAGACATTAAGGCAGAACCTGTCGTTATTGATATGGTGCAGCAAGGGGTGGGTGATGATTATGCCGTGATCATCGATCGGATATCACAGGACGTGCCATTTTATCGTGCCTATTTAAAAAATGCTGCTATCAGTGGAGCAGCCGTTCTCAATAACCCATTCTGGTGGAGTGCAGATGAGAAATTTTTCAACAATGCATTGGCGGTAAAACTGGGTGTTCCTGTTCCTAAAACGGTGCTTCTGCCTTCTCACGAGCGCCCCACAGACACCAGTGATGCATCGTTTGCCAATTTGAAATTTCCGTTGAGCTGGGAAAAGATATTTCAACACATTGGTTTTCCTGCATACATGAAGCCACATGCGGGGGGAGGTTGGAAGAGCGTATACAAACTCAACAACATGGATGAGTTCTTTAAATCCTACAGTGAGACTTCACAATTGGTGATGATGTTGCAGGAGGAAATTGTTTTTGAAGATTACTTCCGTTGCTATTGCCTGGGCCGCAAAGACGTTCGCATTATGCAGTACGAGCCACGCAATCCACACCATTTAAGATACCAAAGTAATAACGGGCCGGCTTCTGCGAAGTTATTGAAGCAAGTACATGATTATGTTTTGCTCTTGTGTAATGCTTTAGGCTACGACTTCAATACTGTAGAAATGGCAGTGCGTAATGGCATCCCCTATGCGATCGATTTTTGCAATCCAGCGCCCGATGCGGAAGTTACTTCGGTGGGTCAGGAAAATTTTGAGTGGGTGGTTGAACACGCAGCTAAAATGGCCATTGAGCGTGCGCAAGTTCAGAAGCCAGGCAAAGATAATTTGACATGGGGCACATTTGTATCGGATGGCGTCAAGGCTAGTGCAACGGCCGCAGCGCCAAAGCCTACCGAAAAACCAAGAGAGGTTACTGCCGACTCCAAGAAGCCAGAGTCAAAAGCGAAATCAAAGAAGTAAGAACTTAAACGAATTGTTCCTGCAATTAAAAGGAGCAAGAACTCAAGATGATGGAAAAGTTTACACTAGGCGTAGAGGAGGAGTACATGGTGATTGACCCAGTCACCCGAGAGCTAAAATCACACGACCAAAAAATAGTAGAACTTGCTTCTAAAGCCTATGGTGATCAGGTAAAGGCGGAGATGCACCAAGCAGTGGTAGAAGTAGGAACCAACATTTGCAAAAATGTAGACGAAGCGGCTGCTGAGATCAGGAACTTGCGCAGGCACGTGGCCGAAGTGGCTGCCCGTCTCGATCTGCAAATAGGAGCTTCAGGTACCCATCCATTTTCGGACTGGAACACGCAGTTGATTACGCCAAATCCTCGCTATGATGCGATTGTAAATGAAATGCAGGAGGCCGCTCGTTCGAATCTGATCTTTGGTTTGCACGTGCATGTGGGTATCAAGGATAAGGACATGGCTATTCATATCATGAATACGGTCCGATATTTTCTTCCTCACGTGTATGCGCTTTCTGCCAACTCCCCGTTTTGGGAAGGCAGAAACACTGGCTTTAAATCTTTTCGCACAAAGGTTTTTGACAAGTTTCCGCGCACTGGTATCCCTGATCAATTTGAGAGTTGGGATGCATTTAAGAATTATGTTAATCTGTTAATTCGCACTAATTGTATTGACAACGCCAAGAAAATTTGGTGGGATGTACGTGTCCATCCTTTTTTCGATACGATTGAGTTTCGCATTTGCGATGTGCCAATGCTGGTAGAAGAGACCATAGCCATTACCGCTATTTTTCAAGCGCTGGTAGTAAAACTTTATCGTCTGCGCACGCAGAATATGAGCTTTATTCTTTACAGTAGAGCACTCATCAATGAGAACAAGTGGCGTGCCTCGCGCTACGGCCTGGATGGAAAAATGATTGACTTTGGAGTGCAGCAAGAGAAAGACACTCGCGCCCTGATCGTAGAGTTACTTGACTTTGTGGATGATGTGGTAGATGATCTGGGTAGCCGAAAAGCGATTGAATATGTTCACACGATCTTGAAGGAAGGGACGGGTGCCGACCGCCAATTGAAAATTTTCTCAGAAACGGGTAGTTTAGTCAATGTGGTGGATTATATCACCCATCAAACCCTTGAAGGAGTGTAACTATTGACCACCAAGCAGTTCCAAATTCAATCCGTTTTATCTTCCAACTGGCCTAACTTTATTGTAAATTTGAGCGATCATTAAAGATCAGGCTTTGGAACACTCCGCTGTTTTAAGAGTTGCCATTTTAGACCTCTATGATGGCGCTGCCAACGAAGGGATGCGCAGTATTCGTCAGCTCATTGATGAAATGAGCGCGGATTTTCATCTTCCCCTAAAATATGACATTTTTGAAACACGACTAACGGGCGCTGTGCCAGATATTAGTTACGATGTCTTTATTTCTAGTGGCGGGCCGGGCAGTCCTATCGATAGTGAAGGCTCCTACTGGGAAAGCAGGTATTTCAGTTTGATGGACGAAATACAAGCCCACAATCTTCGTAACCCCGACAGAAAAAAACATGTGCTTTTGATTTGTCACTCCTTTCAGGTTTACTGTAGGTATTATGGATATGGAATAGTGAGCAAAAGAAAATCAACTTCTTTTGGCGTGATGCCGATGCATAAGACCTTTGAGGGAATACATGATCCGTTGCTACGCTCATTGGGCGATCCGTTTTGGGCAGTCGACTCGCGCGACTACCAAATTACAGAGCCGAATGATGAGAAGATCAAAGCCCGTGGGGGTGCTATTTTATGTATCGAGAAGTATCGCCCCACAGTGGAACTGGATCGAGCTGTGATGGCCATCCGATTTGATGAGGCTTTTTTTGGTACACAGTTTCATCCCGAAGCAGATGCAGTAGGTATGCGCATGTATTTGTTGCGTGAAGACAAGAAACACCTGGTGATAGAAAAACATGGAGAGAAGAAATATTGGGAAATGTTGGATCATCTGAATGATCCTGATAAGATCATGCAAACGAATCACGCGGTGCTACCTCGCTTTCTGATGATGGCCCTACAGCCAACGCTAAAATCCGTGAGCGTATGATCGCATTGGCACGGGATCATTTCAACAAGCAATTTTCAGAAAAAAAGTACCGGGATTTTTTGGATGATCTGAATGCCAGCTACGCGCATAACATTCCTTTCCGCGTTGCAGAAACCCCCATTTTTATAGGAAACGAATTCAAACAAAAACTCATTTCGGGCGCGGATGAGATCATTGATTTTATCGTTCAGCCGGGATTTCAAACTCGGATGTCAGCCGCTTTACCAACTGCTTTGGCGGTGCCTCGTGAAACAAATCATACTTTATTTCTGGCGTTAGATTTTGCGATTTGCTCTACAGAAACCAATGAGCTCGTACCAAAGCTTATTGAGATGCAGGGTTTCCCCTCCTTATTTGGCTACCAGGATTTTCTGGGAAACAAGTTTCGTGAACACTATCAAATTGACGACAATTGGAATTTTCATTTTGGGCTGAACTCGAATCAGTATTGGGATATGCTCAGAAGAAATATCTTAAATGGTCATGATCCTGAAAATGTGGTGCTGCTTGAAATCGATCCGCTAAAGCAAAATACAACCATCGATTTTTTAGTCACTCAGGCACATTTGGGAACGCCATTGGTGCATATTGGAGATGTAATCATTCGCGATAAAAAATTGTATTTTAAGCAAGAGGGTAAAGAGATTCCCATTCAACGAATTTATAACCGAGTGATTTTTGATGAACTTTTGCAGAAGAAGGATTTGCAAACGCAATTCCATTTGACCGAAGACGTAAACGTTGAATGGGCCGGCCATCCGAATTGGTTCTTCAAAATCAGCAAATACACGATGCCGTTTTTAAAAGGGGCTGCCGTACCTGATTCTCAATTTCTTCATCAAGTATCTACCATTCCTAATGACCTAGAGAATTATGTGTTGAAACCTTTGTTTTCCTTTTCAGGAAGTGGCGTCATTTTTCACGTTAAAGCGGAAGATATCGAAGCCATTCCGGCAGACCAGCGTCATAATTTTATGCTCCAGCGAAAGGTGCATTACGAACCGATTGTACAGGCAATCGATGGACTAGTAAAGGCCGAAGTTCGACTCCTATATGTTTGGGAAGAAGGAAAGCCACGACCCCAGTTGGTGACCAACCTGGCGCGACTTAGCCGGGGAGACATGATCGGTGTAAAGTATAACAAAGATAAGACGTGGGTAGGCGGAACGGTCTGCTTCTTTGAGCGATAAAGAATTTTTTAATTGAGTATCGGTACTTGAATTCATGTCCTCTCACCATTTTGTAAAAGAAGACCAGGAACCTGCGCTGTTGATTATCCATCCAACCGCCATGTCATTCGAAAAAATTCAAGAGCTACTCGAATGGAGCCCCACCGTTATTGTTAATGCTGAGGCGGTGGCCACTGTGCAAGGGTGGGGAATTAAAATAGATCTGGTGCTTTGTTTGGAAGGGCAGCAAGAAGAACTGGCGATGAGTTTGGCCGATCAGGTTCCGGTTCGCTTTATCACCGTTGCGGAAAAAATGAATACGCTTTCTGTGGGGTATGATTTTTTAAGAATCTCGAACTACAAAGCCGTTAACGTTTTGGTCGAAGGATTAGCAGAACTTGAAGTAATTCAACGTTTTACTTCTATGGATGTGGAGGTTTTCCTCGATCAAAAGAGGTGGGTATATATCGAATCCGGAAGATTTGAAAAATGGTTGCCACGGGGAAATAGATTGTCAGTTTATCCCATTGTTCAAACGACATCAATAAACTTAGATCAACATCTGACTTCCATACAAGATGGCAAGGTAAAACTCGAAAGCGGGAGCCCTTTTTGGGTAGGCGAAGAGTTAACGTAACTCAGCTCGTATTACTCGATCTTTCCCGTTTATATCACTTATTATTTCAGTATCGAAACCAACTTGTTGAAATAGGTGACTAGTTTCGTTACCGAGTTGCTCGTTGATTTCAACCAAAATGACACCTTTTGGTCGAAGTATTTGTTTTCCTTTCTGTGCGATGGCGTAGTAAAATAAAAGTGGATTGCTGTCGGGCACAAACAGAGCGAGCGCAGGCTCAAACGCCACAACATTACGACTCATTTGTTCCTTTTCTTTGTCCATCACATACGGTGGATTACTTATAATTAGATCTAAATTCAAGAGATCAGGTGTTTGTGTTAGAATATCGCAGTGGATATAATGGACATCAGCTCGCAATAGTTTTGTATTGGTGCGAGCAACAGCAAGTGCTTTTTCGCTGATATCCAATCCATAAACCCTGCATTTCGGAATCTCCAATGCCAGCGTTATGGCAAGACAACCACTTCCTGTTCCGATATCCAAGATAGACGAGGGTAGGACCTTTTCTGCTTTAGCTAGTTGAATTATCAATTCAGTTTCAGGCCGAGGTATTAATACGGAGGGGTTGACAACAAATCTCCTTCCAAAGAACTCGGCTTCTCCTAACATGTATTGAATTGGCTCTTCGTCATTGATTCGTTGGAGGAGGCTGTCTATTTTTTCGGGATCATTAAACGGAATCTCCTTTTCAGCCAGGATGTCCGTCCGAGTTAACCCAAACTCCTTTTCAAAAAGTAAATAAAGTATACTCTTAATTTCATCTACATCATCTGGTAAATGAACCTTCTGCGTGAGTTGTTGAAAGAGTATTTTTGAATTGATCATTCCAATGTTACTGGTATCCTTACCTTTGCAAAGTAAATTATATTCTGTGACAACAGACGAACGATTCATGTTGCGTGCCATGGAACTGGCTCGATTGGGTATTGGCACGGTAAGTCCTAATCCCAGAGTAGGCTGCGTGATCGTGGCAGATGGAAGAATTATTGGTGAGGGTTGGCATCAAAAATATGGGGAGGCACATGCGGAGGTGAATGCCATCCGTTCAGTTAGCGATCAGAATCTTCTGAAAGGCAGTACCGTATATGTTAACCTTGAACCCTGTTCTCATTTTGGAAAAACGCCACCTTGCGCAGATCTACTTGTTCAGCATCAGGTTAAGAGAGTTGTCATTTCCAATTTGGATGTGAATCCTTTGGTGGCAGGGAAGGGGATAGAGAAGTTAAGGAGCGCAGGGATTGAAGTACTAACTGGAATGTTGGAACAGCAGGGCGAAGATTTGAATGAACGCTTTTTCACCTTTATCAAAAAGAAACGACCCTACATAATATTAAAATGGGCACAGACAGCTGATGGGTTTTTGGCGCAATCCAACTATGATTCAAAGTGGATTAGTAATCAATATGCGAGGCAGCTTGTACATAAATGGCGTGCTGAAGAAGATGCCGTCTTGGTGGGTACAGGTACCGCTGCTCATGACAATCCATCACTTACCGTACGCGATTGGTCTGGACGAAACCCCAGGCGAATAGTAATCGATCGCTTCTTACGCCTACCCAAAACATTGCATCTCTTTGATCAGTCGGTAGATACTATTTGCTATAATCTGTTGAAGCAAGAAGAAAAAAATCACCTTGTATTTGCGAAACTCAGTGAAAAGGACTTTATCAGGGATTTAGTCAATGATTTACACGCAAGAAATGTTCAATCGATAATTGTCGAAGGAGGCGCGCAAACGCTGCAACTTTTTTTAGATGGCGGTTGGTGGGATGAATCAAGGGTATTTACCTCACGACTAACTTTTACAGACGGTGTCAAGGCTCCAATAACGGAAACCAGAATAGATAAAAGTGAATTTGTTTTTGACGATCAGCTTTTGATTTACAAACCAAACTAGGGGATTATTATCACTTTCATCTCCTGCGTTTGTAAGGCGCTTTAGCTTTACTTTTTCTGCTCTTATTGTAGCTCGGCTTTCTTTTCTTGATGTTTTTTCGGGAAGAAACCTTTTTACCCATTGACAGTTTTTTTGTGTTTTGGTAGCGTGAGTTAGGCGAGAAAGCAGCCACACGCTTTTGTGCTTTAGCTAATTGTTTTGGAGTATGTCCACCTGGCGTTTTGCGAATGGAAGCAGTGGTCAATGCCTTTCTACGGTAAGAAAGTGCCTGCTTGTAGTCTTGACGGAATTTTTTCTGGTAATTTTGGTCGTTAAAATCGTACCGAAGAGTAAACTCGTTTGATGTACCCGTGAATCCACCCACGGGACTAGTGATGATCTCATTGGAATAGCCGACTAGCAAATATTTGCTAAACCGATAAGCTAACGTGAAGTTTACGACACTGCCCGCGCGGATTGCAGCCCCTGCAGTAATTTTATTGTTATAGGTGTAGTACAAGCCAACATCATACGTATCGTTTGTTTCTGAAAATTTGCGGAATGCAAAATAGGGTTCTAACAAGTCTTCCCCGCCTCGAATGGGTATCGTACCTTGAATGAAACCCGTATAGTAGTTTGATAATTGTTTCTTATCGATTGGCTCTAGCCAGGCGGTAGCCAGACGATTGGCTGCGACACCCATTTTAAAAAACCGATTTTGATAAGACAGGCCAAAAGAAAAATCAGGTTTGCCGGCACCATTTGCATAGCGCTGATAAGTGAAGTCATCGGTGATATACGGGTCTGTTGCAGGATTGTAATCAAATCTTAGCTGATTGAATTCTGCCCCTACGCCCATTGACAATCGACTGAATTTATTGAACGGTAGATGGTAGGCAAAAGCCGCGGAGTAGTAGGTGTTTTTTAAAATTGCGACTTCTTCTTGATACACGTTCGCTCCAAACCCAAACCGATGGTTCGCAAAGGGTGTATGGGCACTGATAAAATAGTTTTTAGGGGCTCCCGATACTCCCGAATAATTATTTCGGAAGGAGGCTGTTATGGATCCAAATGTATTCCCGGCCAGTGACGGGTTATACATAAATGAATTTGTTAGCTTTTGACTAAACAAGGGAATGTCCTGGCCGCTGGCAACAAAGGCGAAAATCAGAAAGAAAAATAATAGTAAAGGTCTAATCATGCAAGACTATTTCAACACCGTTATCATTTGAGGCTTTACATTTATTTCATCTGCTCCCTTCTTATACTTAAGAATGCATATGTAATTGCCGATAGCAAGTTCTCTAAAATTTTTACTTTCATCATTTTTGAAATTTTTCCAATTCGCTGCTACTACCCCCCACCGATCCAATAATGTTACTTCATTTTCAGGATAGGCATCAATACCTTCTATGAATAGCGCATCATTTTTATCATCTTTATCTGGCGTGATCAATTTGTGGATAAATACTGTTACTACTTCAGCTTTGGCTAATGCGTAATATTTTCCCGACCCCGACATTGGGTTGGAGCCAGAAATAAAGGGGGAGTTGACGCTTCCGCCAAGTGATTTTTGGCTATTAGTGGTGCCTACACCTTCCTTTTCTAAAATGATCGGATCGCCATCAGCTACAAAGAAATCAGAGGTGAGGTTGCTGCTTAGTGACAGGAGGCTTCCCCCAAAGCTATTGCCTGTGCCGCCCACAGAAAATTCCCAGAAGTGATCGGGGAAAACCTCTTTTACTGTCTGCGATGGTGCAAAGCCGACCGTATTGGGGTTAGCCGACACTACTTCAAACCCCAGCGGCACGTTGGCATCACCATTTTCAAGAGCCACTGGGAAATATCCTTTTGCATTGCCGATGGGGAATGTGCGAGGGCCACCGCCCTTTATGAAAATTCTGCCATTAACAAAAGATTTATCACTTCCGTCCAAATCTTTTGCGCCAGTATACGTGAGTGTTCCGGCAGAAGCTGCTTTGTCAACGGTTAGTCTACCTGCGGCAAAAACCATTTCATCGGCTACAGTAAAATCCCCCAACAAAGTGTAATTTCCTCCATTGATGGTCAGTTTCCCAATAGAAAGTGGATTTCCGGTTGTTCTAAAGGTTTCGGTTCGGGCCGAAGCGGAAGCTAAAACCAGGTTGAGTTTGCTAAGGTCTGTACGCGCACTTTGATTGGTGATAGACAGGTTGGTAACTAAGGTTGTGGTGGCTTCGGATTTTATGGCGGTACCAGCTCCAACAATAAATTGGCCTTTTGCCAAAAGAGATAACCCCAGCAAATAAGTTGATAAAAGCCATTTCATATTTTGAAGGTATTATTTTTTATTTAAATGACAATAAATTCCGAAACTGAAAATTCCAATACTAAATTCGAGCTATTCACGTTTGAACGCTGGCGCTTGCAATCAGGGTTTTCGGGTTGACTTTGCTGGTTCATAGCGTGGAAATTGAGACGAGGCAATATTTTCTTTTTAAACTCAGGCCTCGAACTAGGGTATTTCCCGTCTGTCGGTTTCGCCCACCGCTTGTTGAAACAGAAAATTGACATTACGGAAGTGATGGATATTGCTAATTTTTCAAGTTTTAGAATAAAATTTATAGTTCTGTAATATAATCTTTCAAATCTACTCAAATCGTAATCATCCGTTTTCGGGCAAGGAGGGTAAAGATTTTTATATGCTCGCCACCGTTCAACTTGGCAATGGCCGTGGATATCGTTTGGAGTCAATGTACGATAATGTGTATTAGAGGAAGCTAAATCGGTGAATAATAATTAGTCGTCCCTTAAAAACTCATTTTGAGTAGAGGTTGATTTTTGAAGGCTAAGAAAAGTGTTTCAAAAAGTTGGGTCAAAAAGACGCTTGGATTTATTTTCCACTTGTTGATCATCCGTTTGAAGTTCATGCCTGCT
>JADBYK010000097.1 GCA_020403045.1 Cytophagales bacterium
CGTATACCGCTTGGCGAAAAAGCAGCGACCCTCCTTTGTTCATCGCGTAAGGCAACTACCCCTAAAAACGAAGCGTCATTTTAAGACCTAATTCCCCTACGGAAATATGACTTTTTAGACTAGTTTAGTCGGACAAGAATGTTAAATTTTATGAAAAAACTACTGGTATTTGTTTTACTGGCAATGTCGTTGGTTGCAAATGGTCAAAACTATCGAAAAGTTTTTCTCGGTATCGATTGGGGCGCACCTTTGGGAAAGAACAGTGGGATTGGCTCTATTTCCCTCGAACCTAGTTACCGCATAAACGATAAAATGAGTGCGGGTTTTAGAATAGAACATAACGGCATAGTCTCGATGACTGGTGGTAGTAATCCGTTTGTAGGATCCCTTGGTGTCAGCTATCAATATTATCTACCTTTTAAGCCCCGCGTTTTTGTTGGAGGTGGCTTTGCCATTTTTAATCCTAGCAATAATTTTTTAATTAGCAATACAGACACACAGAACGAACGAAATCGATTAGGCTTCTTTCCAAGAGTGGGTGTAGATCTTGGTCATTTTCGACTGATCGTGGAGTATAATTTCGTTGGTAACATGACTGACTATGTTTTTGCCTATAGAGGCTCACCAGCTCCCACTGGGCAATTTGAATCGATCAACAAAAACTATCTAAATTTGAAGATTGGCTTTTTCTTTGGCGGAGGTAAGAAATAGTCTATGTTATTGGTCTTTCCTACCAACATATAATACTTCTTTGCTCTCAATCCCAAAATAGGTTGTTTTCTCTACCGTGAAATCGGAGGCAAATGTGTTGGCATCCGTTTGAAGGCCTGCCGATGCAATCCGCTTTGAATAATCTTTTCCAAACATTCGCACATGGTCATCTTGGCCAAAAATCTTTTCACGCTCGCGCGGATCAGTAATGGAATTGTCTTCAAAGGTTACATCCGGCACAGGTGAAAAGAAGGGCACTTGCAAAATTGCCCAACCGCCCGGTTTTAAAACTCGCCTGATCTCACGCATAGCCTTGATGTCATCTTTGACATGCTCTAGTACATGATTGCACAACACCACGTCAAAATGATTTTCCCCGAAGGGAATTTCATGGATATCCATTTTTACTTTGGCTAAGGGAGACTCAATGTCCGCGGTGATGTAGCCTTCACCATGTTGGGCTTCAAAGGGTTTCATGAAGCAATGCTCGGGGGCTATGTGCAACACCTTTAACTTTTGTTGAAAGAAATTAGTTTTTTGCTGAAGGTACAGCCATATCAAACGGTGTCGTTCGAGGCTCAAGCAGCCGGGGCAAAGTGCATTAGGACGTGGGTTGATTCGGCCGTAGGGTAAAAACTGTCGGTAATGATTTTTGCAAATCGGACACTCCACCTTGTTACCCATGTAGAAAATGCCTAGTGCTTTCAGGCCCAGTCCGCTAAAAAGCTGCAGGTATTTGCGTGGGACAAACCGAATGAGCAGAGAAATCAATGTTTTCATTGGGCGCAAAGATAGGTTTCTGGCTGTAGGTTTCAAGGTACCAAGCGACCTAAGGGCAGGCATCGGCCAGGGATAGTAGCGGAAATCCCATGCCCGATGGCTATCGGGCTGGATTGCAGCGGATAGCCCGGTGGCCGACTGCGCTTCGCACGGCCAGGCCGCAAAGTTCCGGTTAAATACCTTACCTACCACGATGTTGTAGCCTGCAATTTGAAACCTGAAATTCGTATTTTTGCACACTTAACGTTATCAATTATGCCAGGATCTGAACTGTTTGGAATAGAAGAACGCAAAGAGGTAAATGATGTCATGGAAACGGGCATCCTCTTCCGCTATAACCACGATGCACAGCGCAACAATATTTGGAAAGCCCGCGAGTTTGAGGCAGAGGTAAAAAAGGTAACAGGCGCAAAGTTTGCCCATGCGGTATCGAGTGGCTCTACGGCCGTCTCGTGTGCATTGGCTGCCGCAGGAATAGGTGCCGGGGACGAGGTAATCGTGCCTCCATTTACCTACATCGCTTCGGTAGAGGCGGTTTTGTTTGCTGGCGGGTTGCCGGTGTTTGCCGAGATTGATGAGTCGCTTTGCCTAAGCCCCGAGGGAATTCGCGCAGCTATCACTCCAAAAACGAAAGCGATCATGCTCGTGCATATGTGCGGTGGCATGGCCAAGCTGGATGAGATATTGAAAATTTGCAAAGAACATAATCTAACGTTGATTGAAGATGCCGGCCAGGCTTTTGGCGCCTCTTACAAAGGCACTTCGGTAGGCTTATTTGGGAAAACCGGTTGCTATTCGTTTGACTTTTTTAAAATTGCTACGTGTGGAGAAGGTGGAGTGATGGTGACCAACGATGAGCAAGCCTATCGCCATGCCGATAGTTTTTCAGATCACGGCCATGACCACGTAGGCAATAACCGCGGAATGGAAAATCATCCGATCGTGGGCTTCAATTATCGCATTGGAGAAATCAACGCTGCCATTGGATTGGCGCAGACGCGCAAGGTGCCGTTCATCCGCGAGAAGAATCGTGAACTTAAAGCTCTATTAATGAATGAACTTTCGAAAATCGAAGGAGTGAGTTTCAGCACGTTGGCAGATCCTGCCGGAGACTCGGCCACGTTCCTAAATATTCTGATGCCCGATACTGAAGCGGCTAAGCGCACAGTAGATGAATTCAACAAAGCGGGTGTTGGTGGTTTTAATTATTGGTTTACGAACATGTATCATTTCATCAACCAATGGAATCATTTGCGCGATTTAAAAACGGCAGCTAAACTTCCGATCCATATCCTGGGCGCTCCGCAAGACTATAACAACTTGCATTTACCAAAGTCACAAGAAACCGTTGGCCGATTGATTTCGTTTGGCATCCGTTGCACGTGGAAAGAGGAAGAAGTAAAAGCATTGGCACAAAAAATTTCTGGTTGTATTAAAAACGCTTTAACTCCAGTACATGCATAGCGAGTAAATCATGCAACTTAAAAGTATTCAAAGCAAGATCTATGAAATCCGCGGGCAAAAAGTAATGCTTGATTTCGATTTAGCTGAACTTTATGAAGTAGAAACAAGGGTTCTGAATCAGGCTGTAAAAAGAAATATTGATATTTTCCCGGAAGATTTCCTTTTTCAACGTACTACTAAAGAATGGAAAAATATGTCATCACAAATTGTGATGACATACCCAGCCAAAAGGCCTAAAACTGCTTTACCCTTGGTTTTTACAGAACACGGAGTTACTATGCTCGCGAACGTATTGAAAAGTAAGAAAGCTCGGCAAACAAGTGTGGCTATTGTGCGTGCGTTTATTGCCCTCAAACAATTTGTGATTTCTCATAAAGAGTTGTCGATTCAGCTCAATGAACTAGAAAAAAAGTACAACAAGCAGTTTAAAGACGTATACGAAGTGATTAATTACCTACTTAGAAAAGATAAACAGGAAATAGATTTTAAAGAAAGGAAACGTATTGGTTTTGATACAAAAACCCAGGATTAAAGATTATACAATGCATAAGAATTTTAAAGGAATTGAAAAGACCGTATTTGGTCGTGGCAGTTTTAACCAGTTAGGTGAAATTGTAGAAGCACAGCGCCATCAGAACGATGGATTTATGCTTTACTTGGTCGATAACTATTTCAAGGGAAAAGAATTAGCGAATCGTATCCCCATGAAAGCGGGTGATACAATTATGTATATCGATGTAGATCAATACGAACCTACAACCCAACAAATCGATTCCATTCGCGACTCAGTAAAAAAGACAAGAGGAATCCCTGCAGCCGCCATTGGCATTGGAGGTGGATCGATCATGGACATTGCCAAAGCTGTTTCGTTGATGTTTACCAACGAGGGTTCTTCACAATTATATCAGGGATTGAATCTAATTAAGAAGCCGGGCATCTATCACATAGGCGTGCCAACTATCTCTGGCACAGGAGCCGAAGTATCCATGACTGCTGTGCTGACAGGCCCCGAAAAAAAATTAGGATTGAAATGCGAGTGGACCGTCTTCAATCAAGTAATACTGGATCCGGATTTGATTGCAAGTGTGCCACGCAATTGGTGGTTCTACACCGGGATGGACACTTACATCCATTGCATCGAATCTGAAAACGGAACGCTGAACAACGCGTACAGCCATGCCTATGCTGAGCAGTCACTAAAACTTTGCAGAGAAATTTATTTAGGCGACAAGAGCGGACAGACTGCAGATAATGATGATAAACTGATGGTGGCTTCGCTCATGGGGGGATTGAGTCTAACTTATTCTGAAGTGGGCGTTTGCCATGCCTTATCATACGGGCTTTCTAAAATCTTAGGAACAAGGCATTGCTATGCGAATTGCATTGCGTTCAACCATCTGGAAGATTTTTATCCAGACGGAGTGAAAGAATTTAAAACGATGATCGCCAAACACAAAATCGATTTACCGCAAGGATTATCTAAAGATTGGACGGACGATCAGATCACCAAAATGGCGCATGTATCCTATAACCTTAGCCACATGTGGAATCATGCCATTGGCAGTGATTGGAAAGAGAAGGTGAGTATTGAGAGTATTGAGAAGCTTTTTAGAAGACTTTAATTTCACGCAAAGACGCTTTAAATCTCACGCAAAGACGCTAAGGCGCAAGGGATACAAGTATGACAGAAAATGAATTGTCCAAAGTAATTGTTCATTGTTGTTTCAAAATACATTCCACGCTAGGGCCAGGGCTTCTTGAATCGGTGTATGAGGAATTACTTTCATACGAACTTAAAAAAGAAAGCCTAGTATTCAGTAGGCAACAAGGCATACCATTAGTTTATGATAATGTCAAACTAGACCTTGGTTTTAGATCTGATATTATTGTAGAGAACAAAGTAATCGTGGAGATCAAATCAGTTGAGTTAATTGCGCCTGTGCATCAAAAACAACTATTAACCTACTTGCGAATTACAGGAATTAAGTTAGGATTGCTGGTTAACTTCAATGAAGCACTGATCAAGGATGGAATTCAAAGAATTGTAAATGGGCTATAAACAATTCTTGGCAATATTATGAGCTTTGCGCCTTAGCGCCTTTGCGTGAACCATGTTTCAATTCAAACAATTCTCTATCGAAGACGATCGCTGCGCGATGAAAGTAGGGACAGATGCCGTCTTGTTAGGGGCGTGGGTTGACGTTTCAAAAGCAAAGAAAATCTTGGATGTTGGTACGGGATGCGGGATAATCGCCTTGATGCTTGCTCAACGTACGGATGAAGATGTTCGCATAGATGCCATTGAAATAGAAAAGCAAGATGCCATTCAAGCTTTAGAAAATAGTAATCAATCAACTTGGGCAAAACGAATAAAAGTAACTCATCAATCTTTACAAGGGTTCAAGGGCACTGAATCTTTCGATTTAATCGTCAGCAATCCGCCCTACTTCATCAATAGTCAATTGCCCCCATCGATAGATCGCGCAAAAGCGAGACATACTCATTCATTGAGTTATCAAGAATTAATCGATCATTCTACCCGGCTCTTAAAGAATGAAGGAAGACTAGCTGTCGTGCTTCCCTACATTGAAGGAAAAGACTTTGTGAATCTCGCCTCGATCCGTGGATTAATTTGCGTCCGCCAGCTGGCATTTTACTCACGGAGAGAAAAGCCACAAGAACGATGGCTGTTTGAATTTACTTTCATCCCTCAAACGATGGTCGCTGAACAGATGATATTGCACGGAGAAGGAGAAACGTGGTCTCCCGAATACAAAGCGCTCACCAAAAGTTTCTATCTGAAACTTTAGATTTTCTAAGAGGCCGTTCATCAAAATTTTACCTATCTGATTGTATAAAACTGCTATTATTGCGAAAAATTTGATTGATGAGCCGTTTGGTTTTTTTGCTGTTGGTGTGCACGGTGCAAAGTTGGGCACAACTACCCGGCTTACCCATCAAAAAAACAACCGAACGTATTTTCATAGATGCTGAAATGAACGAGGCTGTCTGGCGCGAGGCCGAGGTGGCGAAAGATTTCAAACAATTCTTCCCATTTGATTCTTCCTATGCCAAAGCACAGACGGAAGTGCGTATGACGTATGACGATAAATTCATTTACGTGTTTGCAATCATGTACAATATTGGCGAACAGAGCTATGTAACACCTTCTTTGCGAAGAGATTTTCGGGGAGAAGCAAATGATTCGTTTGTCGTACAGTTCGACACCTTCAAAGACAATACTAATTCGTTTCAATTTGGAATTAATCCCTTCGGTGTGCAGCGCGAAGGACTGGTTGCCAATGGCGGAAGTACAAACCAGTCGGATCTTTCTTTGAACTGGGATAATAAATGGTATTCACAAGCAAAAATACTAGACGGAAAATGGGTGTGTGAGTTTGCTATACCCTTCAAGTCACTAAGATACAAGCATGGCCTAAGCTCATGGAATGTTAACTTTTACCGAATCAATAGCAACAATGCCGAGCGATCGACCTGGGCGCCCATTCCAAGAAATTTTCCGTTGATTTCGTTGGCATTTACTCGGCCATTGATTTGGGATCAACCATTGGATAAGCCGGGGTCAAATGTTTCACTAATCCCATTCATTGCAACCCGTGTCAATCAAAACTCCGAAAAAGGTGAACAACCTCAACAGAGTAATTCGTTTGGTGGCGATGCTAAAGTTGCCATCGGTCCAGCCTTGAATTTGGATTTAACAGTCAATCCCGATTTTTCGCAGGTGGAAGTCGATCAACAAGTAACCAATCTTGATCGATTTGAAATTTTCTTTCCTGAGCGGAGACAATTCTTTTTAGAAAATGCAGACTTATTCTCAGACTTTGGTGGCGAAGGGAATCGCCCTTTTTTTTCAAGGAGAATTGGTGTTACCCGCGATCAAAATACTGGGCAGAACGTTGAGAACCCGATTTATTTTGGTGCTCGACTAAGTGGGAAGGTCAATAACAATTTACGTGTAGGCCTGCTTAGTATGCAGGCGGGACAAGACAAAAATAACAACCTGCCTTCCACTAACTACACGGTAGCAACATTCCAACGAAAGCTCTTTGCGCGGTCAAACATCGGTATGATCTTTATCAATAAGCAAGCATTTCAAGACTCGATAGGTGCTGATTTTGTTACTAGCCCACAAAAGTTTAATAGAGTGATTGGATTGGACTACAATCTGGCCAGCAAAGACAATAAATGGAATGGCAAATTTTACTATCATCGTTCGTTTACCAATAATCAAACGGACTCTTCATTTGCCATGGCCGCGCGTCTGGCGTATAACACCTTTCGGTGGGATGTTTCCGGAACTATTCAAAACATTGGAGCGAATTATAATCCTGAGGTGGGTTTTGCTCGAAGAAAGGATTATTTGCGGTTAGCACCCACGGTTTGGTATAATTTCTATCCAAGGTCAAAAATAATCAACAACCATGGCCCAGGTTTAGATTTTGATGTGATAGGCAACAAAAAATACGGAATCACCGATTACGATTTTAATTTCATGTATCGCATCCGGTTTCAAAGCACAGCTCAGTTCAACATCCGACTTCGGCAGGAGTACGTTTATCTATTTAGTGCGTTTGACCCCACCAACACTGGAGGCCTTCAGCTGGCTACAGGAACAGACTATACCAATAATGTAGTAGTGGCTAGTTATATTTCTGACGCTCGAAAGAAATTTTTCTTCGATATTTCAACACGTTCCGGTGAGTATTTTAACGGGAATCGAATCAATTTTTCAGGGGCTATCAATTACAGAGCTCAACCTTATGCGGTGCTTTCGGTCAACTATACTTATAATCAAATCAACCTTCCGGCACCTTATAAGACCGCGGAGCTGATACTTATTGGGCCACGCTTTGACATTACATTTTCACGAAAAGTTTTTTGGACAACGTTTGTTCAGTACAACAATCAAATCAATAATGTAAATATCAACTCCCGACTTCAATGGCGATTTCGGCCGGTTTCTGATCTATTCATCTCTTATACAGACAACTACTTTGCCAGTGCTGAGTTGAAAGATGGTATTCAGTACCAAAGTTGGCAGCCAAAGCTCCGTGCCATCGTGCTAAAATTTACCTACTGGTTAAATTTGTAAAATTTTTTCTACCTCTTTATCAGATAGTTACAACAAATAAAATACATGTTTAAACATATATTTTAGAACTTCCGTTATACTTGCACAAAATAAACAAAACCATGAAAAAATTTAACACACTTTTTGCTGCGATGTTAATTGCAGGCGCAACTGTTGCACAAACAAATTGGACTTTGGACAAAGGTCATTCAAGCGTTGCTTTCAGCGTTGCCCACATGGTAGTCTCAGAAACTACCGGAAACTTTAAAGATTTTGATGTAAAAGCTGTTAGTAAGTCAGAAGATTTTGTTGGAGCCGAAGTAGAATTCACCGCTAAAACCGCGTCTGTTTTTACTGACAACGAAAAGCGTGATGGCCACTTGAAATCAGATGATTTCTTCAATGCGGAAAAATTCCCTGAAATTAAATTCAAAGGTACTATCGTAAAAGAAGGTGGAAAATACCTACTAAAGGGAAACTTAACAATGCGTGATGTTACAAAGCCGGTTACTTTTGACCTTACCTATGGTGGAAAGGTAAAAGCATATGGTGGCGAAAAAGCAGGTTTCAAATTTACCGGAAAAGTAAACCGTCAGGAATTTGGTTTGAAATTTAACAAGGCACTAGAAGGCGGTGGACTTGTTGTTGGTGACGAGGTAGAATTCACTTGCAAAATTGAATTGAATAAAGCTGCGTAATATGCCGCTTTAAAAAAGCCATAGCCAGCACAATTGGCTATGGCTTTTTCTTTAGATAAAATATTTCAATGAAAATCGAAGAAGAAATACAGCAACCAAAATTTCGAAATGTGCACCATAAGGCAGCTGTTAACTTACTTTATACTGCCGCGTGGTTGGAAGATCGAAATAAAAACTTCTTTAAAGAATACCAAATTACTAATCAACAATTTAACATCCTCCGCATTTTGCGTGGGCAGCTTCCAAAAAAAATATCAGGCGCGGAAATTAAAAACAGAATGCTGGACAAAAACTCAGACGTGTCCCGGCTTTTGGATCGGCTCATCTTAAAAAAACTAATTACTAAAAGTCAGTGCCCCAATGATAAACGTGCTGCGGATGTGCTGATAACAGAGGCCGGTCTTGATCTGCTTAAAAAAATTGATGGTAAAATGGACGAAACCGATTTAGCGGTCTTTCACCTGACAAAAACGGAAGCAACTCAGTTAAGTGATTTATTAGATAAGTGTAGGGGATAAGACTTAAGACTTAACAAGTAAGATGCCGTACAAATATCCGGGTTATTAAATCTTCGCCAATTCCTCTCTCACAAAATCCATCAGTTCCTTAATATACTTCTTACTGAAATCAAATTGGATACCTGCCGCTTGGTAGATCTCCGGTATTGATTTCGTGTAGCCCAATTTCAAGGCATTCATATAACCTTGCAATCCTTTCCGCTTATCCAATTTATAATTTCTCCAGACTGCTATTGCACCCAGTTGCGCCATGCCATACTCAATATAGTAGAATGGCACTTCATATAAGTGCAACTGCTTCTGCCATAAATAGTCTTTCGCTTCTTGCAACCCAGACCAATCCGTGACTGCATCAGCAAATTGATCAAACGTTTTATTCCAGTTCCCTTTTCTGTCTTCGAGCGAATGAGTTGGATTCTCATAGATCCAATGTTGGAATTTATCAATGGTAGCCACCCAAGGCAATGTTTCAATAATGTCTTCTAATTGTTCGCGCTTTGCTCGTTTTAAGTCTTGTTCATTCGGAAAAAAGATTTGCCATTGATCCATCGATATCAACTCCATTGCCATCGAAGCCAACTCGGCCACTTCCATCGGAGGCGATTTGAAATCATTGAGCTCTAAATCTTTGGTCAGAAAATTATGAACGGCATGACCGCCTTCATGCATGATGGTCGTCATGTCGCGCATGGTGCTGGTGGCGTTCATAAAAATAAACGGCACACCAATTTCAGCCAACGGATAATTGTATCCACCGGGAGCTTTTCCCTTCCTCGATTCCAAATCCAGATGCCCCATCTCCTTCATGATCGACAAACATTGACCCAAATAAGGATCTAATCTGGTAAAGCAATCAATCGATCGCTCAGTAAGCTCTTTCCCATCTTTAAATGCTTTCAACGCTTCTCGACCTTCGGCATCTACTGCCTTATCCCACGGGCGAAGTTGTGAAACCCCCAATAGCTCTTTCCGCTCTTTTGATAACTCATTCAAGATGGGCACCACTTCGGATTCAATCGCTTCATGAAAATTAAAACAGTCTTTGGGCGAGTAGTCAAAACGACCGTACGCTTTGAACATGTAATCTCTAAAGTTGGAAAAATCTGCATTCAAAGAAACCTGGTGGCGTAACCCAACTAATTTAGAAAACAATTCATTCAACGTATCTTTGTCTTGCAGCCTGCGCGCAGAGATTTTGTGGTAGACTTCTTCGCGCTGAGTCCGATCGGTTGACATCAAGATCACAGCGGCCTGCTGCAATGTCATCTCCTGACCGTTTAGTTCTATCATCATGGCTCCGGAAATAGATGCATACTTTTGCATCTCGGTGGTAATCTCCGTCATCAAGGGTATATTCTCTTCACGGTATAATTCTACTTCCTTTTTCAAGTTTCGAATCATCATGTCATAGCCAGGCTCTTTCTCAAGCTGACTCAACCAGGGAGATTGCAGTACCTTTTTATTAAATAGATCGGAATACGGTGCTGCCTGTGGCTGAATATGTTGAACAAAATCCTGATAACTCTTACCGTATTCTTCGTTTTCTGTAAAGCAAGTCATACGGATGTAGCGCCAGCCCAGATCTTCGCTCAACACAGATTCCAATTCACTTCTATGCTGTAGCCATTTTTTCAAATCGGCAGCTGTGTTGAATTTTTGTTCCACCAATTTATCCAAATAGGGCTTTAACAATTCCCAAGTCGATACTTTAAAGTCTTCAGGTAAAAAGTTACGTGTTGGCCTTACTGGCACTTCTATCACATTGTTCATCGATCCGTCTATTAATCCCCAAATAAACTTTAAATTTATCAATTCATAAAACTTAAAATTGAACATCATTCTATGAGGATTTTCTACACCTCCCTACTCGCAGTTTTGCTGGTTCATTGCAGTCCCAAGAAAGAAGCTCAACAAACCAGCTTAACAGTTTCTTTAGAGCGACTGAGTCCATTACTTGACTCAGTGATCTCCAACGAAGTAACAATTTCGGTCATCGCTCAGGGTTTTGAATGGAGCGAGGGAACGCTTTGGTTAGACGACAAACAGATGTTGCTGTTTTCAGATGTACCTACTAATACTATTTACCAATGGACAGAAAAAGAGGGAGCAAAAGTTTATCTAAAACCATCAGGGTATACCGCAGCAGTTCCAAATCCAAAAGCCCAAGGCTCTAACGGACTGACACTTGACCAAGAAGGTCATCTTATTATCTGTCAACATGGTGATCGTAGGATCGCTATGATGAATTCACCCACCGACCAGCCAAAGGCGGAGTTCACTACCGTAGCCTATGAATTACACGGTAAGCGATTCAATAGTCCAAACGATGTGGTGGTCAATAATTTTGATTACTATTTTACCGATCCGCCTTACGGATTGATCAATCAAATGGAGGACTCTTCAAAGGAAATTCCATTTCAAGGTGTTTATCAGTATACCTCAAACAAAAAAACATTGATATTAATTGATACCCTCACGCGCCCTAACGGGCTCGCCTTTTCGCCTGACAATAAAAAACTATTTATCGCCAACTCAGATCCGGAAAAAGCTATTTGGTATGAGTATTCGTTAAATCCGTTCATGCAGATCGTATCTGGCAAAATCTTGTATGATGCGACCAGCTATACGAAAACAGAAAAAGGTTTACCCGATGGATTGAAAGTAGACGCGCAGGGAAATATCTTTGCGACAGGTCCGGGAGGGATTTGGATATTTAGCGGAAGTGGTCAATTGTTAGGGAAGATAAAAGTAGAAGAAGCCACATCCAATTGTGCACTCACTGCTGATGGCAAAACGCTCTTCGTCACCAACGACATGAACATTTTGCGAATTCAATTAAGAAAATAATGGAAATATTGATTAGCATGTTGGGATGGATTGGTTTTTTGCTTGTCATAGGAGCATATAGTCTCAATAGCTATCAAAAAATAAAATCCGATTCCCTCATTTTTCAATTGATGAATTTAGCAGGTGGCATTCTGCTGATCATTAATAGTGTGTACAAAGAAGCGTATCCGTTTAGTTTATAAATACGGTGTGGGTGGTAATTGCGGTCAGTTCCATAATCAAAAAGAAAAAGAAATAGTCATGAAAATACTCCTTTGCATTGTAGTTCTTACGATTTGCAATCATCTCTTAGCTCAAGACTTTGATGGATTTGTTATTACGGAAAGTGACTCAATATTTAAGGGTTATATGCGAATTGTAAGCGGTGGAGAAAATGGTACAAAATTTCTCTTTACTAAAAATAAAAAAAAGAAACCAAGAGAATTCTTTTCTAGTGAACTAAAATATTATGCTTATAAAAAAGACACTTTCATCTATCTGCGAAATTTTTATCCTTTTGAAAACGCTGATTATGCAGTCGACATTCTGGAAGCAAAAGTATTAATCTCGAATGGACGTCTAAAGCTTTATTCAAGCACAATCGTTCCCAACAAAAAAGACCCTAATCGAGTACTTGTTACCATGCCAGGTGGAACAGGCAACGGCTACTCTTCACCCATAAGTCATACCTATGCAACGCCTGAATCGATTTTTATTGTCAAAAATCAAGATGGGGAGTTAATAGGTATTCGAAAGAATAATGAAGATTTTATAAGAGCCATGGAATTTATAATTGGAGATAACATCGATCTATTCAAAAAGGTCAAAACAAAAATATTAAGGTTTGCTGATATGAAACAAATAATTACCACCTATAATCATAGTAAAAATGAAGTGCCTCAATAGCCTGGCCTTAATTGCCTTGTTAGCAGCATTGTCGTGCCAACCCAAAAGAAAGTTTGAAATTGGACTTAATGCTTTTTTTCAGCGGGAGTTCAAAGAAAATGAACCAGGTGGTGCGTTGCTGATTATCAAAGGCGAAAAAATCATTTTCTCAAAAGGTTATGGTTTAGCTGACCTAAAATCACAAGAAAAAATTACGACCCTTACTCTTTTTAATACTGGTTCTATCTCAAAAACTTTTGTTTCAAATGTCATTCTAGCGCTACAAGAAGAAAACAAACTTTCCATCAGCGATAGTTTGGCTAAATACTTTCCAAACTTCAAGAATAAAGAAATTGCGAAGAAAGTAAAAATTCACCATCTACTTTCTCACACCTCTGGGTTGCCTGATAACCGTTGGAGTTTACTGACTGAAGAATTTCTATTGACCGCAAAAGACAAAGAGAATTGGGCACCCATCCTGCTAAATGATTCCCTTCTTTTTGAGCCTGGTTCAAAATATGAATATTCAAATCCTGCATTCAATGCCCTCGCATTAATTATAGAAAGGGTCGAAGGCAAAAAGTGGCAGCAGGTTGTGACAGAAAGAATACTTAAACCCTCTGGTATGAATAGCAGCGTTATTACAGATGGTTCATTCCCTGATCAAGGAGTGGCACATGCCTATGTAAAAAAGGAAAGGGAATGGAAAGAGTTGGACTATGGCGAAGAGCCCACTTTTGCCGCTGCAGGTAATGGTGGAGTCTGGAGCTCTGTAGAAGAACTTGCGAAATATGAAATAGCCATTCGCAAATCAGTTTTTCTGAAAAAAGAAACGATCGAAAAATCAAGAACACCTTTTTTGTATGCAAATTGGCAAGACAGTATCCCACCATTTATTGGGCACAGTTGGTTTATAGACAGACAAGACAGTTTGAAAGTAGTATCACATACGGGTTCGCAAGGAGGCTTCATTTCTGACTATGTAAGCATCCCGGAAAAGGAAATTTTGTACGTAATCCTTTGTAATACACCCAAACCAATAGAACCGTATAGAAAAAAGATTTTTAAATTGCTGAAGAAATATAATTGGCTTGACTAAATTGAAATTTCCAATAATGTTATGAAAAAACTACTCATCGCCTTTTCCTTATACGTAATAAACTATTCCGTCTTGGCGCAACCGCTTATAGCTCAATTAAAAGAATTCGATGCGTATGTCGAAAAATCACGGGTAGAATGGCAAGTGCCGGGTATGGCGGTGGCTGTGGTAAAAGACGGTAAAGTGATTTTTGCAAAAGGATATGGTGTTCGACAACTAGGAATTAAAGATATGGTAGACACACAAACACTTTTTGCGTGTGCCTCTACCACCAAAGCAATGACTGCTGTGTGCATGGGCATTCTAGTAGATGAGGGAAAGGTGAAGTGGGACGATGCAGTGATAAAATACCTGCCAGAATTTCAGTTGGCTGATCCTTATGTAACCCGTGAGTTAAAAATCCGCGACCTTTTTACTCACAATAGTGGCGTAGGTAATACGGATTTCTTGTGGAGCATCATGAACATTCCTTCCGATGAAATCTTGCGTAAAATGCAGCAAGTCGAACCCAGCTATTCTATCCGATCTGGTTTCATCTACCAAAACATTTTTTACCTAGCAGCCGGGAAAGTGATTGAAAGGTTATCGGGTCAAAAATGGGAAAATTTTATTCAGGCCAGAATTTTTCAGCCACTCAAAATGGCAAGGACTTTTTCCACATCTAAAAAGGCGCAAGACCCCAACCACTCTAAACCACACTATATGGTCAACGGGTCGATTGAAGCCATTGATGCAACCCGTGCCGATGAAATTGCACCGGCAGGAAGTGTGCATTCTTCCATTGACGACATGGGAAAGTGGATGGCCTGTATGCTTGATAGCAGCAAGTATGATGGCGGCCGACTTTTGAAAGCAAACACCTGGAAGGAATTGTTTAAACCACAGGTGATAGTGCCTGCAAATGAATTCTATCCCACCATGCAATTGATTAAACCCAACTGGACCACGTATGGATTAGGCTGGTTTCAGCATGACTACAAAGGCAAAAAAATAAATTATCACACGGGTAGTTTGGCAGGCGAGGTGGCCATCCATGCGCAATTACCCGATTCTAAAATAGGAGTTTATGTGTTTGGCAACTACGATCACGCAGAAGTTAGGCACGCCTTGGTCTACAAAACCTTTGATCTTTTTGCGTTGGGTGGCAACAGAGATTGGAGCGCTGAATTTTTAAAATTGTATACCGGACTAAAACAGAAAGGTGAAAAGGAAGAGAAAGATTTTGAAGCCAAGCGAGTGACCAACACCATTCCAACAAAACCACTGGACGAGTATGCAGGAAAATATACTGATCCGTTGTATGGTCAACTCGAAATCACAGTTGTCAATGGCGCACTGTCATTTACAGCCAATAACTTTTTAAAAGCAACCCTATCACACTGGCACTACGATACATTTAGGGGAATGTATGAAAAAGACTGGTACGGGAATGCGATCGCCAACTTCAGTTTAGATACCTCTGGGAAAATTGAAAAGGTGGATTTTGAAGGGATGGTGTTTAAGAAGGTCGTAGAATAACTAACTAAGAAAGTTGTAAATTGCAGCATGAAAATTCAAGAACTTGAAATTGTCAACTTCAAAAGGTTCTCGCATCTAAAAATTAGCAAAATTCCATTGGATGCAAAACTTGTATTATTGATTGGTTCAAATGGAAGCGGAAAAAGCTCAATATTTGACTCTTTCGATTGGCTAAGCAAGGGCAGGTTCAAGGGCTATCCAACTAATGGTGATGAATATTATAGAAAAGACATAGGAAAGGAGAGTTCTCTTTACATTTCTTTTCACGAAGATATAAAAATAAGGAAAACTGGCAACACTTTTGAAGGCCCATTTGAAATTGCCAAAAAGTTTTTCGGGAGAAGTAGTATTCGAATAGTACCAAGAATAAGTAATAACTCAAATGTTGATGCTGTCATTACTGATGGTGATAGTCCCGCAACTTATATTGACAATGACTCTAGATTTTTAAACGATATAAGTCTTTATATAAACCAAATTGACTTCGCTTTGAGAGAGCCCGTATTCAAGGGCGAACAAGCCGATACATTAAAAATTTTTCAAGATCAAATAAAACCTCTGAATGATTCACTGGCCAATATATTTGGTGGAAACGAAGAGACAAGGATACGGATTGCCGAATATCGCAACGCAACTCCAAGTACCAATGCACAACTAATATTCAAAAAAGGAGAATCGAAAATCAACTATGACCTGTTAAGTCATGGTGAAAAGCAAGTAATAATATTACTTTTAAATTTTTTAGTAAGGAGGAAGTATTATGAAAACTCAATAATCTTTATTGATGAGATGGATTGCCATCTCAATACTTCTCTTCAGTATCGTTTGCTTGAAGAAATTGTTGATAAATGGATTCCTGAAAACTCTCAGCTATGGACTGCATCACACGCCTTAGGGTTTATCGATTTCGCTAAAAAATCAAAGCAAGCATCAACTATAGACTTTGACTTACTGAATTTTGATTTAGACCAAGAACTCTACCCCAACGATAAAGAAGACGTAGATATCTACGAAATTGCGATACCTAAAAATCTATTGTTTGAAATCATGAGTAAGAAAAGAATCATTTTTTGTGAAAATCAAAATGATGAATTCTATCAACTAATGAATATCAAAGATTGCTTATTCGTTGGGTTGACTGACTCCAGAGAAGTCTTCTTACAAATTAAAAGAGACAAAAGATACTATGGCGTACGGGATAGGGATTATTTGATGAGCTCTGAAATTCAAAGGCTAAAGAATTATTATCCAAATCTTTATATTCTACAATACTACAATTTCGAAAATTATCTTTATCATCCAGATAATATTGAGGAGTTAAAAGTCGAGGCATTCGAAAAGAATGAATACATCAAAGAAATAAGGAAACAGAAGAATAATAGCTATGAAAACATTTTAATTAACCTCAAAGCAGCGAGAAGCTATGAAGAATTTAAGACAGACAAGATAAAATCTGACAATATTGATGAGATTACCCAATCGCTTAAGAGTGAAGACTTCGAAACCTATTACAAGTTTTTTGATATGAAAAAGTTCTCAAAAGGCTACTTAGAGAAGTTAAATTTGAGCAGAACAAATTTATGTCAGACTAGCTGGTTTAAATTAAAATTGGAAGAAATTCTTAAATGACTACCCTATCTCAATCACCACGTCATCCGTCATCGGATGACCTACACATGTAAGCACGTAGCCCTCCGCACGCTCACTTTTGGATAGTCCCTCCTCTTCATCCAATTTAACCTGACCTGACAACGCCTTACCACGGCAGGCGGTGCACAGCCCACTTTGACAAGAATAAGGAAGATCTATTCCCTTATCTAAGGCCGTTTCTAAAATGGTGCGGTTGTGGTCAACCATTATTTTGTACTCGTTGCCATCGTAGCGAATGATCACCTCTCTCGACTTCTTTTCCCCGGCAGGCTTGGCCGACTCCTCTTTCTTCGCCTTATCGATAACACCGGTGACGAAGCTTTCCTTGAAAATCTTGTCCGCTGGAATTTTATGTTCGGCCAATAAATTGTCCACGTTTTTCATCATTCCCTCGGGGCCGCACATGAGGTAAGTAGTTTTTTCTAAGCCCCAAGCCGGGATGCGCTCAAAAAGTTTGGTTAACATTTCCTTGTTCAAAAGACCTGAATACCCTTGCCAATTCATGGGGGCATTGTCCAACACATGAATCACATGCAAACGACCCTCATAGGTTGTTTGAAGCTGATCGAGGTGATTTTTGAAAATGATACTGTCAATGTCGCGATTGCAATAAATCAGCGAGCAAATACTATCAGGCTCTTGGTTCAATAATGATTTGATAATAGACATCATAGGAGTAATTCCCGAACCTCCTGCAAAAAAAACGAGGTGCCTCTTATTCTCCTTCTTAAACTCGGTAGTGAATTGCCCCATCGGGTCCATCACTTTCATTTTATCCCCCACCTTCAAATTATCGGGTAGCCAGTTTGACACGAGCCCCTTGTCGACTCGCTTAACGCTGACAACTAAATCTGTATCAACAAAAGGAGAACTGCATAGTGAATAGGCTCTTCTCACTTCCTTGCCCTGAACCGTGGTAATCAATGTTAGAAACTGCCCAGACTTGTATGCTATGTTTCCGGTAGCTGGCTGTTGAAAAGCAATGGAAATGGCGTCTTTTGTTTCAGCAATGATCTCTTTTACTGTCAGATCGTGGTAGTGAGGGCCTGCGGGTGTCTCTACTTTTTTCTCGCTTTTCTTGAATAATCCAAATGCCATAAAAACTTTTTAAAAGAACACAAATTTACGGATAAGGTTTCAAGTAACTAGTGTAAACCAACTGATTTATAGGCACACTTTGCAGCAGGGATTGAGCCCCGATTGCTATCGGGGTTTGAGCCGAGTTGGCTTTGCGCGGTTGGTGGCGAGTAGCGAAAGCCCGACCCGTTTCGGGGGCTGCCAAAAAATAACTAAAGATTTAACCAATACGTCAACTTCACCACCAGGGCCTGGATGTTGGTGCGAGCGTCTGCAGGATATCCACTGACCACATGATTATAGACGATAAAGAAATCAGAAGCTGGTTTAAAGCGCCATTGTAAGCGCGCATTGAGATTAGCACTTTCAAATCTTGTGTTGTATTGAAACACCCCGGTAAAAAACAATTTGGATGTAAATGTAAAATCCAATCTGGGCCTAAGAAGTAAAAATTCTGTGTCTCCGTATGGTTCTCCTAGTTGCAGGTTATTGTAGTCAGCAGTGAATGATAGGCTACCATACGGTTGATATCGAAAATTGAGTGTACCTCTATAGCTTTGCCGGGTGCCAGAGTAAAATTGACCTGCCGTTGATTCGATAGAGTAATTAACAACTCTTCTTGTGTTGGAGTTATACTGAAGGTTGAACTCAGTCCATTCAAACTGCTCACCAGCGAGATAAGTTCCGTTACCTCGTGGATAAAGTGGGTTAAATTTTTCAGGCAATTTTTGAAAAATACGACTGCCCGAAACACTAAAAGATGAAGTGTTCAGAAAATTGATATTGTAATCTAATGTAAACGTTCGATCGGTCAGTACACCTCCCGGTATATAGGTATAGTTGAACTCACCACCTAGATTTTTCTGTGCAACGGAAGATTGGGTAGGGTAAAAATTTCCCTGAATCCGTGCAAAGCCACTCAAATAGCCTGGATAGACGCTCAATGACGGCACGAATCCCGTCTCTGCTACATAATTTTTTCCGACAAAATTATTGGCGAAGAAAACGTTTAGGTGACGTGTGTTGTATCCCAGAAAATTTCCGGCCGAATAGTTGTCATTAGAATGAAACGCATCGATAGATCGATGGTAGTAAAAGTCGCCACTCCACTTGTTGCTCTTTGTGATCAAGTTAAAGTCTACCCCGGCAACCCTATTGTACGTATTTAGAACAGTATCTTGCCCCACCTTCTTTACCAGATCGCGCTGATAGAATTTTCCGCGTTGATAGGATCCAAGCCCAAGCGACTGCTTGTCAACAACAAAAAAACTAACATTAGATCGTGAAAACACTTGACGTTGCACAATGGCCATGGAATACATTTGAGCAGGCAAGCCTAACGATTCTTTTTCCTGTGTGCGCATATTCAGCATACCAATTCTCCAATTTTTTCCCACTTTACCACTTAGCCTCGCGCCATATTGGATAGGCACCTGGCGTGCGGAGCCGGAAGAATCTACCACCAATCCGATGCGTCTACTAAAGAAAGGGCGTGTATCCGGAAAACCGGGAGTGGAAAACAAATCACTGTTCTCTAGAAAGAACTGCCTCCGCTCAGGGAACTGAAATTCAAACCTTGTAAGATTAATCACTTGCTGGTCTACCTCTACGTTTGAAAAATCGGGATTGACGGTTAAATCCAAATTCAGCGATGGACTCACCGCTATCTTAGCGTCCACGCCAATGGCAGATGAACTAACGGTTGGCTCATTCTTTTCGTGATCGCGCGAGGAGCTGCCTGCCAAGTAAGGGATCACGGAAATATTTGCTCCCGCATGGGGTGCCGAAGTCGCCCATTGCAGTTTACCCGTATAAGCAAACGAAGCAGGAATATATTGTATAGGCGTTGCAATCCAACTGGATACTTGATTGCGTTTAACATCATTCCGTAAAAAGGTAACATTCCACTCTTTTACATTATGATTGTAACGAAATGACTTAAAAGGAATGGCTAGTTCGGCCACCCATCGATCCTGATAACGCGTGGCATGAGAATACCATTTATTGTCCCAACTATTGCTAAATGAGCCATCTCCATCCTGGCCTCCATTGGAAATAATCCCCTCTGACTGCACACCGTAGGGGGTAATCGTAAAGAAAAATCCATTGGTATAGTCATTGAATGGATCTAAATAAATACCAATGTTATCATTCCTGTCCCAGTCAATATCTCGTCTTAAGGATTGCACGATATCCGGCTTGCTGTCATCGTAACACACGAATGACACGTATAGAAAATGGTCATCAAAGGTCATCCTTGCCTCCGATTGAAAGGTGGGGGGTAGCGAATCTACCGGATAGTTCAAGTAGAAATTTTTTGCAACATCAGCCGCGAGCCATTCCGGTTCATCTAGTTTGCCATCTAATACAATTGCTTTATTGGCTTTTGCGATCGGCAGACCGGTGCCCGGCTTATTTTTGGGCTGCGCCACTGACGACAGTGGCAATAAAGCCACCTTTAAAAAAATGATTATTAAGAAAGTTTTATTGCTCCGCATGAAAAAGGCCACAAATCTAATTAATCAAATCGATGCTTCTTTAACCGTTGGTGTAAACGGCCTTTTTCACGCTGAAGTTGTGGCCTGCTTGTTAACAACCTGTTAACGACTGATGAAAAGTCAATTATCAAATGCTTGTACTTTCTTGGCGAGTGCCATGTAGGAATCATCAGAAGAAAGAGTGTTCGTAAAATAGAATGCCAACAAAGTATCTATCCATGCAATGGCTTTCTCCTGACCTAAAAACTCTTCTCCACCCGGATACACTCGTGTGTTTCCCTGCAGTGATATTTCGCCTAAAGGAAGTACGCGAGAAGCTTGCCATTGCACGCTACATCAAACGGACTTTCTCAGCCTTTCATAGACTGGCTCTTGTATTGGAAGGATACCCAATAACACCAATGCCAACCGTATGGAAACACCATTGTAGGTGCTATCAAAGCCTCCGCCCTCCGTATAAAATCCGGCAGCATTTTGCTGGGCTAATGCTAATTCTATGTATTCAACTCCTATCGCTTTTGCTTGTGCATCGTTTAGAAAGCTACCCATCGAATAAAACGCTACTGCATCAAAAAGCAACCGATTAGGCGCATCGGCATCATACAGCTTTAAGATTTCGGCTTGTGTTTTTAGATAAGTTAGTCCAAGTTGAAATTTCGCTGTAAGATTATTTAGTCTTGTCGTGAGCTGGTCGGCAGGCCGATTTTTGTACCAAGTTGATTGCTGCAATAAAACCAAAGACTGCCCAAGAGCAGCCGTGAAAAAAGAAATTCCGCTTGATAAATCGCCATTAGTTGGTTGGCCGAGATAGGCTAAGTTAGACGGGATTACTAATTCGAAATCACCTGCCGGCTTCTGCCGTGCAAACGAATATTCTGCAGCTAAAATAAATTTAGCAAGTGCTGCATCGCTGTTCAAGCGGACTGCATACGAAGCAAGAAATGCGATGTCCACTTGAAATCGTACATGAAAATAGCCGTCTCTGTTTCTGCCCAGTGCTCCCTCTGCTGTAGGTTCTTTGGTCAGGCCATCGATAACATCGGTCGGCAATTATTTTGTCAATGTTTCATAGGAAGAGACCTTTGATAGAAGGTTCTCATTGCAGTTGGCTGTAGGCAAAGAGCTATTGCAACTAAGTGTAATTAAAAGAGTTACGATCAATGCTATTTCTCTCATGTGCTACTAATTGTTTTTTAATTGCCACATGGAATCGTTGAGCTTGTTATCATCCTTTTGAGTGTAGAGCATCTTAATGGCGATTTCATGGTGTAATAGATGAATTCTTGTAAACCCTTTCGACTATTTAAAGTTAGCAAGGTTTAATAGAACTTAGTTCTTATTGGATTGCATTAGTTTACTTCTGCAAAATACCTATTTCTTGCCCGCAATTGTAAGTCGGTTAGCAGGCAGCAATAGTATTAACGACCGCTCAAGGGCTGCGGTGGACCAAGAATTACGACTGGATAAATCTGCATTAGTTGGCTGGCAGCGATAAACTAAGTTATACGGACTTACCAGCTGAAAATCGCTGCCAGCCGAGCATAGGCATATTTTGTAGCTAAAACGAAATTAGCTAACGTGGAAAAATGTTTTCAACTACCACTCTATACTATTGGGATCCAGTTGAAATTCGAACTTCTCCCAACAAACATCAGGATTGACGAAGAGTTAATCACTATCCCATACATCACCGTGCAGTGCCTCTCACAAAGCTCACTGTATTTTTGACAGGTATGACTTCGTCAATATGACTCATCTCTTGATAGCCAAAAAATAAAGAATAGAGGATAAATCAATAAAAACAGATTTGGAAGCCACCACTGCAACTGAAAATCTCTTGTGATTGTCCAATAAGAAATAGCCATGAGGCCAGATACGCTTGTCATCACCAATGAAATCATCGCCCAGAATCTCCACAACTCTTTTTTCTTGCCCCTTAAGTAAAGACTAAAAAGTCCAGAACCCGAGATGGCCATATCGAGAGGAAAAAAACTCCAGTTCCAAGCTACTAATATTGGGTTGGTATAATCGTTATACAAATAGGCTTCGTCTATCAAGTGAAATGCAGTGATCAGCCAATAAATGATAAACCCAAAATCGACTACAAGAAAAAATTTAGGCAAATGCTTCATGGGATTAATCTTTATCGTGGCTACTTCTTTTCCAGATTTCAGTTAGACCAAACATCGGTAAACCCACATAGCCAGTTAGTTCCAAGGTGCTTTCGTTTACCAACTTTAACTGACTGTTATAGGTTTTGCCACTCTCCGGATCGTAAATCTTACCTTTCCACTTTCCATCAGCGTACACAAGATTAGAAATGATTTCGAGGCCTTCTAATTTTCTGTTGCGCTTGGCTGGATCCGGATTTTCGGAATCGGTAAACGGTTTACCTTTTTCATCCACAGCGGGCGTAATCCAAATCATTTTGCCGAAATAGCAGGATTCCTGTCGATAGATTTCAATTTTCGCATCCTTATCGGAAGTAAGCCAAACGCCTACTATCCGATCTGATTGAGCGTTCACTGGCACCATTGAAATAATGAAGCAAATAGTAAATAGAATTTTCATATCGTTTTTTCACATAAATATGAAAGCTTAGGAGCGCCCGGCTGGGAACAAACTTACCGAAACGGATAAATTCGCCACTGAAACGGAAGGGGTGTTTTTCAAATTATCGCAGTTGTTTTCTTCATTGCCCTCACCCATTTAAACTCTTCCATTCCATTTAGCTTGTATGTCCCTCTCCCGGGGGATAGGGGATGATGAACTGCGTGAACGTAGTACCTCAATGGGGTGAGGGTAGAAAAGGGCGCGTCAATTTCAAATGCACCCAACGGAAGTCATCAGCTCAATCGCTCAACCTACTTTAAATGGAAAGGGGCAAGCACTGCTTTTTACAGCCGAAAAATTGATTTGACTAGCTCGTGGTCAAGAACATTTTTCAAAATCAAATCGGGCTGCCTTGGCTGCTGCAAGGGATGTGCCTGGTAAACGGTCTTGTAAAGTTTGTCAGTTTGCTCAAAGCCAATGTTGGTTTCTGAAGTAGCAACTTTATTTATCCGTTGCAAATAATTGACGTTAAAAAGTAGATTATCTTTATCCACCCAACCTTGCTTTACAAAGGCATTTGTCTTTTTAGCACATCGGCATGGATTGGATTTATTAACAAGGCCGCATTTTTTATCCATCCATTGGTGCAGGTCTTTTCGGGCGCGAACCAGTCGCTGACGATAGTTATCGGAAGATATGTTCAGGATCTCAGCTCCTATTTTATGATCCACATCAAAGATTTCACCCAAAACATAAATCATCCGTTGCTCCCGATCTAAACAGAGCAGCATACCAGCCGTACAACTCACTTTCACCTCTTCAATTTCACGTTCGCGTTGTAGTTGCTCCTCTTCGGTCAATACTTCATCCGCGAGGGAATCCAAGCCTCCAAAGTACTCACCAAACTCGGAAATCATCTTTTCAGCTGGCCTCTTTTTCACATTCAGAAAGTGGTTAACCACAATCCGGTAGAGCCAAGTGCGAAATTCACTTTCGCCCTTAAACGTGGCCAGGTTAGTGATCACTTTCACCCACGCATCTTGTGCCAAATCCTCTGCATCATGCGGATTGAAAGCCATCTTCCAGGCCACGTTGTAGACAAACATTTGATGTCTCCTGATCAGCTGCTCCAAAGCCTCCCGGTCGCCTTGCCGGAAAGCATTTACCAACTCAGTGTCTGTTTGGTCAGTATAAGAAGCGGGAAAAATATCTAGCATTGTATTTTACTTGTAGAAATCAAAGTGACCCATCACGGTAATCTTTTCAATTGAACCGAAGAACTCGCCAAATGCTGGATTTTGCTCGGCCTCTTTCATTGCTTTGGCGGCATCATCTAGCGTTTTCCATTCAACAATGTCAATAAAAGTATTTTCACTGGCAATAAATTCATTAGGTTCTTTTGTCCAACGCAATGTTTTGTAGCTGACGAAGCCTGGTGCGTTGCTCACGTTGGCTCGCACTCTCTCTAAAATGGTTGGAAAGTCTTTGATCTTCTCTGCTTTGATCTGGTAGATGACTACCTCCGTTACATTTTTGCTCATAATTGATTTGTTTTTTGTTGATTGGGCTGCCAAACTGATGGCCATAATTGCAAATAAGATAGTGTTTAAAGTCTTCATGGTTTTTTTGTTTTTGAGATTAGACAAGCAAGTGTAAATGTGTGACAATCAAATATTCGGGGCAGCTGACGAAAAGGCCCAGCTTATTGAATACAAATGATCACATAATTTCAATTCAACCTATTTGAATAAAAAGGATGGCTAAAAAAGTAGAATAAACGCTTTCAGGTCGGTGGGGAGCCTGAGCAGAAGCTCTGTAGCGGGTGACTAACTGCCCAACCATGCTTTAAACTCAGGCGCACGCTCGCGACTTACCAAAACTTCATCTTTGGTTGGTAAGGTAAGAAGGACCTTGATCTTGCCATTGAAATGTTGGTGGTTGCTTTTTATGGAGCTGAAAGAAATAATGAATTGCCTGTTGGCTCTGAAAAAAATCTGCGGGTTGAGCTGAGCTTCCAACTCTTCCATGTTTTGATCCAGAATAAACATTTCCCCAGATTTGGAAAAGAGGTGCGATACCTTGTTCTCACTATGAATAAACGCAATGCTCTCTACAGGAATACTCTTTAATTCATCGCGAAAGTGAACGAGTAATCGGGTGCGATATACTTTTTCCTGACCTGCAATTTGCTTTATCAACTTTTCGACATCCAACGGAGGTTGATTGTTGTGATTAAAAAGTGTTTTGTATTTTTCAATCGCTTTGCTGAGCTCCTCCGCTTTCACCGGTTTTAGTAAATAGTCGATGCCATTAACTTTGAATGCCTCAATGGCATACTGATCAAATGCCGTGGTGAAAATAATTGGTTTAGTCATTTTCACCTGCCGAAAAATAGCTAAGCTTAGTCCATCTGAAAGTTGAATATCGCTGATGATTAAATCATAATCCGCATTGGATTGAAACCAGCCGATGGCACTTTCTACCGCATCGAAATGGGCCACCACCGTTGCGTGTGGGGCAACTTCTCCGATCATCCGTTTCAAATGGCGCAGGGCGGGTTGTTCGTCTTCCAATAAAACCAATCTCATAGATCTAATAAGGGTAATGTTACACGAAAGAGTTGACTTGTCTTTTCCACCTCAATCGATTTCTTGCTCATCAACTTATAGCGATCCTGAATATTTTTCAGTCCGACTTTACTGCTATTCTCCACATGACGCTTAGGCTGAAAAGTATTTTCAACAATGAGCGAATCTTCATTGGCGCGAATGGTAATCAGCAGCGGGTGTTGGCCATTGATTATGTTATGCTTTACCGCGTTCTCTACTAGATTTTGTAACGCCAGCACCGGAAGAAAAAGCCGATGTTGTGGTGAGGGGATGTCGACAGCAAGTTGCAGGTGCTCACCAAACCGCTCTTTCAGCAAATGGGTGTAAGCCTCAATCATTTCCAACTCTTCCTTCAGCGTTACTACCTTTTGGTCGCGGTTCGACAGAACATATCGGTACACATCACTCATCTTTGATAAAAAGTAATTTGCACTTTTGGGATTTTCTTCAATCAAAGAAGAAAGTGTATTAAAATTATTAAATAGAAAATGGGGGTCTAATTGTTGTGTTAAAATCTGAATTTGGTTTTCCAGATTGGCTTGCTTCAATTGTTCTGTCTCCACTTGCGAGGCCTGCCATCGTTGAAAAAAGAAAGCACCCACATTTACACCCATTACCAGCAGGCTTATCAAGCTCGCCAAAATAGCGGTTGGAATAAAAATGAGTGATACTTCGTGTTCATGCCATTGTTCTAATTGAAACACATACACGTAGGATAGCAGGCACCCAAATACAACAACAATAGTCAGGCAAAGCTGAATACCACTTTGAGTGAAAAAACGCCAAAAGGGTTTCGCTGTCCACGGAAGCACTTTATCGAGCGCATCACTTACCATGAAACTAATTTCGAGGTTAATGGCCGACCACGCAATCGCAATGACAATGTCATACAGGTAAGCCCACCCTCCGAACCGAACGTAGTACTCATCAAAGCTCTCGTCAGACACTAAAAAGAAAGCAACAATGTAGAGGATGATTCCAAACAAAGGCGACCCGAAATAACGCATCCAGTTGCGCAGTGAAAATGAAAAATCTTTCATGCCAAGAGTTTTAATGGGCAAGCTACGACTGTGAAATTAGAAATTTATTTGTAATCAATGCGGATTAATTAAGCGGTGTTTTGATGCCGACCTGTGCGCTTATTCCATTCAATGGCTGATGTTGTAGCGAGCTTAAATCTGGAATGGATAAATATTGAACCTCCGAGTACAGAATGAAATTTTTAGTGATCTCAAAATCAAACCCTCCTCCTGCCCGAAATGCAAATGCCTGAATAGACGGCTTATCAATTTGAACGCGGCTACCAATGGCCGTTGTAATCTGTGGTAAGTTTACCAAAGCAAGGCCCAACCCCAAGTAAGCATAAGGTGAAAACCGACCGACCAGCCTAGTATAACCAAAATCGCCCCCCAAATTTATCGCCTGCACCCTGTCATTGAATGCCAGCGTAATCCCTTGGGTCACCAACTCATTCTTGTACCCCATGTCGTATGAGTCGACAAATATTCGCGTAAAAAAATAGTCTTTGTAGTTGACTTGAAATTGGAAGGTAAACGTGTTGCCTGCATAGTCAGACTCTTCTGGCCCGCTGGTTGGATAATAAATTCCCACTGCACCATTGAAGTAATAGTCAAATCGCGATGGCGTTTTATTTTGAGCGACTACCACATTAGTTAACCAACAAACAACAAGGAGTAAGACTATTTTCTTCATTGGGTGGGATTGATTTTTTCTAGTTCTATAAACGTGCTGTTGAGCTGCATCCGAATATTTGCAATACCAAATTGAGCCTGCGTTAACACCAATTCAGCATCTTTCACTTCCAACCACTTCACTAAACCTTTCTTGTACCGATCGGCTTGCGAAGCAAGAGAGCGTTGTGCCGATTCAACCACGTGTTCTTGAACTGTTAATTTTCGGAGCAGCTCTTCATACTTGTTGAGTTGCTGGTCATACTCTAGCACCGACCGGTTGATGGCATCTTGGTATTGCAATGTGCTTTGTTGTATATCTGTATTAGCTTGCTGCGTTCTTGCTTCACGTCTGAAGCCGTTAAACAACGGGATGGTGATGCTCGCGCCCACAAATGAACTTTGCGGAAATTTCCAAGTTGCAAGATCTAATCGATCATCTTGCCCTTGCAGTTGCCAATTACCCGTGAGTGAAAGAATGGGCAAGCTGGCAGATAGGGCAACACGCAAACTCTGCTTTGCCAACGTAATTTGAGATTGGTACACATCCAAGTCTGCCCGATTTACAAAGTTCGGGTAGCGCTTCTCTTCACTTACGTCATACGAAAAATCTTCGTCAGTTAACTTGATCAACGTGTTGGCTTTCAAACCCAATTGATAACGGAGCAGATTCAATAAATTTTCCTCTGCATAGCGAAGCTGAATCAAATCCAATTCTTGCACTTGCCTATCCGTAAAAACGCGAAGAGTATCGTTGGGGATGGCAAAGCCATTTACCAACATGTCCCGCTGAAACGCAAGTGCCAAGGTGTATCTTCTCATCGACTCTTCTACTACGTTGCGTTGCGATTTAATAAACAAGATATCGTTATATGTTTTTTTGATCTCGTAAGCCACTTGTTGCTCGGAAGCCCTTACCTTCTTTTGTGCCATTTCGCTACTGATGGCAGCCTGCTTGATGTTGGCAGACGTTTGCAAATTAATCAGGTCGAAAGTTGCATTGACCCCTGCAATGATAGCATGGTTGCTACCCGCCTTAATAGCTTGCACGGGACCAAAGATCAATTCGCCCGTAGCCGGATCTGCCGAGAGCGAAGGAAAAAACACAACCGGAATCTGCGTGGCATGAAGGTAATTCCCAAAGCCATTCAATTGCGGCAGGCGATAACTGAATGCTTCGCGTTGCAAGGCATGTTGCTTCAAAGGCTCTAGTTTTGCTATTCGGACGGCCGCATTATTTTCCATGCCCAAAGCCAATGCGCTTTTTACAGAAAGCTGTAACGTGTCTTGTGCTTGTACAGACGATGGAAGGAAGTTGAAAAATAGAATGACGACAACTGCCGCTGCCTTCAACAGTACTCCTCTATAATTATTGAACCTCGTTGTTACGTTGTGTATGATGGCATACACCACCGGCACAATCACCAGCGTAAGAAACATGCTACTGGTGAGCCCGCCCATAATGGCCCAGGCCAATCCGTTTTTCACTTCCGCTCCGTTGCCCTTCGCAATGGCAATGGGTAACATGCCCAGCACCATGGCGATGGTGGTCATCATGATAGGTCGCAGTCTCGTCTTGCCACTTTCCTCGATGGCGTTCGCCAGCGATTCTCCTGATGTTAAATTTTGGTTGATGCGATCGACTAATAAAATGCCGTTCTTCGCCACCAGCCCCGTCATCATGATCATTCCGAAGATAGAAAAAATGTTGATGCTCTCGCCCGTAAGGCCCAAAGCGAGCAATGCCCCAATCACCGCGAGTGGAATAGAGAACAGTACTACGAACGGATCGATCCATGAATTATACAAGGCCACCATGATAAAATACATGAGCAAAATGCCGGCACCAAAGGCAAGCCCGAGCGGGCCGAAGCTGTCATCTTGATTCGCTAAGTCACCTTGAAAATCTAACGAAACACCTTGTACATCTTTGAGTTTTGAAATGGCGGTTTTTATATCTTCACCTACATCGCCAACAGGCCTACCTGCCACACCACAAAAAATCGTTACCGATCCATTCTTGTTGGTGCGCTCCAGCATAGCCGGTGTGCTTAACGGTTCAATCCTTGCGACTTGTCCTAACTCAACGAGTTGGCCAGAAGAACTGTACACTTCTAATTGTGTTAACGTATTGATGTCTTGTTTTGCAGCAGGATTCAGCGTAATGCGAATAGGAACGCTCTCGGTCTTCTCTTCTATCTTCAATTCATCATAACCTACCATAGCAATTCGAACAGCGGTGCCGAGGTCGGTAGCGTTTACGCCAAACCGTGCCATTTTATCCTTGTCGGGAATAACTTGCACATCGTATTTTCGTGCGGTGCCGCTGATACGGATGTCATAGGTGCCTTGAATGGAACGCATAGCAGAAGCCAACTCCTTGGAAATCTCACTCACTTTTTCGCGGTCTGTTCCGCTTACTAATAATTGAACCGGTGCCTCATCGGCTGTGCCGAATAAGCCAATCATTGCGATTTTTACTTTTGTGCCGGGAGAGGATAAAATACTTCGTTGGATTTCCCTACCCAATTGTTGAATAGACTTAGTACGCTTCTCTTTGCTTTGAAAGTTGAGGCTGAATTCGAAGTTCCTCTCCTCGGGAGCTCCCCATGCTTCGGCTGCAACACCATGGTTCACCATGATGCGGGTAATTTCAGGAAACTGCTTCGTTAAGTTGGTCTCTATTTTTTTGCTAAACGATTCCGTTTCCAACAACGTAGTACCGGTAGGCAATTGAACGGTCACGGCCATTTCACCACGGTCGATGCGTGGCGCAAACTCACTGCCAACGTAACCCAGTATAGGCAATAGTAGCGAGGCCACAAACAAGCCAAACGCCAGTGCAATTACTTTCATTTTATTTTGAAGAGACCATTGCAATAGTTTGCCATAGCCATCTTCTAATGCTTTAAAATGTTTTTCGAACCACAAACCAAACCGCCCCGCCCAAGTAGCAGCCGATAAATGTTCGAGCTGACCAAAGCGGCTGGCCAACATGGGTGTGATGGTAAAGCAAACGATCAAACTAAACAGCGTGCTGATTACAATTACCATGGCAAACTCGCGCACGATATCACCCACCAATCCGCCTGTCAATGCGAGCGGAAGAAAAACAACCACATCGACTAGCGTAATTGCGAAAGCGGTAAACCCAATTTCTTCGCGCCCGTCAATAGTGGCTTTTATCTTATCTTTTCCCATTTCTAAGTGACGGTAAATATTTTCCAACACCACAATCGAATCATCTACCAATATGCCCACCACCAAGCTCATCGCCAACAACGTCATCAGGTTTAAGGTGTAGCCCAAAAAATACATGAAGATGATTGTGCTTAACAATGAGGCGGGCAACGAAACAAGCACAATCATAGAGCTCCGCATGCTGTGCAGAAAAACCAACATCACCAGCGCCACCAAACCGATGGCCAACAGCAAATCAACTTTTACAGCCGTAGCGGAAGCCGTAGTAAATACCGAACCGTCTTGCGCAATGGCAAACGTTAGCTTCTTACCGGCATAGGTTTGCTCTAACTCTTTTAACTTATCCTGAATTTGCGCACTCATCTCCACCGCGTTGGCATTGTTTTGTTTAAATAAAGTAAGGCCTACAATACTTTTCCCATCTAATCGGCTAGTAGTTTCCTTTTTCTTGGCATAGCGCACAATTTCTGCAACATCCGCTAATCTGATATCACTTTTCACCCCGCTAGAGATAAGTGTATTTCTCAATTCTTCAATGTTGGTTACTTTGCCCGTGACGCGAATTCCTTGCTGATAGCCATTGGAGGTGACGTTGCCAGCAGGCACGTTGATTTCTGCTTGCTCTAGTGATGCTACAATTTGTGAGACAGAAATGCGGTAATGCTTTATTTTTTCCGGACTAATCTGCACTATGTATTCCTTCTCTTCCAATCCGATAAAATCAATTTTTCCCATTCCCTTTAACCGGGCGAGTTGTGGTTTGATTTGGTTCTTTAGCAATGCGGACAACTCATCGTTGCCCATGGCGGCCGAAGCGGCTGCTTTGATTACGGGAACTTCGTTGATATTGAATTTACTTACCACCGGCTTCTTTGCTTGCGAGGGAAGCCTATCCACTACTTCGTTCACTTTGCGTTGCACCTCTTGAAATGACTGCTCAACTTCAGCTCCATAAATAAACTCGATGTTGATCAGCGAAAAATCAGGGTTGCTGCTGCTGGTGATTCGCTTCACCTTTTCTACACTGGCAACAGCTTCCTCAAGTGGTTTAGTAATCGATTGCTCAATCTCTGCCGGAGATGCCCCCGGGTACAAAGTGCCAATGCTGACATAAGCGATGTTAAACTTTGGCAACAGTTCATAGTTCAATTTTTGGTAGGCGAATATTCCACCCAACCCTAAGATGATGAAGATGACCACTACAATAAGTGGGCGCTTAATTGATATTTCTACTATTGACATAAACTGGATTATTTAGTTGAATTAGTTGTGTTGGCAATTGTTAGAATCATTCCCTCCATCACATTCTCAACACCTCTGGCTACTATTGTCGTGTTGGCTGCAATACCTTGTGTTACTTCCACTTGATTTGCGCGAGAGTTACCCAAGGTTACCTGTTGAAGACGTGCTTTGTTTCCTTCCAAAACATAAACGGCAGGAGTTACACTATTCAGCACCAGAGCGCTTTTAGGAATCAATAAGACGTCAGTGGTATTCTCTTCTTGAAAGAAAGCGCGCAGTGTCATTCCTGCTTTGGCGTTCATGGTGTTGTTAAACTCAACCTGCACTTGAAATTTCCCCGACTCATTGGCTTTTGGGCTCACAAAAATTATTTTCCCTAAAATCAAAACATCGCGCATGGCATCAAGTCGTATTCTTACCTGATTGCCAATCTGAATGGAAGCAATCGCTTTTTCATCCAGCCATAGCAGTGCCTTTAACTTTTCAATATCAATGAGATTGACTACCGGTGTGCCAACTTGGAGATAACCACCCACGTCTGTGAGCTTTTCAACAATCATTCCCGTGAAGGGCGCATGAACCGAGCTTTCTTTGATTTGTTGCTCGAGTGACTTTACGTTGTATCCCCACTGCATCATTTGTAAATGGGCATTTTCCACTTCTGCCGTTGATGTATTATTGGCAGCTTGCAGCCGTAAATACTTTTCGTAGTCGATCTTTGCTTTATTGTATTGCACGTTAGCGGATTTCAATTCTATTTCCTTTAGCGTGGCGTCTACCTTACAAAGTATTGCGCCCTCCTTCACCACATCACCTTGCTTGACATATAATTGAAAAATCTTGCCAGTGGCCTCGCTAGCTACCACCACTTCTTGAAAGGGCTGGGTGATGCCTTGAACTGAAAACCCATCCGATATTTTTTGCGGCAATAACTGAAGTGATTCTACCGTGGTAGGAACGGGCGCTTGTGCCTCCTTTGCCTCTCGAAGCTTAGTGTTTTGACTATTTCTTAGCTGCCAGGCTAAAACACCTGCTGCTAAACCAATAACAACAACTGCAACAATTATTCTGACGGACTGTTTCATAGATTTTTCTCTTTTGTTGCTCAAAAGTGAAAAGATTTAGACAGCCGCGTGGCCAGAAAATAACCGAAGCGTAGAAATCAGGCACTGAAGTGAAAAACTAGGAAGGTAGCGAAGCGCTAGGGCGAAGAGGTACTGTATATAGCCGATACATAAAAGCGCTTTTGAGCAGAAACTAAAAATCAAACACAGAGCAACTCATTTTATGAACGGACAATAAATAGTAGAGACAATCACTGCAAGGCGATTGCCTCTACTGTCTTTCCGCGCTTTTTATTTCAGACTTGTTACAATTCCATAGGTACCGTAGGCAATCATATAGCCAAGTGTATATTCAGGAAATGCCTTTTCAAACTTCGCTTGAAGTTGCGCATAATCGGCTTTCGCGATATCACTTAAGCCTCAGAGCAGGTTAATTTTTTCTGCCTAAACATATTTTTGGAGTTCCCATAGATGGTATTGGTGAAATCTTCACCAACCTCAGAACGCCTATTTGGATAAGACAAATCTTTGATAGCTTTTTGCTTAAATTTTTATATGGTGATTGTAAAATGCTCGGTGTCCCAAAACCGGATCATCAATTGTATGAATCCCATCCAGTTATAAACAGTTTACTATTTTATTACCTCTCACATGGTGAAATTGAAATTGAAATTAAACCGGATATTAGCAAATTCACTGTAAGCAGAGTCGAATTCACCGATGGAAGTGTAGAAGATACTGACCTTGTAATTTATGCTACAGGATATAAGTATTCTTATCCTTTCATAGAAAAGGAACTATTAGATTGGGGTGAAACTTATCCTCGATTCTTTGCCCATTTATTCTCCCATAAATTTGATAACCTTTTCATGATTGGATCATATAAGAATGATGTTGCTTCAATATCCCAGCCTATTACCAATCTGAGATTGTTGCGAAATACTTGAAAAACAAGCTTAATAAGAATTACAAGAAAAAGAAAAATTTTTAAATCTAATTAGAAAAGAGAACAAAAATATTTCAGGAGGGGTTAAATACCTGAGAAATGAAAGACACAAAGCGGCAGTTAAACATTTTGTTTATATTATCTTAAAAGCTTAAGTAAGAAAATTTGATTCCATTTGCTTTTCTGGATTGAGGAGGGTGGTCTTAGTAAAAGGCATAAGAATTTCCTAAGTGGTGGTCATGTACTAAGCAACAATTTATAAATTTTAAAATTACAAAAATGAAAAAAAAGGGAAACAAGACGAAAGAAAAAGTGCTCGTTTATGGCGTTATGGGATTCACGGGAAACCTCTTCTTAGAGTATGCATTTGATAAAAACATGCCTATTATACTTGGGGCACGAGAGGACTCAATAAGACAGAAGTCTAATGGCTATGGGAAGGAATGTCGCATTTTTGCAATTGACGATACCCAGAGCATTATACCCCACCTAGCAGACGTAAAGGCGGTTGTCAATTTAGCCAATATTTCCTACCGTGTGAATAGACATTTCATAGACGCCTGCATTGAGACCAATACACATTATGTGGATCTTGCGGCCGAATACCCTGATATGATTGAGATGTATAATCTTCATGATGCAGCACTAGCCAATGGCGTTATGCTAATGCCTGGAGCAGGCTTTAATCTGGCACCAAGTGATATTGCTGGATTAATTGCATCTGAATTGTTGCCAAATCCGACCAAATTAAGACTTGGATTTGCCACGTTTGGAAATGCATCCAGAGGAACAATAAATACAGTATTGCGACTTGCTGCAGAAACTGGACATTCGCGTATTTCTGGAAAACTTGTTGCCACCAGCCCTGCTTCTGCAAAACACTCGTTCTTTGCAGAAGGCAAAGAATATGTCATGGTTCATAATCCCATAATGGGCGATGCCATAGCTAGCTTTGTGAGCACAAATATTCCGGATATTACCTCCTATGCTTACTATCCTTGGATATTGGTTCAGTTTATGAAAGGACGCTTGGATTGGCTACGAAAATTCCTAATAAACCACACTCATTGGTTCTTCCCGTTAGGTCCAACAAAGAATGAGCTAAAGACCCAGCATAGCTATACTTGGGCTGAGGTCGAAGACAAACGTGGCGATAAATTGATTGTGACTATCAGGGGTCCACAGCCATACATATTCACGGTCAGAATAATAGGCAATATTATTCAGCGGTTGGTAGATGGAAATATCAAAGAAGGATTTATTCCTCCATCTTTTTACGGAAGGAAACTTATCGAAAGCATCGATGGTGTTCAAATCAGCGTTGTTAATAAGTTTCGACCCTAAAAGCCTTTGTTATTGTTAGCCGACCAACAATCTTCACTCCTCTGGTCATGCTTATTTCCTCCGTGGCAAGTATTCTGTTTTGCCTTAATGTGTCAACTGATATTTTGCCGGCAAACTAGTCGTATCGGAAAATAAACGAGTCTCTCAATTACACCCTAACTCTAGTCGCAATGAAAAATAATCGGCAGGGTGAACCAAAAAATAGTTTACGAATAGATCCTCCGCTTAAGCGGTAGACATTCAAATTGCTTGCCCTGAATTTATAGAACAATGAAGCACGATGCAATGGATGCCCAAATTTCTCCACTCCAAAAAAAAGACCGCCTCATCAATTTGAGACGGTCTCTTAAAATAAAGCAGCTTACTTCAGTGAAATCCCAGCTATGTTTCTGCCGGTCGAGTAAACCATGGCTGTTGCCTCCGCATCTTCTTTCTTGGTTTTTTTGGCGAACGTCATCACATCTTTCTCAATAGAGTTGTTGACTATTCCGTAGGTGACAAAAGGGATGAGCTTGATTCCACCATACGAAGAACTCTTTACTGAGTAGGACTGAATCGGCTCCGCAAGAACATAGGCGGTAATTCCCCAAATCTTGGTTACGGTAGCTATTCCACTATTCTCTGGTGTGGCTACATCCGTAAAACGAATGGCCTGAGCCGTTTTGCCTCCCGAATAGATAATCGCATCGAAAGAAGTATTCGACTTCTTTACTTTTCGAGCCGACAATCTAACAAACTGATTCGCCTTGTCGGAGATGGTCTCGTTTACAACCCCTCTCGTTAAAAGAGAAATAATTTTGGGGCTCGTTTTAATTGTGGCCACCGTTTCATACTGGCGTAAAGGCTGGTTTAAAATGTAGACCTCCTTGCCTTGAATCTTTGCTACCCTTGCGAGTGAAGGGTCCTGCGCTTGCACCGACAGCACACTTCCTAGAAGCACGACTGCCATCATTTTCATGATTTTCATTTGTATATAATCTGCTACAAAAATCTACAAATGAGAGCGGCCTGCTATTGATTTGAGTTAAGAACCCCTGTGGGCGCCATTGATTTGGGTTAAGAAAAATAAATTGATTGAGAAGTCGCAAAATAAAAACAAAGGTCAATACAATAAATGCATTGACCTTTCTGCCGTAATCGGTAATTCTTTACTTCTTTACACAAAAGAGTGCGTTGATTCCAAAATTAGAATACAGCCCTATCATCACTTGCTCCAAGTGTCCGTAGTATTTTTGAAACGGATTTCTCCTAATTTGGCTTTGTACCTGTCGTTTTCTCTAAAAAAACAATAGCATCATATTCGGCTCCAAGCCGTTGTTCCACGGTAGATTTCTCCATGGTAGATCCGATGAAATACACTTTCATCGGTTTATCAAAAAGTGCCTTTAGCTCCGCATTCCCATTTATGGCAGACATGGGCAGAAAAAACTGCGACCATTTTCCCAACGCAAATGCCTGGGTAATAGTATGCTCTGGCTTAGGATCGATTTTCAACTCACCCAACACAGGCGCACCATTTACTTCATGTACAACTCTTACGGTTCCGCCATTAGTAAAGAAACCAATTGTATAGTAGTTTGCCTGATAACGCTGTTTCAAATGATAGCCCATTTGCGTGGTGATTGACTTGTTGTTTCCGGAGTGCCCTGCATGGGCCCAAAGTATCATTTTCTTGCTGTTCTCAAACTTCTGTATCCAATCCACGTTGTCCGCCATCGTGGTATCCCGGTAATTGAAACCCTTCAATTCGTCTTCCACGTAAATAAATCCATTGAAAGTTTGTTGAACTATCTTCCAATGGCGTAATGTTAACTCGTATGCCCGCTCTCCGCCTTTGGCTATGAGTGCTGCCTTGTTGGATTGAAAATAGGCGTTGATCGTATTCCACTGATTTCGAAAGTCAGACACCGCAGTTGGAAGAATTTTCAATAATTGCTCATTGCTGTACTTCGTAAAATATTCCTCAAAGTCATTGAGAAAGTGCTTGGATGTCGTGTTAAAGGATGACACGTATGATGGATCAAATTGTGATATGTATGCCTGAACGCGCTTCGCACTCGGTTCACACGTTTGATTATCAAAACCATAAAAAGTAACTTTATTTGCGGCAGACTGGCCATTGTTATATTCCCTCAGCCATTCAATGAGCTGAACAAACTCCTGATTGTTGTAGACCCAACTGTTTTTAATACTCTGCACAGCACTTAAGCCTGTGCCTGCACCTCCAAGAATGTATTCATTGATGTTTTGTGCCGTGGAGAAATTCGTCTCTACCGAAAGAACCCGAAAATTCAATTGTTGAACCATGTGCCGAATCATCCGATGCCGGAGTGTTACAAACTCACTCGTTCCGTGTGTTGATTCACCCAGTGCCACAATCTGCTTATCAGCTAAAAAGGGATTGAGTGTCGCCAGATCGGCTGTGCTTGAAGTGGGAGTCAATGAAGAAATGGAGGTGATCAAGTTGCCAAACCCCTGATTGTTGAGTGTCTCCAGAACCTGAGCGGAAGAAGGGCTCGGATCATTTTTGGAACTGCAGGAGGCGAACAAAAATAGCGCTGCCGAAATCGTTAGTGAAGCCATTAAAAGCTTAGTTGCCACTAAGCCCCTTAAAATAAATGTAATTCTTGAATTCGTTTTCATAAATATTTTTTTGTTTGGTTACTTGCTCAAAATAACGGCATCACTTCGAAAACAGCCGAGTTTATATGTTGAGTTGAATAGTTGTTACATCAATGAAATTCCTCTTTGACGAATTGAATTCATCAAAGAGGAAAAATTTAAAATCTTCGATTTTATTTTCGTTTGTTTGGGGAATATTTAGGCGGACGGAATGCCATTTCGTTAAATTGAGAGTACTTTGATGAATCAAATTGTGTCAGTAAACAGAATGAAAAGTCTTTTTGAAAATACAACGCATTTGAAAAGCATTTACAAATGGATGGTACTACTTGCGATAGGCATTGTCATCACAGTATCTGTTGTACTGAATAATTCAAAGATTAACTACGCCTTTGTTACAATAGCTATTCAACCCCTTTTGGCAGCTTTCTATCTCATCGTTATTGCGATAGGGTACTGGCTTGGCGTTACGCTTTTTAGTACAAGAAAATACCTTCGTTACTTAGTTTCCCTTATACTGTTAGTCGCTTTGGGCGCTGCAACTGCCGAGTACCTAAGCCCCTTTGAAGGACCCGATTTTGGCCCTATCAGCATAAACCTGCATGTAATCAGCTTAACATTTATTTTATTGTTGGCAGCCTATGCGCAATCAGTACGAGAATTTATCGGACGAAAGGTGGAGATGCAGGAATATCGATACCAAAAAGTTCAGGCTGAGTTACAGTTATTGAAAAGACAACTGAATCCACATTTTCTTTTTAACACCCTGAACAGTATTTATTTCAAGGCAACGCAGCAAAGTGATGAAGCGGCAGACATGATTTTAAACTTGTCGGACTTACTCAGGTATCAACTCAAAATGGAAACGACCAATGAAGTGACGCTACAGGAAGAAGTTGATTTTCTACAACACTATATTTATTTTGAAAAACGGAAATTGCCTCCAAACATGACAGTCGCTTTCAATTGCCAGATTGACGCCCCAAAGCTAAAAGTAGCACCTAACATGCTGATGACGTTGGTAGAGAATGCGTTTAAGCATGGCGTACTGGCTCAGGATGTTGGTGTAATTTCTATAGAGCTTATCCAGAAAAAGGGTTCACTATTATTACAAACATTCAATCCGATTGGCGACCTCGAAATAAAAAGAAGTGGAACGGGAACAGAAAATCTAAAGAAGCGCTTAGACTTTCTTTACCCGAACCGGCACAAGCTTACCTTTGACAAAAAAGAAAATACATTTCATGCAAGCCTCCAAATCGAATCATAAAATCATCCGATGTGTAATTGTTGAAGATGAACCTGATGCGCAAACCCTCTTAAAAAGCTATTGCCAGAAATCAGGAAACCTGGAAGTGAAGGCAACTTTTTTTGATGCACTTTCTGCCGTGCGATACGTAGAGCAAAATGCCGTTGACCTACTCTTTCTGGACATCCAATTGCCCGGCATCAGCGGGCTGTCGATGCTGCCGCTTCTTACGTATCAACCAAAAGTGATTTTCACCACTGCCTACGGTGATTACGCTCTCGAAGCCTTTAATTTTAATGTGATCGATTATCTATTAAAACCAATTCGGTTTGAACGCTTTTTAAAGGCCATTGCAAAAATGGACGACCACACCCAACGGGCTCTGCCCGAAAAGATTACTTTTGATCAGGTTGCCAACGAAGCCTTTGCACCGGCAAAAGTAACGCACGTAGAAGCCTTTGGAAACTACTTAAAAGTACATGACTGCTCTAAGGCAGTGATTCTTCATTTGACCATGAAAGATATCGCAGTGCGACTGGAGCCATACGGATTTATTCGTGTTCACAAAAGTTACTTGGTTAACGCTCCATTTGTGCAGAAGGCAACTGACACCGAATGTTTATTAACCACGGGTGTTTCTATACCAATCGGCATCAGCTATAGGCAGCAAGTGAGATCGAAGTTTGCCTAGTTTGTTTTGGTTAAGATGAATTTTTGTCTTTAATCGAAACTATCCATTAGGAATGCCTATTTTGAAATTTCTTGAATCTTCGCTGCATCGAACTGTGGAACTGCAACTTGTTGAAAGCTCTTTAAAGCCCATTTCTCTGCCGTGACTTTTTTTCAAGGGTAAGATGTAACCTGCAAAAAAGCACAAGTGAAATTCATTTTACATGCAACCCTTTGCCCATAATTGGCATCTTAACGGAAATAACCTAAACTCAATATGATAAGAAACAAAGTTTCCGCTTCGTGGGGGGCAGCAGTCCTTCTAATTTCAACTTTTTTTAACAATGACAGGGTGTTCAATACGAGAAGCCGTTCGAAAAGCTGTTGATGAGAGAACACAAACAAAACTGCCCAACAAGCCTCTAAATAGGGAACAAATAAGTGAAGACGTAGATTATTATGTCAGCACCGTTAAAAAAATATGCCCTTATCCTTATATGAACTCATCAAAAAAAAAATTGACAGCTTTGCCAATGATTTTAAAAAACATCAATCCCGTGAGCCTTTAGTGTTTTATCCCAGATTATGCATTAGAAAATTCTAATGGTTGACTTTTTTGCCTCACAATATCAAATAATCCGTCCAGCCATATTCGTTTTTCTCCAATCGCTGAGATGTTCAGGGTTGTTTTTCCAGCATGTTTTGTGATCCAACTTCCTAATGCAAAGCATTTGAATCGTAAGGTGCTTAAAGTGGCCTGGCTCTTACTCTGAAGCACTATTTGCCTGAACAAACTCATCAGGTTATAACCCATCATGATGGTTCTAAATGCAGCTTCTGTGGCCCAAAACTTGTCCATGCAAAAACTATCCAAGCCAAAATCATATTTGAGTTCTTTGATGCGGTTTTCAGCGTCCGCACGGTCTTTGTAACTAAGCCATATTTGCTCAGCGGGAAGGTGGAGATTAGTAACATATAAGATGTAGCGATACCTGCCCAAGGGTTCATCAAACAATAAGAGTTTGCCAGTGGCTTTGGTGAGTGTCTCTATGTTTTTTCGAACTGCAACCATTCTTCTTGGATGCTGCCAATTGTGAGATTGATATTCAAACTCGGTGATCTCTATACCATCTTTTAATTTTGTCCATTCTTTTTTTGACCGCATTTCTTGTTTGATGTTGGGGTACATTTTCACAGCGATGATGTAGTTGGTTTTCTTTTCTTGTTCTAAATAGTTCAAGAAATCATGGGCATAAAACCCACTGTCTGCCCGTACCAATCCTACTTTTTTATCTTTCAGGATTTCAAAGGTTTCATCGATAAATGCCTTGGCATTGCTGAGTGCCGAAGTATTGCCTGGCCGGAGCCATGCGTTGGCCACCATCCTTGTTTCGGCTATGAAGGCCATGAGTGGGTGATGGGATGACCTCCCAGGCTTGTTAGGATTATACCCTACTTTACTTCCTTCTTGTTCCCCATAGCGTGTCATCACCAAACTATCGAAATCAACGGAAATATTTTTTATCTTCAGGTTATCGACAAACCATTTTTGCAGCGGCACAAACACTTCGGTGTTCCGCTTCCAACTAAACTTTTGAAAGAACCTGCTGTAAGTACTTTGAGAGGGGGCTTGTTTCCAGCCAAAGATTTCTTGCAAGACTTTGTCGTAACGCAAATAGGCAGAGTGACTGAAGCGACCCGCACCGTTCCAGATACTTGTCCAAAAGCATTCAATGATATGTATCGGTTCATACCCGCGGTTAGAACCTTTCTCCGAAAGGTCTAGCCCACTCATGAATGCTTTGATGCCTATGTTGTCAACTATATCTTTCATACGCTTCATGCCGCCCCAAGCGGTGACATTTTTATCCGTAAATAATACTTGTATCTCTTTCATCTGGTTGGTTTTGTTTGATCGTCAAGTAAAGATAACTTAATCAGGCTTTTATGAATGCATTAATGTTCCGAATGAATAATCTGGGTTAAATGATAGTGGAGAACGCTATTGCTAACCGTTGTGCCATCATTAAAATAATTAGGCCAATGAAAATCATTTCAATCCTTTCACTAACTCTCTTATTTTCTGCCCGTTTAGTCGCTCAAAAGGAATCGCGTGGCACTCTTTGGAAGCCTTCGCAACCCAATTTTGCAGTATAGCAGGCACTGGAAATTGAGGCCGTACCTTTTGTTTATCTGAGCAAAGGCTACCATGTATCAGTGGGCTACCGCTTACAAAAATTCAGATTTAGCGCAAGCATTATCGATGCCGGAGCCTTTGACTCCGAGGCTTCGAATGATGAATTTGAGAGATTTGAGAGCATGGGAACGTTTGGCCTTTTCGCTGGCTACAATGTTTGGAAAAATCTGGAGATGTACGTGTTCGTAGATAGGCAAGTATTTGACATCAAACAAAAGAGTAGTTCAGAAACGAAATAAATAAATTCTGTTTCTCCCGGAATTGGGGTCAGCTATCGATTCTTTATTGGTCGTTAATTTTATATTCAGCCAGGGTATCACTTATCTATAAGAGCTGGACAAGACATAAAATTCAAGGACGATACTTCCTATTCAATTTCCACTGCCGATTTCTTCCCTGTTGTTAGATTTGGTATAAAGCCATGGAAGAAGTTTTAATTATTGTCTAAAATAAGCCTATCAAGGTTTGTCTAATTCAACCTATTCAATAATTTTCAATTCATCTCAGACTCGAATCCATTTTCCATTTTGCGACTCAGGAATGTAAGTGTTGATTGTTAGATGATACAAATTTACATATTTAGCAAGGTGGCTATTTTCTGGTAGCGTGGAATTTTCAGTTCTCACCGCCCACTTGAATTCGTATGATACACAAGTGGATGGATGATTTTCCTGGCCGGAAGAGAGACTATTTCAAAAAATGCTTCCCACATCGCAATCTTAAAACTTTGCGTATTTTTGTTTCCTAACTTTTTTATCGTGCTTCAACCCTCCCTTTACTCCATTTCCCCCATAGATGGCCGTTATGCTCCGTCTACCGAATCGCTACGACCTTATTTTTCTGAGTTTGGATTGATTCGGTATCGAGTGCTCATAGAAGTCGAATATTTTATTGCGCTCACCGAGATTCCACTACCTCAACTCGCTTCTTTTCCATCCGATAAAGCAATCGCGCTGCGCGCTATTTATCAGAATTTTTCGGAGGCACAAGCGCAACAGATAAAAGACATAGAAAAAACCACCAACCATGATGTAAAGGCAGTTGAATATTTTCTCAAAAATGAATTTGATCAATTGGGACTGTCGGCTTTCAAAGAGTTCATTCACTTTGGGTTGACTTCTCAGGATATAAATAATACCGCTACTCCGCTATTGTTGAAAGAGTTTTTGGAAAGAGAGTTTTTACCGCTGTTGAATAAAATGGTGTCACTGCTTGACCAACAGGCAACACAATGGAAGGATATCGCCATGCTGGCGCGCACACATGGGCAGCCCGCCTCCCCTACCCGTCTGGGAAAAGAAATTCACGTATTTATTGAGCGAATCAGAAAGCAGCAAGTGCAGCTGCATACTATTCCACATTCTGCTAAACTGGGAGGAGCAACGGGTAACTTTAACGCACACCACGTTACCTTTCCACAGGTCGATTGGGTTGGTTTTGCCAATAACTTTACCCACCAGAAATTAGGACTTCAGCGCAGCCACCCCACCACACAAATAGAGCACTATGATAACATGGCCGCGCTGTTTGATAACCTAAAAAGAATCAATACCATTCTGATTGACTACAGCCGAGATGTGTGGCAATACGTAGCAATGAACTACTTCAAACAAAAAATTAAAGAAGGCGAAGTGGGATCTTCTGCCATGCCGCACAAGGTAAACCCGATTGATTTCGAAAATGCGGAAGGAAATTTAGGATTGGCCAACGCGCTGTTTGAGCACCTTTCGGCTAAACTACCCATCTCGAGATTGCAACGCGACCTAACTGACTCAACCGTTCTCCGAAATATCGGTGTGCCGCTGGCCCACACATTTATTGCGCTGAAATCATTAGAAAAGGGAATCAATAAACTAGAGTTAAATCAATCTGCTATTGACAAAGATCTGGATGACAACTGGGCCGTAGTGGCCGAGGCCATTCAAACTATTTTAAGAAGAGAAGGATATCCAAATCCATATGAAGCGTTGAAAGCGTTGACAAGGAAAAACGAGAAGATTAACCAAGAAAAACTTACAGAGTTTATCAATTCTCTTGCTATCAATGAGTCTATTAAATCTGAGTTGAAAAAAATCACACCTTTCAACTACACTGGGTATTGACTAGTTATCGGGCGTATATAGCAAAGTTCCAGTAGCAAAATCAAAAAGTGTCAGTCGTCTTAGATTAAAATAAGAAGACCAGTAAGTGCGTAAAGCCTCCAAATAACTTCGCTTTGCGTTGTCTTTTTCCGTCAAAGCAATATTCAAATTAGTAATATCGATCTTGCCAATCAGGTATCGATTCTGCGCCACATTGTACCGTTCCCTTGCTACCTCGTCTGATTTTTTGGTGATCTCAATCTGGAGTCGCAGCAGCTCAAATTGCCGCACCTGAGTTATAATTTCTTGTTCTGCATTCACCTCGTCTTGTGCAATGGTGTAGTCATTCAATTTTTTATTGGCGTAGGCCGTCTGCATGGTTGCCTTATTTCTTCCCCAATTGAGTACAGGAATGTTGAAGCCCACATTGAATTGTTGTTGTTGCTGTGGGTTGTTGTACAAATCGCCCACGACCAGCCCGGCATTATTGAGCCCATAAGAAGCAACCAAGGTAGTTGCGAGACGACTGCCTTTGGCTCTTGCCACTTCGCTTTCGGCTTCCAGTCGCCTTCGCTCAAATGAAACGTAAGCCGCTCGATTGAGCTTTGCATATCTAAGTGCCTCATCCAAATTAGGTTCAAGCAAGGGAACTGTTTCGGGAAGTAGGAGTTCAAATTCCTCGTCATTTTTGAGACCTAAATAAATGCGCAGAAGGAGGCTTGCATTTTGTTTGTTGATTCGAGCTGCAGCTACGTCTTGCTTCGATTTGAGCAGCTGCAATTCCACCTGCAACAATTTATCTTGTGAGGTAGTGCCGATGTTATAGCGACCTTGCTCAATTTTAAAAATGGTGTCGTTGTTCGCCAAATTAAATCGTGCAATTTGTTCATCAATCTGGGCAGCAATCACCCGAAAAAAAAGATCTGAGGCGTTTTGAGAAATGAACTCTAACTGCTCGACAAATTCTCTCTTTGACTCCTCATACTTCAACGGCAAAGTCAGCCGATCCCATTTAAAACTATTATAAGCATAAATGGGTTGGTCCAATCTAATATTAAAAACATTTCCACTCCACAGTTTAGAGTTCCTTGCGATGTCGGTAAAGTAGTTGAAATTTGTATTGGCGGAAATAGTACCACCGGTCCACCGAAGGGGCTGCTGTAAACCCACATTCACTAACGAATTCGTTTGGTTAATAGGTTGAAACAATCTTGAGCCATCTTGTTGAACAACCTGTACGTAACTCAAGCTATATGAAGGTGCATTCCCACTAATTGCTAACTGGGGGTTATAGCGTGCCCTAAAAGTGCGGTACTCCCAATACCTCGTTTTCTTTGCTGTTTCTGTTCTTTTAGAAGAAGGAGACTGCGCGCGCGCGCGCGCTATCACATCTTCGATTGTAAGTTTATTTTGGGCGTGAACCGTAAGGGAGCCTACCAAGACTAGAAGAAAAATAATTTTATTCATAACGCAATGAAGCTATCGGATCTTGCTGGGCAGCTCTTCGTGCAGGGGCTATCCCAAAAATTAATCCAACGGTGGCCGCGACACCAAACGATAAAATAATGGAAGCAAAGCTAATAATTGTTGGGATTCCCGCAACAGAGGAAACAAGGAAAGCAAAGGCTACTCCCAATGCAACGCCAATGATACCTCCGCTAACGCTGATCATTACAGCTTCAAATAAGAACTGTTGAACGACATCGCTTTTCTTGGCACCAATGGCCAAGCGCAAACCGATTTCCTTAATGCGTTCTAAAACGGAGGCCAGCATTATATTCATAATGCCAATTCCACCCACCAATAAAGAGATTCCGGCAATCGCACCAAGTACATAGTTAAATATGTCATTGGTGCGCTGCTGCTGCTTCAATAGCAATTCCGGAATTTCAATCTCATAGTCGACCACATCATAGTGTCGTCTTTTTAACATTCGGCTTATAATCTCAGCTGTATTGGCCAACCGATCTGTTTGATCAACTTGTATAACAAGCCTATCAATTTGATGATAGTTTTTTCGCTCTTGTTCCGTGTTATTGCCCACGCTTGAATTACTGTTACCCCCATTGCCCTGGTTTCGTTGCGCGGCAATTCGTAACGTTTCTGCCGTAATCAATTCACGGTTTCGATAACGCACAAGCACCGTTTGAAGAGGGGCATATACATCCATGTTAAAATCACGGATGCCAAGTTTGCTTATACTAGATTGCGAAATGGTTCTATCGGTAAGCACACCTATGATGGTAAGCCACTGAGACCCTACCTTTATGCTTTTGCCGATCGGATCCTCTGTTGGAAAAAATCTACTTTTTATCCCAGCCCCAATAATGCATACGGTGCCGCCATTTATCAATTGTGCTGGATTGAACCACTTCCCTGTCGCTAATGAAAAAGAATAAATATTAAAATAGGAAAGTTCTATCCCAACTAATTTCGCTGATCTCCTAAATCCATGTCGTATAATATAGGTATCTAAGATGATTTCAGGACTCACTTCTTTCAATTTCGGCAATACTGAAATGATGCTATGTACATCTCGAATTGTTAAACCGGGAGAAAATTTTTTCTTTTCCTTTTGCCCTACTTTTTCGGAAATCTTTTGTTCTGTCTGTTCAATAATAGGCTTTACCACAATGTTGTTAACACCAACTAATTTCATTTGATCGATGATCTCTTGTTGCGCTCCATTACCAATGGCAAGCATAGCTATAACAGCGGCCACCCCAAAGATAATCCCAAGCGCAGTAAGCAATGACCGAAGTCGATTTGCAATAACCGCATCAGTGGCAATATAAAAGTTAGCCCATAAGCGGGGACTCATTACTGGAAAAAATTTCACTGGATGCTAACTTTGACAGTGTCTCCCTTCGCTTCCTTTTCTACCTCCTTCTTTTTCGACCGCTTGCCATTTTGCTGCGGCAAAAGCACTACCTCCTGATCTTGCTTACCATAGGGTAGCGAAAGAAAAACTTTATCATCGGCTGATAACCCCGCTAAAATAATGGCTTCATTTGAATTGGTTTCGCCCACCACTACTTCTTGTTTTAAAGTGCGTATACCTTCCTTTTTGAAAACATAGGTGATCGAATCGTGTTGGGTGTGCAAACTTTCTAAAGGCACGAAAGTCATTTCGGTGAGCACCTTGGCGGTAATTCTATTACTGGTCGTCATGGCGGGCCGGAGTGAAGCATCCGATTCTTGAATTTCTATTAACACTTCAAATACTTTTGCGTCTGAATTGGGGCGCTGCTCGCCTACGTTAGCAACTTTTGTAACCAGGCCGCTCAATTTCTTATTCGGATCGGAGTCAAGACCAATATTAACTTTTTGCCCTACTTTTATTTTTCTGATGTCTACTTCATTTACATACGTCTTCGATTGCATTTTGGTCAAATCGGGCAACTGCGCCACATTGGGCTGCCACATCATGATCCGAGAACCTTCTTTGATTGCCTGGCCGTCCCAACCCTTTTCGTAAATTACCATGCCATCTTGTGGCGCGGTAACGTTAAACATTGACATAATTTTTGACATACCCTCAAAATCGCCTCGCACCTTCCTCAGCTCAGCGTTCACCTCCCTCATTTTTTCAATATTCTGGTTTTTTTTGATTTTATAATTCTCCAACGCTTGCTGATACGCCCGGTGCGCCTTTTCAAGATTTATTTCAGCTTGTTTGATACTTGCAGGTGGCTCAAATTTTGATTGCTGTAAAATAATTTCCTTTTCATCTGCCCCATACTTCAGGTTAATCAATTCATCCCGAGCTTGTCGCATTTGTAAAGTGGTATCCAATTGCATCTGAGCAAATTTTGAGCTCGCCTTTTCAAAATCATTTTGCTTTTGGTTATACTTTGTTTGGAAACCCGATTGATCTAACGTTGCCACCCAATCGCCCTTTTTTACTACTGTTCCCTCTTCAACAATCTTTTGAAGTGTAACCTCCCAAATCTCGTATTGCGTTAGAACGCTAGGGCCAACAATTTTTACTGAGTTCTTTGCCTCTAGCTCGCCCGTAGTCTCCACTTCTACTCGGAACTCCCCCTTTTTTACAGAAGCTATTATTTCAGACGAATCGCTGGCATTCGATCCCCTGAGAATAAAAAAACCGAACACTATTACAAGAACGGCTGTGGCTGCGACAATGTAGTTTCGCTTCATGGATAGGAATTTGGTGTTAAGTTATGTACTGCTTTCGAGACCAAAAGGTTACATGCCGCTCCGCCTTTCTACAGCTTAAATCTAATTGCTGTAAGGTGTAAGCTGCTCGGCACTCGCTAAAACGATCAGGGCAGCGATTTATTTTTCAATCACTGCCCCGAAAACCAACTTCACGAAGGTATGATGAATGTATTCTATAAATAGTTTTATCGGATCTCCTCCCCAGGTCTGGTTTTCCATCGTTCGTGCATCCACACCCATTGCGAAGGGTGTTCGCGCACAATCTTCTCGGTAAAATCGGTAAACAACTGGGTATTTACCACAAGATCTGTCTCTTCATCGCCTGTAACGACTAGAGGAATTTCAGGAAGAATATGCATTTGCTGCATGCCTTTTTCATCGAGAAAAATGTAAGTCGGCACCACGGCACAACCTGTTCGCAAGGCTAAAATAGTAGCACCGATAGGTGTGGACGCCTTCATTCCAAAGAAATCAACAAAACGGCTTTTTACTTTCGTATCCTGATCAATCAAGATGGCAATGGATCCGCCCGATTTCAACGCCTTAAAAAGACGAACACTTTCTTTCCCTCGTTCAATGGCAATCGCCCCAAATGCATTTCTATACTCCCACAACAAAGCGTTCAGTCTTTCGTCTTTCAGAGCTGTGCCAACAATATTTGGATTCAGTCCACGCAATGCCATGTTTGTAATTTGCAGGTCAAAAGCTCCTAAATGCGAGGTGAGAAACATCACACCTTTTCCTTTTGCAAAGGCCTTCTCATAATTTTCCATGCCATGGGTAGTCAGGAATTTCTCCAAATCGGAAAGCGATTTTACCTTTAATGAACGCAAAATATCACCAGCGTTTTTGCCCAACATCACAAACATCTCTTTGCTCAAGTTAATCCGTTCGCGAATTGATTTTTCGTTGCCAAATGCAAGCCCGAGATGATAGATTGCCCGCTGCCGGGGCTGTGGTGAGAATACATAAGCGAGGCGACCCAGAAAACCGCAGAAAGCTAGCCACACTTTACGCGGCAACAAATTGGACGCAAAAATCAAAAAACGAATAAAAAAGTAGAGACTCGTGTACTTGATCTCCTTTCTAATTGGACGTTTTTCCATGAAATACAAAGATACGAGCAGGATTTGTTAATTTTATATGTGAAAAAACTTTATCTCATACGTCATGCAAAATCCAGTTGGGACAACCCGGAGATCGATGACTTCAACCGTCCGTTGAATTCCCGAGGAGAAAAAGATGCCCCAAAAATGGGTAGGCGATTAAAAGAAAAAAGGCTTACGCCAGACATAGTTGTCTCAAGTCCAGCTGTAAGAGCTTTGGACACATGTAAAATAATTTGCGAAGTCTTGAGTTTTAACAAAACGAAAATCATCGAGAACAAATCTCTTTACCACGCGAGCGAAGAAGAAATTCTAAGAGTCGTTCGCAGTTTGAGAGACAGAACAGGCGATGAGGAAGAAAATGTGTTGCTGTTTGGACACAACCCCGGCCTCACCGATTTCGCCAATCGCTTATTGGAAGAGAAAATTTTGAATATACCTACTACTGGAATTGTCTGCGCAGAATTAGCTATCAGAAAATGGGAGGATGCGGATTGGGGATGTGGAAAAATGTTGTTTTTTGATTTTCCGAAAAATAAGATTGACTAAAAATGTTTTTAGAAATAGTGTCGCCAGTTAAAGAGAACACGAGCAGTAATGTGCCATACCGATTGTAACTCGATAGGTGCCCGACCCACCGGGGCAACAGTGCGAGCCTGATAGGGAACATCTACACCAAACGAAAACTGCACTTTTAAAGTAGAACTTTGGTCTTGCGAAAAAGAACGCACCGGCCGGTACTCAAAAACCGGAAAATCAATTTTAGCTGACTTATAAGACAAAATGTAAAGATCGCCAGCAGCATCTGGCACGAACAACGCATCTGTAGTACTTCCTATTCCATACAACGATACTCCGAACTCTCTCCCTAAAATAAACTGAAACCGTCCGATGCCTGAGCGAATGCCTGATTGCCACGGAATAGCACCACCATTGACGGCCCCAACTGCCATACGTTGCAATGCCTTTGGTGACACGAGCGCGAGAATTGGACCTACCACCAGCAAGTCGCCAGGCAAAAGCCAAAAAGGAAGGCGCAGCCGAATATTGTATGCAGAGCGCCCAGGAATAACAGACGTAATAGAGGTGGCCGGAGAAGTCGGATCTTGATTAATAAACTGATGTGATGATGGCGCGTCCTGTCGCCAACCAACTTGAAGAAAAATCAATCCATCGCCAGACTGATTCAACACGCCATCTAAGCCATACCCTATCATTACATTGGCCTCCAAGCCACCAATGCCGCCTCCTTTATTCTGTACCGTTCCAAAGCCACCTGAAACCGAGGATCCATTCAATGACGTAGAGACACCTGCAAACAAACCAAGCTCCGCGCGAAAACGGGGAAGCTCACCTTCTCCCGTGGCCAAACCGGGTAAGGGCGTTTTTAATAGCACTTCCCTAACCAGGTCGCGGGTCAGTTTTCGGGACGGTAAAAAATTGTTCTTGCAAACGTCCAACGTATCAGGCCCGATAGTTGAGTCAAGAAAAATTTTCTCCGGCTCAATAGGCAACTTTCCATTGGAAGCAGCAATAAGCTGCATTAAACTTCTTTGAACAGCAGCGGCAGCTACCTCTGCGTCTTGAGCGCGCAGGTAGGCATCTCCCTTTGCTAACATTTTTTTTCCTTCCCATGTCTGCACTTCAACGCCACGTTCATTATAATGATCGTGAGTTCCTTTTCGTAGGGAGGCATTACCCCATGTACCTACGATGTGCCCGGCCGCAAAAGCGTCTTCCAGGAAATGGAGCGCAAAAGCTTCATCCGCAAGACTGGCCAAAATAAGGGCCGACTTTTGAGTAGTGGATAAATTCTCATTTGCGTATCGTTGGGCTTTCACAAGAGCTGACTGATGAAACCACGTATAGGCTGCCACCGCGTTCAGGGGTGCGCCTTTCATCAAACATTCAGCCAAGTACTTTTCGAGCCCTATCTCAATTTCGTGCCGAGCTAACAAAAAGTGCACATTGTTTGAACCGGCTCGTGTCGCATAGTCGATATCTGCGCGTTGCAGCCGGATGTCAGAATCACGAATGGCATTTGTATACCCGCTCTCATTTTTCGATCTTTTTAAATCGACATCCAAACGCGCAGCTACGTCCGCTACTTTCAAAATCCACTTCGAATGTAGCACAGATTTGAGCATGTCGCTGGGGGAGCAACTATGGTCACCAGCTATGGCCGGCCAAGCGGCAAAATCAAGTTGGGTAGGGGCAAGCGATTGGGTTGTATCAATCACCGAAAGCGTGAGGCGACCTTCGTATCCTTTTCTTGCTTCCGCCCATAACAGATCGAAGAGCGTCCGTTGCTCTGCATTTAGTTTTTGAATTGCCAGTAGAGCAATTCTCCGGTGCTCCGGATACACCCAAGCCACCGCATCATTTGAACCACTTGCCAGGAAGAACAGAACCAGTAGCAGGACAGTTATCTTTTTCATCTTTAGCCTTTTTACAAACGACCCAATACATTTGTTCAGCTTTCAAACTAGCTAATTAATTTCTATTTTCAAGGCCACAAAAACCAAAAGAAGTTATGAAATGGCCAATAAGTTCTCAACACCCAACGGTATGATAATTCTGGCCATTCCATGTGACCTTAAAAACTAAATATTATAAAAAGTGTGGCATTGAAATGACACCTACCCAATTGATCATCAATCCAGACTTGATGAGGTGGAGAAACGTAACTACTCCGCTGCCAATGCCCTTACCTGGATAGATGTTTCAAGTGTGCTTTTCTTTTTTGGAATACTGTTGGCAGTAGGTGCGCTTGAATCAATGCAGACGTTGCACCATTTTGCAACTTACCAAAGTGAAATGTTGGGAGATAATCGAATAATTATTACGTTGATTGGGGCCGTATCCGCCATTGTTGATAATGTACCGTTGGTGGAAGCATGTATGGGGATGTATTCGTTAGATGTCTATCCTATTGATAGCATGATTTGGGCGTATCTGGCTTATTGCGCTGGTACGGGTGGAAGCTTATTGGTAATAGGCTCCGCAGCCGGAGTTGCAGTAATGGGCATGGAGAAAATGGATTTCATTTGGTACTTAAAGAAAATCAGTTTTCTGGCGCTAATCGGGTATCTGGGTGGCGCGCTCGTTTACTTGATGTTTTGATAGGAGCTCTCATTAGATTACATCCTCAACTTTCTCAGAAGAGCTTTGCTTGTTCAACAACAAACCAATTGTCATCATCAGACCAGTAAAGACGATTACAATAAAGAGCACACCTTCACTTAGGCTTGCAATGCGTTGACTTTCGGGGATGCTGTAGAATAAAAGTATCGTGATCAATCCCCGAGGCGCTATTAATGTTAAAGGGGCTGAGTTTACTTTTAATACGAATTTTAAAAAAGCAAAGCGTAGCAGTAACGTGATAACAATGATAGCCAATCCCATTAAAAGAACTTCTTGGGATCCAAGCAGAAGCAAGTTGACGGAATAGCCAAAAAGTAGAAAAAAGAATGTGCGAATAATGAAAGCTGTTTCAGCGGTCATCAACTTTAGTTCTCTGGTTACCTCACTAAGGCGATCAATTGATAAGAACCTATGAACAATCCGGAAATCAAACAATCTGAAATTGTTTAATACCAATCCAAAGCATAGCACCAAGATAAGCGAAGGGAGATGTAAAAGCTTTGCCAACGAATAGGTCAAAACAATAATGGCAAACGTGAGAAAAAATCGAATATGAGTAGTAACATGGTTAAGCAAAAAGATCAGAGATACGGTGCTAGCTATCGAAATAAGTAGAATAAGAATAACATCCCAGCCAAAACAAAATAAAGAACCTAATCCTGAGGAATGGTCAGCAACAAAATAGTTGAAAGCGATAATACCCAAGATATCGGAAAAGGTACTTTCATAAATCACAAACTCTTTTTTTTCCTCATTCAGAGCGCTAACGCTGGGAATAGCAATGGCACTGCTGATAACTGACAAGGGAATGGCGTGGACTAATGCCTGTTGAAAATCAGTGCCGTAGTAAGTACTGAATAATAACGCAATTAAACCCGATGTGAAACCAAGTAGTGCCAATGCCGATATGAACGCCCGACCAATCAATGGCAATTTTTTCTTTTCAATGGATAAATCAAGGGAAGCTTCCAACACAATAAATATCAAACCGGTAATTCCTAAAATCTCTAGCAGTCGAGTCACCCAAGGGAGTTTCACCCTTAGGTTCTCACGGAACCGTACGTGAAAGTCTCCCTTCATACGGCTCTTCCTGTTTAATCACAAATGTATTTCTACATTATGGATATACCAACTTCCAGTGTGCGAATAAG
>JADBYK010000098.1 GCA_020403045.1 Cytophagales bacterium
CAAAAGCCGTTCGAAAACTCGTCAATCAACTTTGCTGGGAGGTAAGGCAAGAAGCTGTGCCGCTAGTAGATGCGTTCAAGATACCTGAGAGTTGTCTGGCAGCACCTATCGCAAGAAGGTGATACAATTCAAGATTCAAGATTCAAAGTTAAAGATTCAGATAGGACAGCTTGAATATTGAACTTTGAATTTTGAATTATTTTATTCCAACGGAGTATCTCCCGGCTTCTCTCCTATCAATACTCTACTTTTATTATTTCGCTTAGTTCACTTTCTGATCCATCATCAAAAATGGCCTTAAGTGCATAGCCATAAATAGTATTAACTTTTAAATCTCTATCGATAAACTGAGATTTACCAGAATCAATGAATTTATATAATCTAATAGGGTTATTTCCATAAACTTTAAACAAATGAAAGCCTCTTATTTTATCTTTTGCATACAACCATTGTAAGGTAATCTGCCTTGCTTCTCGATCAGCTTTAAATTGGATTTGTGTAATTGAAGGCCGCACACCATTATCAATGCAATTGACTGATACAAAAACCGGCATAGATCTCAAGCCTGCCTTGTCCAATACCACAAGTTTATATCGGTATTGTTTACCTAACTCAACTTTAGAATCAAGAAAACGTGTGCTGTCGCCTTTGGCGAAATACCTCAATATAGTTAAGATTGTGTCAGCTGGAATAGCGCGATACAGCTCGTATCCATCTACATCATTGCTTGCACTGGGAACCCACTCCAATAATATCTTTTCCCCGGTAGATTCAGCTCTTGAAAATTGGCTTGCCGATGGCGGGACGATATCTGGCCGTTCTACTTCCAAAACAGAAGAAAAATCAGAAGCATTAAAACGGTTATCCACCGCTACTACCTTGTAGTAAATATGTTTTGTTAAGGTCTGTAGGTTTATTGTATCAATAAATCTTGCGTTGGTGATAGCGTCTTTAGTAATCTGCGAAAACTCCTCAGTTGGGTTGTTTGCCTTAAATACTCTGTATCCAATCAAATCCTCCTCTTGATTCTTACTCCATTCAAGGGTGGCAACTCCTTGCTTATCAACTTTTGCTTTAAGTCCCTTGGGTGGTGCCGGTGGCGTATTGTCTTCTAATTGAACCATGTATGGAAAAGACGTAGCACTTTGACCATCTATACCCATTGCTTTCACCACGTAGTAATTGATGGCTTTAGGTGAATTGTCTCTAAAAGAATCAACATCGGGTGACAGTAATTTTTGGTTGATGTCTACAAATGGACCTTTTGCAGATGTTGCCCGCCCAACATTAAACCCTTTGATTCGCGACTGCATTTCTTTGGGGTACTTCCACTGCACCAACGTATGGCCATCGTCAAATATGTGCGTAAATGAAATGGTAGGCACTATTCCGCTGGCTGAACTGATGCCGGATCCTTTCACAACCGCTGATGGCGGACCAGTTTCCCCGAAGGGGGTACATCCCCTTACCCGATAAAAATAAATCTTGAGGTTTTGTGGCAGCGAATCTAAATAATAAGTTCGTTGCGGTTGCCTTCCGTTTTCTGGTCGGGTATTCACAAATACTAAGTCACTGGTAGGTTTATAGGTAGTGCCTTCATCATCGCTTCGCTCAACTTTATAGGAGTTGTAAATAGGTTGAAAGAAAAATGTGTTCCAGTGAAGGGAAACAGAACGGTCTCCAAACTCTGCCTTCACGTCTTCGGGGGGTGGGAGTTCAAACTTTTCAGTGGGGTCGACAAAGACCGCTCCAGTATCTAACAAATATTTTGGGTTTGGGTTGGCCAGAAATACTTTGTAAACATACTTTTCATTTTTCTTAATGCCCTTGTCTACGAAGCGAAGGCCCAAACCTTTTGCGGCCGGTGTAGAGTTATCCGCTGAAAACAAGGCGAAGCTCCATCGACTCTCTTTTTCCTGCACCTGATCTACAAATTGCATGCTGGCATTTCCGGGGTTGGATACCTTGAATGACTTACCGTACAATGCTTGGGCGGCTATGGCGGAATATTTGTCAGATTTTACCAATGGTTCCCACTCTGCCAGTGGTAATGGTAAAATTGGTTTAGGCGCTACCGTAATGGTTTCAGGATTTTGAAGAACCAATTCATTATTCTTTGATACGGTATACCGACTGATGATGTAACCCGATTGGTTGGCAATTTCCCAACCAAGGGGGGTGGTGGGGCCCCACCTCAGGATTACTGAGTCGGCTTTAACCCTTGCGATCACTTTGATCCCCGGTCGGGCCGTGTCTTGGGACAATGCGCCTGTGAATGATAAAATTGCGCTCAATAAAGCGATAAGATTTTTCATTTTACCAATTAATAACAAATGTTCTGGTTGTCGTCATCCTGTTGATGCCCGGCAATTTGTAACTCAGGTTAAACCGCAATGGTCCCTTGTCTACATCGTAATAAGGGATACTCATCAGGCGGAATGCTCCCAAAGGGGCGGACCCTATCCGGTTTGTGTATAGGTCAAACGCTTTCTGCCGAAGTTCATAAAAATCGCGATAAGCATAATAGGATAAACTATACACAAATATTGAACGACCTGGCTTGGCGGTGACAGCAGATGTCAAATCTTGCTCGCTTAACTCTGGAAAATCATCTTGACTGATACTCATGCTTTTAAGTGGGGGTAATCCCACTTTGTCGATCGGTCGCCAAGATATAGTAAGGGATTTTTCTGAGGGATATAGTTCATAAATGGTTGGATAAATCCTGGAAGAATACCAAGCATTGTCCGGCAAGGCTTCCAATTGTAGTAGTGGTTCATATGCTCCAATTCCTGCTACTTCTGCCTTGTCAAACACTTCTGTTAGGTTAGCCCAAGCACCTGGTTCGTACACGTTAAAGCCAGGCATTACTCTGCCCACCGTTTGGTATCCAGTCATCGCATCTAACTTTTCACCGAACGTGTTAAACTTACTCGACCTAAAAAATGATTCATACAATTTCTTCTCCTCTGCAAGTGTAACGGTGCCTTGTATTTCTTTTGTATTGGTTGAAACGTTGCCCGCGTCATTGGATGCTAGTTGTTTTTCACTCGCAACTACGTTTTTGTCAACAGCTTGCGCGGCACTATTGGGTACTTTTACAAAATGGATATTGAATACCTTGTCGTTTGCGATGCCGGGTATCTGATAAGATATATTTCCGTTTTGATAACTCAATGGTGAACTTAAACCAACGGGCTGACCGGCAGCGGTAAACCTTGCGACAAAATCCCATTCCTTTCCGCCATCCGATTTATTGAACAAGTAGCTTTGACCTACTTTTAATTTCATGTACCCGTCAGGGTACTCTCGTTTCATAAAGTTGTGCTGGGCCGTCATGGGGTAGCTGTACAATACGTTGCTCTCGGGTATATAATCGGGGGCCGTACCCGTGTTGAATTCAGAAGCCATTTGCTCGCCTTCGGTCTTGCCATTGGCAGACAGGGGTTGCCAAGAACCATTGACTTTCTGCTCCCAATGCACCTTTACATCGGCTTTCACTTTTGATTTGGGCGGCAATATTTCTGCTGGGTTAATGATGACCACATCTTTGTTGTCATTCCACTGCAGTGTACCCGCCAACTCTTTCCCATCACTGATTATTTTGAAATGGTCGAGCTTGACCCGATAAGCTTTAAAGTTGTTGTTCAGGTCCATCATTTCAAATTCTTTGTCGATGGATACGTTGAAGGCTGCCTGCGGACCCGTAAATACATCTACTTCGCCATCGGCAGGTTGTGGTTTTAAGCTTGATATCACCTTTACACCTGTTACTGAACTCACTCCTTCTATCTGACACTCTTCACCAATTGTTATACTAAATCGACAACTCCCAGAAACAAGACCACCCAATATCGAAAACTGACCACCCACCACTCCCCGCATCCAAAGCGGGTTGGGTAGTTTGGCCTGCAGCACTGCAGCAGCACCTATTCTCAAAATTTCAAATTCGCCTTTTATGAAAGTCAAATCAACAAACACACCAATGCTTCCTTGAAAATACGCCCATGCCTGGCCGGATGCATACCACCCATTAATGCCAATAGGGCCACCGCCTCCTGCGCAGCGCGCACTGCCATAATTTTTCAGCATAATATCGAAACCCAGGCCAGCGCTGAACTGTCCGTAAAAAATCAGCACTTCAATGCGGGGGGTTTTGATTTCAAGCCCGGCACCAAACGCAAAGCCACCGCCATTTGCCAACGCATTTTCATTGCGCATGAAATTTAAATCCATGCCGCCCAAAATATCTGATACGGCTTGAGGTGGAGCAGGCATGCCCGGTATGTAGGTGCCTACCATAAAGTAAGCGCCCGTCTTTACTAAGCCTATGAAATTAAGGCCGATGCGCTGTTCGGGCGTACCGATGTGTATGTACCATTCATCAGGTGCAAAATGCAGCACGGCCGAGCCGGCCAGGCCACCTGCATTCACGCCCTGCAGCACCCCACCGATGTTTACATATGTATCTAGGTTAGCATGCAGCGATGAGTTTTTGAAATCGAAGAGTATTTCCAAGTTGGCGTAAATCGGTGCGTTCTTGTTCCTTGGAAAGGAGAGCTCGCTCATGAAATAACCCTGCCCCTGAAAACGTATCATGCGCAAACCGCCACTGCTGTTGAATGACATTTCAAAAGTAGCATCTCCGTTAAAAGGTTGCGGGGAAGGTATTAGGCCCAATGCTACCGTAGCTTTAAACCCGAGCCCAACGGTGGGGTCAGGTACGTACCTTGCATCACTGCGGGACGCACCTACATCCAATCGATCGGAACTACCTGTTTTGGTAACAAAGTTTCCTACAGAGTTAACATTAGGTCGCTGCAGTGCCATACCATAATACAGCCCTCCACCAAGGCCGTATAATCCAAAGCCTGTACCTACAGGTGCTGGCAAAACTACCATGGCATCTACATACCAATAGCGATTATCTTTTACCACCCCAAACTGGGCAATGGCTTTAACTTTTGGTCCTGGAGTAAAAGTAGCGTTTATCTCTCCCCTAAATCCATTTCCGTACGTGGGGTCTTTATCATAGATGGTCAACGAGCCGTCTAATGAAAACGCACCAGTCTTTACATTAATTGTGATGTTTGAAAACTTGGTGTCTTTATATCTCCATTCTTGCCTCTTTACAGTGACATCACCATGTGTTTCTTCTATTTGTTTGACTTCGCCTGAAATGCTGACCACTGCTTGCGCCCCAAAACCATTGCCGCTGCCATTCATTAAGTTGATGGCACCATCTACCGTAAGGTTCATTTGGCTTTGGTTAAAGGCGAAACCAAGTTTATTGATGACCAACGGATAATTGGCCGCTTTTTGCTGGCCGTTTCCTGTCATTGAAAAAACACCACTTTTTATGTAAGGTGCATCTGAGGTGAGATGAAGCGTATTGAATTCGATTCGGTTTAAGTTAAGAAGCTCTCCGCTTTTGATGGTGATAGTGCCGTTTAGAATCGCTTCAGGCTTTAGTTTGCCTGCCGTTTTCGCAATAATAATGGTAGAGTTGGGCAGCAGTTCTACTTCTGCCGCCAATACATTGGCCTTTATTTTTCGGCTGGGCGATAGCGAAAACAAAAAATCGGTTTCTCCATTGTTGTCATAAATCATGGCCGAGTACTTGGAGGGCTGATCGCTATCAAAAAAGGGAATGTTCAAAAGGCCCTTTGCAGCCGCGCCCTTCAATTGGCTTTTTACAACGGTAATCCCTAGCGAGTCAACCGAAAAAGGCCATCCGTTCAGCGAGCCTTCGTCTCGGCCAAAAACATTGGTAACACCCAAAGAACCCGATACACCCATGTTATCGATCAGCATGTTTTGAATCAACACTTCTTTTTTGCCTTTGTTGGTTTCCAGTTCTTTGTACAGCCGCACGCGTGCCTCGCGCAAAAAGAAGCCTTGCCACAAATTGATGTTGCTTCCGTTTGTGTTGATGTAATCCTTGGGAAATTGGAAATTGGGAGGATTGGCCGTGTCACTTAAATCAATAATGGCATCGCGCACAGAAAAACTTAACCCTTTCACTTTGGGGATTTGGAAAGAAGGCAAATTAATATTGGCCATCATAGAACCCCAATCGGTGGCGTTTACTTCTAGCGAAGCAGTCATCTTACCCTCTGCAATGCTGCCGTCAGGGTTTTCGGGCAGCAAAAAGTCGCGCTCAAATTCAAAAAAACCTTTGATGTTGACCGACTTGAAACCGTTGCAATCCATTTCAACAAAATTGCGGTTATCGGCTTTTAAGATAAGGGCCACTTTGTTGTTAAGCGGTATCCGCTCTTCGGAGGCCAGCAACAACTTTGAACTGGTGGCCGAGGCCAAGCCGCCCGGCTGAAAGGCAATGTTGCGGCCCACAAATGCGATGGTTTTGCCGCTCATTTTAAAATCTAAGGTGATATACGCATTGAAAAATGCCCCCTGTGGGGTAAAGCGTGCAGAATCGATGATCACCCAGTAGGTGATTCCACCAATATCTTTAGATATGCCCACCGGCAGGCTGGCCAAGTCTTTTTCTGATAGCTGGTTGGTGGTTTTGCCTTCTTGAATAATCTTTTCTTGTAGGGCGATAATCTTGTCCGCCAAGCGCGAAGACCCGCTTTCAGTGGATTGGGCAACCAACTGAAGATGGTATGCGAAAACAAACAGAAGAAAAAACAAAATGCGCTTTAACATGATCCTTAACAATTCATTGAGCTGATACTTGCGTGTTGATTATTCCATAGGTGACCATCGCTAGTTACGATTACCAAAAATAAACAGTTTAAACTTCCTTATCGACAGATATTGATTCATTTAATAGGTTTCATCTTTTATCTGATAGTTCTTATTTTCATTTAACCACTTCCTCAACTTCTGCAAAGCTTGTTTATAGTCGGTCTCTTCCAAATTGCCTTGATCATCTGTGCGCAGCGGAAAATTGGAGATATAAGGTGACAGGTATTCCATCACTCTATAGGCACACAACAGGGATCCACTGGCATCGGGGTCGGCTGGTTCACAAGCATAGGTATCGCTTTGAACAATGGTTTCGATATACTTAAAAACTTCTGCATTGCGGGTGTAGAGCAAATCGGGCACTACATCGTACACAAAATCATCATTTACCGTGGCAGTCAATAATTTGTCTTTCAAATACTGGATGGCCGGGGCATTGCCCATGCGCGCCAAAGCAAGACGACACGCCCATTTGTGCTTTTTGGAAGAAGCGGCCGTTAACAGTAACGATATTTTTTCAGCATACCCTTGCTCTTTTAGGTACCCTGCCAGTTTTACTACCTGATCCAAATGGTGTGTGGATGCGACTAACGCTTCTCCCAAACTAACGCGTGCAGTATTGTTGAAATCAGCTATTTTGAAATGGGTGAGCGCCTCGGTAGCAACACCATTTATGCCCGTGCTTTTGTCTTGTATGCCTTTTAAAATATAGCCTACTGCTGATTGGCGCACCGTGGTGGCATTGCTCTTTTGGCCAATGGAACTAACCAAATAAAAAGCTTTGGCGCGCACTTGCTCAAGCGTGTCTGTTAAAAAGGGCGAAACCGTGGTCAATAGCAAACTCTCGTTTTGCGGATCGCTCAAAACCGATTTTGGCACTGGCAGCGTTGGGTTGCTGCGTATCGCTGACAGATACCCTGATAAATCTTGCACCGATGGCTGTGCTATTGATTGGCCAGTGGCCACACCAACAAGCAAACCAATTGCTGCCAAACCAATAATATTTTTAATGCGTACCATCATCAATTTTTTTTACATCTGTTATTCAATTTCCTCTCGTTTGTTGGTGAACCTGCCCTCCATACACACCCGCAACACCAACAAAGGCTGAGCAATGAGCGCATGCACGTGGTTGGGCGTGATCACGTACCCATTGATAAAGTGACCTTTGCCTTTCAGGTGGTCAAACCAGTTGTACACGATGTGATATCCGTTGGTGATTTCAAACAACTTTAGCCAGTGGCAGCAGGTGAGTGTGATAAAATACAGCCCATCGTACTCTGGTATCTCTCTTCTTACGCTCATCGTTTATCTTTTTTGCTTTGCATCACAGTTCGTATTTGCGCAGAGTCCCGAAAACGGAGACTCTGCGAAGAATTAAACAGTATTACCTGTTGGGGTTGCAGAGAAGCCAGTTCCTCTGATTTGAATTTCAGACCTTACCGCGGCAGTACTAGGGCTAAAACTTTCAATCGTTAATGGCGCAAGTTTGGGGTCGTCTTTGGCACAAGAGGTCACCATTAATAAAATAGCGAGATACAGTTTTGAAGTTTTCATTTGTTACTAATCTTTATTTTTTTGGCTATAAATATCCTCTATCTATTAAGAATTTTGTTAATTCAAATTCCGCATTTTTCCTATCACCAATAATGAACCTCATGCTCATTCTATTGTGGTACTTTAAATCTTGATAGGTGAATGCTTTTTGGTCAGTAGTAGTCACTCTAAAATATGCTGCGTAAATCTTTCCAGACGGGTCTTTCGGATTGTTGTTTGGATTATGCTTGTAAAATTTATAGATGGTTGCTTCTTTTGCCCACGTGGTGATTTCTTCTTTCACAAGCCATCCAATCACCTTAGAATCTTGTTTTATCTGAAATAAGTTAGGATATTTTTCCGGATCACTACCAATCGAAAGGTTATTACTGTTTCCAATGGGTTTTATGGCCAGCAGTTGCGCGGCCAGTTGGGTTTCTTCATCCGTAAACTTTCTAGCGGTATCGAGCTGTAGTGTAGCCGAATAATCAAACTTAGCTATCGCTTCGTCTTGATTTGCTACTACAGCTCCATTAATCAGAATTCCTTTTTTTGCTAAAAGCTCAATAATACACTTTTCGTTCATACACCGAGTCGCATTTTCGATTTTCAATTGTTTCTGCGAATCTGAAAACTTGATCGTGTACCACGAAAAATCTTTAAATGGCGGGAAGGGAGTCTTATCAAAAACGTCTTCTTTCACTGTTACAATCGATTTACCTTCTGAAGTCAGGAAGTCAAGATTGGCATACTTCATCATCCCTATTTTTCCCTCTACTTTTGCAATGGCTGTGGAACCTTCATATACAACTCCTTTTTTTACGGAGACTTGTGCGCACGCACAACTACTAATGAAGAATAAGACCGTTGGTAATTTGATAGCTTTCATAAGCCGTAATTAGGTTTAAATTCAAAATTTATTCTAAATATTTCGTTAAACTATTCCTATTTTTTTTTATTACCGAATCCATCAATTTGATGTCTAAAACTCCCAAATCATTCTTAACCAACGGTTTTAGCTTATTAATTTCTGGCTTATTCGGGTCATCCTTTTTATTGTAAAACGCATAAATGGTTTCCACTGTAGCATTTAAAAACACTGATTTTATTGCTTCCAGTTCTTCATTGGAGCTTTTGGCCTCCTTCCAAAGTCCGTTACTATTTACCAAATCTACCACCTCAAAATTAATCGCACGAACCCCATTTGTGACCAGCTTGTATTTTATGAAAACATGTCTTTCGTTGTCAATATCCAGAATTAACCTCGATCTCAAAATAATTTTAGACAATGAAGTATCAGTCGAATTGCTTTTGAAAATTTGATTGTACTTTCTCATTAATGCTTCTTCAGAAATTTCATATCCATATGATTTTAAAATTATGGAATCACCTACTTTGCTACTAAGTCCATAATCATAGAGATTAGCAAACGGATATTGTTTTGAAAAGATGATTGTAGATTGTGTTCCTCGAAAATCGTTATAATCAATTTGGGAAACTGCAATTCGTGATATAAAAGATAATAGAAATAAGATATACAATTTCATGACTACCAGGCTTTAGGGTCAGTGAATAGTTTTAACTTTTTTTCGTCTTTTGCAGGGGAGTACCAACTTGAAAATTCTTTTTCAAGCTTTGCTAAATCAAAAGATCCATTCGTGGTTATTCTTTGCCTCAATTTAATTACCTCCTGATCTTTTGAGCCTCCAAGTATCACTCCTTTAATAACTTCTGTCTTAAATCTCATGAACGCAATAGCTAAGAGAGATAAAGAAGGGTGAGATGTTTTCTGCCACCTTCCATTAATATTTTGCATAACATGGCAACCAGAAACTGGTGTTTGATTCTCTTGATAAAAATAAAATTTTACTAAGGCAGTTGGAACACTACCAACATTAAAAGTTAGCTTGTGCACTAACTCGAAATAGTTTTTTTCTTTATCCATTAAAATGATTTTTTGGAAGTGAGCCTCATCCAATTTAGATGAATTCTCTGTACCTCCTAAGGTATTGTAATCAACCCAATTTTGATTCTTTGCACTAAGAATAGATTGTATAAGCTGTTCGGGATACTGGTTTAAAGCTTGAGATAATTCTGTATACTCGGCCTTTACTTTTAGGGGTGGATTATATTCATGAAAATACAGGGTCTGGTTCTCGGAATAACTCAAAATAATATTTGGATACTCACTGTTTTGAGAATGGCAGAGTCCACCAAATAACTCAAACGTCAAGAATGCGAGGCAGTATTTCATTTTCATAAGTTAGCCTGATTTTGTTTCTTTTTTTTATTAAAATTTATCTGCCATGTAACCGCGTAAATGCTGAAAGAAAGTAGAATACCATTTACTATCAAATAACTTATATTTTTCCTTATTGAAAATTGCTTATCAGTTTCTATTGCATAGCTTGGCTCGCTTTTAGGATGATACCAAATCCAAATAGAATCGTTGTGAGTGCTTAACTCACTGTCCACATCTAATCCTGAATGACGTTCGCCCAACAACTCTGAAATCGACCCATTTGATGCCAGCAGTGAAAGCGTTGTGTTATACTTTCTATTGTAAAAATGGTAATAATTGGGGCCTGAGCCTCCGTCCGATGATGTCGCGGATGTGATATATATCGAATCCACTTTGACATGTACTTTGCTATATTGATTTGAGTAATAAACTACTTTTGCGTTTTTATATATCTGATAAATATACATAGGAGAGAACACTACTACTCCAAGTGCAATCCAAATAAGTATGGCCCTCAAATAAAATTTCATTTTGGCTATCAAGGGTTACGTGGGTAAATTTCAAATTGGTCAACTACACTTATAGAACCATTCCAGTCTATTAATTCAAATTGCAATACACCCTTCGTTTTAATTTTTACTTTGCCGCCAACAACAACTGGTGGGCTTTAATAAGTCCCGATGCTTTCTGCTCCAAACTTTGTATCTCGGCAAGGTCGCCCACCAATTTGGTATCGTTGACAAGTACTTTTCCACCGGGAAGTATCACGATGTTTTCCAAAAGTACCTGCGGCTTGTTTTTATAGACCAAGACAATGGCACTACTCCCTGCCAATGTAATGCTCTTCATTTTTATTTGTTCCAACGTCACCATTTTCCCCAACACTCCATCAAAGGCAAAATGTAAAACTTTTCTTCGTTTTTACACAGCCTCGCAAACGCGCGCTAACTGGGAAACAGGCTTAGAAGTAAAGTAAAAAAAACCAACCGCTACGCCTGGCTTTCTCTATCAGTTCCTACATTGAAAGAACCGTAGTCTATCACTTCATTTATTGCATTACTACCGTACTTTTTATATGCTTCAACTACGGATAAGTTACCAATTACTTTAGAAGATTTATCATTTGGTAAATTCAATCTTAAATACCCTTTATCCGTAACTATAAATATTTTCCTGCTTTTTTCAAGAGCTTCAATTACTAATTTCGCAGGTATTTCCTCTTGGTAATTTTGAAATGATAAAAAGTGATTGTTATAGATTTCTATTTCATCAGAGAGTATATTTTTTATTTGCCAGAGTTTCATAAATCTATTTTATCGTGTACCTAAAGGAATGGCTTCAACTTCATACCCCAATTTTTTCCAAAAATCTATAGCAGCTTCCCATTGAGTTAAAGTAGCTCCTGCACCATCTCCAAATCGTCCAGAACCTGCATTGACGATTATTTTATTCCCACTACTGAACCACATCTCGCCACCGATATATGCTTTCGAACTTAGATTTGTATGAACAATATTTCCTCTAGGGGTCGGAAAAGGGGTCTTCTCCAGCGCAATGTTTATTCCACGCTCATCAATTGTCCATAAGTACTTTGTACTGACATCTCCATGTTCACCAGCTATAACAGTTGTAAATTTTTGTGCTTTTGAAGATTGAAGTCCTTTAGAAGCATCAATGAGGATATCTTCATTTTCTAACAAGGTTCTTGCTGGTGGTTTTAATTCGCCAAGTCTGTTATAGATTGAACCTAATTCATCAAGTTCATCAATATTCTGCCCATTCTTCTTAAAGATATCCTTCAGCGTTTCCATCCAGGCTTTAAGACTGTTCTTAACGCTTTCAGAGAGTCCTGGTCGGGTTAAAAGATTTTTACACGAGCTATACAATCCCTTTGCAGAATTGATCGCGTGTGGTGTCAGTGTTCCACCCGCATAGATTAAATTAAACCACGTCCAGTATCGCAGTGTTTCTCTTCCGTCTTCCGTTAACGTCAACTCATCTTCGATACCAGAAGCCATCACCAATCCACCTGCGGCAATTACAATATTTGCTGTCGCTCTTGCATATCGTAACGCTCGTATAGCACGGGTAATGCCTACAACATTTTTCAGCACAGTCACTTCGCCAACACCTACAAACAACAACGGTATATCCAACGCCACTGCACCACCCGCGCGTAAACGCTTATTAAACATTTCGTTGAATAGCGACCACACTGCCAGCCCGGACATCGTCACCTGATTGCCAGCTTTAAATTCCTTTCCGGCTATAATAAAATCATTGGTAAATGTTACGGCAACAAATTCATGTGGTTTAACTGTGACTTCCTGATACCACCCGATGGTAAAATTTTTTCTGGTTTTAAATATCATGCTCGTGCCATCGAAGTCGGCCAGGAAAGCATCATCACCATCAAAGAATAAAAACCTGTTCGCTATTACTGCATTTTCCCAATCAGCTTGCGTAGGTGTGCCCATCCACTGGCTTATCGTATTGACAAGCTCAATAAATTCTTCTCCGTCTACGGCTTCGATTAGTCTATTTTCATAGATCCTTTCGTCTTGCAGACGTGCCATCAATTTCGCTCTGTAATTGCTCGGAGTAGTGGTTAGTAACTTTATCAATATCTCGTCATCACCTCCCTGGGCAGGAAAGTCGTCAACGCATTTAATTAAATCAATTCGCTGAGCCACGCATAACTTTGCTAAATCCGCTTCTGATATCCTTTCCAGATCATCATCAACATCATTATCACATTGCTTTGCTCTGTCTGCAATGCTTCGAAGTGATTCAGGCACAAGAGAAGGGTTGCAATCTGTATCCATCAACGCACTCTCCTCATCCCCCTGCAGCCAGCCGTTCATGCTTTCGGGATCGTGCACAAAGTCCCATTGGTACTTCTTCAGCACGGTGCCACCCTTGTAGTCCATCAGGTTGGTGGTGTTGCGCTCGGTGGCTTTGAAATCTTCGCTGCTAAAGGTGTGGCGCAGGCGGAAGGCCCCATGACCCAGCTCGTGGGCAATGGTGGTGGTCACGTTCGAGGCGCGGTCGGTAAACACAAAACCAAACTCGCGCTTAAAGGGCATGAAGCCCGCGCGCTGCGAGCCACTGCCCTTCACCAAAAACACATAATAGGCGCTGCCATCAATGCTGCGGTCGTTTTTAAAGGCACGCCTAAACTCGCGCATTTTGGGCGGAAAGCTGGAGAGCATTCCGGATTGGCCATCGTCAAGCCCCTGTAAGTTTTCTGCGGCAATGGTAAAGGATTCGGCCACGGTTACGTCCCACTCGGACACCGCTTGCTTGTAGATGCTATTGAGCTCGGCCGCCAGCGCCAGTCCACTAGGCGCTTCGGCATCGTTCACCGGCACCACAATCACTTTTTTGCGCACCTTGCTGTAGCTTTTAATGTTGAGCTTGCCCAATTCCAGCACTTGCTCATCTTTGGCGGAAGGTTCTTTTACTTTTACGTAGGCCGTCAATTCTTCTTCTTGCCCATCTGCCTTGCCCATGATCGCCACCTGCTTTTGGCTGGCATCGCTACCTGCCTGTGAGGCAGCTTCGCCCGCAATGGTTTTGAAGCCCACGGCTTTAGGGAAGGTAGCCTGCCCGGTGGCCTTGGCATTTACCCAATCCTGCTGGCCGCTCTCTACCGATTTCCAGGCAACGGTGTAGTCTTTGCCGTTTACTTTTATGGTTTCGTAATCAGGCAGGTTGTAGGTATCTTCTTTTTGATCGAACCCATTTCGCTGTTTGCTGTTGGCCAAAAACTCAATGGCGTAGTTTGCTTGCGATGGGCTTGTAAGGGCAACGGCAGGCGGAGCATTTGAAATGGCCGTGGACGGCACTTTGCTCACCTTCCCATCTGGGTTCACTATCCACTGGTCTCCGTTCTTGTCTGTGATCCGCGTGCCCTTGCCTTTGGTGGGTGCTATTTTTTCTTGCCCGCCTTCGCTGTCCACCACCACAATGGTGCCCTTGCTGTCCACGTACACAGAGTCCAAATCTTTGTCCCTTTTTTCGTCCACCACCTCAATTGTCAAAATGCCATTGGCCCCGATTGCCGTGGCGGTAGGGTCGCCCTCTTGCACTTGCGGCACTTCTTTTTCAAATCTCTTTTTAAATGCCTCCACGCCTTCGCTCAAGCCCACTACTGTGCCCACAATCACCTCTCGGTTTTCGTTCACTTTAATGTCTTGGAACGTACCATATACGCGGAAGCCCAAGTACGGAATAATGACCGCGCCCAGCCCGCTATAAGTGCCGTTGGATCCGCGCACCTGCATCACTTCCATATCAAACTTGCCTATTTTCCACAGTTGGCCGATGAATGGGCTGAGCAATGGTTTTTGGTTGGCGGGGGTAATGTTATCTACCTGCTGGCCGCAGGCAAATACGCGCACGGGCAGTGTGCGGAAGGTCTTGATTTCGGTGTAGCGGCTAATGATGTTTTTGACCACGTTGGCCACGCGCAACTCGTATTCGGTCTCGGCCTCTAGGTCGTTGAGCACGGTGTTATCTTCCAAGGTTTCTTTGGTGAACCAGGCACGGTTTGCTTCCTCGGGTGTAGCGGGTTTCTTCCGATACTCCACGCGGTAGCGGTCGGCTTCCAGCATTTGGTACCACGTTACTTTTGCCCTGCGCTCGCTTTCGGGGTAAATGTTGAGCCCCTCGGGTGGTGGCACGGCTTGCACCTCGCCAAACTTAAAGGTGCACACCTCGCTGTAGCCTTGGTTTTTGAACAGGTCTTTTCCGTTGGTGTCTTTGGCGCGCACGCGGAAGGCATATTCTTGCCCCGCTATGAGGGCAGGCTCTAAAATGCCGTACACCAAGCTGGTTTGTTGCGTAGTGAACTGGAACAAAGGCACGCCTACATTAATGGCATCGTTGGGGTTGCGGCCGGGGGGGCGCACTTCTACCAAGGTAAACTCGTACTCAGTGGTAAGGGCAGAGTTGGGCGAGGCGGCACCCATGGGCAGCCATTGAAAGAAAATATTTTGTGGATCGCGCAATGGTAAAGTAGTGCCGCAAACAGGGGTGTTGAGCCGTGGCGGATCGTTGAGCACGAACCAAGCGTTGGCCGTGGCCTCGCGCGAGAGCTGCACATCTTTTCTGCGGTAGTCCAGCACACGGAAACTGAAGCGGTAAAAACCCTCGGGCAGGGCTGCCCGTTGCTCGTACTGCTGGCGGGTGATGCCGTTGAAGAGTAGGTTGCGCGGATCCAAGTAAATGCCCAACTCATCTGACCCGAGCACTTGAGGCACTCCACCTTCTAGTACGATAGGTGGGGGCGCAAAGTTGGGGTTGGTTTCAATGCGGATGCCTGCGCCTTCCAGCACAAAAGCTAACCTGACGGCATAACTGGGTTCGTTTTGGTCGCGCAAAAAGAGGTTGAGCTTCATCTGCTCGTTGCCGCCCACGGTATAGTCCGATAGGTAAACCGAATACGGTGGCACCAGTTGCAGGTTGGCGCTTACGGGGAAGGTTTGGGCAACTGACTCGACTTGCGAAGCAATGAAAAGAAAAAGTAATATGAACTTAACGTATCTCACAGAATTAAAAGGAATTGGGCATTGGGGGGTTAGGGATTAGGGATTAGGGATTAGGGATTGGGAATTGGGAATTGGGAGGTTAGGGATTAGGAATTGGGGCATTAGGAATTGGGGCATTAGGAATTGGGGCATTAGGAGTTGGGGTGTATTCTTCTTCGGGTTCGTTTACAATATTGTTATTTTCTCCCAGAGAGTTGATGTAGCTGTTTATCATTTTGCCAATCACTTCCAGCTCTGCCAATAGCTCGCGCGCGGCTTTTTCATCCATCATTTTGCGGTTGCCTGCCTTCACAATCCATGTTTTGGTTTCAAACAAGGAGCCTCTGGAATAGCAACTAAAGTTTTTTCGTTCTTTATAATGATACCTTCCCAATCCCTCCGAAAGATTGGCGGCAACAGAATCAACTGCCCTCACCAATTGTTTTCCAATAGTATCTTTTTCGAAGTAGTTCCACGTAGCTGCCACATCATACACCTTCTCTGCGACTTCCATAGCTCTTTGGTATGTCTTAAACTCTTCTAGGCTCTGTATCATGGCACTCAGTTTATTTTAAAACTTTCCTATAAAAAAATAATCACGTTTTTCATTTCATCTTCGGTTTGAAGGCATTGGGAATTAGGCATTGGGGGGTTAGCTCCAATTCCTAATGCCTAGTTCCTAATTCCCAATATCCCAAAGGTGTCAAAAAACATAAAAAATATTAATTTTCCGTTCATATCTTACATGCCTAGTTCCCAATTCCTAAAAAGAGTACCCATAATTAACCGTAGCTGTATATTCGTTAAAGTCTGCTGTTCGTTCATCGATTGCAAATTTTCGCAAAGAGACTATGTTCAGCGATAGTAAGTGTTTTTTTTGAATAGTGTATGTTCCGTTCAATCGCAAATTCAACACGCGGTTTTGAGGAGTATCGTTTTGCAACATCTGATTATAAGTAGTGGTAAAAGTGGCACGCAACTTCTTTTCTAAAAATGCTTTGGTCACCGAAAGGTTTGGCCCCCAAGAAAGTGTAGTCACACCACCAATCTCGCCTTTGTTGTAATTGAAAGAGGCTGTATAGCTGGTGTTGGTGGCTGCCCGGGTGCTACGGTAGGCTAAATTACCTGTGTAAAAGCTGGAGCTATTGCCGGGTGTAGAACCTTGCGCACTCTCGTTGGCATCTTGCCAACTACCATTAAAGATAATGCCCTGCTTGTTTTCTTTCGTGCCAAAGCTATAGGCCACTCCGCCACTGGCATTTTGGTTGAGTTGGTAAAAGTTGAGCGTGTCCAGATCATTTCTAAAAAAGGGATCTACGCGTGGGCGCACGCGGGTGAATGTAGTAAAGTTGGAGTACGAACCATTTACGTTCCATTTTTGGCTAGGTGTATAATTAAAGGTGAAAGCACTGACCACGCGGCTCACGGCATTGACTTGCGTCTCTTTTAAATTGTTGCGTTGCTGACCCACGTTGGCCGAGAGGTCCAGCTTTTCTTTAAGCAAGCGCACCGAGGTGCTCACGGTAATATTCTCAATATCATTGTTAAAGAAATAGGCACCAAAGGTTTGATAGCCAGGATCTACGCGCTCGTAGTTCAGCTGCACATTGTAGCCCTTGCCCATATAGCCCACGCTCGATTTAAGTGCATTGAAGTATTCGGAACTGGCGCGGGGGGTAAACAAACCACCCACATACGAGAAGAGGTTGGGGCTATCCATCGTTATTTTTTCTACCAGCAAATTGCGCGAAACGGCACTCGTAGCGGCTTCGGCCATCAACGAAAAACGGCCGATGCTTTTTTTGCCCAACACGCTCAGCACAAGGTTTTCGCCAGGAAAGATTTGCGATTTCACAGGCGCACTCGCTAGTGAACCCACATCATCTTTTGCTTGGAACACCACAACATCTACTGAACTTTTATTATCCCCATAGCCTACCTTCATGGCAAAGGCCATTCTTCTGTATGATGGAATGGTATTGCGAATGGTATCTTCTTCTACGGCTTGATTCAAGCGGCCATACATCACATTCAAGCGCCATTTATCGGGAGTCAACTCAATGGCAGCACCTGAAAAAATGTGACCTGCCAGAGTGTAGGATGAGTACGTAAGATTATGATAGCCTAAATATACCTTGGCCCACTTGTAGGTAGGTGCGATGCCATATTGATTGAACGGTTGGCGAAAAGATGCATTTTGATTGGAGTAACTAAAAGTGAGGGGGACACTCCAACCATAAATATTGAAATTGATATTTCCCGTAAGGAAGTAGTTAAAGGGATCTCTACGCGCATTGATGCCAGTGGCGGCATAGCCAATGCCGGTGGCGTTGAAGCCACCTGATATTTTGATGGGATCGGCTTGCCCAATGGATTCTAGGTTTTGAGCCATGGATGAGACTGCGAAAGAAGATAGCAGGATTAGTAACACAAAAACCCGGAGAGAAAACTCCTTAGTGGATAACGAAAATGCAGTTTCACGCGAAGGCGCAAAGGCGCGAAGCATGTCAGCCTGAGCTTGGCGAAGGCTATTGAAACACAAATAAGCAGGTTTCGTCAAGCTCAACCTGACATTCATTTTTGAGATGGCCTCTCGTAATCTAGAAATAGTCGTGACGATGCGCATCGGTTATTTTGCCAAAATGATACGAATAGTTCTCGTTTGAGTGTCAGTTTTGATCATGACCACATAAACGCCCGGCAGGTTATTGGTTAAGTCAAATTCAAACTGGTACCTTGATTTTTCATGGTCTTTGCCGCGGGCCAGTTCTTTTCCATCTAAACCATATAAAAAGGCAGCCACCAACTGTGGCTGGTGCAATTCTACATCAACCGTTACCAAGCCAGAGGTAGGGTTGGGTCGTGCGGTTACGCTTTTAATGCCGTACAATCCGAGTGGCATTTTATCTTTGATTTTATCGCGATCTTCTGGCTTGAAGTAGGTAGTTGTTTTTTTGACTACATCTATGCATTCGGCATAGCGGCCCCGCAAAACGATTTCATATTCACCAGGCTCAGTGGCCAACACTTCTGGTTCTTGTTCAGAATTTTTTATAACCTTTAGTCTTTTATCAAATGTCCATTGGAGCGAATCGGCACGTGGAAAACATATTTCTGTGAGTTTAAGCGTATCGCCCACCACTAGGCCAGAGGCACCTAAAAAGTTTGCGTCAAAAGATCGGCTGGAGGTTTCTATAGAAATACTGCCTGTGCCTGAGCAACCCCTGCTATCCGTCACTTTTAGCTCGTAGTCGCCTGCATCTTTTACTACCACTATCTTCTTATCACTGAAAAGATTTTTGTCTTTTGTCCAAATGTAAGTGGCGTTGGCTACTCCTGCATCCAATGAAAGGGTTTGTTCGTAGCAAAGCGTGGTAGCTTTGCCCAGGTCTACTATAATGGGTTCTATCTTATCGAGTACAATCGTTTTAGTCACCGAGCAGTTTTGCACATCGGTAATGGTCACTGTATAGCTACCAATGCAAAGGTTACTGGCCTGTGCAGTGGTTTGCTTCCGCGAATCACTCCACAAAAACTTGTAAGGACCTATTCCACCACTGGCGATAACTAAAATAGTAGCATCGCAACTTTCTGCACACGTGGCTTGCTTGATAGAACTCACTTGGGCTTCTAACTTAGCAGGAGCATCAATCGTTAGGTTAAAAACAGCAAAGCAATTGGCGGCATCGGTAATTTTTACTTGGTGAAGGCCTTTGCACAAAGCCGTTGCCTTGCCACCAATGGCCGATTCGCCAGTTAGCCATGTGTAGGTGTACGGTGCTACACCGCCTTCTCCGGTAAGTTCAAGCTCTCCATCACAACTTTCATTGCACAGCGGCAATTTTTGCTGAGTAATTTTATACTGAATGGCGGTAGGTGAAGCGATGGTGATAGAAGCCAGTGCTTTACATCCTCTTGCGTCCGTGACAGTAACAACATAATCGCCCCTTTTTAAATTTGAGGCAGTTGCTAATGCTTGCGCTTTTGCGTCCGACCAAACATACGAATAACTGCCAGCACCGCCAGTGGCCGAAACTGTAGCACTACCATCTGAAGAATCAAAGCAAGTGGCATTTACAGAGTTGGAGATAACGGCTGTTGGTGCATTTTCGTCATTGATGATTTGTGTGGGTGTGTTCGTGCAGCCATTTGCATCGGTGATGGTAACGGTGTAAAACCCGGCAAACAAGTTAGTAGGCTGTTGAATAGTCGACACCTCTTGATTAGCTGAATTTTTCCAACTGTATCGATACGGTGTGGTTCCACCTGTAGGCAGTGCGCGAGCAGCCCCGTTTGGCTGGCCACAGGCAGAGTTCACTACATTAGTGATACTACTTTCAAGTAAGGTCGGCTCCGTAATCGTAACATTAATTGAAAAAGTACAGGCATTGGCATCCTTTATCCAAACTGGGTAAGTATCTTTTTTTAACGCTCCGAATAGAGGTGCGGATTGGAACGTTAAACCGCCATTTTTTGAATAGGAATAAGGCGGTGTACCTCCGCGGGCATCTACCTCAAATTCTGCGTTGCTGCCATTAAAGCAACTTACATTTTTTACCCGAATGGCCGTACCGGTTAGTGGCAAAGGCTCTTTTATTTCAGCAGATGCAAACACCAAACACCCGCGCGAATCTCGCACGTTCAGAGAATAAATGGCAGGTGCTAAATTATTGTAGACATTAATGGAGTTGAAAGCACCACCATCAAAAGAATATTGGTAGGGTGGATACCCACCAATGGCATCTAATCTAAAACTGCCATTAGCAAAACCGTTGCACGTAATATCAGCTTTGTTTGCAATAGTGGCCTGCAAGGCTATCAATGGCTCCGTTACCTCTATTGATTTTAAAAGCTGACATCCTTGTGCATCGCTGATGGTGAGCTGATATGTTTTCGCAACAAGGCCTTCAATGGTGGAAGTGGTTTCTGATAAACCAAGCCATGCATAACTGTAAGGCTGCGTGCCGCCAATAACGGTTGTTTCAATTTTTCCGTCCGCATTTCCTTTGCATTGCACGGGGGTCATCGTATAGGTGGCGGTTAAAGGCGCAAGAGGTTGCGTAAGCGGTACGTTTACTGAACGGATGCATCCATAGTCATCTTTCACTCTTGCTTGGTAATTGCCTGCTATCAGATTCGAAAAGACCCCTGACGCTTGATAAACGATACCATCCAATGAATAGAGATACGGGGCGGCCCCGCCAATGCCTGCTACGGAAATACTTCCTGTGTTTTCGCCAAAGCATTTAATATTTTGCGAACTGACGATTGTCGGTGAAAGTAATGAGGGTTCAATGATGTTGGTTGAAACAGAAAATGAACATCCTCTATTGTCTTTTACAAGCAAATTGTAAGAGCCTTTCGACAGATTAAGAAATGTATTAGATGCCTGATAACTAAAACCATTATCAATGGAGTAGGTGTAGGGTGAAGTTCCACCCGATGGAGTTATTTCAATTGCTCCGTTCGTTTCCCCAAAACACCGAATCGGTGTAGCTAAAGTAGTAGCACTAAGTGGCGCGCCTGGCTGACCGATGTTGATAGATTTGCTTTGTGAGCATGATTCTTGATCAGTTATTTTCAATGTGTAGATTCCAGGTGCTAAGCCTTGAATAATATTTCCAGTTTCTGTTCTGCCGATCCACTCGTATGTGTAAGCGGGAAATCCACCACTTATAGAAGCGGTTATCTTTCCATCCGCCAAGCCAAAACAGCTTACATCATCTTTGCTTAGGTTAATGACTATCGGTGGATTAGGGCTATCGATGCTTTCATTCAATATCATCTCACAACCGTTTTTATCACGTACGGTTATTTGATAACTACCTGCAGCTAGGCCATTAAATCGGCTTGCTGTACCAAATGAACCTGTGCCAATTTTATATTGGTAAGGGGGAACACCATCTTTTGCCATCACTTCTATAAAACCATTGTTGTCGCCAAAGCATTTGATGTAATTTTTGTCTACTAGCTGGATTGCAAGTGGATCAGGTGCATTGAAGTTCACCACATCAGTATAAACGCAACCCCGGCCATCTTTTACTCGGAAGGTGTGGTTGCCAGCAGAAATGTTGATAAAGGAATTACTTGTTACAAAAGAACCGGCATCTATTGAATAAGTGTAAACGCCAGATGGAAATGGTGACCCGTTACCGCCTGTGGCGGTGATTAGAATTGTACCATCATTGCCATTGCTACAGCTTACTTTATATCCGTTGAAATTTGAAGTTGAAAAAGAGGCAGAAAGAGCTACCGAGGGTTCTGTGATTGTAATAGCTGATGAAAAATCAGTTGTACAACCTTCTGCATCCTTCACTCTCACCTGATAGTTGCCTGGGGCTAACTTAGTAGATGCAGTAAGGGTAAAGTAGGTTGTTCCATTGGAAGAATATTGATATTCGTAGCTGCCCCAGCCTCCTGCTGCTGCCACTGCAATACTGCCATCTGCTGCACCCTTGCACGTAACGTGAACAGGAGCTGCACTCGTAAACGATAATGTCGATGGATTAACAATTTCGTATTCGGGCGAAATTTTGGTGCACGTTTTACTGTCCGTTACAATTAATTGATACTTGCCGGGAAAAAGGTCAGAGATTTTTGCTGTCTTCCCTCCTGTTAGATTATAATCTCTCCAAGTTGCTACATCTAGATATTGCCACTGATATCCGAAGCCACCGTTTCCACCTGAAACTACTGCCGTTAACTCACCGTTGTCATCGTCCCGACAAGTGATTCGCTTGGTAGTGACCGTAAACGAAATATCTTGCGGCTCTTCAATCTCTATATTAGAAATGGAAAAGGTGTCAAAACAGCCATTATTATTTTTAACGGTTGCCGTGTAAAAGCCTGGCTTAAGCACCGGGAATGTTCCTGAAGTTTGAGGCCCATGCGATTCATTTAATGTGGTGTTCATGAGCGAATAGAGAAAAGAACCGGAGCCATCCGTAGCCAACAACGTAATGGTGCCATTATCTGCTTTGAAACAACTCACATTCTCTTTGCTCAATACCGTCATGGAAAGAGGATTGACAGGGGCTAAAGCGAAATTAGCTTCGTAGCCAGTACATAAAGGCCGAGCCGCATCCCTAATGTCAAGCCGATAAGAACCAGCCGCTAGGTTGGTGAGGTTCCAAGAAGTTGCACTGGTGTTCATAATTTTATGCACTTCTGTAGACCCTTGATAAAGGTAATAATTGTAAGTGCCCGATCCTTTTTGAACATTTGAAACCGTAAGCGCCCCATTGTTTGGATTGAGGCAGGTAGGGTCTTGCTTTGTATAAGTGGCGGTAACTTGAGTGGGCTGGGTAACAGTAATTGCACTCGATGTCACCAAAGGCATACAATTGTCAGTTGCAGTTATAATGTAATCATCAGTCGCCTTTAAGTTTATAAAATCGCCCGTGTTGTTAGAATTATTATAAGATAGCTTGGCTGACGAAAGTGTATAGGTGATCGTTGCACCCGGTTTACCGCCCGTTATGGAAGCAACAATTCGACCATCTAAACCATCGAAGCAGCTTACATTTTGAGCGACCAAAGGCGGAGGAGAAAGGGATAGATTATCAAAGTTTTCGACCTTCACATTGTTTTGCATGGTAACACAGCCAGGAGAAGATGCATTGTAAACTTCCAATCGATAAAAACCTTCACTTAAGCCTGGAATGGTCGCAGATGAGCCGCTAAAATTCACTGTCGTTCCAAACCCACCGGTACCTGTAATGGGATTTCCTAGAGCGTCAGTTTTTATGGCAAATACCCTGTAATCATTTGTTGTGCCTACTACGCCCGAAATAGTGATTGAGCCCGTGGCGGTATTTTGACATGATTTTGTAATGACAGTACTTCCAATGGTAGGAGCCAAGGGAGATACATCCAATTGATTGGTTTGACTATAGGCACTTGTCTTTCCGCCCGAACTGGATCTAACTCGAAACAATATAAACAATGGTTGATCCAACGAGCTTAAATCCAAAGATGACAATAACAAAGAGAGTGAACTAGTTCCTATAGTTGATCCAATAGCTTGCCAAGGAGTTCCGATATCTTGGGTAACAGTGCCCCAAATAAGTGGTGGCTCAGAGCAGCAAGCGGGTGGAGTCCATCCAGGTTCATCCCCTGGGTCAAAACACGAAAATCCATCGTTTCCGCAATAGGCGGGATTATCAATCCAATCTTCATATTGGATAATCTTGGGTATGCGATACTCCCAACTGAGAGTAATAGAGGATTGAAATGGGGGTGAAAAATAGTTATTTGTCGATAACTGAATAGTCTCTGTTGGACAGGCTAGGCCGCCCACGCTACGAGTAATAGTTGGTCTATCAGGCACTGGTGGGACGTAGGAAATGGTGTACTCAACTCCATAGTTAAATCCGCAATAGTAACGTACAACAGTATTATTTATACCTGGCTGAAGACTTGATAATCTGATACTGCTTTGCTCTGTACATCTAAGATCATCTCCGTCAGTGAACAAATCCCCACCATAATAAAGACATCTCGAACCACTATCATCTTCCCAAGCGTCCAATGCAAGCGGAATATCGAAATCCATGTTAGAGATTATCGCATTATTTACTAAGATTTGATTAATGGGATACCATTGGCTTTCTCCATCAATCGTGATGCAATAATCCGTGCCATTGTTAGCGCGTATTCTCCAAGTATACTCGTCTGTTCCGCCATCACCATTAACACCTGCATAAATTCGGGTAGCCGTAATTGTAACTCGAGCTTGCCCAGCTGTTTGGGCGTGCGAGGTCAGCGTTGCAAAAAACAAAAAAAACAGTGAGTATAAGGTAATCCTTAATCTCATTTCAGCACGACATCAAATTCTACTACTTTATCTCCAGTAGCAGTATTAGCTTGAGGTTTGGTGTACGAAGTAAATATGATTACTCGTGCTCCCGCCTTTCCCTTTAAGTCCGGGTTGGTTAACGGAAAACGAAACTTATAAACAAATGGATTTGAGCCATTAGCAGATTGTTTTGGTAGAAAATAAGCTGCGCCATCTGTTTTTCTGGGATTGAAGCTAGTGTATATGATATATTGGGGCTCAATTTCCTTGATATCATAATTGGGTTTAATGTTCATGTCAGCCTTTACAGTGTCTCCAAAAGCATAAACCCTTTTTTCAATCGTTGAAATGTCAAAATCAGTTTGATTAGGCAGTGCTGCAACTGGGTCGTCATTCTTTTTTGAACAGGAAATGGTCATAAGACATACAATCACGGCAAATAAATTCAGTTTCATAATTATAGAATTTTTTGGTTTACTATAGTTTTAGTCAATACCTATTAATGGTGGTCATTCTCATTTGCAAAAGTAAGGTGAACGGGACGGGCAAATAATTAAATATCAGTTTATTACTTACATGTTTCATGTAGCAATTAATAGCTAAGTACGGTAATTACAATGGTTTACGGAAAAATAGTCTTGATTTGGTCAGGTATGCAGCCAAGTTCCAAGCTTGTTAAATCTTCAAAACCAAACTTACAGATGTAACTTCAACAAAATAGCCCACAATCTAATGTGGTCTTAATCCAAGGGTATATCCCCAGGCTTCTCCCCAAGCACTTCTACCTTTGGTGGAAGCAATTTAGCCATGACCGGAGTCACTAATCGAGAAAGCAAAGTTGAACTGATCAGGCCCCCAATAATCACGAGCACCAGTGGCGAATACAATGAATTCCCTTCAATCCCCCTCTGGTGCAAGCGTCTCGCTTGTGCCAAACAATATAACTCAATTCAGTAATCTGCATTTACAACCGGTCAAAATTCTCGGCCACTTATCTGGTTAAAATTTTTCCTCGCAGGAGTCCCGAAAACGGAATCTCTGCGAAGAGTTAAACTACAAAAAGAAACTATATTGCTACAATTATTTAACACTATTTTGTTTCATATTGATTAAAACAGCTAATTTTGTAACTTTGCAGTATCATAAATTCATATCAAATGGATATTGCAGAGCAAATCAAACGCATTAGGAAAGAAAAAGGACTTTCTCAACAAGAGGTAGCCGATAAGCTTTCTATGAACAGAGTACAATACAACAGAATAGAAACAGGCAAAAGCGACCCTACAATGAATATCTTACAGCGTATTGCCAATGTTTTGGATATTAATGTAGTAGAGTTTTTTGAAGCCAAGAACAACGGCACAGAAGTACATACTGTTAATGAACCGCTTTTACAAAAGGTACGTTTATTGGAAGAACTAGACGAAGTACAGAAAAATTCTATCTGTAATATGATTGACATCGCCATTGCCAACAAACGCCTTAAACAAGCTTTGAGCAATGCTATGAGTATCAAAATTTAAAAATAAAAAGTATGCAAGCTTTAGAGATTATACAAGAAATTAAACGCCTACCGCTTACCAAAAGGTTTTATGTGGTAGAAGAAACCATCAAATCCATTAAAAAAGAGGAGATGAGCCACCAAATGGAATTGGCTGCTAACGAGTTGTACAATGATTATGCAACCGATAAAAATTTAACCGCTTTTACTTCACTAGATTTTGAACATTTTTATGAAACAAAGTGAAATTTGGTTGATTGATCTTGACCCTACAAAGGGTGCTGAGATTCAAAAGAAACGACCTGCTATTATTATAAATGATGATAGACTGGGCAAATTGCCTCTAAAAGTAATTGTACCCATTACCGACTGGAAAGAACGATACGATATTGCTCCGTGGATGGTAAAAATTGAACCAAACACAACAAACGGACTTTCTAAATCTTCTTCTGCTGATTGTTTTCAAATTCGTTCACTATCGCAAGAACGGTTGATTGAAAAACTTGGCTCTATTGATAAAGCTACACTTGACGAAATTAAAGAGGCTGTTAAGAAAGTATTGGATTTGTAATGCTAGAAAAACAAATCCGTGCTGTATTTGATGAGCAAACAATCACTGTTTACCAAGCCTACAGAAAAGAGATAGCAGAACCTGCAGTAGTAAACCAAAAATTTGTTCCACCTTTTAAAATGGCACGTATGACATGGATTAAGCCTTCTTTTTTGTGGATGATGTACCGTGCTGGTTGGGCTACCAAAGATGGGCAAGAACATATCTTATCAATTAAAATAAAACGTAGTGGTTTTGAATGGGCTTTAGCCAATTGCTGTCCTGACTTGTCCGGTTTAGTGCGGCAGACTGAGTTTGGTTAGTAGGTTGGTCAAGTGATCGGGTATAGATTTGCGAAGGGTTATAACTTTTCCGGTAAGTTTGTTGAGCAGTCGGGCATCGGTTATCTTCTTGCCTTGG
>JADBYK010000099.1 GCA_020403045.1 Cytophagales bacterium
CTTCTGATCATCTCATCGGCCAGTTCGTTTCGCTCGACCTCCGCATGAGTAATAATCTTCTAAACAGCCTTCCATCTTTTGTACAGCATCTCCACTCTTACAAATGAGTGAAGTTCAAGACACACACGTCTTTAGTATAAGTCGTCATTGGCTCGGCTACTATCCCATCAGCGTTCTTATCTCATCCGCATCAATTACAATGTCGTCTTCTCCAATTTCGTCAAAGGGATTTTCTAAGTGATCTTGAATATTATCCAGGCTAACAAGGATGAAGCTATAAAGCACGGGCATTACATACTCTAATTGAGCAGAGTATTCATGGAACGTGCTGGCAAAGTAGGGTCCATAAATAATCGGAAAGACATAAATGAACACTTTGCTGTAGGTGCGCAAAGTAACGGGAGTACGATAATTGTGTATAATTTTCATATTGTCGAATGCGATAATTATTTTACTCACATACTGACTAACTCTGGATATTTCGCCACTCTGCACACCCCATTCGCGTAGTTGCATAGAAAGAATGGACAATTGTGAGAAAAGTGCATACATCTCTTTCTCTCTATTTCTGAACTCCTCGGGCGTTAGCTTCAACATCAATTTGGTTTGGTGCATTAAATCTTGCACGAGTTGACTCATCTTCGTTGGTAATGGATTGTCTTTGGCTGTTGTCCAGTCGCGCGTAGCATAGTAAATAGCTATGGCGTGCCCTTTAAAATCGGCATATCGCTGCAGTGCAGTTTCTCTGCGTGTGTAGGCGGATCCGATTGAAAAAACTACCGGAAAAACAATCGCTACGCCCACTAACATATCGGGGAACTTAGCCGTGAGCCCCAAGTGGAAACAGACAAAACTAGAAAGCACAGCCAGTGCTGTGATGATGAACGTCTTGTAATTGATAATCAGGGTGAAACTTCTAAATATCTTCTTTATCTCCATGTTGGTTAATTCTTCAATTTTTAAATAAGGAATAGTATCAACAAAATGTTGAGCGAAGATCTACGAGGGTTATTTCAATCTATCAGACAAGCGGGCGGCTCACGGAAACAGGAAACTCCACCCCCGATCAGTTTTCCAGCACTTCTACCTCCACGCGCACATTTCGCTTGGCATATTGGCTTTCCTTATCATGAAGCATTCTACCGCCACCCCATGCTTTTGTTTGTATCCTGCCAGGGTCAATACCTTGTGCAACCAGCCAGTCTTTGATCACTTGGGCCCGCGCACCCGAAAGTTCCTTTGCGCTTCCGGATTCGTTTACCACATCGTCTTTGGTGATATTGAAAAAGTCCTTTTCCGGGCCTACATAAATTATTTTCCCTCGGCCTTTGCCATTGGTATGTCCATGTAACATGATTCGATAGCCGGGGCTATCCTTCATCATTTGCAACAATTTATTTAACTCATACTTAGACTCCGGCAACATCACCGCTGCATCATTGTAGAAATATACATTGTACAACGTGGCAATATCGCCCTTCACGATGCGCGAAAGATCGAACTTGACCATATAGAAATTACCAATCAAATCGATATCTTCTTGCAATGTATCTGCTTCGGTATTGTAGTAATTCATCTCGTGTTGAATTTTTCGAAACCCAAATGCACTGCCGATCAATGTGAGTTTTCCTGATTTACTTTTAGGGTCGGGCAGATTGAGGTAAGAATTCGCCTTCATTTTAGAAAGTAGCGTGGCTCTTTCAGTATCAATTACTTCTACCTCTCCATCAAGGACGAGTCCGTTGGCTGCATTATAAAGGCTAAAGAAAGCCTGTGTATTTTTTAAGGTTTTAGGAATGTAGACCGGATTAGCCTTGGGATTTTCAACCACTTCGGTGGCGACCATTGCCGGAGTTGGCTCAGTCGCCAACAACTCTTTTGGCGGTTCCTCTTTCTTTACTTCGCCCATCACCTCTACTGGTTTTGTTTCCTCTACTTCTATTTTAGCCTGTGGCGGGCTTGTCGCTTCATTTTTTATCTCGACTTCTGATTTTTGTTCGGTTCCGTCTTTCATGATTCGAACCCAGGCTTCGCCAAACCCATCTTCTTTCCGTGTGTTCAACATTCTATCTATAGACGTAGAAAAATCGGTGTAGAAATCCAGATACACGTAGTAGTAATTTCGCGCAGCATCAAATCCATAGCTAGAATGCCGACCCGCTTTGTTTAACTCAGCGGAATACTTTTTTGCGAATTTTTCCTGACCGGACAAATAGGAGGCCACAACAATGTAATACCCTTTCGGTAAGGTGACTGATTGAGCACGGAGCGAGTTTGCCAGAAAGGACTGACTAAGAATGCAAAAAAAGAAAGCACAATTACGCAGCCTCGTCATGTATGGTTATGTTTAGGTTAGCACAATATGGCCAAAAAAAGTAAAAATTCAAAGAAAATGGTTGCTTTATTAAAACCTGGCCTATCTTTTGGATCGTAACAATTTCAGCTTTTCAGTAAAAAAACCAATACCGTACCCAGCTAATTGAACGAATAGTGCCGGCACAGACAGCAATGCCACCTTGGTACTTTTCGTTCGCTTAAGCCCGTCCAACATAACCAGACACACATAGGCTAAATAGCCAACTCCAACCACTAGCGCAGCTGGTGAATTGAACAAAAACAAAAGGCCCAAAGAAAAAAGACCCAACAGGAAAAAAGTGGGAAACCAATGCACCCATTTAACCTCCCCGGCATGTAAAGCACCTATCCTTGCTCGTCCTTTCCCGAAATTAAAAACCTGCCGGTAAAACTGAATGAGCGTTGCTCTACGTTTATGAAAAACATAGGCATCTGGAATGAATACGATAGACAATCCTAATTCGCGCATTCGGATACTGAGTTCAATATCCTCGGCAAAACGATCGAACCTAAACCCACCCGTCAATTGAAAAACTGACCGACTAATGCCCATGTTAAAACTGCGCGGCTGATAATTACCAACCATTTTTGCACCACCACGAATGCCGCCTGTGGTAAAAAACGAAGACATTGTATGTGCCATCGCTTGCTGTAGAATGGTAAAATTTTCGTGGCCCCGATCCGGGCCTCCCCAAGCATCCACTTTTGTCTGCCTTAGAAAAATCTCAACCGCCTCAAAATAGCTAGGGGGTAAAATGCAGTCACTATCGAAAACAACAAAATACTCTCCCCGCGCTTTTTGAAATCCAACGTTTCTTGATGGCCCAGGGCCAGTGTTGGTTTTTAAAACATATTCAATAGTGAGATTGGCTCTATATTTTTCAACTACCGTTTGGCTTTGTATCAAAGAACCATCTTCAACTACAATTACCTCAAAATCAGAAAAAGTTTGTTGAACCAAGCTATTCAACAACTCCTCCATTTCATCCGGGCGATTGTATACTGGTATGACGACAGAATATTTTGGCGCTTTCATCAATTCATGCAAAATACTACTTCTTCGAATCTTTCAAATGCAACAACCAGTTATCATCATAGTAAACCTGTCCCGCATCCACCGCTTCACGGAGCACTTCAACAAAAAGGTCTTTCTCTTTCGGAGCTACTTGCTGTTCTAATTCCTCTGGTGACATCGCATGATTAGTAAGTAGATAGATAATTTGGGTTTCATAATCTTTTGTGGTGGTCGAATTCAATCGTTTTCTTTTACTTATACAAACATCACAAATCCCACAAGTACTATAGGTTACTTCATCAAAATACTCTTGAATCAGCTGCATGCGGCATCGTTGATTCTGCTCGGCATATTGGATAATGGCCTCCATTTTACTTAGGTGCAAATTTCGCCTGGCCTCCATTACAACTCGGTCAATGGGCAATCGTTCAGCATCCTGGCGCGGCAAAACAAAGGTGATCCGTGCGTTATCTATGGATGGCTCGTAAGCTAGTAGTTGCAATTCGTGAAGTTGTTGGAGTTCTCCTTTTACCTGTGATGCTGATAATTTCAATGCACTTGCCAACTGCGCTTCAGAAATCGTCATAAAATCCGCATATAGTTCTCCGCCATAAAGTCGCAACAATGCTTTTAAAATGGAGTCAAACCGAGCATGAGCAACCTGAAATTCATATATCTTCTTTTTGTCAATTGAAAAATGAACACGAGAGGGTCGATAGAAGCTTTCGTTAAAAGTTACCAGGCCGGCTTCTTCTAACTTTTTTAGAGCTGGATAAACTGCTGCAGACTTCAAGGCGAATTTTTTGCAGAATTGGTCCAGGTCGAAATCATAACTTTCTCCCTCACTGCTGCCCATCGCGAGTTGAAAATGGTTTGCCAGCGCCTGGTACACTTTCTGCAAGTATTCGACTTGAGGCTGTGATTGTTCCACTTTGTGGCGAAGAGATTGCGCGTCTGCTTCATGGAAAATCAATGTAGCGTATGCTTTTTTTCCATCCCGTCCCCCTCTACCTGCCTCCTGGTAGTAGGACTCGATATCCTCGGGAATATCCAGATGAATGACCAGGCGCACGTTGGACTTATCGATACCCATCCCAAATGCATTGGTGGCCACCATCACCCGGCATCGATCAGCAAGCCATTCTTGCTGGCGATTCGTACGGTCTTGATGGCTCAAGCCGGCATGGTAGAAAGCTGCACTGATCTTACTACGCTGAAGGAGACGAGCAATCTCTTGCGTGGCTTTACGTGAGCGCACATATACAATGGCCGACCCGGAAACCTTTCGAAGAATCTCCAATAGCTTCTTCTCCTTTGTTTCGGTCTTTCTTACCACCAATGAAATATTTTCGCGGGCAAAGCTAATTTGAAAAACAGCCGGGCTTTTTAGCTGCAACTTCGCGATGATATCTTCTTTTACAACATTTGTAGCAGACGCTGTCAATCCAATAATCGGGACATTCGGCTTCACTTCTCTCAGCTGTGCAATTTGTAAATACGGTGGCCTGAAATCATATCCCCATTGCGAAATGCAATGCGCTTCGTCCACGGCAATAAGATTCACATTCATTTTTTTGAACCGCACTTGAAATAATTCGGTTTGTAAGCGCTCAGGTGAGACGTACAGAAATTTCTGTTGACCATAAATGCAGTTGTCCAGAAGAATGTCGATGGCTTGATGGCTCAACCCGGAATGAATAGCGATGGCCGCAACACCTTTCTGCTTGAGTTGCTCCACCTGATCTTGCATGAGAGCAATCAAAGGGGTAATCACAACGCAAAGCCCCTCCATGACCAGTGCAGGCACTTGAAAACAAACTGATTTGCCTCCACCCGTTGGCAAAATGGCTACTACGTCTTTTCCGGCCAGAACAGATTGAATAATCTCTGCTTGCGGAGGTCTAAACGAAGTATGGCCCCAATATTTTGTGAGTATTGAATCAGGCGACACTCTGTAAAAGTAAATACGATTCTCGAACAGTAAGCCATACCGAGCGTAAATACTTAGATGTAAAGTCTATTTGGATGCCGATTGCAAAAGTTTAACACCGATTTCACTTAGGTGCTTTTTCAAAATTCCGTTGTATTCACTCATTGTCTTAAACCCAAACTATGCATTAGGAATGCATAGTTTGCCCAGGGGGTTGACGATCCGCCTGAGGCGGATGTCAAGGTTAAACCTCGTGACGCTTGCGGTCAGAGTCAGACTTTTATCGTCTGACCTGAAAATGAAAATCACCAACTTGGTTTTCTTACTTGGGGCTAAATTGTTGATTTTCATTCGTCAATTATGCAATGCTGACAGTACCGTCAGCATTGCATAATCTGGGTTAAAAAACTCATCCATCCGCGAAACCAGTCACTATTGAGGGGTACCGCAAAACCAAATTGTACGGTAGCCTTATCGCCCATGGGATGACGTTTTAGTGGCTTATGTTGTTGTACGGCCTCGAGATAGTAGGCTGAATCCAAATAGGGGGTGTAAGACAGTTTTACATCTCTCCGTGACCCTTGTGCCTTCTTTGTGTCGCCTGTGGTAAACATGCAAACCAATAAGTGCTCAAAGGTTGCACAAAGCACACCACTGAGCTATCCACCTTAAGCAAAACTGTCGTGCTCCCCAAATAGGCGCTTGTGCCAATAAGTAATTACTTTTTAGAGTAAAATAATTGCTTACCAAACAATGTCTTCCTTGTTCAAAAAAGCGGCAATTCCCTTTTTGCAGTCGGCCGAGCCGCGCGCCAGGGCATTCTGCTCTACTGCATGAGCGAGGGCTTCTGAGAGAGGCATCGATTGTACCTCTCCTATCATCTGCTTTGTCAGTGCCATGGACTGACCAGAATTGTTTTTGATGAGAAATTGCGCAAACGAATTGACTCGTTGCTCTAATTCTTCTTTTGCAAAAAGGTAGTTGACCAACCCCATTCGAACCGCCTCTTCTCCCTGCATCAAATCACCACTAAGTAACAGTTGCTTTGCTTTTTGTTCACCAATCTTGCGAATCAAAAATACACTCACCAGGGCTGGGATAAATCCAATCTTGACTTCGGTGTAACCAAATTTTGCTTCTGGAGTAGAAAACACAAAGTCGCAGATCGTTGCTAGCCCGCACCCTCCCGCCAAAGCATGACCCTGCACATGGGCAATTACCACTTTTTTTAATTGATAAATCTGTTGAAACAAATCCTTTAGGTGGTTGGAATCGAGCAGGTTTTCCTCGAGAGAAAATTGCTGCAGCTGCTGGAGGTAGGCAAGGTCTGCGCCCGCGCAAAAAGCCTCTCCATTGGCTTTTAATACAATCACCTTTACTGTTTCATCCTCTTCCGCTCTTGCAAACGCAGCCTTCAATTCGGTGACCATATCGCCACTCAACGCATTTCTTTTTTCCGGGCGATTGAGCGCGATGTACCCTACGCGATCCTGAACAGTATAAATTACCAAACTCATTGTCTAATTGGTTAGCGTAAAAGCACCTTCATCGAGAACGGAATAAAACGGTATATTCTCTGCTGTTGCAAACTTACGCATCTTGTTGATGTAAGTTCGCGAATTACTTCCGTCCACAATCAATTTCCCAATTTTTTTTGAGTTAGTCCAATTCTTATCAATGGAAAATGAATTGTTGCTCACAATCAAATAGTCCACTTGAAAGTTGATTGGCATGTTGTCGCCTTTTTTTGAGATGTGCGCAATGGTTTTCGTCTGCCACTCAACCATCAACATGTTTTTTGTCCATTTGGCCGCAGGGAGTGATTCCACTCCTCTCACACGTGCAACCCCATTTAACAGCCTATTGGGGCGAATATGAAAACGCTGACGGTCTGTGTCTTCTAATAGTGCAGAATCTGCGATAAAGTACGATTGCCCATACTTAATAAATTCAAATGCATAATGACCCGACACGCTATATACTGTAAATTGGCTCCTGCTGACCGAATCAAAAAAGTGATTCCACTGCACACAACAAAAAATAATTCCAAAAATGACTGATGCATATAGCCATCGGATCTTGCGAAATTCAAAAACAAGAATCAAGAAAAGTAGAAAAGCCATTAGCAGCCAGCATTGCAGCGTGGTAATGTGAATGTCACTGATAAGACTAAAGGGCAATTTTTCCGTAATAGAAACTGTTTCATTCAGTAGGTAGATTATTCCGGTGAGCAATTTGCCAAGCACAATGACAAGGGGAGAAATGAAACTGAACGCGAGTACTAAAATTCCCAGCACCAACACAGCCGTGGAAAGCGGAATAACAAACAAATTTGAAATCAAGAAGTAAAAAGGAAATTGGTGAAAGTACAAAAGCCCAAGTGAAAATGTTGCTATCTGGGCTGCAATGGACACGCATGTAATTTGCCAAACCCAGTCACCCATTCGATTTTCTACTTCCCACAAATTGTAAATAGGTCTTTGCAAATAAACAATCCCCAGCACTGCGAGGTAAGACAGTTGAAACCCAACAGACATAATCAAAAACGGATTGTATAACAAAAGCACAAAAGCCGAAGCCGCAAGTGTATTATAGATATTCGTTCGCTTGCCAAATGGGCGAGCAATCGCTACAAATGAGAACATGACAACCGCTCGAAGAACGGATGGCGATAGGCCCGTAACAAAAGCAAATACCCAAAGACAGACAAGACTTATTGCGGCCACCGCCCATCTGCTCCAAGCAAACCGGTTAAGAGGCCTTAAAAGCACCAGGAGGATTCCATAAATGATGCCCACATGCAATCCTGAAACGGCTAAGACATGCATCGCTCCACTTGCTGCATACGCGTTTAACAAATCGGTATCGATTCCATCGGTTACTCCCAAAACAAGTGCAGCTGCGATGGCTTGTCGCTGCTCTCCAGCTACGTATTTATTTAATTTCGATTGGGCCCACGCGCGAGCTTGGTGAGAGTAGTAAATAAATCCCCTGCGATCTGCCGGTGCTATCCACCGAACCTGCTCTGCCCGAACAAATTGCTGGTGATAGATGGATTTGAAACTGAGGAATCTCTTAAAATCAAACTCACCGGGATTAGCAGGAGGTTTAAGTGCTTGAGGACTTCCTTTTATGAGCAGCTGATCACCATATTTCCAGGATACTTCGCCTATATCTTTTGAAACATAAAGAAGTACCCTCCCCTTTGCTTGTCGCCATCGCGAATTTTTTAGGGCGGCTACTTCCACTTCAAACTTCCAACTTTTGGCCTTTGACTCCGGAGAACTTCGAACAATGGCCAAATAGGCTTTTGTTGGCTCTTTAGCTGACTGCAAAAGAGTCCGGTCGCCCTCGCCTGTTCGAATCAACACAAGCACGTATCCTAGAGAAGATATAGCCAGAAGTCCAACCAGTCCTGATGCAAACCCTACTTTTCGCCCTCGAAAAAAAATCGTGACTAGAAAATAGGCAAGCACTAAAATTGTGGAAAGAATCACGGCCTGTTGCACGCCAAAGACACCAGGAAAATAAATCGCTACCAGGATACCTGCTGCCAGAAAAGCAGCTATCCGCACCATGGCATATGGAATCCATCTTAGCACAGATGAAAGATACTAGATGCTACATCCGTTTACAAACTAAACGACTAGAAGGATTAAGGCAGATAAAAATCAAACCCCATTTCATTCATGCACTTAAAATGTCCTTTGGGGCATTTGTCGAATCCTATTTTTGAACACGGTCTGCAATCCAACCGTGTATTTTCTAACACAGTAAACTTAGTGCGATAGGGATACATGCCAAAAGTCGGAATCGTGCTACCCCAGATACTAAATACTTCTTTTTTCAACGCGGCTGCGATATGCATAAGCCCGGTGTCATGGGCAAACACGTACCTCGCTTGTTTTACCAAACTGGCTGATTGATTAAGATTATACAGTCCACACGCATTATAAACGACTGTCTTTTTTCCTAGATCATGTAATCCTTTTTCGAAATCGCTTCCTTTTGCCGAGCGCTCAAAAAACTCACGAATAATTTCACCGTTTTGAAAATCTTCTTTGCCACCAAGCAGAATAACCGGCTTGTTAATTTTGTCGCATAGCTCAATCATTCTCTTTACCGGCAACTTTTTTGTTTCGTGCTGGGCGCCAATGGCGTATGCTACATAGCCCTGGCGGTGTGTTTCCGGAATCCAGTCCAAAGGAACCTCGTCTTTTTCGGGAATAAAATAATCTAAACCCAACGCATCATTCTTGACTTGCAAAGTTTGGACGGTTTCCAGATAGCGTTCAACAATGTGCAAAGCGGGAAGTTTATTAATCTTAAAATTAACCAGGAGCCATTTTTCTATATTCAGTTTCCTAAAACTAAACGATTTTACATTCAGCTTCCATTTCAGAATTCGGGTGCGCAGGTTGTTATGAAGGTCAATGACGTAGTCGTACTTTTCAACCTTCAACTGCTCCACCAAGTCATTCAATTCTTTTTCCAGAAAAAAAACCTTATCGATATAGGGGTTGTTTTCCACCAGCATTTTGTACTGTAACTTTGTAGCAAAATGAATTTCGGCCTCGTCTAGTTGCGTTTTCAACACACGTACCACAGGCGTGGTCAATACAATATCTCCAATAGACGAAAACCGAATGACCAGAATCTTCATAATGGGGCAAAGGTAAGCTTGATTTTAGAGATGAAAAATACCAACTGAATTTACTACTTTAGAAAATAAAAATAGAAAAGACATGAATTATTGGCTCGTAAAGTCAGAACCGGACGTGTACTCTTGGGAAGACCTGATCAAAGATAAAAAAACCACGTGGGACGGAGTGCGGAATTTCCAGGCGCGAAACAACTTAAAATCCATGAAGAAAGGAGATTTGGCGCTTTTCTATTATAGTAATGAAGGCAAAGCGATTGTAGGCATTACCGAAATCAGCAAAGAATCATTTCCCGATCCAACGGATTCTAATTGGGTGGCCGTAGAGCTAAAGCCGAAAACGAAACTGAAAAATTCAGTAGAATTGGCGACCATTAAAAAAGACAAGCGCCTGGAAAGAATGGTTTTGGTAACCAACTCACGTCTTTCTGTACAGCCTGTTAAGCCTGAAGAATTTGACTGGATATTGGCTCTTTCAGAAAAATAATCCATCCATGCAGGTGAAAAAAATTCAAGAAATGCTCCAGCAACTTGCTCAAGTATTGATCGCACAATCAACACTACTATTGCTTTTATTTTTCCTGCTGATGGCAGAAGTCACAGCCTTGGCTCAACTTTCGCAACCGGCACGATTCGAAAAAAAGAAGAAAAGTGGCGATCATGATTTCACTGTTGTCTCGATGGGTGAAAAAGGAATTGCATTAATTCGCGATCAACAAAAATATCAGCGAGGAGATAATGTGTGGGAACTAACTCTATTGGATACTACCCTACAGGAAACTTGGGCAAAAGAGTTGATCATCGAAAATAGATTCAACCTTATCGGACATGAATACCGAGACGAAACATTGTATTTTCTTTTTCGCGTGGGAGACACCGAGCAAGGAAAATTAAAAATTATAAAAGTCGACTTCAAGGCTGGCCAAACCGAGGAACATAATTACGAACCGGAACTTAACATACGGCTCACCCACTTCAATGTAGTGGCCGATCAAGTCGTTCTGGCTGGGTATGTATCTAACCAGCCTACCGTTTTACTTTATGATTTATCGAACGATCATGCGAAAATCATTCCGGGCCTTCTGATTGATAATTCTGAACTGCTAGACGTGCGTGTCAATATCAACAATACGTTTAACGTGCTCATTGCCGAGCGTGAGTCCAAATTAAAAAAACGTCTTGTCTCTAAAACCTTTGACCGACAGGGTGCAATGTTATTGGATGATGTCATTGAGGTGGATCCTGACAAAGTGATCCTTAGTGGCTTTACCAGCACATTGATCCGTGATGAATTAATGATCATGGGCACGTGGGGCGAGGGATCATTAAAACAGGCCGCTGGTGTGTTTACTGTATTGGTGGATCCCTACACCGACCAAAAAGTGAACTACTACGACTTTGCTCAACTGAACCATTTTTTAGATTATTTGAAGCCGAAGGCAGCCGCAAAAACAAAAGTAAAATCTGAAAACAGGAGAAAATTGGGAAAAATTCCTGACTTCAAAGCCAACGTCTTACCCGCTCGTTTGGAAGAAACCAAGAACGGCTTTCTTTTTTACATGGAAGCTTACTACAGTTCGGCCAACCTGAACAATAACCGATGGAACAACAACCCATATGGAAACTACCCCTACTCACCCTATGGATATAACCCCTACCGAAGCTTCTATTCACCGTTTAACTATGGGTATGGGTATCCGTACTCGGTAGGCAATAACAATGCACCTGAGACGAAAATGCTTCATGGAAGTCTGGCCGTTTTCAACGAAAAAGGAGAGTTGGTTGCCGACCACGGATTCAAATTAGACAATTTAAGAATGGGTTCTCCTGAACAGGTTTCCGATTTTGTGTATGCGCCTACAAAATGTACATTGATCTATTTCAAGGAAAAAGAAATAAGATATCAAGTTAGTCAATTGGATGGAGTTGCCTTGCTGGACGAGAAAGTGAGTATCCAACTTAAATCGCCCACCGAATCGGTTAGATCGGACAATGATGATGTCAACTTAGTTCGCTTTTGGTACGGAGCCTACTTTTTCCTTTTTGGCAATCAAACGATTAAAAGTACAGAAGGAGAAAATCGGGACGTGTTTTACATAAACAAAATAAAGATTGAATAAGACAATTTTCACTCTTGCCTATTTTTTTTGTTTTGCGCTGCTTGGGCAGGTTGAACAAACAGGCCGTTGGGAAAAAGGAATGTTGACAGAGGACAACGAAACCTATCGAATTGCGGCTGACAGTTTGGGGCTCACCGTATACAGTCAATTGAGTAGCAAAGAGTTTGATCAAATTGCATTGATTCGGCTAGACACTTCCTTACAGCAAAGATGGGAAGGGTATGTACCAATAGACCGAGGGTTTATTATCTCTAGGGCCACTACCAGAAGAAACATTCTCTTTTTACTATTACGCAATCCTCGCCTCGCAGGATTTTTGTTGATTGAGTTAAACATTAATTCTGGCGTTTATAATACCCACATCATCAAAAATGTAATTCCATTTTTGCCCACTGAGTTTGCGGGTACCAACAATGCAGTCATGATAGGAGGTTATTACAACTATAGGCCGCTCGTGTTGCACTATTCACTAAAGCTTCAAAAGTCTAAAGTTCTTCCCGGTTTTTTTAATGAGCCCGGTGAGCTTACTCAGATGAAAGTAACTGAAGATGGATCTATTGACATCATCGTTAGTGCCAAAAATTATGAAAAGCGGAATAGTTTGTGGATTAGAAACTACAATGCAGAAGGAGAGCTGATGAAGACCACTGTGCTGGAATCTCGTGAAAAAAGAAATCTGATTTTCGGAAGGTCGATCAAAATGCCAAACAATGAGCAGGTCGTAGCCGGTGTGTATGGGCGAAACACCGAATACTCCAGAGGCATATTTGTGGCTACGATTAGTTCGTATGGCGAATACACCATTCGGTATTACAACTTTGCCGACCTACAAAATTTCTTTCATTACCTGCGCGCTAATCAAGAGCGCAGGATAAAAAACCGCATCGAGCGGAGAAGGGTAAAAGGAAAAAATACAAAGTTCAATTATCGATTGTTAGTGCAGGAGTTAATTCCTTATAAAGATCAATTTGTGATGCTGGGTGAAGCTTTCTACCCTCGTTATATTTATCAAAGCCGGCCGGGTGGCTCGTTCAATAATAATTTCGGCCAAAGTTATACAAGCGGAACCGGTTATCGAACAGACTATGTTTTCGATGGCTATCAGTATACCCATGCTGTTGTTATAGGTTTCGATGCGAGTGGAAAAGTGAGGTGGGACAATAGCTTTGAAATAAATGATGTAAAATCATTTCAACTGGAACAGTTTGTCAAAATTGCCCCCGGTGATGACCACATCGATCTAATTTACTTGTTTGAAAACCTGATTCGAACCAAGGTAATTAAGGACAACCAAGTAGTAGAGGGCAAGTCCTCCAACGAACTGAAGCTTTTTAGTGACCTGGGTGTGATTACAAAGGAAGATGCCAAAACAAATCACCTTGACTATTGGTATGACAAGCATTTGATTGCCTCTGGCGTTCAAACCATCCGCAAGTCAAAAGAAAGGCGGGAAGAACCTTATAAAAAAGTGTTCTTTATCAACAAGATCAGATATCGCTGAGCAAGATCTAACCGAAATCGGGAAATTCGTACCTCCCACCTCGTAATTCGTACCTCGATTTTACTTACCTTCGCGCTGGCGTATGCAGAAAAAACTCGTACTCGATTCAAATCAGCTGGATATCACCCTCGATCGCCTTTGCCAGCAACTCATTGAAGCCCATTCTCATTTTTCCGATTCTGTCATCTTAGGGATGCAGCCGCGGGGCATCTTTTTGGCGGAGTTAATCCATGCAAAGCTCGAGAAACTAGTCAAGAAAAAGATTCCAATGGGATACCTTGATACTACCTTTCACCGCGATGACTTTAGACGAAGGGAAATTCCTGCGAAGGCCAGTGAAACGCGCATTGATTTTGTGATTGAGGGCAAGAACGTAATCTTAATCGATGATGTGCTTTTTACTGGCAGAACAGTCCGGGCCGCTCTCGATGCGATGATCGCATTCGGTCGCCCTTCTAAAGTTGAGTTGTTGGTGCTGGTCGATCGAAAATACACACGTGACCTACCTATTTCAGCGGATTATGTGGGGCGCTATGTAGATACGTTGGAATCACAACGTGTATTAGTCGAATTGGAAGCGCAAGGCCATCGCCAAAATAAAATCTGGTTGATCAATAAGGATAAATAATATGTCAAAGCTCAGTCAACGGCATCTACTCGGAATCAAGAACCTTACTCGCCAAGACCTAGAGCTTATTTTCGAAACGGCCGATAACTTCAAAGACGTCATCAACCGACCCATCAAAAAAGTACCTTCACTACGGGACGTTACGATTGCCAATGTTTTTTTCGAAAATTCAACTCGTACTCGACTTTCTTTTGAATTGGCGGAAAAACGCCTTTCTGCAGATGTTGTAAACTTTAGCACTTCCACGAGCTCTGTTAAAAAAGGAGAGACTTTGTTGGATACGGTGAATAATATTTTAGCGATGAAAGTGGATATGGTGGTGATGCGACATGCCAGCGTGGGTGCGCCTCATTTTCTGGCAAAACATATCAAGGCAAACATCATCAACGCGGGTGATGGAACCCATGAGCACCCTACGCAAGCGTTGCTTGATAGTTTTTCAATCAGAGAAAAACTGGGTGCTGTGGAAGGAAAGAAAATTGCAATTATCGGTGACATTCTTCACTCACGGGTGGCACTCTCAAATATTTTTGCGTTGAAGAAACTTGGTGCAGAAGTTATGGTGTGTGGCCCTCCTACCTTGCTGCCAAAACACATCGCATCGTTAGGAGTAATTGTGGAGTGGGATGTCAAGAAAGCACTAGCCTGGTGTGATGTAGCTAATGTACTTCGTATCCAACTGGAACGGCAACAGATTAAATATTTCCCTTCCCTCCGCGAATACTCGCTTTACTACGGAATCAACAAAAAGATACTGGATGATTTAAAGAAAGAAATTGTGCTCATGCATCCCGGCCCTGTCAATCGAGGCGTGGAGCTAACTAGTGACGCGGCAGACTCCCACCACTCAATCATCCTCGATCAGGTAGAGAATGGAGTTGCCATTCGAATGGCAGTGCTTTATCTTTTGGCGGGAGCAAACTCCCCAAAATGATGAGCGTTAAAAAAGAAAACCAAATAAAATTTTTTAACAAAATGTCATGGTCCAGAAAAGTATTGATCGCCTTTTTTCTTTTGACCGCTCAAAATTGTAGTAAAGATTCACCTGTAGTGCCTTGCACTGGCTGTGGTGGCTATAGTCCTTACTCAACACCAAATTCATCTGCTTGTTACGCAACTCTGTCTGCTTGCCAGGCTGCTCTGGGTTCTGCTTGCAGACTGTGCAATTGATAGAGCCATCTATTACGCGAAGTAAAATACAACTAGTGCAAAGATGACAAAATCTCGGTTGTATGTTCTCCAAAATGTGGAGGCGGTAGCAATGGCGAGGTTGGAGGTTCAATACCAGAAACCCGACCGATGAAGTTCTTCACCCCAAGAAGTTCAGATGATTTCAGTAGTACTTCTTTTGCTACATCCGTTGAAAATGCTTCGGCCACATTTTGTATAATTCCGGCAGGGATTTTTAGTTGATTGATATTATCCAGAAGTTCCTTCGATCCCCTTTTTGCAATTGCATCCTCTAAAATTTCATTTAGTGCCAACCGATTTTCTACTCGTTGTTGATTCGACAAAAATTTAACTTCCAAACCCCACGCACCCAGATCAAGCACCTGCTCACTGATGCCAAGAACAGCTATCAAATCTTTGAACTGCCTATCGTTGCCAATGGCTAACAAAACTCGCTTACCATCCTTGGTCAAAAATGAATCGCCATAGGGCGCGATGTTCGGGTGCGAAGACCCTTGCCGTGTGGGCAGCTTCTTTGCCACCAGCCAATTGGTTGCTTGATTAGCTAGAGAAGACAACGCAGATTGAATCAACGACACCTCCACCAAACTTCCCACTCCAGATCGTTCTTTCTTCAACAATGCAAGCAGCAGCCCTTCCTTCAACTGATGCGCTGCCAACACATCAATTAATGCTACGGGCATTTTCGTGGGTTGCCCGTCTTTCTCTCCATTCAAATCCATAAATCCAGACTCCGCCTGAATGACGGCATCGTAGCCAACACGATCATCATCGCTTCCATAGCCAGTGATCTGACCATAAATTAGTTGGTCATTATTCATTGAAAGTTGTTGGTAGGAGACGCCTAGCTTCTCGGCATCACCCGGCTTATAGCTGGCGATAATGATATCGGATCGCTTTGCAAGCTCTTTTACTATTTGCTTACCCTCTACTGTGCTTAGGTCAACTGCAATAGATTTCTTTCCCCAATTGCATGAACAAAAATAAGCGGAACGTTCATCTGTCTGCTCCCCCATTCCCTTCCAACTGCGCGTAACATCGCCACCGGTTTTTAGATTTTCTACCTTTATTACGGCTGCGCCCAGTTCAGCGAAGAACTGACCCACGCTAGGTCCCGCAAGGACTGAGGCCAATTCGAGTACTTTCAGATTGTGAAACATATCTTGGTTTTTCGTTAACCGTTTTTGGATGTTCGAATAACGACCAACCAACAACGAATCCCCGTAAAGGTCAGCGAAATTAGAATCATTTATCGCATTTTTGTGTTGTACATCAAAAACTGGTGATTCATGAGATTTATATTCTTTTTTGCGGCAATTCTGGGAATTACTTCATGTCAAAAACCAGCAGCGGGGCTGAAAACGGGGAGTTGGCGAGGCATCATAGAAATGCAGGGACAAGAGCTTCCTTTTAATTTTGAGGTAACCAAAGAATCCGGAAGGTACCAAGTATACCTGCAAAATGCAGACGAAAAACTTCTCCAAGATGATGTATCGATTTCAGGTGATTCTGTAAAAATCACCATGCTTGTTTTTGATATTGATCTGATTGCGAAAATTAATGGAGACAAGTTGGAAGGTTTCTACATCAAGAATTATGATCCCGATTTTAAACTTCCTTTCAGAGCAGTGCATGGCGAAACATTTCGTTTTACAACTAGTGAAGCCTCAACCATCAATTATTCAGGCAAATACCAACTGACCTTTGTTGGGGAAAAAGAAACGTACGCGGCTATTGGTGTATTGAATCAAAACGGAAACCTGGTAACGGGAACTTTTCTGACCCCCACAGGTGATTATCGCTACCTGCAGGGAAATGTGGTTGATAGCAAACTAAAACTGAGCACGTTTGATGGTAACCATGCGTTTCTTTTCGCTGCTTCGCTAGAAGGCGATTCGCTAAAAGGTGATTTCTATTCGGGCAAACTCTCCCATGAAGTTTTTAAAGGCATAAAAAATGAAAATGCTCAGTTGCCCGATGCCGAGGCGCTTACGTTTTTGAAGGAAGGTTATGATCGAATTGCTTTTAGCTTCCCGGATGAGAATCGCACTATGATAAGTCCATCTGACGAAAAATATACCGGCAAGGTATTGATTCTTCAAGTCTTCGGTACGTGGTGCCCTAACTGCATGGACGAGACAAAATTTTTAGCGGAATGGTATAAGGAAAATTACGAAAGAGGAGTAGAAATACTTGGACTCGCCTATGAGCGCAAAGATGAATACGCCTATGCGATCGGTCGCGTCAAAAAAATGAAAGAAAAATTACAAGTACCCTACGACTTTGTAATTGCCGGCACAAACGACAAAGAAAAAGCGTCACAAAGTCTGCCGATGCTGAACAAAGTAATCGCTTTTCCTACTACTATTTTCATTGGTAGAGACGGAAAGGTAAAACACATTCGAACCGGCTTTGAAGGTCCTGGGACAGGAATTTATTACGAACAATTCAAAGAGCGATTTAATCAAATCGTAAATGAATTGCTAGCGGAAGGATCCTAGAAGCTGTTTCAAATATAAAACCTGTGGCAGGTTGAGCTTGTCGAAACCTCGATTTCTAATACCAATCGCCTTCGACAGGCTCAGGCTGACACGACTACAAGTATTTTGGGATAGGGTTAGATTAAAAATAAATAATGAAAAAAAGGGTTGTTGTTGGTTTGTCGGGTGGTGTTGATTCTAGCGTAGCTGCTTACTTGTTAAAAGAACAAGGCTACGAAGTGATCGGCATGTTCATGAAAAACTGGCATGACGATTCTGTAACCATCAGCAACGAATGTCCATGGCTGGATGACAGCAATGACGCCATGATCGTGGCTCAACAATTGGGTATCCCGTTTCAAACAATCGATCTGAGCAGCGAATACAAAGACAGAATTGTTGACTACATGTTTGCCGAATACAAAGCCGGGAGAACTCCCAATCCGGATGTGCTCTGTAACCGTGAAATAAAATTTGATGTGTTTCTGGACGCAGCATTAAAATTAGGAGCTGATTTTGTGGCAACTGGCCACTATTGCCGCAAAGGGTTTTTTGAAAAAGAGGGAAAGCAAATTTTTCAATTACTGGCAGGAAAAGATCCGAATAAAGATCAGAGCTATTTTTTATGCCAGCTTAATCAAGCACAACTTTCGAAGGCACTCTTTCCCATTGGAGAATTGTTGAAATCAGAAGTGAGGGCGATTGCAAAAAAGGTAGGACTGGATACCGCTGAGAAAAAAGATTCACAAGGCCTCTGCTTTATCGGAAAAGTTCATTTACCTGATTTCCTACAACAACGCCTGGAGCCAAGAAAAGGAAAAGTGATTGAAGTTCCACTCGACTCTGCCGTTTTTAGTAATGGATTATTAGATAAAGACCTTGTCGATGTTTCTGCACCTTATCAACTAACACCTGAACTGGGTGAAGTGGTGGGTGAACACAATGGAGCACATTTTTATACTATTGGTCAACGTAGAGGGTTGAACATTGGTGGGTATGAAAAGCCATTGTTCGTGATTGGCACGGACACCGAAAAAAACATTATTTATACAGGAAGCGGAGAAGATCATCCGGGATTATATCGGAGTGGACTTTTCATTCCTAAGGAAGACGAGCACTGGGTTCGCCCTGACCTTGGCACTCCCATCGAAGGAACAAGGAACTATTTGGCAAGAATACGTTATCGCCAACCATTGGAAAAATGCACCCTGCATAAAAAAGAGGAAGGTCTCTACATCATTTTTGATCGACCTCAACGCGGGGTAACACCAGGGCAATTTGCGGCTTGGTACGAAGGCGATGAGCTAATTGGATCAGGGGTTATTAGTTAGTCCGTGCCAGGGCTGAACCCACTCACCCCACCTGAAATAATAAACTTCATAGCGATCGGCCCGGGGATGTTCAACGACTGAACATTTTCACGAGGAACAACAAAATGATCTCCGGCTACTGCATACGACTGAGGGAAATAAACAACGACCATATCTTTCAGCCCAAGTTCACTCAAATCTTGTTGAGTAATAAATCCAATTCTGTGTAACTGGTTCTCTTTATTAATTCGAACTAAAACGGGTCTATCAAATTTCTTTTTGTCACCCACAAAAGCGGCCAGCAAATCTTTAACAGATGAATAAATCAATTTCACCAACGGGATTCGGTTCATCCCGGAATCAAACCAATTTGAAAATGTTTTAAAGGCGAAATTAGAGGTAAGATAACCGAACAATGTAATCACTGTTAAAATGATTGCAAACCCAACTCCCGGATAGGGCAGATTCAATCGACTATCTAGCCATTGGAAGGAGACTATAATAAAATAAATCGTTGCTACCAGAGGAACGATAAACAAAGTACCATTGAAGAAGTACCGAACAATTTGACCAGCTAAGCCTTTCATATACGTTTCTTATAATTTTTCCGACCAACACATATTCCCCAACAAAAAAGGCTTCTTGCGAAGCCTTTCTATTTCTTGTTCGCTTGTTTTATAATGAGAAACCGAGGAAGCTCAAAAATCCAAGAGACATCAAGCCTACCAATATAAATGTGATTCCCAAGCCCCTCAAAGGTGCTGGTACATTTGAATACTTCATTTTTTCTCTTACCCCTGCTAACGCAACAATTGCGAGCATCCAACCTATTCCTGAACCAAAACCAAAAACGGTCGCTTCGGCCAAATTATAAGGTCTACCAACCATAAATAATGCACCCCCCAAAATAGAGCAGTTTACTGCAATCAATGGTAGAAAAATACCCAGTGTGCCGTATAGTGCTGGCGAAAATTTCTCAACAGCCATCTCTGTCAACTGAACAACTGCGGCAATCACACAAATGAAAATAATGAACTGCAAGAAGTTCAAATCAACATTTTTAAAGTCATCACCCAACCAAGCCAAGGCACCTGCATTCAATACATAATTTTGAATAAGCCAGTTAATGGGAACGGTTACCCCCAGTACAAATATCACGGCCATCCCGAGCCCAAATGCTGTTTTAACCTTTTTGGAAATAGCCAAAAAAGAACACATACCTAAGAAGTATGCGAAGATCATGTTGTCGATAAAAACCGACCTGATTCCAATATTAATTAAATTCTCCATATCAAATTTTTAATGAGACTCTCTAAACCCATTTAATGTTCGCTGGATCCAAATGATGATGCCCACAATAATACAAGCACCCGCAGGTAATAACAATAAACCATTTCCCTGATAGTGTAAACCCATCGCCTCAAACACTTTGAAACCGAACAGGCTGCCTCCACCAAAAAGTTCTCTAACAAACGCCACCGCCATTAAAATTAAGCCATAACCTAACCCATTTCCAATCCCGTCTAAAAAAGACGGCCAGGGTTTATTGCCCATTGCAAAAGCTTCAAGTCGTCCCATCACAATGCAATTCGTAATGATCAAGCCGACAAACACCGATAATTGTTTTGAAACATCATAAACATAGGCCTTCAATACCTGATCAACTAAGATCACCCATAGCGACACAATAGCCAATTGAACAATTATTCGAATACGTGAAGGAATCGAATTTCGCATCATGGAGATCACCACATTGGAAGACGCTGTTACCACCATCAATCCAACAGACATAACAAAGGCCGGCTTCATTTGTGTAGTTACCGCCAAGGCAGAACAAACACCCAGTACTTGAACGGTAATGGGATTGTCGATATCCAATGGATTCGAAATCAACTTTTTATTCTTCTTAGAGAAAAGAGGCTCTGCTTTTTTCTCCACCACTTCTACTTCCGCTGTTGCTGTGCTCATAGGTTTAGTGATAAATTTTGTTGATTCTTCTTCAGATAATTTTTATAGCATGAAAAATAATCCGCGAGCATGTTGTTCACACCTTTTCCGGTAAGGGTTGCCCCTGACATTCCATCCACTTTGTGAGGATCGGCTGAGTAATCCATACCCTCCCCTTTTTGCATTTGCACCGACATGATCTTATCTCCTTCAAAGACCTTCTTTCCTTTATAGCGAACTTGGATGTCATCTGAAGTAATTCGAGCGCCCAAACCTGGTGTTTCACCGGCATGCTCAAACTTTACTCCCTGCACCGTATTCAAGTCAGCTTGCAGTGCAACAAATCCCCAAATGTTATTCCATAGCCCATATCCATATACCGGCATTACCGCATTTTCAATTTTTGTGGTATCCGTCTGATTCCTGAATTCATAGATCGGCAAAAGGCGTTCTTCGGGTTTCAATTTGTACTGTTCAGCGATGATTACCTGGCTTGCTTTCATACCCGTTTTTACATTCCCCTGAAAATCAATCACACTTTCTTTCACCCGCGAAGCATAAAGTTTTACAACATCATCTCCTTCTTTCAACTCCATAACGGTGGCAAGAATGTTCTTCTTGCGCTCTAACTCGATGTTCGCATCTTGTAGAGGCTTCAAAGTTTGTGAAGCAATGGCCAATGCTCCGCCACACACGATGGTGATGGCCGCAGCATATAAAACGATGTAAAGGTTAGACTGTCGCACGTTGTAATCTTCTTTTTTTGTTTGCACTAACTACAAAATAATCGATAAGGGGAGCGAACACGTTCATCAACAATATCGCCAGCATAATTCCCTCGGGATAGGCGGGATTGAATACTCTTATCATAACGGTAAAGATACCGATCAATGCCCCATAAATCCATTTACCCGTTTCAGTTTGCGAGGCGGTTACAGGATCTGTTGCCATGAATACAGCGCCAAACGCTAGCCCACCAATCACTAAATGGTAGTGAGCAGGCATTTCCACAAAGGCGTTTCCACCAATCAGATTTAACAAAAGCCCCATTGCATAAGCGCCTCCAAAAACGCTAACGATTACCTTCCAACTTCCTGTACCAGTAGCAACCAAAATAAAGGCACCCACTAGACACATTAAGGTAGATGTCTCGCCTATACAACCGGGCATAATTCCCATGAACATATTCCAGAATGAAAAGACACCCTCATTCCATCCGGCTCCAAAAGAATTAAGTGAGGTAACAACGTTTGTTCCCGAAGTGGCTGCATCTGCGGCTAAAGACAAAGGTGTTGCGCCAGAATATCCGGCCACAGTCTTTGCTTCTCCAATATACGTCCACACACTTCCAGATATGTCAGTTGGGTAAGCGAAATACAAAAATGCACGAGCCGTCAAAGCTACGTTCATAACGTTCATGCCGGTGCCTCCAAACGCTTCTTTACCAATGATCACGGCAAAAGCTGTAGCCAATCCAACCTGCCAAAGTGGAACATCGGGAGGCATAACGAGGGGAATCAACATTCCCGTTACCAAAAATCCCTCGTTGACCGGATGTCTTCTAAATGTTGCAAAGACAAATTCAATACCTAAGCCCACTCCATACGAAACAACTACGATTGGCATTACTTGAACAACGCCAATCCAAAATTTATCCATGAAAGAAGCAGCCTGGCCAACTGCTAAAAAATGCTGGTGACCCACATTCCACATTCCAAACAATAAGCATGGAACCATGGAGATGATCACTGTCATCATCAACCGCTTCAAATCAATGGCATCGCGAATTTGTGCTCCTTTTATTCCGTTTGTAGTTGCTGGCGCAAACAAAAAAGTCTCCAATGCTTCGAAGGAATAATAGTGTTTCTCCCACTTTCCGCCCTTTTCAAAGTTGGGCTTGATTTTCTCTATCTGATGCTTAATAAACTCCATCTGATCGCTGTATTAACTTTGTTGAACTAATTCAAGACCCTCTCTCAAAATTTCCTGCACTTTGTGCTTGGATACATCTACAAATTCGCAGAGCGCCAAATCTTCTTCAATGACTTCGTAAATGCCCAATGCTTCCATTTCATCGATATCTTCGGCCAGAATGCTCTTTAGCAAATGGGTAGGCAAAATATCCATCGGAACCACCTGCTCGAAAATACCGGACTGAACGAAAGCTCGTGGTTCTCCGTGTGTGTTGGTATCTACTACTCTTTCTTTACCTGGTGAAAGGAACGAGAACAACCCAATAGCTCGATGGAAACTCAATTTGCGTTCACCGGGAGTAATCCAACCCACAAACTCAGCATAATCACCTTCGGGTAAAACAGAAATTTGTTGATCGAAGAATCCGATGTGTCCTTCCTTTCCCACTGAAGTACCCGTCAAAGGATTTCCGGATATCACTCGCACGTGATCTTGCTTCAAGTTGTCTTGAAGGAATTTTTTTACGGAGGCTCCTGTGTAGGTTTTGTAATATTGAGGGCTCTTAACTTCAGAACCAGTCAGCGCCACCAGCTTCGATGCATCATAAATTCCGTTTAGGAAAAGTTTACCAATCTGGATCACACCTGCTGGCGCAATTGTCCAAACAATTTGCCCTTTATTGATTGGATCTAGATGATGAATCTGAACACCCACACACCCAACAGGGTGTGGCCCGGAAAATTTATTAACTTCTGCTCCTTTTACTTGCGAGAAAAGAGTTGAAATTTCGCTGGTAGCGTGTGTGTTGATATGAACATTTCCAGAGGTAAACTTCTTTAAAATGTCCACACCCACTTGAAAGTACTGGTCTTGCCCTTTGTACAGCACAGTGTAATCAGGTGCCAGCGGGTGGGTATCAAATGCAGAAATGTGAATCGCCTTTGGCGTCACTCCCGGATCGGCCACCACGCCAAAGGGGCGCTCGATCAAGTTAGGCCAAACTCCTGATGCCAGAAGTTGCTCCTTCAATGCTGCAGCCGATAGGTTTGAAATCTCTGAAATCGTATATTTTTTGAAAGTCTCGTATTCTACCTTCTTATCGGCCAAGATTTTTATTTCTAGCAGCTTGCGCTTTTCGCCTCTCTTTATCTCGACCACTTCACCACTAACGGGTGCCGAGTAGATGATACTTTCATGTCGCTTGTCATGAAATAGCGGAGAGCCAGCTTTTACAGTATCCCCCTCCTTTACAACAGGTTTAGGCATATAAGTGCCGTGGAAGTCTGTGGGTTTTATGACAAATGTGTCAGGTTGCTCTATTTCCACCACTTTGGAAGCTGCTTTGCCTGCCAGATTGATGGTAAAACCTTTTTTTAGTCGGATGAATTTGCCCATGGGCGGCTTGCGGATAAGTTTTAGAATGGGCAAAATTAGCAATAAAAACTAACGGTCAAAGGGAGTATAAAACAAAGAATTTGAGTGGAAATAGGCTTATACAACAGGTTGCTGAAATACGCGGATGTAGCCACTAGTTGCTGTCGTTTTTCTCGGGCTCTAGATTTAATTGGTAGCTTTAAGGATGCGAAAAATCGTTGCGGCCATCTGTTTACTTTTTGGGTGTCAAAATTCTGATTCAGTAAAGACAACTAATGAATTGGGTATTCCTATTTCTATTGGACAAGCAAAAATCGCATTGGATAAAGGAATAAACTTGTCTGGATGGTTCACTGATTTTTCCGATCCTTCGCTATACGCAAGCCGATTTTCGGCAGATGACCTAAAAAGAATCAAGTCATCGGGCTTTTCCCATATTCGTTTGCCCATTGCCACCTCTCTATTGTTTCAAGAAAATTCCCCCTCCGTTCTAAACCAACAAAACTTGCTCTTTATAGATAATGCCGTGAAAAAAGCGATCGGAGCAGGCCTTGCCGTTTTAATTGATCCGATTCACAATTATGACGGGGGATTTGAAAAAAAACTCGCTACCACATCCGGTTTTGACGACAAAGTGGTGGCTTATTGGCAGGCCATCGCCAAAGCGTTTTCAACGTATGCTACGGACAAAGTATTTTTTGAGGTGTATAACGAACCTCATGCTGCGAGTGGAACAGTTTCCGGCCTTTCAAAAAGTTGGTGGTGGCCGGTTCAACTGAAATTTGTACAAGCTATTCGTAAAATTACCCGCAATCATTTTATTGTGGTAGGTGCTGAGGGATGGAATAATCGATTTGATTTAATGAATGAGAAGCCCTATGCCGAGGAAAACATCGTGTACAATTTTCACTTCTACGATCCATTCTTGTTTACTCATCAAGGCGCTCCTGACTTTCGCAAAAAAGAGGTGTTGGCAATCTAATCCTTTAAATTTCTATAAAAACAAAGATTTTATGTTTGTTTTGGGTGTCCCCGATTCATCCTTTATTTTTATCAGATGTATGTACGCAGGAAGAAAAACAAATCC